>JBDRNF010000307.1:0-14728 GCA_043811435.1 Pseudomonadota bacterium
TTGAGAACGCCGCGGCGTTCGCAAAGCCAACTGCTTGTCGCCATCCAATACCAGCTCGTTCATCGCAACCTCCTGTGCTAGGTGTTGCGACGACCGGTTGAATCCGCCCAGTATTCCAGAGACGCCAGCGATAGAACCGAGAAGCCGCGGTGTACTGGATCGCCCGGTCGAGCCGGGCGACGACAACGGAGTGTGAGTCGAAAGGACCGGCGCGCTCAAATGTGCCCCCCGCCTCACTTCGCCGCCGTCACCACGATTTCCACGATATGCGGCGGTTCGAGTTCGACGCCGAGGCAGGCGCGCATCGGCGGATTTTTGCTGTCGACCCATTCGTCCCAGGCGCGGTTCATCTCGTTCTTGCGTTTCATATCGCTGATGTAGACGATCGCCGACAGGATTTTGCTCTTGTCGGAGCCGCACAGCGCGAGGCTCTCGTCGATGCGAGCCAGCGCCCTGGCGCTCTGCTCGTACATCGAGTCCGTCACCGGATCGGGCGCCACAGCCACGGTGAGCACGAGGTCGCCGTGAACGACGGCGCGGCTGCGTGTCGGCGTCAATCCGGGGAAGCGTGTGATCATTGTAAACTCCGAAGCTACTTCACGAACGAGCGCGAGGGCGCCACGTGCAACGACCATGCATCCGCCGTGCCGCTGGCGCGCGGGTAGATTTCGGTCACGATCGGATCGTGCCCGGGGATCACGCGGTCGGGATGGCCGGCCAGCCGGTGCGCGATGTCCCAGCCATCGAATACGTCGCCGACATTATAGACGATCGGAAACGGGCTGCGGCGATGCATGTTGCCGTAGTAATGCGAGGCGTCCGACGCCAGCACGACCGGTCCGCGCGCGGTTTCGACCCGCACCACCTGCAGGCCGTCGGAATGGCCGCCGACACGATGCAGGGTCACGCCGGGCGCCACCTCGCCATCGCCGTTGTGGAAGGTGACGCGCTCGCTGAAGACGTGACGGACCATCAAAGTGACGTGCTCCACCGAGAACGGATGGCGCAGCGCGCCCATGCACATGCAGCGCCCGGTGGCGTAGCTCATCTCGCGGTCCTGCAGATGAAACCGCGCCTTGGAGAAGCGATCGAGATTGCCGGCATGGTCGTAATGCAGATGGGTGACGATGACGTCCTTGATGGAGTCGGCATCGACGCCGAAGCGCGCCAGCGCATCGACCGGATTGAGCGTCAGCTTGCGGCCGCGCGCCTGCGCCTCCTCGGCGTTGAAACCGGTGTCGACCAGGATGTCGCGGCCGCCACCGCGAATGAGCCAGACGAAGTAGTCGAGGTCCTGGGCCGTGGTCTCGTGCGGGTCCGGTTGCAGGTAGTTCATTTGGGGGGTGCGCGGCGACATCGTGGCATAGCGCAGGGCGTAGATCTCGTAGGCGTTTCCCATCGGGTGCTTCTTCTTGGTTTGGATGGTCCGATTTGTCTGGATTGCCCTGAAGCTAAGCCACCGCCGCCCGGAAAGGTCAAACCGGACGGTTCGGGCCGGCTGGGCCGCTGCAGCGCACCACGCGCGGAACCCGCACCGTTCCACGGCCATGGACGACCGAGGCCAGCGTGGGATTTATTCGGGATTTATTCCCCTGACACGTCGCGGTTAATTGTCGCTGCTACGATCGGCTTCGCAAACGGTTGACAGGACTTGCCGGCCCGGTTTGATAATGCGGTTTCCGTAGAGTAAGGTCGCCGAGGCGTGGGCTGGTGTCGGCGCCTGATTGGCTGGACTGCTGTTTTATGAGAATCCGCTTCGCAATATTGCTGATTACGGTTTTGTCGCTGCTCCCCATTGTCCCGGCCGCCGCCGCGGGCGCCGAACGCTTTGCGCTTGTTATCGGCAATGCCAAATATCCCGACGCCGAAGCGCCGCTGAAGGAGCCGATCAATGATGCCCGGGCCGTCGCCGACGAGCTCAAGCGCGACGGCTTCAACGTCGAGATCGGCGAAAACCTGACCGGCGACGCCATGCGGCGCGCCTTCGAAAAGCTCTACGGAAAGATCAAGCCCGGCTCGGTCGCGCTGATCTTCTTCAGCGGATACGGCATCCAGTCCGCCCGCCAGAGCTACATGATCCCGGTCGACGCCCAGATCTGGACCGAACCCGACGTTCGCCGCGATGGCTTCAGCCTGGAGACGGTGCTCGGCGAAATCAACAGCCGCGGCGCCGGCGTCAAGATCGCCCTGATCGACGCCTCCAGGCGCAACCCGTTCGAACGCCGGTTTCGCAGCTTCTCCGCCGGCCTCGCGCCCGTGATCGCGCCGAACGGAACGCTGGTGATGTATTCGGCCGCGCTCTCCTCGGTGGTCAGCGACAATGGCGGCGACCGCAGCCTGTTCGTGAAGGAATTGCTGAAGGAAATTCGCGTTCCCGACCTGATGGCCGAAGAGACCCTGAACCGGACCCGGGTCGGCGTCACCCGCGCCTCCCGCAGCGAGCAGGTGCCGTGGATTTCGTCCTCTCTAGCCGAGGATTTCTCCTTCATCCCGGGCGCCAAGCCGGCAGGCCAGGTAGCGGCGCTGCCGCCGCGGGTTCCTCCGGCGCCGGCGACGCCCCAGGCGAAACCGGCACCCCCGGCACTTCCCAAGGCGACGCCGCAAGCCCCCCCCCAACAACCGCCGGCCGCGCGCGTCGAGCCCCCGCCGCTGCCGCGTGTCGAAACGCCGCCGCCGCCGAAGCCGGCCGAGGTCGTGATCACGCCGCCCGAGGCTGAAAAGAGCGAGCCGGAAAAGACCGAGGCGCCGACGGCACTGGCGCCGGCCGAGGACCCGACCATCAAGAGCCTGACCACGAGGCTTGCCGCCAATCCCGACGATGGCGCCGCGTTGTACCGGCGCGGGCAGGTCTATGCCAGCAAGGGCGCCTACAGCCTCGCCATCAAGGATTTCGACAACTCGCTGCGGCTGAACCCCAAGGACGTGGAAGCGCATAACAACCGCTGCTGGGCCCGCGCCGTGATCGGCGACCTGCAGGCCGCCCTGAAGGATTGCAATGAAGCGCTGCGGCTGCGCCCGAATTTCGTCGACGCCCTCGACAGCCGCGGCCTCGTCAACCTGAAGAACGGGCAGACCAAGAATGCAATCGCCGATTTCGACGCCGCCCTCAAGATCAACCCGCGGCTGACCTCGTCGCTGTACGGCCGCGGCCTCGCCAAGCAGCGAAACGGCTCGATTGCCGAGGGCGAACTGGACATCGCCAATGCCAAGGCCATGGATCCGAATATTGTCAAGGAATTCGCGGGTTACGGGGTACGCTGAGGATTATTTGATTGTATCGGCCGGCGCTGCCTGAACCCTGGGGCGGGCAGCAGAGACAAAACCAAGAAACTTGCCGAGCCGGAACGGCGACGGGCCAGCACCCGATTTGTCCGGCGGCGTTTTTGAGAATCGATTGGAACCGCGCGAGCAGCGCAGGAGGGACTGGCAATGTCAAAGATCTCTGGAAGGAAGAATCTCACCGCAATCCTTTCGATCGTGACGATCGGCGCCACGCTGTCTTTCGGAATGGGAGCCGTCGTCGCCCAGAACGTCACCGAGGATCAGATCCTGCGGGCGCTGGCGCCGGCGAAGAAGCCGCTGACCCGCGGCCTGTCGGTCGGTCCGCAGCAGACCGAGCCGGTGATTTCCGCCGAGGAAGGCCGCTTCGTTCAGAAGATCCGCGGCCGGTCCAGCCGTTCGCTATCGGCCACCGAGCGCGAGGAAATCGCCACCCTCGCCAAGGACAAGCCGAATATCGATCTGGAAATCACCTTCGATTACAACTCGGCCGAGATCAGCGCCAAGTCGATGTCCGCGGTGCAGGCGCTCGGAAAGGCGCTGAGCAGTCCCGACCTGAAGGGCTCGACCTTCATCGTCGCCGGCCATACCGACGCCGCCGGCAGCGAGGGCTACAACCAGGACCTGTCGGAGCGGCGCGCCGACTCGATCAAGCGCTACTTGACCGACAAATACGGCATCGCCGACGCCGACCTCGTGACCGTCGGATACGGCGAGACCAAGCTGAAGGATCCCGGCCAGCCGCTGGCGGAAGCCAACCGCCGCGTGCAGGTCGTCAACATGGACAACAAGACCACCGCGTCCAGGCAATAGTCCCGCGCAAAGCGGATCGTGGCGCTGGGTAGAGTTTCCATCGCGGGCCTCCGTTCCGATGCCGTCGGAACGGAGGCCCGGTGTTTGTTTGACGCATTTTTCCGGCGCGGGCCGGTATCCACTTCGCCGGAAAACGCTATAAAGAAAACGCCATGCATGCGTCTTCATACCTCCCTCCCGACAGGTCTGGATTGATCCGGCGATGAAGCTCTCCGAATATCTCAAGCCTGCGATCGGAGTGGTCGTCGTGGTCGCGGTGGGGGTGTATTACTGGATCGGGCACCGCCCTCGTCCCGAGGAAAAGGAAATTCCGGCCAAGGCGATGGTCATCGTCACCAAGAGCACCAATGCCTGCTTCTCCGACCTGGTCCGGGTCACCGGCTTCATCGTACCGCGCCGCGAAGCCGTGGTCGGCGTCGAGCAGGAGGGCTCCCGGGTTTCCGAGGTGCTGGTGCGCGAAGGCGACATCGTCACCGACAATCAGGAACTGGCGCGGCTGACGCCGCCGCCGCAGCAGCCCGGCACGCGGCCCGGCCCGACCGTGCTGCGCGCGCCGGCCGCCGGCCTCGTTACCGAAGTCCGGACCATCGCTGGCGCGCCCGCCTCGCCGCAGGCCGGCCCGATGTTCCGGATTTCCGTCAACAACGAAATCGAACTGGACGCCGAAGTGCCGGCGATCCATATGCTGAAACTCAATCCCGGCGCCAGCGCGCGGGTCAGCCGGGACAACGTGCCCGACCTGATCGGACGCGTGCGGCAGGTCTCCCCGCAGATCGACCGCGCCACCCAGCTCGGGCATATCCGGATCTCGCTGACCAACAATCCGTCGCTCAAGATCGGCATGTTTGCCCGCGCCAGCATCGACGCCAAGCGCAGTTGCGGCGTCGCCATTCCGCGCACCGCCATTGACCATTCGACCGTCCAGGTGGTCAAAGGAAGCGTCATCGAGACACGGAAAGTCAGGGTCGGACTGGTGTCCGACACGTCAACGGAAATTCTCGAAGGGCTCGACGTCGGCGAAATCGTCGTCGCCGACGCCGGCAGTTCTCTGCATGACGGCGACCAGGTCAAGACCATGTTTGCCGAGGAACTCGATCGAACGCGGGTACGCTGATGGCACTGAATATCTCCGCCTGGTCGATCCGGAATCCGCTGCCGTCGATCGTTTTCTCCATCATCCTTCTGGTGCTGGGCTGGGTCAGCTTCACCAAGCTCGCGGTGACGCGGCTGCCTTCCGCCGACATTCCGGTGATCTCGGTCGCGGTCTCGCAGTTCGGCGCGGCTCCCGCCGAGCTGGAATCGCAGGTCACCAAGACGATCGAAGACGGCGTCTCCGGCGTCGAGGGCGTGCGGCACATTTCGTCGTCGATCACCGACGGACTGTCGCTGACCACGATCCAGTTCGCGCTCGAGACCAACACCGACCGGGCCCTGAACGACGTCAAGGACGCCGTCACCCGGGTTCGCTCCAACCTGCCGCAGAACGTCAACGAGCCGCTGATCCAGCGCGTCGACGTGATCGGCCTGCCGATCGTCACCTATGCCGCGATCTCGCCCGGCAAGACGCCCGAGCAACTGTCCTACTTCGTCGACGACGTCGTCAAACGCGCGCTGCAGGGCGTGCGCGGCGTCGCCCAGGTCGAGCGCATCGGCGGCGTCGAGCGCGAGATCCTGGTGTCGCTGGATCCCGACCGGCTGCAGGCGGCGGGGCTTACCGCCGTCAATGTCAGCCAGATCCTGCGCGGCACCAATGTCGATCTCGCCGGCGGCCGCGCCGAGATCGGCAAGAACGATCAGGCGATCCGCACCCTGGCCGGCGCCAAGACCCTGAACGATCTCGCCGGCACCATGATCCCGCTGTTCGGCGGCGGCGAGGTACGCCTCGACGATCTCGGCACCGTCACCGACACCATCGCCGATCGCCGCACCTTCGCGCGCCTGAACGGCGAGCCGGTGGTGGCGCTCGGCATCAAGCGGTCCAAGGGCGCCAGCGACGTGGTGGTCGCCGCCGCCGTGCAGAAGCGCATCGACGCGCTGAAAACCGCCTATCCCGACGTCGACCTCAAGCTGATCGACACCTCGGTGGACTTCACCAAGGGCAATTACGAAGCCGCGATTTCGACCCTGTTCGAAGGCGCCATCCTCGCCGTCATCGTCGTGCTGCTGTTCCTGCGCGACATCCGCGCCACCATCATCGTCGCGGTCTCGCTGCCGCTGTCGATCTTCCCGGCGTTCTGGGCGATGGACATGCTGGGATTCTCGCTGAACCTGGTCAGCTTCCTCGCCATCACGCTGTCGACGGGCATCCTGGTCGACGACGCCATCGTCGAGATCGAGAACATCGTGCGCCACATGCGAATGGGCAAGTCGCCCTATCGCGCCGCGCTGGAAGCCGCCGACGAGATCGGCCTCGCCGTGATCGCGATTTCGCTGACCATCATCGCGATCTTCGCACCGGCGAGCTTCATGTCCGGCATCGCCGGGCAATTCTTCAAGCAATTCGGCATCACGGTGTCGGTGCAGGTGTTCTTCTCGCTGCTGGCCGCCCGCTTCGTCACGCCGGTGCTGGCCGCCTACTTCCTGAAGGACCATCCGCACGAGGACCCGCCGCCGGGACGGATCCTGAAGACCTATACGAAGCTCGTGACCTGGTCGGTGAAACACTACTTCATCACCGTGCTGGCCGGCTTCGGCACCCTGGCCGTCTCGGTCTGGAGCATCACGCTGCTGCCGCAGGGCTTCCTGCCGGCGCAGGACACCGCGCGCTCGTTGCTGGCGATGGAGCTGCCGCCGGGGTCGCAGCTCGCCTATACCGAGAAGGTCACCGAGGAGATCGTGGCGCGCCTGCGCAAGCGGCCCGAGATCAAGAGCGTGTTCGTCGATGGCGGCCGCGTGCCTCCGGGCCTGTTCGAGGTGCGCCGCGCCGCGCTGATCATCAATTATACGCCAAAGACCGAGCGCGACATCACCCAGCGCGAGCTCGAGCTGGCGATATCGGGCGACCTCGAGAGCGTCCCCGACATCCGCTACTGGTTCCTCGACGAAAACGGCCTGCGCGCGATCTCGCTGGTCGTCACCGGCGTCGACAGCAACATCGTCGGCAACGTCGCCAGCGAACTGGCAACGCAGATGAAGCGGATTCCGATCATCGCCAACGTGATCTCGGAGACTTCGCTCGACCGGCCGGAACTTCGCATTCAGCCGCGGGCCGAACTGGCCGCAAGGCTCGGCGTCTCCACCGAGAGCCTGTCGCAGACCATCCGCGTCGCCACCATCGGCGACGTCGGCCCGGCGCTGGCGAAATTCGACGCCGGCGGCCGGCTGGTGCCGATCCGGGTCCAGCTCGAGGACGGCGCGCGCGGCGACCTGCAGATCCTCGAGCAACTGCGGGTGCCGCTGGGTCAACGCGGCGAAAAGGGCGGCGTGCCGCTATCGGTGGTCGCCGACATCAAGCTCGACCAGGGGCCGACCAGCATCAACCGCTACGACCGGGAGCGCCAGGCCACCGTGGCCGCCGACCTCGTCGGCTCCGCCGCGCTCGGCGATGCCACCAAGCTGATCTACGACCTGCCGGTCATGAAGAGCCTGCCCAAGGGGGTGAAGGTCAGCCCCTCCGGCGACGCCGAAAGCCTGAACGAACTGTCGGAAGGTTTCGCCACCGCGATCACCACCGGCCTGATGATGGTCTATGCGGTGCTGGTGCTGTTGTTCGGCACCTTCCTGCAGCCGATCACCATCCTGTTCTCGCTGCCGCTCTCGATCGGCGGCGCCATCGCGGCGCTGCTGTTGACCGGCAAGCAGCTGACGACGCCGGTCTGGATCGGCATCCTGATGCTGATGGGCATCGTCACCAAGAACGCCATCATGCTGGTGGAATTCGCGGTCGAATCGATGCGCGAGGGCAAGCCGCGCGATGTCGCGATGATCGACGCCGGCATCAAGCGCGCGCGTCCCATCGTCATGACCACCATCGCGATGGCGGCCGGCATGATGCCTTCGGCGCTCGCGTTCGGCGCCGGCGGCGAATTCCGCTCCCCGATGGCGCTGGCGGTGATCGGCGGCCTGCTGTTCTCGACCTTGCTGTCACTGGTGTTCGTGCCGGCGATGTTCATCCTGATGGACGACGTCGGCGCCCTGATCTGGCGCTTCGGCAGCAAGCTCTTGGCCTCCCGCGGCGAGAACGAGCCCGGACCGGACGATCATTCCGGCGGCCATAAGCCGCCGCCGATCGTCGCGCATTCACCCGCGGCGGAGTAGAACTTAGGCGTCCTACGCTGTGACGCCCGGGTGGGGGAGCCTATCAACGTCATTGCGAGCGAAGCGAAGCAATCCAGCTTGGCCGCGACAACCGCGAAGCTGGATTGCTTCGTCGCTATGCTCCTCGCAATGACGTTGTGAGAGTTTGATTCCAATTTCGAAGCCTGCATCCCGGATTCGCAAGCGTTCCTTCGGGCCACAAACTTGACTTGGTGACCGCCTCAGATCTCCCGCCGCCCGGATCGCAAGTTGCGATCCGAGCGAGGGGCTCGTCGGGCTGTTTGACTACGTCCACCGCCCGAACCGGGGCAGGTCGAGTTCGTCGTCCCTAGTTGCGGTGGCGACCGCCATTGTTTTGATTATTGTGGTTTTGATTGTTGTTGCGGTTGTTGTGCCGGTTGCCATTGTTGTTGCCGGAACTGCCGATGATGGCGCCGAGCACGCCAAGCGCAACGCCGGCAGCAACTTCACCGTCGTCAACCTTGCGGCGTTCGTCGATCCAGACGCACCTCTGACGGCTGTTGCTGAAGCGCTGGCCCCGGCCGCATTCGTCGCGGACGAAACGCCTCGGTTCGTCGCGAAACTCGCGACGGTCGTCGAATGCTTCGACGCAGGTTTGCCGCCTGTTGCTGAAGCGCATGCCACGCCCGCAGCCATCGCGGACCATGACGGTTACGTGCTCGACGTCCGCGCTCTTCGCAAGGGCGAGCGGCAGCGCATTCGCGTCTGGCGCCGACAGGCCTGAGAGGCCTGTCATGGCAACGGCAAAGGCAAGCAGCGCCAGTAACCTCGCCCTGGATGGCTTTGTCCTGGACACGTTGCGGTGCGTCGGCACCGGCTTACGACTGGTAATCATTGTGTTGCTCCATTCTAAAAAAAGTATCGAGTGAATACGGTTGCGCTACCGCAGCCGCGTTATGGCGGTTGCAGTACTGAACATTGTTCGTCATTGGGAAACGCGGCTGCTCCCCAAGCAGCCTCCGAATGCCTTACGGGCAAATCCTCAGCAAAATGAGCCGACCAAACGCAGCCACATCGAGCAAGGTATCATTGGTTCCCGCGCCTGCGTCAAATCGTCCACGCCCTGCAGGGCAGCAGGATCAAAGTACGTTAGCCGACATAATTGGAGTTGACCGTCAACCTGACTACAACCAGGGGCGACAGCGGCAGGCCTTATCGAGGAAGCGGATCGATCTGAAAAATTGATTCGATGACTCGCTTGCTGCCGATGCTTCGAGACGCTCGCGTTGCTCGCTCCTCAGCATGAGGTGTACTTCAACATCTAGCGAAGCTGCGGACCGTCTCCGGTTCAGGACGCAACGGTTCTCGCAATCGCATCCGCCAATTGCTGCTGCAGAAACGGTTTCGACAGCTTGGGCAAGCCTTCGTCGGCGCCCGGCGGCAGCTCGGCGAATCCCGTCGCCAGGATGATCGGCATGCCGGGTTTTTCCAGCCTGATCGCCGCCGCCAGATCGGAGCCTGTCATGTGCGGCATCGCCTGATCGGTGATCACGAGGTCGATATTGTCCTCGCGCCGGATGATTTCCAACGCGCTGCTGGCGGAATTCGCCTCCAGCACGGTATGGCCGAGGTCTTCCAGCATGGCCGCGGTATTGAGCAGCACCAGCGCATCGTCATCCACTGCGAGGATCAGGAGAGGACCTTCCTTTCCATTGAGCTGCTTCGCGTCGGCTCCGTTCATAACGAGGTCAGGACCGGCCGCGACCGGAAGCCAAAGCTCGGCGGTGGTGCCTTCGCCCTTGCTGCTCCTGAGCACGAACCTGCCGCCGGACTGCTGGATCATGCCATGAACCATCGAAAGCCCGAGTCCCGTGCCCTTGCCGACGCCCTTGGTGGTGAAGAACGGCTCCAGCGCCCGCCGGCGGGTGGCTTCATCCATTCCGCAGCCGTTGTCAGTCACCGACAGACAGACGTAATTTCCGTCCTTCAGGTCGGTCGCGCCCGCGATCGTCTTCTCTGTCGCGGTGATGACGATCGACCCGCCCTTCGGCATCGCGTCCCGCGCATTGACGACGAGATTGAGAATGGCCAGCTCCAGCTGGTTCGGATCGGCGAGCACCTTGTTCAGTCCGGAGGCAAACTCCATCCTGATCTGCGCGGTGGCGCCGAGTGAACTGTGCAGTAGGTCGGTCATGCCGCGAACAAGCTCCACAACGTCGAGCGTCACCGGATTGAGTTCCTGCCGGCGGGCGAAGGCCAGCATCCGCTGCGTCAACCCGGCGCCGCGCTGGGCGGCGTGCATGGCGTTGTCCACCAGGCGTATCGTCCTGGGATCGTCGGGAAGGCGCTTGCGCAGCAATTCGAGGCTGCCCAGCACCGCCATCAGGAGATTGTTGAAATCATGCGCGACGCCGCCGGTGAGCTGTCCGATCGCGTCCATCTTCTGCGACTGGAACAGGGCGTCGCGGGTCTCCTGCAGCGCGCGCTCGGTCTTTCTGCGCTCGGTAATGTCGCGGGTTATCTTGGCGAAGCCGAGCAGCGTTCCATCCTCGGCGCGGATCGGATCGATCACGACGCTGGCGATGAATCGGCTGCCGTCCTTGCGCAGGCGCCAGCCTTCCTTTTCGAACTTGCCCTCTCGCGCGGCGGTTTCGAGCGCGGCTTGCGGGGCGCCCGCGCGCTGGTCCTGCTCGGTATAAAACCTGGAGAAGTGCTGCCCGATGATTTCCTCGGCGCGGTAGCCCTTGATCCGCTGCGCACCCGCGTTCCAGCTCGAGACGAGGCCCTCGGGCGTCAGCATGTAGATCGCGTAGTCCGTGACGCCCTGGACGAGCCGCTTGAATTGCTCATCGCTTCGCCTGAGTTGCTCCTCGGCCAGCCGCCGCTCGGTCAGATCGCGCGTGATCTTGGCGTAGCCGACGACCTGGCCGGAGCCGTCCCTGATCGGGTCGATCACGACATAGGCCCAGAACCGGGTGCCATCCTTGCGGACGCGCCATCCTTCGTTCTCGAATTTTCCTTCGCGGGCGGCGGTCTCCAGCGCCCGCTGCGGCAATCCCGCCGCGCGATCGGCTTCGGTATAAAAGCGTGAAAAATGCTCGCCCACGATCTCGGAGGCGTCGTAGCCCTTGAAGCGCCGCGCGCCCGGGTTCCAGCTCGACACGATGCCGTCGGCATCCAGCATATAGATGGCGTAGTCGGTGATGGCCTCGATCAGCATGCGGTAGCGGCCATCGTCGGACAATGACGCGTCGAACCGCTGACTTCCCTGCATTGAATTCTCCCCGGCAACCCCAACCTTGGGAAACCCGGCTCTGCCTGTATGGTTCCAGGCACGGCGTTTCGGCCGGCTCTAATCGTTTCTCGCCACTGCCGTCAGCTTGGTCATGTTCTGAAGCAGGATTCGGCCGCGCTGCAGGTCCAGGATGCCGTCCTTGCGCCACAGCTGCAGCTGGCGGTTGACGCTTTCGCGGGCGGCGCCGACGAACACGCCGAGCTGTTCCTGCGAGATGTGGACCTCGGAGCCGAAATCCGACGATAGCGCGCAGAGCCGGCGCGCCAGCCGCACCGGCAGCGGCTGCAGCATGGATTCCTCCATCCGCTCGCTCATCCAGCGGATGCGCTGGCACAGCAGCATGATCAGCTTGACCGCGACGCGGGGCTCGCGTTCGAGATGGGCCAGAAAATCCTCGCGCCGCAGCACGAACAATTCGGTCGGCTCGCCGGCGGTGGCGTCCGCGGTGCGGCTCTGGCCGTCGAGCACCGCGACCTCGCCGAACAGATCGCCGGGCCCGAGGAAGTTCAGGGTCAGGCGGCTGCCGTCCGAGGCCCCGGTCTCGATCCGGATCTGGCCGCGGCGGACCCCGAACAAAGCGTCGCCGGGATCGCCCTTCTGAAACAGCATCTCGCCCACCCCGAGATGCTGGGTATGGCAGAGGCTGGAGATCCGCTGCAATTCATCGGACCCCAAATCCGAGAACATCGGGTTCATCTTCAGAATGACCGCAAATTCGGCCGCTTTACTCATTGCAATGCCTTCCAGCGAGGATTCGAGATCGTCAGAATGGGCGTTAGCAAAGTTTGCCCGCTCCGAAGTGTGTCATAAGTCACATAACTTTGCAGCACCTTCGGATTATTTTTGGCTCTCTTTGAGCGATTTCCCGTTCCGGGATAAGCTTGCGAGCGCAAGCGTCCGTGCCGATACGGCCGGGCTGAATTCGAATGCGGCGGGCCGGTCTGGGATCACGACATGAGAATAGTGAAAATCGCCGGAGCCGCCATCGTCGCCGTCATCGTGGTGGCCGGCTTGCTGCTGGTGATCGGCGTCCCCTCGGGTTTCCTGACTTCGGAGATCCAGGCGCGGGTCGAGCGCGAAACCGGCTACCGGCTGACCATCGCGGGCGCCAGCAAGATCGGGATCTGGCCGTCGCTCAACGTGACGCTGAACGACGTCACCCTGCAGGATCCGAAAGACCGCGACGGCTCCAGCCGCGTCACCGTCGGCAGCGTGCAGGCCGACGTGACGCTGGCGAGCCTTTGGGCGGGCCGCCCGCAGGTCACCGAACTCGTCATCAGCAAGCCCGTGCTGCACGTGCCGCTGCTGCGCGAACGCTCGGGACAGCTGATCTCATCGGCCAGGCCGGCGCCGGCTCCCGGCAGCACCGACAACGCCGCGATCGACCGCATCACGGTGACCGACGGCACGGTGATTTTTTCCAACCTGCGCGACCGCGTGGAAAATCGCCTCGAGGCCATCAACGCCGAAGCCATCATCGACGCCGACCGCAAGGTCAGGATCACCGGCACCGCCAAAGCCAGCGATCATCCGCTCAAATTCGACATCAACGCGACGGTGCCGGCGCCGCCGCTGGAGCGGCAGAATATTCCTGTCGAGATCGTGCTCGAGGCGCCAGGCCAGCTGCAGGCGCCGGTGTCGGCCAAGGCCGGGGTCCGGCTCAACGGCTCGACCGTGATGATCAACGGCCTGTCGGGCATGCTCGGCGACGCCGCCTTCAACGGCTGGGCCTCGGTCGATCTCGCCAGCAAGCCGCTGCTCAAGCTCGATCTCGATTTCCAGCGGCTCGACCTCGGCGGCGCCACGCCGCACGGGACCTCCGGCGCGCAGCCCTGGAGCAATGCGACCTTCGACCTCAGCGGCTTGAACTATGTCGACGCGCAGGTGCGCGTCTCCGCCGCCGAGCTTGCGGTCGGCGGCGCGCAATTCGCGCCGGCCGCGATCGACGCCACGCTCGGCAGCGGTGTGCTCAAGGTGCGGTTTTCCAATCTCGGCGCCTATGGCGGCCAGGCCAGCGGCGAAATCACCGCCGATGCGTCGGCGGCCGAGCCGAGCTTCGCGCTGCGCAGCGATCTCGCCGGCGTCCGCGCGCTGCCGCTTTTGAGCAGCGTCGCCGATTTCGACAAGCTTGACGGCAAGATGCAGGCGAAGATCGCGGTGCGCTCCACCGGCGCCAGCGCGCGCGCCATCATGTCCAATCTCAACGGCACGGTGTTCACCGTGTTCCAGGACGGCGCCATTCGCGGGCTCAACGTCGCCAAAATGATCCGCGCGCTGACCTCAGGCACGCTGTCAGGATGGCAGCAAGGGCCGGACCAGGCCACCGACCTCAGCCAGCTCTCCGCCTCGTTCAAGATCGACAGGGGCCAGGCCGCCACCACCGATCTCAATCTGGTCGGCCCGCTGGTGAAGATGACCGGCATCGGCACCATCGACCTCGGCACCAAGCAGATCGCGTTTCGGGTCGAGCCGAAACTGGTCCTGACCACCGAAGGCCAGGGCCGCGCCGCCGATCCGGTCGGGCTCGGCATTCCCGTGATGATCGACGGGCCGTGGGCCGAGCCGCGCATCTATCCCGATATGGCGGGCATGCTGGATAATCCCGACGCGGCCTATGCGAAGCTGAGGGAGATGGGCCAGGGCCTGTTCGGCAAGGACGGCGGCGGACTGGACGGACTGTTGGGCGGGCTGGGCGGCGGGCAACCCGGCAGCGGCGCGGCCGGTGGCGGAGCCGCGCCCGGCGGCGGATTGAACGACATACTCGGCGGCAAGCTCGGCGAAACCCTGGGCAATCTGATCCAGCAGGGGCTGGGCCAGGGTGGATCAGGACAGGGCGGATTGGGCCGGCAGGGATCGAGCCAGCCGCCGGCGCAGCGGCCGAGCCGCAGCCTCGCCGCGCCGGCCTCCCCGTTGCCGTCGATACCGGCGGCGCCGGCGGCGCCGGGCGAGACAGCGCCCGAGGGCAGCCAGGACAGCCCGGCCATGGACGATGTGCTGCGGCAGTTGTTCAACCGGTAGTGCCTCGGCGACGGCACCCTTACTTACCCTCCCCTGGAGGGGCCGAGACGAGCTAAGCTCGCTCTTGGGTCGACGCGAATGAAATGAGCGGCGGGGTGGGGTGAA
>JBDRNF010000308.1:0-30263 GCA_043811435.1 Pseudomonadota bacterium
CACGCCGCCGGAATTGGCGTATTTCAGAATGCCCTTGGAGATGTTGTTGGCGGCATACATCGCCATCATCTCGCCGGACATCACGATGTAGATTTCCTGCGCCTTGTTTTCGCGGATCGGCATCGCAAAGCCGCCGCACACGACGTCGCCGAGCACGTCGTAGGAGACGTAGTCGATGTCCTCATAGGCGCCGTTCTCCTCGAGGAAGTTGATCGAGGTGATGACGCCGCGGCCGGCGCAGCCGACGCCGGGCTCCGGCCCGCCGGACTCGACGCATTTGATGTCGCGGTAGCCGACCTTCATGACCTCTTCGATCTCGAGGTCTTCGACGCTGCCGGCGGCCGCCGCCAGGCTGAGGCTGGTGTCCTGCGCCTTGGCGTGCAGGATCAGCCGGGTGGAATCCGCCTTCGGATCGCAGCCGACGATCAGGATCTTGTGACCCATCTCGGCCAGCGCCGCCAAGGTATTCTGCGAGGTGGTCGACTTGCCGATACCGCCTTTGCCGTAGAACGCGATTTGTCGTAGTGCAGCCATTTTGTTCTCCATGAACCGATTGCCAATAAGTCCCTCGCGTTTGCGCGAGACTGCTTCCGTTACAGAACCGGGCACATGGGTTACGGGAAGGAGCGCATCGCTCGTCTGGCGTCTGCGTGCACTCAGCCCTCACTCCTTGTTCCGGCGACTCAATAGCAACCAGCGTGCCATTCGTACTAAGATGATGATTTAGCTTCTGAAACACCGACTTCTGGATTTTTGTCCAATGTGTCGAACGTGACAGCCTCGGTCCGGCCGGCTGGTGGCTGTTCGAAATCTGACAAGGTTGGCACGACCATCGCGCACCTCGGACACGTTCACCGCGCGCGCTGTCCTGTCCCGCGCAAATCCCAGCGTTCAGTTCGCCCGGAATGGAATTTGCTAGCAGCACTGTGGGCCCTACGACCCGACACGCTTGCAAGCTCACGGAGGCTGAAATGCAGATTGGCGTCGAAACATCGAAAGCTGTCGACCAGCGCCGGGTGTTCGTCATCGACGAGGACGAGATCACCCGCGCCGCGCTACAGTTCATGCTGCACGACGAAATCGAGACCCACGAATTGACCAGCCCCGAAGAAGCCTATGAAAAGGGCGTCGGCTGGCTGCAGCCGCATGTCGTGCTGCTCGGCGTTTCCTTCCTCGCGCAGAGGGGAAACGCGCTGATCGGAGAGCTGACGGCGAAGTTCCCCGGGGTCCGCATTCTCATCGTCTGCGCCAAGTCCGACGAGGCGGTCGCGATCGAGGGCCTGAAGGCCGGAGCCCATGGCGCGATGGTCAAGCCGTTGACGCTGGAGGCGGTCCGCAAGAAAGTCGACACCATCCTGGGCCGGGGCGGCGCATCGCCGCTGGTTCAGCTCAGCGTCCTCTAGGGAGCCTTCGCGTTGCGAACCGGCATGAGACAGCGCACAGCGTTCCAGCGCATCGATACCCGGACGGCGGAAGCTCTTTTGTCGCGCCCCGAACTGTTGGTGCTCGATGCCCGCGATGCCGGCTCATTCGATGAATCGCACATCGACGGCGCGCAGACACTTTCATCCGCCATGCTCTCGCTGCGCCTCAGCGATACCCCCAAGGCTCGACCGATCCTGATCTACTGCTATCACGGCAATGCCAGCCAGGAATATGCGCAGATCTTTTCCGATTTCGGCTTCTCCGAGGTCTACAGCCTCGAAGGCGGATATCAGGCCTGGTGCACCAGAACGGACGCAAGCGAAGATCCCGTAGCTGCCGCGCTCAACTGCGCGTCAGCACCATGACCAGGCGATCAACCCGCTTGCCTTGCTTGAAATGGGATTCGACGATTTCGTCGATGTCCTCGGGTGTGGCCGGCCGATACCAGACTCCTTCGGGATAGACCACCATCAGGGGACCGGCGCTGCAAAAGCCGAGACAGCCCGCGGCGGTGAAGCCGATATCGATGAGGCGTTGCGCCTCGATCGCCTTGCCCATGCGATCCCACAGCGGTTGGGCGCCCAGCGATCCGCAACTGCCGCGCGGGTGCCCGGGCGGGCGCTGGGTATGGCAGGCAAAGACATGATGCTTGTAGACTTGCGGAAGCGTGAACGCGCCATCCTCAATCACGTCGGTCGTCTCGCTCATGTCGCACCGCTCAGGATACCCTTGTCGGTCAGCAACGCCGCAAGTTCTCCCTCCTGAAACATGGCACGGACGATATCGGCGCCGCCCAGGAACTCGCCCTTGACATAGAGCTGGGGGATCGTCGGCCAATCCGAGAATGATTTGATGCCTTCGCGCACCTGTGGATCGACAAGCACGTTGACGCCCTTGAACGGCACGTTCAGCCCGGTCAGGATCTGCACGACGCTGGCGGAAAACCCGCATTCCGGAGCCGCCGGCACCCCCTTCATAAAAAGCACCACATCGTCGCTCGCGACAATTCCCTTGATGCGCTCAGCCGTCGGATTGGTCATGTTCTGTCCTCAGCAATCGAGTTGATTTGGCGGTCGCGTTGCAAAAGCCGGTCAATTCATTTCGGCACGATCGTTTCAAGCGCGAGCGCATGAAGCGCGCCGCCCATCTGGCCCTGCAGCGCGTCGTAGACCATCTTGTGCTGCTGGATCCGGCTCTTGCCCGCGAATGCCTCGGATGTGACGCGCGCGCCGTAGTGGTCGCCGTCTCCCCTGAGATCGACGACGACAACCTGCGCATCCGGGAAGGACTGCTTGATCAGGCGCTCGATCTCGACTCCGTCCATAGCCATGACGACACTCCAGAGGTTGGTTGCGGTTGCCATGCAAGCTCCAAACCAACTTGCAGAATGCCCGCCTGGGGCTCCGACCCGGGCCGCAACCATCGAGATGACGGGACGGCAATCGAATTGCCAGGGATTTGTCGCAAGACAATACGCCGACCGGTGTCAGGTTTCCGACATGCCGGACGCGACCTGTTGGGGATGCGACTTGGGTCGCGATCAGCCTGCCGTCGACATCTGATTTCGCTGGTATTTCTCGCTTTCCGTGCGCGGCCCGGCTCTTGCTTTCCTGGCCTGGACCTTAATACCGGAGCAGCGCGAAATGCGGGCCGCCCTTCCCTTTCGATTTGCCGTGATTCTCGGCACCAACGAAATCGCTTCGGCCGTTGCGGTGCAGCTACATCGCAACAATTACCGGACCGTGTTGTCGCATGACCCGCTGCCTCCGGTGATACGGCGGAAGATGGCCTTCCACGACGCCCTGTACGACGATGGCGTTGCAGTCGAAGGCATTGGCGCGCGACGCGGCGACACAGGGCTCGAAATTCGCACCAGCCTCGCGCAGGCATCCGGGGTCACCATCACGGAGCTCGGACTCCTCGACCTTATCGTGATTCAGGCCATCGACATTCTCATCGACGCCAGACTGCAGAAATATCGCGCGACCCCCGATTTGCGCCGGCTCGGCCGCCTGGCGATCGGACTCGGTCCCGGCTTCTCCACCGGCGTCAATTGCGACATCGCGATCGAAACCCGGCCGGCGAAGGCAGGGCGCATCATTCATCAGGGCTGCGCCGATCAGCCTGACGGGATGTCGCAGCGGCTCGGCGACCATGTTGGTGAACGGTTCGTACGCGCGGATTTCACCGGGCGATGGAACACCGCGATCGAGATCGGCACGAGGGTGTTCAAGGATTTCGTCGTCGGCCATTTGGGAAATATGCCGGTGCGCGCGCCGTTCGACGGAATCCTGCGCGGAATTGTCCGTGACGGGACCGAGGTGCCAGCCGGCGCAAAACTGCTCGAGATCGATTCCCGCGGCCGGCAAGCGAACTGGACCGGAACCGACGAGCGCGGACGGCTGATCGCGAATGCAGTGGCCGAAGCGATTTCACGGCACAAGCCGACGGCCTCGGTTGCGGCCCCGCACTCGTTTCACCTGGTGAGGTGAGCAGGATGCTCACGTTCGGCATCCTCAAAACTGCGCATGATTGAAACGTTCAAAGAAGCGGACTCCATCAATTTCGGAGAGTTGCCCGAGGCCATCGATTCGCTGCTGCAGCAGGGCGTTGTCGCCTATCGGCATGACCGGTCGCGCGCAGACGATCTGTTCCGGCAAGCGCTTGCCGCCGCGCCGAAGGCGCTGCCTGTCTATTTCTGCCTGTACAAGATCCACACCTACCAGGGCCATCTGCGCGAGGCGCAGAACGCCGCCGAGTGCGGCCTGAGGGAGGCGGCCGGCCAGGCCGGGTGGCCGCTCGACTGGCGGCAATGGCGGCCGCAGACCGTGTTGCCCGATGGCCCCGGCCGCTTCGCGCTCTACACCCTGAAGGCGCTCGCCTTCATCCATCTGCGGCAAGACAATCCACGACAGGCCGGCGAGATGCTCGACGCGCTGAAACAACTGGATCCGGCGGGCGCGGTCGGATGGTCCGTGGTCGCAGCGCTCGCCGAGGGCATCGACTGAGCGGCGCGGGCGATGGCACCGGGCTTGCACATACTCCGGTGGGGGCGACAACCCATCGTGGAGGCGGCAACAAATGACATTTCTCGATGACCGCGCGGTTGCGGCGCCGGACACGCAGGCGCAGGCGAATGTCGCCGGCGACGCGAATGATCTGATCGAGGCCGTGATCGCGGCGTTGCGCACCGTGCACGATCCGGAAATTCCGGTGAACATCTACGATCTCGGGCTGATTTATCGGATCGCGCCCGGCGACCAGAGGTCCGTCGAGATCGACATGACGCTGACCGCGCCGGGCTGCCCGGTGGCTGGGGAGATGATGAGCTGGGTGCAGAAGGCCGTCAGCGACGTCGATGGCGTCGAGAGCGTGAAGGTCAACCTGGTATTCGATCCACCCTGGGACAAGTCGAAAATGTCGGAAGACGTTCAGCTCGAACTCGGCCTGCTGTAGTCCGGCTGTCGACTTCAAAACAATTTGGCGCTACCGACCGGAGAACCCGCCGAAAACCGCCATTGCGACGGCCGACGCCGGGGCCGGAGCATCATCGGCAACTGGCACTCTACCTGCATAAGCGAATCCGACCGAGACAGCAGCGCGACCCGCGACTGCCGACGTTGGAAATCAGAGGACGCCATGATCAAGCTGACAGCGGGCGATGGACATACGTTCTCGGCCTATCGCGCCGACCCTCCCGGCGCGCCCAAGGGAGCCGTCGTGGTTCTCCAGGAAGCGTTCGGCGTCAATCCGCACATCAGGCGGATTGCCGACGCCTTCGCCGCAATGGGGTACGTCGCCATCGCTCCGTCGCTGTTCGATTCCATCAGACCGGATGTCGAACTCGGCTATGACGACGCCGGCGTGGCCGAAGGCATCGCCTTGGCGCAGCAGGTCAGCAGAGAGCGCGCGTTCGCCGAGATCCAGGCGACGGTCGACTCCCTCAAGAGCGCGGGCAAGATTGCCGTTGTCGGCTATGGCTGGGGCGGTTACCTCGCTTATGCCGCCGGCAATCAAGTCACCGGTCTCGCCTGTGCCATCGGTTATTACGGCGGCGGAATCGTCGACGACTACGGCGCCAAGCGCAAGGTGCCGACCTTGCTTCATTTCGGGGAGAACGACGCGCAGATTCCGCTGGAGGCGATGAGCCAGTTTCGGGCCTTCCGGCCGGATGTGAGCGTGTTCTCCTATCCCGGTGCTTCGCACGGCTTCAACTGCGATCAGCGCGACAGCTACCAGGAAGAGGCAGCGCAAAAGGCGCTCGAGCGAACCACGTTCTGGATTTCGCAATATGTGGAGGGGCAGGCTCCGATCGCGCTGAAGAATTCCGGCGCCTATGCCCAGGCCAAGGTCGACAAGAAGAAAAAGAAGCAGGCGGCCGACGATCTCCGACCATCGATGGATTGATGCGGACGCTATACGGAGGTGGGCGCCGCGCCGTTTGCAGAGAACGCCATCGGCGTCATCCGGCATGGGGCCGCAAGGCAGACGGATTCTAGAGTTCGAGGAGCCACGGAGGAGCCTGCGGATGCTGCCGACCACCATTCTGATCGATGACGCGCCGCGATGCGTCGTGCGCCCTACCGACAGCAAAGACCTCATTCGCTTCATCCGCAACGGAAAGACCTACCTGCTCGCCGACAACCCCGACGGCAAGATCAGCCATCGCAACGCCGACGACGCCGAAGCCGTGAGGTGGCGCAACGCGCTGGCGCTGCATAAGGCCTGGGGCGGCGCCGAGGAAGATTTTTTCGGAACCCCGATCTGAGGAACGACGCGTCAGGGGCGAGCCGTTCCGGCGTCATGGGGATTGCCGGCCTGATTGCGCATCCAGTCGGCGAGCTTGGTCAGCGTGGCGTCGAGTTCCTGGCGCGCGCTCGCATCCGCGATCGTCTCCGCCATCGCGCCGCGCATGCAAAGCAGCCATGCGTCACGCTCGGCATTGCCGATCGAAAATCCCATGTGCCGCTGCCGCAGCCGGGGATGACCTTTTTCAGGCGAATACAGCTTTGGGCCGCCGGTCCATTCGCTCAGATAGCGCTTGAGAACGCTGCTGACCGGCGCCAGATCCGGCGCGTGCATGGCGCGAATGACCTTTGCCTCAGGCAAGGTATCCATCCGCAGATAAAACGCCTCCACCAGCCGGTCGATCGCGACCGCGCCACCGATCCGCTCGAACATCGACACTTCCACTCCGACCTCGGACATCATCACTCTCCAGGCTATTCATCCATGCTCGGCAACAGCACCACTTCGGCCGGCGCACCCGGCCCTTGTTCCTCGACGTAGTCAAGCGCGTCGACGCGCGACAGCCCGCCGCCGTTCTCCATCAAAACCACGGCCTCCCTCGGCATTTTCGCCAGCGCTTCGAGCAACTGGGCTACGGTCATGGCAGCAACGAGCCTTTTTCGTCGAAGCTCATGGCAACAGGCTCCTCGTCCAGCATCACGATCTCAGCCCGCCGCAGCCGGCCGCTGCCGTCATATTCGTAACGGTGCGACAGCTCGACCTCGCCGTAGACCAGCTTGTCGAAGCCGCTCAGCAATCCCGCCTGATCGAACCAGGCGCGGACGAAGGTGTTGCGGTTCGATAGCGCTTCCGGCGAGATCGCGTTGATGAGGTTGAACGGCAGCTTCACGCCGCTGTAGGACACGAAGAACCGGCACTCCCGACCGCCCCGGTCGATCGCCATCGATATGCCCGTCTCTCCCGATTGCATCGTGTTTGCCGCTCGCTCTGACTACTCGGGATGAATCATGATTTCCATGGTTTCGTCGCCGTCGTCGAACGGATCGGGACGTCCGCTTTCCTCCAGTTCGACGCCACAGAGGCAGACTTCGCCGTCGATGACGGCGAGCGCGATGGGCTCCAGGCTGCGGTCCTTGCAAAGACCGTCGATGCACAGCCCGCTGTCGATCTCGAATACCGAGCCGTGGCGGCCGCATTTCAGGAAGGCCCGGTCCCGCGTGAAGAAACTGCCCTCGCCGAAATTGAGCCAGATGCCCTGGTGCGGACAGGAATTGACATAGCCGATGTAGTCATCGGCATGGGTCCGGATCACCATGATCGGAAACGGTCGGCTCTCGCCGGCCTCGTTGATGCGGAACAGGCTGAAGGCCTTCGCATTGCTGCGCTCGATACTGTCGGCGGAGCAAATGACGAAGACCTTTGCTGCTTCCCGACGGCCATTGGCAGCTCCGCGGCAGACCATTGCCATACCTGACCCTGTCGCAACGACGACATTGTTGTCGGACTCGCTCCAGCAGCGAATCCGAAAAGCTTTGCTGACCCAACATTTGCATGAAGCATGCCGCGCGGAAGTGTCCGCGATCGCCTATTGGCTCGGGCGCTGGCCACCCGCGCGCCGCATGGCGGCCGGATGCCGGAAAAGACAGCCTGTCAGACCGCCTTTGTCAATTGACGCCCGCGGCGACCGTCATGCCGCGGTGGGCGGATACTCGGCCTTGAACGCCTCGACCTCTTCTGCCGTCAGCCGGAACACGCCGCGGCCTCCCGACAGGGCCTGATAGGCGTTGCCGGCCTTGTCGCTCAGGAAGTTGAACCATTCCTGCGGGGTCAACGCCTTCGGTCGCTCGCTGATCTCCACCACCGTGCCGTTCGGCGCGAAGCGCAAATGGATCAGGACTTTGTGCGGCTCCATCTTATTCTCCTTTTTTCATAGCGTTTTCAAGCGAAGTGGATACCGGTTCGCGCGAAGAAAACGCGTCAAAACAAAAAGCTAGAGCCCCGTTCCGATTCAATCGGAACGGAAAGGGCTCTAGACGCCGGAACCGAAGCCCAGCAGCTCGATGGTGACGTTCTCGGTGCCCAGCACCTTGGCCTGACAGGCAAGGCGCGACTTGGAGCCAATGCCGACGATGGTGTCGAGCCGCTCGTTTTCCTCGCGCGCGATCTTGGACAGGCCCTTGCGGCCCTCCTGCACGTAGATGTGACAGGAGCCGCATTTGGCTTGCCCTTCGCATTTATGCAGGATGCCCATCTCGGCTCCGAGAAGGGCGGCCAGCAGGGTCGTTCCTTCCGCCCCATCGATGGTTTTTCCCGACGGCAGCACAGTCAATGTCGACATTTGTTCATTCCTCGCTGTTGTTGAACGATCACGTTCAGGGTCTATCTTTTTGTTTGAGCATGATCTTTTCGGAAAACCGCTGCACTCCTTTCCGGGTCATGCTCTAGTAGATCGCCGCGCCCGCTCCGTCATTGATCGAAGCTTCCTTCATCGTCTCGACGATGAAGGAAATCTGGTCCTCGGTGAGATGGGTGTGGAACGGCAGCGCGACCGCGCGATCCGCCACCTTCTCGGTGACGAAATAATCGCCGCGGCGATGGCCGCGCTCGAAATAGTGCCGCTGCAGATGCAGTGGATTGCAGTAGGCCGCGGCTTCCACCTGCTCGAGCCGCAGGTCCTCCACGATGGAGTCGCGGCTGGAACGGGTGAAGCGGGTCCCGAGATGGACAACATAGAGAAACCAGTTTACCTCGGTCACATCGGGGGCAACGTAAGGCGGCTTGATGCCCTCGAAGGACTGCACGTATTTGCGGTAGAGATGCTCGATCAGCCGCCGCCGTTCGAGGATCTCATCCAGCCGCCGCAGTTGGGCGAGGCCAAGCGCGGCCGCGATGTTGCTCATGGCCGCCTGATAGGGTGGGGTCGAACTGACCACCACGGATGCCCGCTCTTCCAGCCGGTGAGAGCGCAGCCGCCGCAAGGCCACCGCGATATCGACGTCATCGGTCACCACCATGCCACCCTCGCCGCAAGTCAATGCGGAAGGTTGCGAGAAATCGAACACCGCGACATCGCCGAAGCTGCCGACCAGTTCGCCTTTATATCGCGACCCGATCGCTTCGGTGGAATCCTCGATCAGCCACAGGCCGTGCTTCTTCGCGATCGCGCGCAATTCCGTCCACGCCGCCGGATGTCCGTTATTATTGCTTGCGACGATGGCCTGCGTATTTCCGGTGATACGGGCTTCGACCTTGTCCGGCGCCAGCGTTCCGGCCCAGTAGTCGATATCCGCGAATACCGGCGTCGCGCCTGCGACCGCTATGGCGTGGGTCGCCTCGCGGAACGAATAGGGCGAAGCAATCACCTCCTGGTCCGGGCCGATCCCGCATGCCTTCAGCGCCAGCAAGAGTCCGATGGTGCCGGAGGGAACGGCAATAGCGTATCGACGGCCGGCATAGGCGGCAAACGCCTGCTCGAACTCCTCCACCACCGGCCCATTCGAAAGTCTCGCCGACCGCATGATTTGATCGACAGCCTCGATCTCGGCCAGTGTGATATCGGGATCCGACAGCACGATCAGACCCTCATCGCTGCTGTCACCGGCGAGGTCATCGGGTTCCGCGTCCTGCACAATGGCGAGTTCGGTCATGGCGCCCCGCTCCTCTCCGCCAAAACGATACCCGTCGCGCGCGCCGGATCCGCCGTGATCTGGACACAATGATCGCTGCGATCGACCAGGTGCACTTCAAAGCGCGAATAGGTGCGGAACGGCGCTTCCGCTACATCGGATGCGTCGCATCTGGTCCACGACAGATGTGGAAACCGGTTGCGCAATTGCGCAAGGACGCGCGCATCGACGTCTGCGGCGGACAGCACGCCGTCGATCTCCAGTAGCTCGTCCGGTCCTAGTGCCATTTAACCAGCTCGACGTTCCCAATCACAAAGTCGGAAGCATGCAAATTCATTGCCAGAACGTCCGCTGCGGATCGACGTTCAATCGCTCCAGCGCCGCCGGCAGCCGGTCGTGCGTGGAGTCGAGTTGCCACAGGCCGTTCGTGTGGTCCTTTCGGAACAACTCCCATTTCGCCGCATCGGGGTCGTGCAGCAGCAACGCGACGTCGACCATGCCGCCGTCCTTGTCGATATTCCTCGAACAGCACGGGCTTTCGATTCTGTAGCCGCCGACTGTCGTCACCACTTGCGGCGTGACATATCGATATCGTCTGCGGGATTGCAGGCTTCGTTCGATCCGCTTGCGATCGAGATCGTTCGGATGGGCAAACGGCCGCGCCATGTTTCGGCTCAAGACAGCAGATTGCACGATGCCTGCTCCATTCTAGAGGGGAATGATTTCTTCTTCGAGACAGCCGACCACGAGACGCTCGCCGAATTCGACCAGATATACCGGAAGGTTTTCTTCGGTGTGGGTTCCGACCTGGACGATTTCACCGACGTCGCCGACGTTGACCAGCAACGCCTCGACCGCGGCATCCGGAAAGCTGCCGTCGTTGTGAAGGTTGATCAGCGCCTTGACGCGCTGGCCCCATTGATATCGCGGAATGCGAGGTTCGATCATGATGCGGCGGCCTCCGGCAGCGGCAGATCCGCCATCTCGTCGCGCGCGTGCACCGG
Source organism: Pseudomonadota bacterium (assembly GCA_043811435.1). Classification (GTDB taxonomy): domain Bacteria; phylum Pseudomonadota; class Alphaproteobacteria; order Rhizobiales; family Xanthobacteraceae; genus Bradyrhizobium. Next base: position 10,805 of record JBDRNF010000308.1, read on the forward strand.
GTCGAGTTCCTTGCGTTTCATCCCGACGCGATTGCCGCTCTCCAGGAACTCGACGCCGTAAATATAGAACTGCTGCAGGAACGTCCCGATGCTGACGACGTAGCCCTCCTCGCCCTTCTTCGCGAGAATGTCTCCGATCTCCTTGCCGGCATAGGTGCCATCGTTGCGAATGGTGCGCTTGGCCTTCACCTTCTCGCCATAGCTGAAGACGGGTGGCGCGGAGATCTCGACCACGTCGCTGTCACGGACAATATTGCTCATGCCGGATACTCCCATGATCGACCGCCGGTGAGGCGCGACCGCGCCATTTCCTGCACGAAGCCATCGCCATCCTGGATCAGGTCGGCAAGATCGCCGACCGCGATCCGGCTCGCCACTTCATACCGGACACGCCAGTCCGGATCGTAACGCAGCCGCGGCAGCAATTGCGGCGTCAGCCGCTGGGCGACCTCCAGTCGCACCAGCGCATCCTGATCGCTGGCCATGCGAAGCAGCCAATCGGCCGGGATCCGCTGCGCCACGACGCGACGGACTTCCGGCTCGGAATCTCCGACCATCGTCGTCAGCAACGCCGGCGCGATGCGGCGTGCGATCACCAGCCGCACGTAATAGTCCGGATCGTTCATCATCGGCATCAGATCGGCGTCGTCGAGCACTGAAGCGATGCGAATCCTGACCTCGCGGTGAACGTCGTTGCGCAGCCGCAGCACCAACCGCTTGGGCAACCGCCGTGCCGCATTCCACCGCACCGTCTCCTCGGGATCGTCGAGCAGCGACGGCAGCAGGAACACGCTGGCGTGCTTTGCCGCAATCGCGCGCACCTCGAAATGCGGATGGGTCACGTAGGAATTCGACAGATCCGGGTTCCAGTTGAAGAAGCGATCGATACGCCGGGCGTAGCGATCATGGACGCAGGCGTGCTTGAGGCGGCAGAGCCCCGCTTCCCTGAGCGCCTGATGGCGGCAGGATCCGCAATCGATTTCGTTGCCTTGCCAGTCGCAGGCTTCGTCGATGTCATCCATCTTCGTCGAGCCCCATGCGATCGAGCACTTCGAGCAATACCCTGGCGCCGACCTTGTCGCTGGGGTCGAGTTCGAGCAGCTTCATGACGGCGGCGCGGCCCTCATCGAGGTCGCCGAGCCGCATCTGCAAATACGCGTATCCCTTCAGGGTAAAGAGGTAGAACCGCGGCAGGATGTTCTCGTAGTGCCCGAACGCGGCATCGCCGGCCGCGACATCCTGCCAGTCGGCCGCGAGCTTGTTCTCGCGCGCCGCCTTCTCCAGACAGAGCCTTGCAACCGTCAGCGCATCGGCCAGCCGGCCCTTGTAGAAATAAAAACGATAGAGCCCGATCAGCACCGCGGCGTGCCCCGGCGCCAATGCCTGGGCTTCCCGCAGATGCTGCTCGGCGACATCGTCGAGATGGTAGGACAGCCCGGCTTCCCACAAATGGAATTCAGCCTCGGGCGGCAGCCCGCCGCCGAGCAGCGCATTGGCCAGAACCGCCGCGTCCATGACGGATTGCGGTTCGCCTCGCTCCGCAGATCCAGCCATCCACGCCTCCCGTCTAGTGACTCGAGCAGGAGACCTGCTTCGGATCCTTGAACACCAGCCCCGTCTGCGAGGGCGTGTCGGCGAAATCGATGGTGACGCCGTCGAGCAGAAGGCGGCTCTCCGCCGGCAGGAACAGTTTGACGCCATCGCGTTCGACAACCGCCTCGCCCTGCGCCGGCTCGCGGCGCACGCTGATATCGGCAGCCAGGCCAGAGCATCCACCAGGGCTGACGGCGAGCCGGAATCCGCTGGCGGCGTCGCCATCGGCGCGGATCATCATGCGGATGAACTTTGTCGCCGCAGGAGTTAGGGTGAAATTCATCGGGATCGTCCTTATGCCGGTGGCTGGTAGCGCGGGAATGAAGTGTCGATGACGCAGGTATTGTCGACCGGGCAGACCGCCGTGCATTGCGGCGAGTCGAAATGACCGATGCACTCGGTGCATTTCTTCGGGTTGATCACGAAGGTTCCATTCTTTTCGGTGATCGCCACGTTCGGACATTCCGGCTCGCACGCCGAACAACTCGTGCATTGTGAGGCTATGATCTTAAGCGCCATCGCTTGCTCCTGGGATTCGCTCGTTGATGGGGTCAGGCTGCCGAGATCAGCGCGCCCTGGCGAATTTCGGCATCGCCGCGCTCGACGTGCTCGATCTCTCCGCTCTTGACCTTGTCGAGGTAGGACTTGAACCAGGCGATCGCGGATTTCTCGATGAACTCGTGGGCGAACTGATCGACCGGTTCGATGCCGGCCTTCTGCAGATCGGCCTTCGGGCAACCGCCGATCTTGGCCACGAACACCGCGTGACAATCATTGATGGCGCGGATCACGGTCTCGAGGTTCTCTTCATCGCCGAACCCGCCCTGGCAGTACAGGTCGACGCGGCGATGGCCGACAAACTTGGCGCCTGCCGTGGAGAGCTCATAGACCTGAAACTCCTTGGCATGGCCGAAATGCTCGTTGATCAGGCCCGAGCCCTTGGTGGCGACGGAAACCAAGAGCTTGATATCGCTCATCTCGCCGGCCAGCGTCTCCAGCTCTTCCTGTTTCGCCGCGACCTTGGCGACGCGCTCGTCTTCCACCTTGGCCTGGTAGGCCTTGCGGCTGTCGAGATCGTAGTTGACTTCCATCGCCATGATCTTGTCGGTGGTGAACTCCGCGCTGCGGTCTTCGCCGAGCAGCCCCACTGCGTCGGCGCGGCACTGACGGCAATGCCGCATCATGTTCATCTCGCCTTCGCAGGAGTCCTGCAGCGCCTTCAATTCCTGCGCCGTCGGCCCGCGCTGGCCGGTCAGGCCAAACACGGTGCCATGCTCGGGCGCCGAGATCAGCGGCATGATGTTGTGCAGGAACGCGCCGCGCGATTTCACCGCCTTGTTGACTTCGACCAGATGCTTGTCGTTGACGCCGGGGATCATCACCGAATTGACCTTGCACAGGATGCCGCGCGCGGTGAGCATTTCGAGGCCCTGCAACTGACGGTCGGTCAGGAGCTTGGCGGCCTCGACGCCGGTGTAGCGCTTGTGCTTCCAGAACACCCAGGGGTAGATCTTGGCGCCGATCTCCGGATCGACCATGTTGATGGTGATGGTGACGTGATCGACGTTGAAGCCTGCGATGGTGTCGACGTGATCGGGCAGCGCCAGACCGTTGGTCGAAAGACACAGCTTGATGTCGGGCGCGGTCCTGGCAATCAGCTCGAAGGTCTTGAAGGTTTTTTCGGGATTGGCGAGCGGATCGCCGGGCCCGGCGATGCCCAGCACCGTCATCTGCGGGATCGTCGAGGCAACCGCCAGCACCTTCTTGGCCGCCTGTTCCGGGGTCAACTTCTCGCTGACCACGCCAGGACGCGATTCGTTGGCGCAGTCGTATTTCCGATTGCAGTAGTTACACTGGATATTGCAGGCCGGCGCCACCGCCACATGCATGCGCGCATAATGATGGTGGGCTTCCTCGCTGTAGCAGGGGTGGTTCTTCACCTTCTCCCAGATCTCGGTCGGCAGATCGCCCTGACCCGCCGCCGAGCCGCAGCTCGCCTTGCCGCTGCCGCCCGTGGTGCCGCAACCCTTGTGGTCGGCAATCTCCTGCATCACGTTTTCGATGTTCGCGATATTGCCGGCTGCGATACCCTCGTGCGGTGCTGTCGCTTGCATATCCGTTCCTCGTTGCTGACGATCCGAAGATCTGAAAGTCTTGAGAGAAGTCCTGCGACAAGGATTAGCAACTCGCGTGCCATTGACGGTGGCCGAACATTTTCACTGAATATCAAGGAGTTAGGAAAACGGCCGGGGCTGTCGCTTTGCGGACACCAACCGACGACATCGCGGCCGTCATGTTAGAAACGTTACAGACTGCGTGACTTCCCCACCGGGCCGGCGCCGGGCGCATGCCGAAGACGCCGAATGGCGTGGGGCAAAGGCGACAGGGCAGACGGGTTCAGGCTGCGCCGATCAGCAGTTCGGCAGCCCGCTTCAGCGGGATTGCGATCGGGGTCAGGCCCTGGCTGATGAAGAACTTGATCTCGTTCTTCGACAACGTCTCGGGTTCGACGATCACGTAGTGCACTGCCGATGACCGCTTGGTGACCTGCCTCGCATAGGTCCGCAGCAGCTGGTCGTTGAAGCGGCAGCCTATAAAGACAAAGCCGCGCTCGGTGCGGCGGTCCTTGACGGCATCGGGAATCGGAGTCTGGATGTCGATCTCGGTCAGCACTTCGACATAATCGGCATCGGAGATCAGGAAGTTCCTTGCCGGCGCGATCGAGCCATGCGGCTTGTAGAGCAATGTCTTCCAGCCATTGGCCGCCGAACGATCCGATTCCGCGCCGGCCGCGTCGTAGAAGCGGTACCAGCGGTCTTCACCGATCCCGGCGCGGGTAATGCCCTGGATTTCACCCCAGTCGCTGCGCTGGGCGAGTGCCGTACGCATGGCGCCGTCGTACCAGCTATCGACGATCATCGGCAGCCGCAGCGAAGCGAGGTGATGGTGCAGCGGGGTCGGCTCGACCGGCGTTGCGAACGCCTCCGACATCAGCGCGGTCACCGTCGAGCGGTGCTTGTAGCTCTCGATGTGTTGCGCGGCCGCCCAGGCATTACCCTTGGCGCGCCGCGGCAGCGCGACTTTTGTTCCGAAGAACGCTGCCAGCGCTTCCGGATTCATCGGCGCGGCGGGCTTCGGGTCCGCGGCGAGACCGGGGCCGAGATAGGGAATGATGGTGCCGGCACGCAGCTGCGTCGCGACATCGGCCAGCACCGTCTCGGCATCGGGATGCCGGATGAAATCAATCGGCGGAATCGGGGCGTTCATCAGTCCTCACTCTCCTGGCCGCCGCGCTTCTTCGCGTTGACCGTGATCGGCAGTGACGTTCCGGCCGCCATCTGCGGCAGGTCGAGCACCCAGCCGTTCGCAATCTTGATCCAGCCGCCCCACAGCGATTCATGTTCGAATTCGACGATCGGCTCCTCGAGGTCCTTTTTCGGCACGTAGATCGAAAGTCCCGTCTCTGGAGAGCGGCGAATCATAACTTTCATGGGGTCAGCTCCGGAGATCGGGAAGGGCTTGCCGTGATCGGCGCTTGCGCATGGGACGGCGTCTGCGTCCTCAGCCTGGCAATGATGTCGGGCAGCAGGTTGAGGACGCAGACGACATCATCGATGGTGTTGTCGCGCGACAACGAAAAGCGGATGGCGCCGCGCAGCGCCGTCGACGGCACGTTCATCGCGCGCAGCACATGCGACGGCTCCATCGAACCGGACGCACAGGCCGAGCCCAGCGAGGCGGCGATGCCGGCCTTGTTCAGGTGGTGCAGAATGGCCTCGCCTTCGAGATCCTCGAAGGCGATATTCGAGGTATTGGGCAGCCGGTTCTCCACGTCGCCCAGCACCATGCAATGGCCGATGCCAAGGATGCCCCGCTCCAGACGGTCGCGCAGGGCGCGGACGCGGCCCTGTTCGTCCGGCATGAGCGTCAACGCCAGTTCGGCCGCCTTGCCCAGACCGACGATGGCCGGCACGTTCTCGGTGCCGCCGCGCCGCCGCCGTTCCTGCGGGCCGCCGCGGACCAGCGGATTGAATGACGTGCCCTTGCGCAGGTAAAGTGCGCCGATACCTTTCGGCCCGTGCAGCTTGTGTCCCGACAGCGACAGCATGTCGATCTGCGTCGTCTTGAGGCTTAGCGGCACCTTGCCGACCGCCTGCACCGCGTCGGTGTGGAACAGAGCGCCGGCGCCATGCGCCATTTCGGCAAGTTGCTCGACCGGAAACAGTGTTCCGGTCTCGTTGTTGGCCGCCATCACCGATGCCATCGCCGTGCGCGGGCCGAGCGCGCGCCGGTAGGCGTCGATATCCAGCCGCCCCTGCGCGTCGACCTCGATGCGGTGGACCTTGATCCCACACGCGCTCGCCAGCTGATCCAGCGGCGCCAGCACCGCAGGATGCTCGACCGCCGAAGTGACGATCTCGTCGCGGCCTTCGCTGTTGTCGAGCGCCGAATGAATGGCGGCATTGTCGGCTTCGGTGCCGCCGGAGGTGAACACGATTTCGTGGTCGAACGCCGCTCCCAGTAGCGCCTGCAGGCTCTTGCGCGCCTGCTTTACCGCGCCCGCGACCTCGTTGCCGAAGGCGTGAGACGACGACGCATTTCCAAACTGGTCGGAGAAGAACGGCAACATCGCCGCGACCACGGCGGGATCCGTGCGGGTGGTCGCATTGTTGTCCAGATAGATCGGCCGCACGGACGCCTCTTTAATGCCGCGCTTTCGCAGCTCCAGCGACCGGAATGATTCGCACGAGTTCGCCGAGCCGCTCTACCACCCTGGACTGAATGCCCTCGAGCGTGGCGCTGCTCAGTTTGCAGAACACACAGGCGCCGGTGAGCTTGACCATGATCTTGTTGCCGTCGATCTCGATCAGCTGACAATCGCCGCCGTCGCGTTGCAGGTTCGGACGGATTTCCTCGATCACGGCCTTTATGGTCCGGGTCCGCTCGTCGTCGACCGACGGCAATTGCTTCGAAATTTCAGATTCAACCAGCATGGCCCGATTTTCTTTCCGTAACAGACTCTATAGATCGATCACGACGGCGGACGGCGCAGCCCTCACGCAAACGACTTGCCGCAGCCGCAACTTGCCTTCGCGTTGGGATTTTCAAAAGTGAAGCCCGAACCTTCGAGCGCCACGACAAAATCGATCGTCGTGCCGGCCAGATATTCGTGGCTTTTCATGTCGACGAACACCCTGACCCCATCACGCTCGATCATGGTGTCGTCGGGATCGATGGCGTCGACCAGGCCCAGATTGTACTTGTAACCGGCGCAGCCGCCCGCTTCGACCATGATGCGGAGGCCGTCGACGGGCTTGTTGGCCGTTGCGATCGCGTTGCGCACCGCGTTCAAGGCGCTATCGGTCAGATTGATCATCGCTCGCTCTTTCATTTCCAAAGGGCTGTCGGAAAGCAAGTTGGCAAGACTTATGCCAAGCATCAACCGGCTGATATCATTGCGCTTTGGATCTGGCGCTGTTGGCTTTGCGACGCGTGTCAGGTTTGCGACAGGGCAGCTTTGGCGCCGGCCGACCAAATCCGCAGCGCTCCCGCCTCACCGACTGTTTGCCGCGCCAGCAAGCAGCGACGCCGATCCGGAAAACCGCTTGGGCAAACCGGCAGCCATTTTGCATAGCCGGTCACAACCGGCGCTGATGCGTCGGTGATCCATCTGACACCGGAGAATATTGCATGACGACGATCGAGATGAGCGCGCCGACGTCAATCGAGACCACCGCCCTTGGCCGGCTTGACCGGGAGGGTCGCCTGCTCAACGCGGTGTTCAAGGGACCGACGACCAAGCCCGGCCGATTTGGGTTTCGGGGCGATATCGCGCTTAAATTCCAGACCCAGCTTGCCGACGAAAAGCGCCCGCCGGAATTCTCCATGGAGCAGGTGCTGACATTGGTCGGACAGGGCGAAACCACGATTCCGATCCTGGTCGGATATATTCACTCCTTTGCCTATCTGAACACGGTGTCGGAAGTGCTTGATGGCCTGCTCACGCCTGACGGTACCTATTTTGTCTTCTGCAACAACATCGACCTGCTGGCGAAATATCGCGTCAAGCTTGGGGACGTCACTTTCTTCGTCCTGCCGTGCGACGAATCGACGGTGTGGAAGGAGATGATGGACCTGATGAGCATCGACAAGAACGACGTCAAGAAGCTCAATACCGCCGGCAAGCTCGACTACCTGCTCGACGCCGCCATGGGTTTCAATGAAAAATACCACGTCATCACCTTTGAGGAAGGCGTGGCCCGGATGGAGCCAGTCAAGAATCGGAACGAAAACCGTCCGGTTTGAGCCGCCCTGGCCTCGGCGACGTCGGGTCAGGCTTCCGCATTCTCGGAAGCGACATCCTCGTCCTCGACCAGCGTCACGCCGGTGACGCAGATATCGTTGTCGAGCACGGTCAGCGCAACCGGCGTGAGGCTCTTGCCTTTGCACGGACCGTCGACGCAGTTGCCGGTGCCGAGTTCGAACAATGCACCATGCTTGCCGCACATCAGCCGGATGCCATTCTGGTCGAGAAACTGGTTCCGCTCCCAGTCGAGATTCACCCCGTCATGCGGGCATCTGTTGAGATAGCCGAACACCTGCCTGCCCCAGCGGACCACGATGATCGGCCAGGGCCTGTGGCTGCCGTCCTCCGCCACGATCATCAGCTGAAACCCCCTCGCCTTCTGGCTCGGTATCTCGTTCATGCCGCAAATCGTATAGGCCACATGATCTGTCATCTTTACCTCATTCATGACGGCACCATGGTCAATACCGGTGACTCCAGGCGGCGATCGCGCGCATTGGCTTTGGCCACCAGCAGCCGGTTGGCAGTCAGCGAGAATTCCAGCCAGGCCGCGGCGATGTCGCGCAGGATCGCTTGGCGGTATTCCGGCGACAGCTGATGCTCATCGGGAAAGTTCGAGAGCGCGCACGAGGTCCGGTTGAAGGCGATCACGTCGTCGAATACCGACTGCATCAGAGCGCCGAACGGTTGCTGAACCTCCGGAGTCAATGGCGACCTGCCGCGCTCGACCGCAGTGGAACCGATCTCGAAGGGCAACCCTTCCAGCATCTTCAGGGCGTTGTCGAACAGCTCTTCCATCGATTCGAGCAGTGCACGCTGCGTAAGCTGCTCTCTTTGCTGAGCCGCGAGATTCTGATGGAGGCGATGGCGATAGCCGTCGAACGCTATGCCCTGCTGGCCGGCCACCCATTCGGAAAACCGGGCGAGGCTGCTTGCATTGATCGAGGCCACGCTGCCGTCGGAGCGCGCCGCGTCCGGCAAATCATCTTCCGCCGTTATCCGGCCGCGGTGGAGCGACTGTGCAACGCGCCGCGCCGCCTCCAGCGCGCCTTCGAGATAGCCGGCGCCGCTTGCGGCCGTTTCGGACCCGGCCAGATGCAGCCTCCCATCCCATTGCGGCCGGCGCAGCATCGGATTGGCGATCGAGACATGTTCGCTGGCGGGCGAACTACGATCGAGCGCGCTGCAGGTAAAGGGTTCATTCGCCCAATCCAGATAGTGTTGCCCGGTCGGCTCGAGCGCCACGCCGAATACCTGCGCCATCTGGCTGGTCATCAGCAACGGCAGACCGTCGTTGAAGCTGGCGCGCAGTTCCGGCGACAGCGCGAGAAATCCACCCAGCGCAGCGCGGCTTCCATCGCCGTCACAGGCGTCGAATATTTCGCCGATCACCGCCTGTTCATGGGTGACGAAGGCGTTGCCGGATTGTCCGGCTTCGCGCCAGAACGCACGGTCGTAAGAAAATACCACTTTGGCCTGCGCGGCCATCCACGTCGCGGTGCTCCGCATCGCCTCCCGCGTGGTTTCATCGAGCGCCGGCGTGAAACGAACGCACTGTTCCAGCAGACGCGGCGGGACAGCCAGCACGACCTGCCGCGCTTCGATCTCGACGAGATCGTTGCCAACCGCAAAGGTCAGCACGACGCGGTCGGAGCGGTCGTTCACCTCGATCAGAACATGATTGAAATGCAGGAGACCCGAGGGCAGCTCTTTCGCCATCACATCGATCAGTTGCGCCATGCCGCCCGGCAGGCGGCGGGCGCCTTCGTGAAGCCTTCTTCCGTCGATCCGCTCCGGCGCCTTGTCGGGATCGGTCAGATGCAACGACGAACCGTCGTCGTGCTGGAGGATGCCGGCCAGTCCCAGTTCGGCAACCAGGCTAGCCATCAGAGGCTGGGTGTCCGGCCAGAACCAGGTGGGGCCGAGGTCGACCACACCTTCGGATCCCGCTTTCGCAACCGACAGGATGCGCCCGCCCAGCCGTTCCCGCGCCTCGAACAAAGCGACGGCTTTGCCCTGCCGGAAAAGATTTCGCGCCAGTATGACGCCGCATAGTCCACCGCCAACGATCGCCGTATCCAGCATCGATCAGCCCTGCCACCTCGTTACCTGACCGGGCTCTGCAAGATTCGCGCAAACCTGGACTTCCAGATCGCTCCGCCCGGCGATCCGCGCAGATCGGCGACTGGCACAGAACTTGATAATCCATACCCAACGCACAGGCACGAGGAGATTGGCATGAATGTCACAACGGATTTGGCGGCTTGTTCTCTCGAGGAGCTGAAGACACTGCTGGATGGCGGCACGCTGACGGTCTATTCGGTCGCCCGCCCCTTGACGGCGGATCAACCGGTTGAGCGCAGCGGCGTGCTGGCGACGTTCACCTTTGCCTCGCCCGCTTTCACGGAGGTTACCGACGGCGCCGAAAATCCCGCGTTCGTCGCCGATCCGGTGCCTGCGAGCAGTGTTGGAACGCCCGGCTTTGCCCGGGCCCGCAAGGCCGACGGCACCGTGGTTGCGGATTTCTCCGCCGGTCCCGGCGATCGCGAGATCAAATTCAGCGAAGTCTCGTTCTCGCAGGGCGCGCCGGTGAAGATCGCAGCCTTCAAATTCATCGCCGAGGGCGGATGGCCGGAGAGGCCGGAATATTTCGATACGCGACCGCGCACCGGCTACCCGATGCCTTCAGCGTAACACCAAACTACCATCCGGCAGTTTTGCTAACCGCCGGCCAGATGTCTCTTTGGCGACTTTGTCGGCTTTCTGACACGGAGATCTAACGGACATGAGCTATGCAAATCCCGAAGCGCTGGTGAGCACCGAGTGGCTGGCGGAGCATCTTGGAGATCCGGACGTCAAGGTTCTCGATTGCACCTGGCATCACACCAGCACCAATCTTGACGGACGCACGCAATACCGCGGGCGGCATATCCCGGGTTCGGTGCATTTCGACATCGACCATGTCGCCGACAAGGCGAACCCGCTTCCGCACATGCTGCCCGGCGCCGCCGACTTCGCCAAGAAGGTCGGGCTGCTCGGGATCGGCGATGGCGACCGGGTCGTGGTTTACGACCGGCTATGCGGCGGCGCCGCGGCGGCCCGGGTATGGTGGATGTTCCGGGTGTTCGGCTACGACAAGATCGCGATGCTCGACGGCGGGTTCGGAAAATGGACCAGGGAGAAACTGCCGGCGGACATGTCGATGGTTCGCCCGGACCAGAAGTCCCTTACGGCGACCTTTCGCCCGGCTCTGGTTCGCGGTCTGCGCGACATGACGGAAAATCTCGTGACGGGCGCGGCGCAAGTGGTCGACGCGCGCGGTCCCGCAAAATTTGACGGTAGCCAGGAAGACGTATTCCCGTTCAAGAAGCTCGGCCACATCCCGAATGCCGTCAACGTCCCCTGGGCCGATCTCATCGAACCGGATAGCGGAACCTTTATCGCGGCCGACGCGCTTGCTGCGCGATTTGCTGCCGCCGGCATCGACCTGCGCCGCCCGATCGTGACCAGCTGCGCCTCCGGTATCACCTCCTGCGTGGTGGCGCTCGGATTCTATCTGCTCGGCCACACCACTGCCGCGGTCTATGACGGCTCATGGGCGGAATGGGGACTGGCCGAGGATACGCCAGCGGTCGCCGCCTGACATCGATGGAGGCAGCGTCCATGAGCGAACGTCCGGTATCGGTCAGCCTTATAGCCGAAGGCAAGGATTACGAACTGTCGGCCACGGCGGACCGCGCTTCGTTCATCCTGCGCTCGAAAGCGGATTTTTGCACCGCGCATCTGCAAGGGGAAGACGCGGCGCGATTTCAGGCCGACTACCAGGCGATCCAGCTGCAATACCCGAACTGGAAGCCGGACCAGACCCTGGCCCAGCTCTGGGACCAGGGCGGTTACAGCTGGCTCGCAGCACAAGACGGAGAGTGACCATGGCAACCCTCGTCAAGACCACGCAGGACGGACGAAAGCTCGAAGTGATCGGGTTGGCAATCTGTCTTGACGGACAACTCGAGGCCTTTGAGCTGATCGAGGTCAAGCTGCATCCGAATCAGCGCGCGATCTGGAAAGCCGCGCCTGATGCGACCCACATGGCAGGAAGGGTGGCGCTGACGCACGAGGAAGCGGACACCGTGCTCGCCGCCTTCAAGGAAGCCGAGGCGCAGATCCTGGCCAGCCCCGCCGCCATCAACGAGCGGTTCCGGATCGCAGCGATGTGGAAAGCCCGCGAACAGGGCATTGAGTAGTCCCGATCAACCGGGCCGACAGCGCGGGATTAGTTCAACCTCGCCCCGCGCGGCCGATAGCCGCCATTTTCGTCGCGCTCGAACATAACGTCGACCCGGGGATGGCTGACTGGTTCGTCAGAGGCGTCGGCCAACAGATTCTGCTCGGAAACATAGGCAATATAAGGCGTCTGTTCGTTCTCGGCGAACAGATAATAGAATGGCTGATCCTTGCGCTGGCGGCTCTCGATCAGGTTGATCGTCCCATACGAGACCTCGCCATCGGCAAATTGCGGATCGACGTCAAACACGACGCCGCGGAATGCATGTACGCGGTGCCGGATAACCTGGCCGATCTTGAATTTGGCAACGGAGGTTCTGCTCATCGCGCTATGGCCGGCCGGAGCCGACATTACCCCGTCGTCGTATGAGTCTGGCAATTGGTCGGGCAGACCCGGGCACAGGCGCCGCAACCGATACAGGCTCCCTGATCGTTCATCACCATGATCTTTTTCTCGACCTCGTCCTCGTCGTCATCGAGTTCGACGAACTCGCCCTCGTCGGTGAGCCCCTTGAGGGTCATTACATCGCGACCGCAAACCTTGAAGCAGCGGCCGCATCCGATGCATTTCTTCTCGTCGATGGCGAGGAGGTAGGCGGGTTGCCAGTCGCGTCCGTCCCGGGTGATGTTGGACATGATGAATGCCTTCCGGTCAGGCCGACTCCAGATTCTTCAAGGCCGCGCGCTTCTGTTCCAGTTCGGCGAAGGCGTCATGCGCCCGCTTTGCCACGCTTGGGATGGTTTCCCATTGCAGCGGCAACTCCTCGGACAGGTCGTGGAGATCCATCTTCGCCTGCGTCGCTTTCGCCGACAGTTTCTTGATCTCGGCTTTCAACGTTTCCAGATCGCTCATGGGCCCCTCAATAATCCGCGACTGCTTTGAATTTCCCGATCATCTCGATACCGGCCTTGACATATTTGTCGCCTTCTTCCGCGAGCTTGCCGAGATTGTCGAAGCCGAAACGGTGAACGTCGCGCAACTGCTTGTTGACGACGATCAGCCGCCCCCCGATCAGGACCATGCGGCCGAAACCCTCATGGCTCATCTTCAGCATCGGAGAGATCATCACGCCGGTGGCTCGTTCGATCGACAATGCCACCGCATTGAAAAACAGCTCCATGCGCCAGATCGTTTCGGGATCGGGATCGCCGATAATCGGCAGCGCCCGGCGCGCTTCCTTGTCCAGGATATACGGCTCGAGAAGCGAGAGATCCGTCTTGCCTTCCCATGCGCCATGGCTGTCCTGCGCCCGCCATATCTTGATGAGCTCCTTGACGAAGGGCGCCGCCGCGGCGGGATCCGGTTCGAGTACTGCAGCCGTATCAGTCATGTTGATCCCTTAATCCTCAAAATCCAGCACCCGTTCCTGATCTTTCGCCAGCGCCTTGCGCAACCAAGGCGGCGGCGTGCCCTTCAACACGTCTTCCAGCTTGGCCAGCAGATCGGTGATCGCCTCCGGCTGGTTGACTTTCATCGGATGGATATTGTTGGCGACCACCCGCGCCGCGCCGGAGCCGCCGATCGCCGCGACATACAGGATTGCGCAATCCTTGATGGCCTCGATCTTGGGCGCGAGCTTGTCCTCGTTGCCGTCCTCCTTGAGGTCGCCTTCGAACTGGACGGCCTCAAGGAACTTGTGACCGTGCGGACCGATTTCGTAAATCGCGATATTCTTGGCCCATCCGAAATGGGCGTCGACGCGCTTCAGGTCCTGGGTCGCGAATGCGATCTTCATCGGTTCCGTCCTTTCGTCTCGCCTCAGTGCATGGTGGCGGCGTCGATCGCGACCGGCGTGTCAGCCGCGGCGATGCGCCAGGTGTCCGGCGTCGCCTGGTGGTTGGCCTCGTGGTCGGCGATGATGAGATTGGCGATATCGAAGATCAGGTCGCGGGTGCCGCGATAACCGACCAAGAGCTGGTGTCCGGCCCCGAGCCTGTCGAACATCGGAAAGCCCGCACGATAGAACGGAATCCGGAGCCGTTCCGCGGCCTGACGGCCGTGCGAATGGGAAATCAGCAGATTGCAGCCCCGGTCCCTGGCCATGCTCTCGAGATCCTCGAGATCGCCGATCAGTACTTCCTCGGCCTCGACCCGCTCCAGCACCGGCGACTGAGTCGTGGTTACCGCCGCGGTTACCTTGGCGCCCATCTCGTGCAGCATGCCCGAAAGGTCGAACAGCAGGTCCGGCTCGGCACCGATCGCCAGCTTGCGGCCGCCGAGATGAAAATGCGCGTCCAGCATGGCGTCCGCCAGTTGACCGCGGAGACGCCGGTATTTCAGCGGCACCGGACGTCCGGAAATTTCGCTCAGGAACACCAGGAATTCATCATTGGGCAGCAGGCCACACAGCCGCTCGAACAGCCGGAACGGCACCCCGGTCTTGGTTTCCATGGCCTCGGCGGCGCGCCGCATCTGCGCGCCGATGGCGATGGTCCAGGCCGCCTGGCCCATGGTCGTGATCTCTTCCACGCCGATCCCGCCGATCGTGGTCGGCACGAATTCCTCGGGGATATGGCCGTCGAGCGAACCGGCGAGATCGGGCAGGAAGGACGGCTCAAGCCCGAAATCCTCAATAATGTTTCTTAGCTCGTCGAGATCGCCGGGAGTGAGATGGCATCCGGGCAGCACATTGACGCGCCTGGCATCGCGGCGCGCGGCATTGTTCGGCGCGTCGACCAGCACCTCGACCATGCGCGCCACGGTCTTTTCCCAACCGTCCTGAAACGCATCCTTGAAGTCCGGGGTCGAGACATAGACCAGCGGGAACGTCGCCAGTTCCGGATGCTTCTGCCGTATCGTCTTGATGTAGCCTTCAACGTCGTCGCCCTTGGTTTCGGTGACGCCGGTCGAGCAGATGCCGATGATCTCCGGCTTGGTCCGCTTGTGGATGTTGAGAATGGCCTGCTCGACATTTTCGTAGCCGCCGAGCACGGTCGCAACTTCGCTCATCGCCGTGGTCTGCAGCGGCACGGCTTCCTTGAAATGGCGCACGAACAGGGTCAGCCCGAACGACGTACAGCCCTGCGAGCCATGCAGCAGCGGCATCGAGCCGCGCAATCCCATGAAGGCGAACGCCCCCCCGATGGGCTGGCTCATCTTCAGCGGATTGACCGCGCAGGCCTTTTTCCCGACTGTGACCTTCGCCATCTGTTGTCCTATTCCGCCGCCTGCA
Source organism: Pseudomonadota bacterium (assembly GCA_043811435.1). GTDB lineage: Bacteria > Pseudomonadota > Alphaproteobacteria > Rhizobiales > Xanthobacteraceae > Bradyrhizobium. Next base: position 26,162 of record JBDRNF010000308.1, read on the forward strand.
GCAGCGGCGCAACCAATGCACCGGCCGAGGCCTGCGACGCAGCCAGGATGTCCTCCACCCGGACCGCGCAGAAGCCGCAGCCGCCGGAGGCACTGGTATGCTGCTTGACCTCGTCGACCGTGGTCAGCCCGCGGCTCCTGATCGCGTCCTCGATGGTTCCGAGATCGACCGTTTTGCAATTGCAGATTTTTTTGGCGCGGCGCGCGGCTTCCGCGGCCACAGGATCGGCGGCAAGCTCGGCAGCCTCGGCGTCCATTTGCGCGATCGCCCTGGCCTGCCAGTTCTTCGCGGCGTTCTCCCATGGCGCGGGCACCCGGAGCTGCTCCCAGACCGGGTTGAACAGCGCCTTGTCGATTTCCTCCATCAGTTTGGCCATGCCGACATAGCCCATATAGGCGTGGCTGCGCTCCTGGTTGATGTCGAGCCAGGGCATCGCGGCCTTGAGCGCGACGAATTGCGACTTGCCGCCCGACAGCATGATGTCCGCCTTGGCGTCCTTCAGCATCTTGTACATTTCGCGCGGCGTCATATCGTCGATCATGTGGGCATCCTGGCCCATCAGTTCCTTGATCCGCTCCTTGTCTTCCTTGGTGGATTTCTTGACGCTGGTGCCGACTAGCTCAAGGCCGGCCTCCTGCAGGGCGGCCACCACCGACCAGGACTTGACGCCGCCGGTGATCAACAGGACCTTCTTGCCGGCGAAGCGCGGCTTGTAGGGCTCGATGGACGCCCATGCCTTGGCCTCCTCGCGGGCGATCACCGCCTCGGTCCGGACCATCAACTCGTCGGGGGCGCCGCGCTCGATCAAAAGCCGGGCGATTTCGCGCAGCGAGTCGCTGGAATCCTGGATGCCGTAGAACGAGCCTTCGAAGAACGGAATGCCGTAGCGCTCCTCCATCTTGCGCGCCACATTGATCATGGCCTTCGAACACACCATCATCGCCGCCTTCGCGCGGTGCGAATAGGCGACTTCGCGGTATTTGCCGTCGCCGGAGATGCAGGAGAAAATCCGGATGCCGAGTTCGTCCAGCAACGGCTTCACCTGCCAGAGCTCGCCCGACAGATTGTACTCTCCGATGATGTTGAGATCGTAGGGCGTGGTGAAGTCCGGCTCCTCGGTGCCGATCACGTGATCGAGCAGGGCCTCGCCGGCGAGCTTGTTGCCGAGATTCTTGGGCCCGACAAAGCCCGGAGAGTTGACGGGAATCACCGGCTTGCCGAATTTCGCGCTGGCCGCCTTGCAGACCGCGTTGATGTCGTCGCCGATCATGGCGGGCACGCAGGTTTGGTAGACAAAGACCGCCGGCGGATCGTATTTTTCGATGATTTCCCTGACCGCCTTGTAGAGCCGCTTCTCGCCGCCGAACACGATGTCGGTTTCGTTGATGTCGGTGGTGAAACCGGTGCGCCAGATGTTCGATCCCGACGACATGGCGCCGCGATTGTCCCAGGAATTGCCTTCGCAGGCGATCGGGCCATGGACCAGGTGCGCAACATCGGTCAAAGGCTGCAACGCGATCTTGGCGCCGTCGAAGGCACAACCGCCGGCCGCGCCGCCCGGCTGCAGCTGCTTGGTGCAGCCCTTCTTGCGTTCGGCCTCGGATTTATTGGCATTCTTGCCGCAGCCCGGCTCGTTGAAGACATCCTGGATGGTGGCCGACAGCGAGCTCATTGGTCTCTCCCGGAAAACAGGGACACAGGCTTGCAAACCGAAAATCGGTCTCGATTTTGGTCCTGCCGGCCGCCGCTCGCGGACATTGCGGGCGGCGGCCGGAAAGTCGTCAGTGCGTCAGCGGATGATGTCGAAGCTGTAGTCGGTCTTGGCCGGGACGTTGGTGTTCTTGTCGATCTCGTCGAAGATCTTGTCGAGGATCCGCACCAGCACGTTCATGCCGCCCTGATATCCCCACACCGGATAGCGGTGATGGTGATGCCGGTCGAAGATCGGGAAGCCGATCCGGATCAGCGGCGTACCGGTATCGCGCTCGAGATACTTGCCGTAGGTATTGCCGATCAGGAAATCGACCGGATCGGTAAACAGCAGCGAGCGCATATGCCAGAGATCCTTGCCCGGATAGACGTGGCAATTCTTGCCGAACGGCGAGGAGTCGAACACGGCCTGGACCTTCTCCGCCCACGCCTTGTTACCATTGGTGGCAAGCACGTGCGTCGGCTCGGCCCCGAGTTCGAGCAGGAAGGCCGCCAGGCCAAGGCAGAGATCCGGATCGCCGTAGATCGCGAATTTCTTGCCGTGGATATGCGCGCCGGAATCCGCCATTGCATCGACCAGCCGGCCGCGCTCGAGCGTCAACGCTTCCGGGATCTCCTTGCCGGAAATCCGCGACAGCGCCATGATAAAGTCATCGGTCGCGGTGACCCCGATCGGGTGATTGAAAGACATCACTTCCTGGCCGTGTCCGGCGATGAACGGCAGCGTCTTTTCGGTGGAGTAATGCTGCATCGAGATCGTCGCCTTGGCGTGGATCGCGTTGGCGGCATCCTCCAGCGTGGTGCCGCCGTCATACATGCGGAACTCGCCGTCGGTCGGGGTGTCGAATACGTCGCTGTTGTCGGCGAGGATGGTGTATTCGATGCCCATCGTTTCAAATATGCGCTTGATCTCCCGGGTGTTGCCGACGGTATAGCCGTCGAAGCCGCCGATGAAGTTGATCTTGTCGTTGGGCTGGCGCTCGAGCTTGGGCGCAGTTCCGGCCTTGCCGTCCCAGAAATGCTCGATAATGCCCTTCAGGGCGTTATCGTAGCCGGTGACGTGGCTGCCGACGAAAGCGGGGGTATGCGCGAACGGGACGTCGTATTCTTCGGGCACTGAACCCTTCTCCTTCGCAGTCTTGATGAACGCGTTGAGGTCGTCGCCGATCACTTCCGCCATGCAGGTTGTAGACACGGCGATCATCTTCGGTTTGTACATGGCGTGGGTATTGGCAAGCCCGTCGATCATGTTGTTGAGGCCACCGAACACCGCGGCATCCTCGGTCATCGACGACGATACGCAGGAGCTCGGTTCCTTAAAGTGGCGCGACAGATGGCTGCGGTAATAGGCGACGCAGCCCTGCGAACCATGCACGAAGGGAAGCGTTCCTTCGAAGCCCACCGCGGCGAACACCGCGCCGAGCGGCTGACACGCCTTGGCGGGATTGACGGTCAAGGCTTCGCGGGCGAAGTTCTTCTCGCGATATTCCGGCGTCTTGGCCCATTCGCGAATGCGCTCGACCTCGGCGGGATCGCGGGGATTTTCGAACATCTTCTTCTTGTTCGCCAGCATCTGCTGGTATTCCGGACCGCGGAAAAGCTCGAAGTGATCGAGCACATGTTCGGCATTCTGCGTCATGGTGGCACCCTTTTCAAAATTTCATGTGTCGGTGGTGGGCGCCGGCTCTTCCGCGCGGAAAGAGCCGGCCGGCCCGGCCTATTCCGCCGCCATCAAAGTGGCCTTCGGTACCGCCTTCCAGGGCGGCACGGTTTTCTTCCAGATCGGCGAGTTGATCGCCATGTCCATGTCGCGCGCGAAGATCGCGAAGCCGTCATAGCCGTGATAGGGGCCGGAGTAGTCCCAGGAGTGCATCTGCCGGAACGGCACACCCATCTTCTGGAATACGTACTTCTCCTTGATACCGGAGCCGACCAGGTCCGGCTGGACCTTTTCGACGAACTTCTCGAACTCGTAGCCGGTCACGTCGTCATAGATCAACGTGCCGTCCTTGACGTAATGCTGGGCGGTTCGCTGATAGTCGTCGTTATGGCCGAACTCGTAACCGGTGCCGACCACTTCCATGCCGAGGTCTTCATAGGCACCGATGACATGGCGCGGGCGAAGGCCGCCGACGAACAGCATCACGGTCTTGCCTTCGAGCCGCGGACGATATTTGGCGATCACCGCATCCATCAACGGCTGGTATTTGGCGATAACGCGCTCGGCGCCTTCCTTGATCTTGTCGTCGAAGAAGGAGGCGATCTTGCGCAGCGACTCCGCGATCTTGGAGGGACCGAAGAAGTTGTATTCGCACCACGGAATACCGTACTTCTCTTCCATGTGGCGCGAGATGTAGTTCATCGAGCGGTAGCAGTGCAGCACGTTGAGCTT
>JBDRNF010000309.1:0-31406 GCA_043811435.1 Pseudomonadota bacterium
CCGTGCCCGTGAGGGCGAGCCCACCGAGCAAGTCCCACACGGTGCCGTCAGCGAATCGAACCTGCTCGACCTGGGCATATTCCGCCCCCGATTGCAGCTGGCGCTGGATAAAGATGCCTTCGCTCGTTCCCGCCAGCGTCAAATATAGGTTGCCGTCCGTTGTGCCTCGCAGCACCACATCCGAGGGCGCGATCCCCTCGCCAAAGAAAATCGCGTCAAATCCGCCATTGTCGCTGACCGAGTCAAAGCCAATCGTACCTTGACCGCCAAACACATACATGTCGTTGCCGGCAGCCCCCCGCAAAATTTCATTGCCGCCGCCGGTCAGAAACACCGAGCCGGGAGTAGCTCCGTCGTACAGCGCCGATCCCATCGCGAGGATAGACGATCCTGCCATGGCATCGATGAATGGCGCCCATCCGTTGTCGGCGGCAGTATCCGAAATTCGCGTCGCAAGATCGCTCGCCAAGTTTTGGTCTTCCGGGAAAAGATGCCTGAGAACCAGTGAACCCAGCACGAGCTTTGATAATGCAGCAATGTCGGACTGCCCAGTTACACCGCCAAAGAGCCTATCAATGAGATCGGCGCTCGAGCTCATCGTGGTTAGGGTGCCCGATATCGGATCCTGGACGACATCGCCAAAAACGTCCGACAACGGACCCTGAATCAAAAGCCTGACGCTAAGCGCTTCGAACAACGAGCCGTAGGCATTTTCCAGCAGTGTGACCGAACGACCGGTAGGATCGGATGTCTCAGCCCCCGCAGCCGAGATCTGTTGCACGTACTCCTGACCGAAATACGCTTCTAGGAACTCAATGACTTTGGCATCAAACTGTGTGCCCCGTGACCCCGGGACGGTGTCGTTGACCTCAGCCCAGCGGAACAAAATACTTTCGATCGCGCTCGGCGTCTCGGCCAGATACCCAGGCTCGGTATCGGCAAAATGCTGCAGTAGCAATTTCAGTTCAGGGTCACGGCTGGCGGCCATGAACATCGGAGAAATCGTGCCTGATCCTTTGAGCTGGGGGAGCGCAAGCGTTTCGTGGTCGAGCACATAGGGTGTCGAAAATGACGAACCCGGATCGTAAGCTGATAACGTCTGGTTGACCGCGAACCAAACACTGACCGCTTGCTTCGAGACGCCATTTGCGAGGAAGGTACCCGATTCTGAAATCAGATTTCCGCCAATGTTTAGATTAGTGTTGATCGTATTCAGATTGATTGCGCTGATGCCGTAGTCAGAGAGGGGTCGTAATTCGCCCGCATCTGATTTGCCGTCACCATCGAGATCCTGCCAGACGATCAGATCGGCAAAGATGCTGTCTGCCGAATCAATGACACTATCGTTGTTTTCATCCAGTCTTCCGAGCACCGCGAACCCCGTCTCCGAGGCATTTCCGATTAGCTCTGAAATATCGTTGACTATTCCGTCATGATTATTGTCGATCGCCAAAAGTCCATCAGTGGCCTCGACCCATCCTGTGCGTTCTGAGAATCCGTCTCCGTCGATGTCAAACTGCGCGTTAGAGGAAGCAAGGGAAATTAGCCTGATTCCATCAGCATTGAGATCCAGAACCAGCGGGTCTACGGCAAGGGTGCGCGCAGCATTGAAATAGAGGTTGAGTGAATTTTCGAGCCATCCGGGAATGGAGTTTGGTCCCGGCATCGAATCAAGAATCTGCTGCAACAGGCTGTCAATTTCTTCAGCATCTGGCGTTCCTGGAAAATTACTTAGCGCGTCCACCATCCCAGCACGTACCGGATCGACAAGATTGTCTTCAATCCAACTGATGAGGTCTGCCTTGTATTGGGCCGCGATCTCCTCGTAAGTCCTGGCTCCCTCGGGCTGGTCTCCAGAGCCAAAATTGAAGTCGCTTGGATCCAGTCGTCCGACGCTGCCGCGCACTCCAAGGTTGGTGCCGTTTGACGCGTTGTTAATGGCCGTGTCACCATCAATGACCTCAAAATGAAGGTGCGGTCCACTGGACACGCCTGTACTGCCTACCGTTCCAATGAGTTCGTCTTTATCAACTTCCGTTCCCACAGATGGGACGTCGTCCAATGTGTCGAGGTGACCATAAAGTGTGAAGTAGGGCTCCCCATCGGTTGGCTCATGTCTTAAAACGACGACGTTCCCGTACCCGCTTGCCGTCCCCGTGAACCAAACTGTACCAGCTGCTGCAGCCGGAATATCGGTTCCCGAAGGCGCCCTCCAATCTTCGCCATAATGAAGTCGAGGGATTCCGTTCGTGCCCCTGTCCTGCCCGAAATTGCTATTTTTTTCGAAAGTCTCCCCCGGATTGTATGTCATACTCTCCTTCGACCCCTAATCCACTTGGCATGTCAGTAAGTGATGTCGCCCCGGGCAAAAAAAACGAATGTGCCGGGCAGTTAGCCTTAATATCGGTGCATCCGGCGAGCGCCGCTGTCGCATCACGGTTCTACGGTGCAGCTACTTCAAAGTAACAATATACGGCTAGATTGCCACGAGTGAAGCCGGCAGTCCATGTGCACCCTGTCAGGGCCGAACTCGACACCCGCTTATATATGCGCATCAGCAGGTCCAGCCTGCATGTGAGAACCCGGCCCGTCGTCGCGTCGTGACATGATCGAACGGCCTCTTTGTCACGCTCCCATCCGCATTGAACTGTACCTCGCGGCGGCTGGAGTAAGGTGGATGTCGCCTGAACAGATAGGTCGAGGCTAGCCAAGGGCGAACCGGAGTTGAAGCGGCTTCTCGCTTGGACAGGTGGTGCCGACTCCACGACACCAGCGAGGCACGCATGGCCATGGCTAAGAAATGTAACACTGGACAGTAGGTCTCTTGCAGGTCCCGAGGGCGTGGATTCTTGCTAGTCAAAGACGGCACCTCTGGGCCAAAAGCGGTCCCACCAGGGATGGCGGATAGCTGACATTGACATTCCATAACGCCTCATTCGCGAATCCACGTCAGCCGAACAGGCCCAGCGCCGTCCGGCCGATCGCGACGGCCGTCACCAGGCTCACCGTGAACAACGCCAAAATCGTGATCAGCATCAGCACGAAGCCAGGCCATCTGCCGAAGGCTGCCGCGACCAGTGGAGCTTGAGCCAGAATCTCAGCGAGGCCATGGAGCGAACCTCGGTTGCCTGACAGTGAAGTTTTCATGCTGACCTCTCACTTTGAGGTCCCAACAAAGATCACTGATTTGCCCGACGTGTCGAGTCAAAAAATTCGGTATTTCAGAAATATTTCGAGGGTGGAACTTGACGATTTGGGAAGCAGCCGCTTTACTGAGGGCTCAGAAGCGCGTCGCAAGCGACTTAACTCAGATCCCTCGGTTCTCTTTGCCCAGGTGATATTGCTAACAGTTCGGAAAGACGTTTTTACAGCTCTCGAACGCAGCTGGACTATCAACTGCATCTTCCGAATGCACCGGACCGGTGGCTTGTGATTGGCTCGGGCCGTTCATTCCATCTCTCAACCGGGTATTGTGACGAAGGGCATGTGCTGGATGGCCTGCCATTGTTCGGCTTGGCTCTTGCCGGACATTTCATGCCGAAGGCGGTTAGGCCGCCAAGTTGAAACTGGATCGAGTTTGCCAGTCTTTGTGAAGAAAGCGTTTAGTCCAGCCTCTGAGACAGCGGCGAGTCCATACCCGTGACGAGCGCAAAGTTTGGTCAACGCCGGCAGCGAAGCGCCGTGATACCAGCCGCTTGGGTGTTTCACGTGGCGGTCAAAAGAAGAATCGTACGGAACGGTTATCGGTTCCAGTCCGAGTGTTGAGTTGTACTCAACGCAGATTACAGACGGATGAGCGTCGATCAATTTTTCGAGGAACCAGTAATCGTTGCCGTCAACATCAATCGATAAAATGCCGAGGCGCGGAAATGCCGACTTGATGAAGTCGATATTCTCGAGCGTCAGAAACGCTTCAACCGCTTTGACCCTGGCGGGCATAATAGCGATGGCATCCGAAACTTGCGTGCTACTGCCGTCGATGAGCAGCCCTTGCCAATCTTTGTCGCGGGCGAGAGCGGCACAGTTGAATTCAATGGGATGAAATCCGAATTCAACGAAAGTCCGGGGAGCATCTCTAACGAGGCCCGCTATGATTTTCTCTTCATCTGACTGACTGGACGCGCGCAACATGCGGATCCGATAGTAAAGCCGGCGAAGCGCGGTACTTTTCTTCATGAGCTGGCGCATTCGGCCCGTTTACCACCGCAACCCCTCGGCGAGCAAGCCGTCCGACCGGTCAATCGCCTTTCGGCGAGGAATTTCCCATGTCCGAAATTATACTTGCGGGATGCTTTAGGCTTACCGGCCTCTCTTTTGGTCAACTCTCCGACTATGATGGCTTTTCCAGCTCCGAAGCCGAGAGCGGCGTCACCGTTAGTCTCGGTAACATTCGCGTTTAGTCTGACTTTTAAACATCACTCCATCGAGAAGCTACGTTGAGGATCCGATCCTCGACGCAGGGCTAGTACACGACTGGCCGCTGCTGCCGATGCAAGCATATTGGCCGACTCCGACATCGGCAGACAGAACCATCTCAAGCGGTTTGCGCGCTGTGACATCCGGACGCCAGGCTCAACAACCTCGCGAGGTACATCGAGGCCCTGGCCCGTAATCAATCGGTCTCAGGTTCGGATAGCTGGCAGGTTCAGAGCTGACGTTGTTTATGATCACCGGAGCTGAGGCTGCCGCGTTCTTGGCTGCATCGCGCCGCTGGGTCTGGGCTACTCGGCAATTGATGTAGCCGTCAGTTCCGGGTTTCGCACCGTAGCTCCTGCAGGTCTCGTCATCCTTGGAAGCGAGTTCGGCTTTTTGCGCTGCGATTTCCGCATCCGAAGCCATTCCCAGGCAGCCTGCCAGAGGCAGTGCCAAAAAAAAGCAGAACAATCTCACGCTGTACATCGGTGCGTCCCCATCGCATTTTGCTCGGTCAGGATGTCACAAACCATGGGCGCGCAAAAGGGCTCGGCGAACGAATTGCCGGACGGCGGCGAAAATTTCAGATGGCAACCCGGGCTCGTTTCGGCGCAGCTGTTATGTTAGGCTAGCCAGCTCAGCCCGTCCGGACTGGAAGGCGATGACCAACTCGCTTGTCATACGCAAGGACACGAGTGCAGCGAAGAGCAGCAGAGCGCTTCGGGCTGCCCAGTACGTCCGAATGTCGACCGACTATCAGCGGTATTCGATCCAGAATCAGGCCGCGGCCATCGCGGCCTTTGCCCAGCAGAACGGCCTGACGATTGTCCGCACCTACATGGACGAGGGTCGCAGCGGGCTGAGGATCAAGGGCCGGGCGGGCCTGATCCAGCTGATTGAAGACGTCAATTCCGGGGAGACGGATTTTGATCATATCCTGGTCTACGATGTCAGCCGGTGGGGGCGTTTCCAGGATGTCGACGAAAGTGCTCATTACGAATTTGTCTGCAAACAAAAGGGGATAAAGGTTACGTATTGCGCGGAACAATTCGACAATGACGGCAGTCTGCTGTCGAGCATTGTAAAAAACATCAAACGCGTGATGGCGGCCGAGTTTAGCCGAGAGCTTTCGGTCAAGGTTCATATAGGGCAATGCCGGATTGTCAGCTTGGGTTTTAGCGTCGGTGCTCCTGTCGGATATGGGCTGCGTCGAGAGCTGGTAGATGGGGCACAGCGGTCGAAGGGCTTACTCGCGAAGGGCGAGCGAAAGTCCCTGCAGATGGATCGCGTCAGGATCCAGCGAGGCCCAGAGCACGAAGCAGCAATCGTCCGATGGATATTCGAACAGCTGGTGGTCGAGGGGCGGTCAGATACAGAAATCACCCGTCAGCTTAATCGGGGAAAGGTACCGAGCCCAGACGGAGTTCGTTGGTCGGTAAGGAATGTCCATACCATCCTAACGAACGAGAGATATGCTGGAAACTTAGTGCACAATCGAACAACTCGGCGCCTTGGAGGGAAGCGCTCTTACAATCCTCCCGAATTATGGGTTCGGTGCAACGATATCATCGATCCCATCATTGATAGGGAGATGTTTGAGCGCGCCCAAAAGATCATAGCGGAGCGCCGCGTAGTAGCTTCTGACGATGAGATGTTGCGCAGGCTTCGGTTGCTTCTCCATCGAAAGGGCAGTCTCAGTTCGAGCATTATTTAGAGCGCCGGCGGCGTTTCCTGCGTGCAATCATTCAAGAATCACTTTGGCTCGCTACGGAACGCTTTCGCGCTCATTGGCTATGTTCCCAAGCGCAACCTCGGCTGGATCGATAGCAGGGACGCATGGACCGCTGTTCTGACGAAACACGCAACACATGTTGCCGGGGCGCTGTCGACGAAAGCTGGACATCGGTCGGATCACTGCCGCGTGACGATCAATGGAAGGATTAAAATAAACTTCCTGATCGCTCGCCAAGCCAGAAAGCTGAAGCCGGCTCATGCCCCGCATTGGAGGGTATATCGCCGGCAAAAGTTGTCGGGCTTGCTGGCCGTGCTGAGGTTGGATGCGGCAAATCAAGAAATAGTTGATTACGTGCTGCTTCCGGCCTCGGCAATGACAAAGCGCTATCTCAGATTTTCGAACCAGGGGTTGGCTCCCAATGCCGCCCGTTTTGATACCCTGGATCAACTCACCAAGGAGATCAAAACTCGATTGGGAAAAAGGGTCTCCTGTCGAAAGTGACGACGACATTGGACCGCTGGCGTGGATTTACTTCGCTCAGAAAATCACCCCAGCGCCAATGATTCAGGCTGCTGCCTTATCTTCCTTGTCGGAGCCCCGCGCAACGATCCTGAGCATGGCATCCGGCAACGGTCTTTGCAGTGCTTTCGCCTCGTCCCATGGAGCCCGCATCCAAATGTCACGCTCCTCGTCTGTCGTCAGGATGACGGGCATGGCTTTCGGATGGATTGGTTCAACCACCGCGTTCGAAGCCGTGGTCAGGAAGCCGTAGACGTCGTGAGGGCCGGGAATCGGCTTTGACTTTGTCCCGCGGTCGCCGCGGAATACCGTCCACAACCCAGCAAAGGTAAACAGCGGCCGGTCATCGTTGAGTGCGAACCACACCACGTCCTTTTTCTTTGTCAGTGGGTTCGGCTCCGGCGAGTACTCTGAAAAGCTGTTTGCCGGCACCAAGCAGCGGCTTTCCGGCTTCAGCCAGCCTCGCCAGTGCGGCGATGACGTGTTCCGGATGTTAGTGACTGGCGGTCCGCCGAACTTGGGCGGTGGCGGCATTCCCCAACGCATCATGGTCAACTCGCGTTCGGTTCCTGAGTTTCGTACCACGGGCGCCGGGTAATCAGGAAAAACGCCTGGCATCGGCGCGAGGTTACCGACATAGCGGTTGACGACCCGAAACAGTGCTCGGATGGCTTCCTGGTTCGTGGTTATCGAATAGAGATTGCACATTGACGACCTGTAGGGCTGCCAGGCTGTTCCGAGCATCAATCCCTAGCAAATTTGCCCGGGCTCGCAAGGTCCGCTGTAATGCCCCGCCATGGGCACCAAATCGCGAGAGGTCATCTGGGGAAGCCAAATCCGCGGCGCGAAGATGAGCGCCGAGAAGGCCCGCCAGCGCGCCACCGAGGCCGTCCGTGAGGCGGACCGCGCCGCGGCTCACGCGTGGTCGGTGCGGATGGAGGGCTATGGCGGCCCCACGCAGCCGTCCCCAACGATCGGGCAATGCCTCAACGGCGGCCTGGGCTGGCTCGAAGTCGAATGCAACCGGTGCAAGACCCGGGCAAGCCTGCCGCTCAGTGCTATCCGCCGGCCGCCAGACACGCCGATCTGGAAGCTGGAGGCCTCGTTCAAATGTCGTTCATGCCGGAAGGGACGCTATGCGCCGCCGGTGCACATGATCAAGCTGACTGCAACGCAGGAAATCACTCCCTACAAATGGGTGCACCCAGACGAAGAGCGGTAGCCAAGCCCGGCTCGCCGATCCCGTCAGATGAGTTCGGTCGGTGCGGCCGGAGGGCTATGGCGCGCCCCTTCCTTGCCCTACACGTCACGCTGGGCGGGTGGGAATCCCGATCTGGCAGCATAAGGCCTGGTTCGGTCGGCCCAGAGGGCGGCGTCTCCTCCCAAACCCTATAGAGTACTCAGGGCTACGCGGAGAAGGTTCGAACCCAGTCCCTCTCCCTCCGCCATTTGCACGATTTTGCACGCCGAGCTACGATCTTGTGCGCTGCGGCACCGAGCCGCCGCAGGTTGGCAAAGATCATTTCGCAAGGCCCTCGTTCCTTGCCCAGGTGTAGGTTTCGTCCAGTGCCTTCGCGAATAGCGACAGCATCAGGTCCACCTCCGCCTTCGTGATAATCATCGGGGGACAGAACGCGATGGAATCGCCCAGATTGCGCGTGATCAGCCCGAGGGCATGGCCGCGTCCAGCCAGATACCCTCCCACCTTGCCCACGGGATCGAACTTCCGCTTCGACGGCTTGTCGGCGACCAGCTCGACCGCAGCGATCAAGCCTTCGCCACGAACCTCTCCAACCATCGGGTGCGATGCGAAGGCGCCGAGCTTGTCACGCATGTAGGCGCCGACTTCCCTGGCATTCGCCACCAAACCGCGCTCTTCGATGATGGCGAGATTTTCAAGAGCGACGGCGGTCGCAACGGGGTGGCCGCCCGCGGTCAGCCCGTGGGCAAAAGTCCCCAGCGAGCCGGCCTTCTCGGCGATCCCCTGATAGATCTGCTCTGAAAAGATGACCGCGGCGAGCGGCTGGTAGGACGACGTGATCTGTTTGGAGACAACCAGCATGTCGGGCTGGACTCCATAGAATTCCGCCGCGAACATGGTGCCGAGACGGCCGAATCCGGTGATCACTTCGTCCAGTACCAGCAGGATGTCATGCTTGCGGCAGAGGGCTTCAACCCTGGGCCAGTAACCTGCGGGTGGCACAATGACGCCACCGGCTCCCATGACAGGCTCGCCGATAAACGCAGCGATTGTGTCCGGCCCCTCCGCAAGAATGGTGTCTTCCAGTTCCTTTATCAGCCTGTCGGTGAACTGTTGCTCGGACTCTCCGACATTTCCGAAACGGTAGTAATGCGGGCATTCCAGGTGGGTCACGGGGATTTTCGGCAGATCGAATGCGTTGTGGTTGGCCGGCAGGCCGGTCAGGCTCCCCGACGCCACGGTGATGCCGTGATATCCGCTTTTGCGCGCGATAAATTTCTTCTTCTGGGGACGACCGATGCTGTTGTTGTAGAACCAGACCAGCTTGACGACGGAGTCGTTGGCTTCCGACCCTGAATTTGAAAACAGAACGTGGCTCAGGTTTCCGGGCGCCATGGCGCAGAGCTTTTCGGCAAGCTTGATGCCCGGCGAATGCGATTTGTGCGCGAACAGGTGATAGAATGGAAGCATGGACATCTGCCTGGTCGCGGCATCGACCAGCCGCTGTTCGCCAAACCCCACCGCAACGCTCCACAGCCCGGCCAACGCCTCGAGGTACCGCTGGCCGTTGGTGTCATAGACGTAGATCCCCTCGCCGCGCTCGATGATCACAGGGCCCACTTGCTCATGCGCGCGTGGATTGGTGTAAGGGTGGAGGAGATGCTTGATGTCGAGATCGCCGAGTTCTTTGGTCGCCTTCGTTTCGTTCATTGGAGTCTTTCCTCGCAGTTGTTCCGTGAATTTCAATAGCCAGAAGCGCTGCTGACTACCCGAAGCAGTTGGTCGCCCGCCGACAGACGCGACGCGTTGTCGGCTATCTGAGCCGCGACGACCGGTAGCGGCAAAACTGCGGCCGGCAACGAGACATCATGCACCGCCATGTTGGTTTCCGAGCTTTTGCTTGACCGCTTCGGTGAACGCCACGACCTCTGCCAGCCGATCGTGCTCGTCCGGTCCGCGATACCTCGGTTGCGGGAATGCCCCGAGCGTGATGATCGCAAGCGCTTCCGCACGATTGATATAAATTCGTTGCCCCGCGAAACCGACGGCGGTGAGCGCGCCGTCGTCGGCGATCCACCAGCTGTAGCCGTAACCGCTCAACGCTCCCGATCTGATCTGAGGCAGCAAGGCGCGCTGCGCATCGGAGAATGTGTGCGCTTCGCGGTTGGCGGCAGCATTCCAGCCCTCCGGCAACAGGCGCTTGGCGTCGATGACGCCGTCGTCCAGCACGAATTGGGCGAAGCGTCCGAAGTCTCGCAGCGCGATGCCCGCCCGGCTGCCGCCGATTTCCAATCCGTCGGGCGACTCCAGGGTATAGAACGCGTCGAACTCCATTCCGCAGGGCCGCCAGATTTTGTGTGACATGTATTCGGCCAGCGGCATGCCGACGGCGCTGCGCAGGACCGCTCCGAGCAGGAAGGTGTCCCCCGTATTGTAGTGCCAGCGCGCGCCAGCGGCGTGTTCGCGCGGAAGCGCTTTCAGCAACGCAAAGACGCCGCCGGGCACGCCGTCGGCCAGCGACTTGCTGTACCGGTTCACATCCGACTGCTTGTCGGCGTAATCCTCGTTCCACTTCATGCCCGACGACATGGTGAGCAGGTGTTTGACGGAAACCTCTTCGTAAGGCGAGCCGGCGAGCGCCGGCACGTACTTCGTCGCGGGATCGTCGAGCGAGCCGATCGCGCCGTCCTGCACCGCCACACCGACGAGGGTTGACGTGATGGACTTGACGGTGGACATGGTGCTCCAGCGATCGGAAGGCAGCAGGCCGAGGCCGTACTGCTCCAGCACCACCTTGCCGTTCTTCAGCACCAGCAGTCCGCTCAGCGCGTTCCTGTCGATGAATTCCTCGATCGAGAACGTGCCGCTGGCGCATGCATAGTTCAGTTGCAGGCGGTCGCCGTAAGTGTAAGGCCGAATCGCCGGACCTTTGCGGATGACGCGGGAGTTGAACAGCTTGTCGACGATCCGATAGCCATATGCCTGGACATTGGGCGGCCAGAGCAGGAAGTCCTCGGCCTTCGGCAGATGCGTCGTCGGCGCGCATGGTACGCTTGCAGGATTGTCCCGGTCCTTCGAGACAAAGCCGGGAGGCGCGGGGACATCCATCTCCAGGAGCGCAGAACTCAGGGTTTTTCCGTGCGTATCCAGCGAGAGCGATCGGGCGACCCCGCCGCCCAGCGCGTCATCCAGGACAAAATTGAAGGAGGAGACCGCGGGCATTTCGAAGCGTTCGACGGCGCCATGAACGACGTCGCGGAAATGCGCCTTGACCCGCTCGGCCGTCACGACGCAGCGAAGGTGCTGATAGTGAGCTGTATCATACGGAATCAGCGAGATGTTGCACCTGTTGCCCTTGTCGCCCGTGCGCGAGTGAGCGAGTTCGCGAAGTTTCATCTTATGGTTCCAGCATGGTGACAGAGGCCCGCACTTGTTCGCGCGGGATGAGAACCGATTGCACGGCAATCACTTCCCGGATGGACTGGGTGACGCCGCCGCCGCCGGCGGGCCCGTTGGTATAAAGCGACCCTACTTCACGAATGACCGCCTCGGCCAGCGCTTGCGTGGCGACCCTGGCCGCCACGCGCAGCCGCACCTCATAGGGTTCGAAGGCGGGGTTTCCGAAAGATCGCCCGTGCAGCGAGTCGATGCCGATAAAGTCCATCTTCAGTTCGTCGATCGCGATGCAGGCCAGCTTCAGCCTGTTGCCGACGATGTCGCCTGCCAGCCGTGCCCGCGCAACGGCGCCGCTGCCGCCGTAGGAAATCTGCCCCTCGCCGACGTAACCGTCGCGATAGGCCACCGAGACCTTCAGGGTTGCCGGTCTGGGCGCGCCCTTCGCACCGAACAACCGCACGCGATCACGGCCGATTTCCTCGATGCGCACCTCGGAGAAATCGGCGATGACGTCAGGCTGGAAGTATTCGCACGGGTTGTGGATTTCATAGATTAACTGCTCCTTGCACGTCGCCGCCGTGATGCAACCGCCCGTTCCCGGTAGCTTCGAAATCACAAGGTCGCCCCGTTCGCCGACTTCACCGATGGGAAAGCCGAGATTGTGGAGATCTCCGACTTCCTTGTAGCCAGGGTCCGCAAAATACCCGCCGGACACCTGGCCCGCACACTCCAGCATGTGGCCGACAAGCGTGCCGACGCCCATCTTGTCCCAGTCGGTCATCGACCAGCCGAACTCGTGTACGAGCGGGCCCAGGAACAGCGCGGGATCGGCGACCCGGCCGCAAATGACGACGTCCGCATGGGAGACGAGGGCCTCGCGGATTTCGCCGGCTCCGAGATAGGCGTTGGCGGCGATCAGATCGCGCGACGCGCCGCCGACAGGCTCTCCCGATTCCAGGAAGGTCAGGTTGGACGCCCTGATCTCCCGCAGGACATCGTCGCCCTCGACGATGGCCACCTTGAGGCCGGAAATTCCCAGCTCCGCGGCTATCTTCAGCGCCAGTCGCCCGGCTGCCGCGGGATTGACCGCCCCCATATTGGTGACGATCCGGAAGCCCTTCTCGCGCTGGATCGGCAGTACTGCGCGCATTCGCGCCTCGAACATCGGATCATAGCCGAGATCCGGGGACTTCTGCTTCTGCTGCTGCGCGAGCGCCAGGGTGCGCTCCGCGAGGCATTCGAAAATCAGGTAGTCGAGTTCGCCGTATGTCGCCAGGTCGACGGCAGGCTCGATGCGATCGCCCGCAAAGCCGGCGCCGGCGCCGAGCCTGATGACCCGCCCTCGATCGGCGTCCGTCGCCATCATGCCCGCTCCTCGGGTGGCTGTTTTTTGGGAATTGCCGCGATCAACTGCTGCGTATAGGGGTGGGTCGGGGTCTGCAGCACCTCTTGCGCGGTTCCCTCTTCCACCACCCGGCCGGACTGCATCACCAGGATGCGGTCGCAAAGCCTCGCTGCGACCCGCAGATCGTGAGTGATGAAGAGCATGGCGAGCCCGAACTGGTCCTGGATCTCTTCCAGCAGATCGAGAATCTGTTTTTGTACCGACACGTCCAGGGCCGACACGGCCTCGTCGGCGATGAGCAGGTTGGGCTCGCATGCCAATGCGCGCGCGATGCAGATGCGCTGGCGCTGGCCGCCGGAGAATTCATGCGGATAGCGGTTGAGACCTGCCTCCGGCAACCGCACACGATCCATGAGCTGGCGCGCCCTTTCGATCGCCGCGGCGCGCGACACGCCGAAGTTCATCGGACCTTCGATCATCGATTCCAGCACGTTCCGCCGGGGATTGAGTGAGCGATACGGATCCTGAAAGACCATCTGGACCTGCCTGCGGACCGCCAGCTCGTCCTGTTTCGACCGGTTTGCGATCAGTGGCAGACCGTTGATGGTGATGTCGCCGCTGTCGAAATCGGTCAGCCGCGCGATACAGCGCGCCAACGAAGACTTCCCCGAACCCGATTCCCCGACCACGCCCACCGTCTCGCCGGGGCGAATCTGCAGGTTCACATTGTCCGCGACGATAGTTTCCTGGCGCTTGCTGAACCAGCCGCCCTGCCGATAGGCATTGTTCAGCTTGATCACCTGCAGCACAAATTGCTTCGATGAGTTCGGCTCGGTCCGCATCGGTACGAGCGACGGAATGGCGCCAATCAGCATGCGCGTGTAGTCGGTCCCGGGCGACTCCAGGACCTCCCGGCAGCTCCCGGTCTCGACCGCGTCGCCGAGGCGCATGACGACGACCTTGTCGGCAATCTGTTCGGCCACGCCGATGTCGTGGGTGATGAACAGGATGGCGGTGCCGGTCTGGTTCTTGAGCTCGAGAAGAAGCTTCAGGATTTCTGCCTGCGTGGTCACGTCCAGTGCCGTCGTTGGTTCGTCGCAGATCAGCAGAGCGGGCTTCAAACATAGGGCCAGCGCGATCATTACCCGCTGCCGCTGCCCCCCGGAGAGCTGGTGCGGGAACGAACGGTAGACGCGTTCGGGCTCGGAGAAATGCACCTGTCGCAGCATATCGAGCACGCGCGCGCGCCGATCGGAAGCGGAGGCCATGCCATGGATGATCAGCAGCTCCTCGATCTGCGCGCCGCAGCGGGCCACCGGATTGAGCGCCGTCATCGGCTCCTGGAAGATCATCGACATCCGCTTGCCGCGTAGATCCATGAGCTTTTCGGGGGCCATCGACACGACGTCGTCTCCCAGCACATCGATGCTGCCGGACGAAATCGCGAGGGCGGTCGGCAGCAAGCCCATGATGGCGTGCGCGATCACCGATTTTCCGGAACCGGATTCGCCGAGCAGGCAGACGATCTCGCCAGGCTGGATGCTCAGGTCCACGCCGTTGACGGCATAGGCCCGGTCGCCGCCTTCGGGCAGCTTGACGTACAGGTTCTTGATATCGAGGATGGGCGACGTCATCATTTCTTCCCGGCCGGCGAATATTTGGGGTCGAGCACGTCGCGCAGTCCGTCACCGATCATGTTGATGGCGACGATCGTCACCCCGAGGAAGACGCCCGGAATCAGCACCAGATGCGGCGCGAGATTGAAATTGACCCGGCCGTCCGCCATGACGTTGCCCCAGGTGGGAACGTCGCTGGAGAAGCCGACGCCGAGAAACGACAGCACCGATTCGACCAGGATGGCGGAGCCGAAAATGAAAGTGCCCTGGATGGCCAGCGGCGCGACGGCTGCCGGAAGAATATGCCGCATCATGATCTTCCACCACGGCGTGCACATCATCTTCGCCGCTTCCACGAAGGCGATGGTCTTGACCGACAGGACGGTCGCCCGAACGACGCGCGCGACGCGGGGAAGATCCGGCAGCGCGATGGCGATGACCAGGGTGGTCAGCGACACGTTCCACAGCGCTACCAGCGCGATGGCCAGCAGGATGGAGGGGACTGCCATCAGCCCGTCCATGACACGCATCAGGGGGCCGTCGAGCGGCCGGACGTATCCCGCAAACAGCCCGATCAGACAGCCCAATATCACGCTGGCGACAGCCACCGAGGCGCCCACGGCCATCGATATGCGTGAGCCGTAAATGACGCGGCTGAATACGTCGCGGCCCATGCTGTCCGTTCCGAACAGGAAAAGATGCTCGAACGAGTCGCCCGAAAGATCGGTAAACGTGGCGTGAGTTCCCATCGGCAGGCTGACCAGCGTGGGATCCATCGCAACGGGATCGATGGTGTAGAGCCAGGGCGCGAAGGCCGCAATCAGCACGATCAGCAGGAACAGCAGGCCCCCGATCTGGACTCCGCTGTGCTTCAGCAAGCGCCGCAGCGCGCCACGCCATGGAGGTTCGGCCGAGGCGAACGTCGCCGTGGGTAGCAGGCCGGGTTCAATTAGGTCAGAGCCTGACATGACGCTCGCATTTCCGGGTTACGTGTTTCTGGCTGTCGGGGATGCGGCGTTGGCATGCGCAAGGCCTGAGCGAACCTGCCGCGCCGCGCCGGCCGGGTTTGGGGGGCAACTCAGTAACGGATGCGCGGATCGAGCGCGACGTAGAGCGCGTCCACCAGCAGGTTGATGGCCACGTACAGAACGGAGAAGAACATCACAAGGCCCTGGACCACGGGGAAATCTCGCGCCAATACCGCATCGACTGTCAGCTTCCCGAGCCCCGGAATGGCATAGACGGTTTCCGACACGACAACGCCGCCGATCAGGACGGCAAAGGAAAGTCCGACGATCGTGACGATCGGCACCGCGGCGTTGCGCACGGCATGGCGCCATAGAACCCGCTTGGCGGAAGCGCCCTTCGCGTAGGCGGTCTTGATGAAGTCTTCGCCCAGTACGTCGATGACCGATGCCCGGGTCACGCGCGTCAGCAGCGCCACCTGGCCGAACGCCAATCCCACCGCCGGAAGCACGAAGTACTTAAGGTTAGCCAACCGCCCCGCGCTTTCGGGCCCGGTGCCCTGAACCGGCAGCAGGCCCATCTTCAGGGCCACCAGCCAGATCAGCACGTAGCCGAGGACGAATACCGGAATTGAGAAGGCGAGCACCGCCGCCGCATTGACGGCACGATCGATGAACCGGCCCTGATTCGAGGCCGCCAGCGCGCCGAGATACACCGCCAGCGGCACCGAAATCAGCATGGTCATGAACGCCAGCGTCGCCGTCGGCATGATGCGCTGTCCGATCAGCTGCGTGACCGGGATATGGTAGTAGAGCGACTGGCCGAGATCCAGCCGGGCCATGGACTGCGCCCAGATGAAGAACTGCTGCAGGATGCTCTTGTCGAGTCCAAGCTGGACTCGAAGGGCGTGAAGCTGGGCCGGCGTTGCACCTTCGCCGATAATGGCCAGTGCGGGATCTCCGGGTGCCAGCCGGAGAACCACAAAAATGAGCGCAGCGACGATCGCCACCACGGGGATGGTGGAAAGAAAGCGCCGTACGAGATAATTATCCATTCTTGCTGCAGGCCCAGGTTGAGGTCATTTACCGGTCAACGACACGTTCCAGAAAACGGTCGAGGCAATCCGGGGCAGCAGGCCGGCGAGCGAATCTTTCCGCATGACGGCGAACGAGTTTCCCTGGCCAAGCGGGGCAATCGCGCCTGCTTCGAGGATTCGGCTCTGAATCCTGGTGGCGATGGCCTTTTGGTCCGCCAGTTGCGGCGCGTCCATGAACTTGGTCATCAGCGATTCCACCTCCGCGTCTTCGAACCAGCCGGGCCAGCCGCCCTTGCCGTTCGCGGTCAGCGGTGCGGACGAGATTGGAACCGTCAGGTCATAGGGGGACCATGCTGCAACGAAGACATTCCATCCGCCGTCCTTGGCTGGCGCCGTGTTGGTGCGTTTCTGCAGCCAACTGGCCCAGTCGAGCGGAAGTAACTGGGTCTTGAAGCCCGCCTGCTGCAGCAGCGCGGACATCATCGGCGCCGTCTTCTTCTGGGCGCCGACCTCGGGCGCATCGAGGATGATAATGGGCGACCCGTCGTATTTGGTTTCGGCGAGCAACTTTTTGGCTTCGGCAAAATTCGGCTTGCCGGTGAAATTGTCGGGCGTGCTGGAATACGTCGTTCCGCACGGGAAGACGGATGCACAGGTTTGATAAGCACCCGGCACGCCGATTTGCACCTTCAGGATGGCTTCCTGATTGACGGCGAGCATTGCGGCCCGCCTCACCTTCGGATCATTGAACGGAGGCGTCAGGGTGTTGAAGCGCATCACATAGGAGACCGACAGCGGCCGGGTGATGATGTCGATGGCGGGATCCTTCTGCAGGTCACCGACCTGTTCGAAGGAGGGTGAGTCGATATAGTCGATTTCCTTGTTGCGGAGGGCGTTCACCGCGGTCTGCGCGTCCCTCAGGAAAATCCACTCGACCCTGTCGACCTTGACCACCTTGCCGCCTGAGGTCCCCGAGGCCGGTTCGCTGCGCGGCTTGTACTTGGCGTTCTTGACGTACACCGCCCGCTCACCGGGTCGAAACTCGCTGCCGACGAATTCGAACGGGCCCGACCCGATGGTCTTGGTGATCGGGCCGGTACCGGCTTCATCGATGACGGCCTTCGGCATGATGAACGGCACGATGGCCGACGGCTTGCCCAGCGCCACCAGCATCGGGCCAAACGGCTGCGACAGCTTGATTTCGAACGTCCTGGCGTCTACCGCCGTCATGGAGGCGGTCCGCGCCTTCATTTTTCCGCCCAGCGTGTCCTTCGATTGCCAGCGCTGCAGCGAGGCGATGACGTCCGCCGACGTCACGGGGCTGCCGTCGTGAAAGGCGAGGCCGTCACGCAGCGTGAAGGTCCAGGTGGTGGCGGCGGCGTCGACCGAGTACTTTTCCACCATCTCCGGATGCACCTTCCCTTCCAGGTCGGTGCCGAACAGCGTGTCGTAGACCATGAAGCCGTAATCGCGCGTGATGTACGCCGTCGTCGACAACGGATCGAGGATCTGGAGCGGCGCACTGGGGACGACGCGAAGGGTATCGGCATGGCCGATAGTGACGCCGGCCGCGGTCGCAAGGCCGATCACACACAGTCTCAGGTTCAGGAATTTCATCAACTTTTCCAGTTTGGCTGTAATTAGGTGGACCCCTATCGGTCGGCGGAGCGAGCGGTTATCCGCCAGATGACCCACCAACGCCTCATTGTTGGGCGCGCCTAAAAATATTACAATTGAATTAAACGCGGCAACTATTTCGAGAATCGAATTAATGGCAGAGCCTACGCTCAAGCAGATTCGCATGTTTCTGGCGGTCGCCAGGCAAGGCAGCTTCAGTGCGGCGGCCGATCGGGTGGCTGCCTCGCAATCCAGTATTTCTATACAGATCAAACACTTGGAGGAGCGCCTCGGGGTCGCCTTGTTTGATCGCACGACCCGGGTGGTGCGCCTGACGCCAGCCGGTGCCGAGTTGCTCGCCGACTTCGAGCGTCTGGCCGGCATGGCCGACGGCGTGAGCGTGAAAAGCGCGCAACTGGCGGCCGGACGCACCGGCCAACTCCGGATAGGGGCCCTCCCATCGATCGCCGCGGAGCTACTTCCGGAGACGCTAGCCCGGTTCCGCGACGAGTTCCCCAGCATCCACATCGAGATCATGGAAGCGGTCGAACAGGCGCTCATCGCGGCGGTGAAGGAGGGGCGTTGCGATCTCGGCCTGACCAGCGCACGCATGCTCGAGCGCGGCATGTCGTTCGAGGCCTTGTTCAGCGATGACCTGGTAGCTGTGATGTTGTCGTCGCATCCACTGGCGGCGCTGGGTGAAATTCCGGTGGCGGCGCTTGCTGAACAGCAGCTTATCCTGACGAAATGGGGAACGAGCCTTCGCCTCGCCGTGAACCAGGCCTTCAACGATCAAGGTATCAGCGTCATTCCGGCCTACGAAGTCACCTATATGGCAACCGCGCTCGGTTTTTCCGCGCGTGGGCTTGGTATCGCGTTGCTGCCGGCGGGTGCCGTCCGGAACATGCTTCACATCGATACGGTTGCGCGCCCGCTTGGCGGGCGTGCCGGCTCAAGAGTGATGGGCATCCTTCAGCTCGAAGGCGCGATGAAATTTCCTCTCCAACTGAGATTTACCGAGCTGCTGCGGACCATCGTCGCAGAGTCTTCACTGAGAATGATCGCAATCGGTGAAACTTTGGATTGATGGAGGCCAGAACGAGTCTGATCCTGCGCGTAAGTCAGCCACCAAGGGCCGATTCAAGGATACAAGGTCTTTCGCCGACAAACTTCCGGCGACGATTTTGTTCATATTGCTTACCGCGCAACCGGGGCAGAGCTAAGGTTCCGATCCGGCCGCTTGCATCGCGCTGTTCAATTAAGAAAAACTGGCGCACCCGACATGATTCGAACGTGTGACCTTTGCCTTCGGAGGGCAAGCGCCAACCAACCTTGCTGTCCACCGCCGACGGAAGTTGACGGGGTGGGCCAGTACTTGGATGAGCCTCGATGGCTTCCATGAAAAGATTGGAGGCTAAATCCCATTCTTCGGCTGTAGCTCAAATGGTGGGTTTTGGCCCAAGAAGGTCGAAAATGCTTTATCTTTCAAGGGGGATTGACTGACGCTCTCTCCGCCACGTCATTTTGAAATGTAAGTTAAACTTGTGCTTTTCGACGATTGATCACCGGATTGCTTCTGGACGGGACGGGAATTTCGGAAGCCAGCGTGATCCGGACGCGCCCGCGCACATCGGGGTTATTCTCTCCTCCTTCCGCCAGTGTCCGCTCGGACGAAGTCCCCTAAAATGAGATGCCCTGCTGCTCGCCGGGAAAGTCTGGAACGGTCAACTGCCTGCGCGGCCTGATACGACTGGCACATGGCTTGCTGAGAACTCCATCAGTGCTTCCATGCTTTGGCCGCAGCGTCGAACGCGGCTGGAAGGAACCGATCGATGGACACTCTTTTCGCGATATGCGCCACCTATCAGGTGGATGACGGCCACGCGGCGGGTTTCGTGCTGATGCGCAAGGAGCCGGATGGCGGGGCCAGGCCCTGGCCGATCCTCATCGCGCGCAAGGGCAATAATTTTTTCGGGTTCGAAAACGCCTGTCCGCACCAGGGCTCGCGGCTCGATACGGTGCCCGGAGAGTTCATGGACGAAGACGGCAATTTCATCACCTGCGGGAACCACCATGCCCAGTTCGATCTGGATACCGGGCATTGCTTCATCGGCCCCTGCCAGGGTCAGGCGCTGACGCCGATCAAGCTGATCATCGACGATGGCGACGTATGTTTGAACGGAATAGATCTGGCCGAAGAGGACGGGCTCGACATTCCGGAACCGGATGAGGTGCCGGAAGTCCAAATTACCTCGGATTGATCGATCGTCGCAGCAAGAGCCTCGATCGGTCAGCGTCGCCGTTCGGCGCGGCTGAAATTGCTCAGATGGCCCTCGCGTGCAGCCTGCGCCCGTGCGGATTTCATCAGGCCCCGGCTCTTGCCTGGCGGTGCCGTAAGCGACATCAGGCGCTGCAGATTCTTGCTGCCGCAGTCTGGACAGACGGGCGTCTCGGAGAATCCGATCAATAGTTCGACCTCCCCGTCACATTTCGCGCAATGAAAACTGTAAAGCGGCATGGCCGCGCCTCCCGGCTCTTCGATCGGAAATACCCAACGGACACCGCGGTGCAGGAACCGGACCAATCCGCACGGCCGCTGCCGCGCGTCGCCGGCGCAAATCCGGTATCCGAGGATTCGCGCTTTGTATCGAATGGAACGGACCGTGTCGGAACACCGACATGCGCCCGCTTCCGAACCCAAAAAATGTTCGCAATCGGTCCGAGCGGGCAGCCTGGCCCCCCGGAAACCGGATGGCGCCCGACTGGCCCGGATCGTGCAAATCCTTTGCTATCGGAAAGCTCACGACGCCTGGCGTTGCGAATGGCAGCAGCGCAGATCGTCGGTACGCGCAAGGACGCCCCTGAACGACGATCCGAGTTGGGATCGGCGCTGGAGAATATCGTGCTCTGTCCCTATCCCGGCGTGCCACCGACGATCGAGCGGCCTTCGGTCGCGCAAAAGACCATGGTGCTGACCGGCGCCTCACGCGGCATCGGACACGCGACGGTCAAGCGGTTCTCCGATGCAGGTTGGCGGATCATTACCTGCTCGCGTCAGAAGTTCGACAGCGAGCTGTGTCCGTGGGATTCGGGAACGGACGATCACGTTGAGGTCGATCTCGGCGACCATCGCGCAGTGCCCGGCGCCATTGCCGAGATCAAGGATCGTCTCGGCGGCCTGCCGCTTAATGCGCTGATCAACAATGCCGGGCTATCACCGAAAAGTGACGAAGGCGGCCGGCTTACTTCGCTGACGACGCCGGTGGAAACCTGGATGAGCGTCTTTCATGTCAACTTTCTTGCGCCGATCCTGCTGGCGCGGGGACTGTTCGACGAACTGAAGGGCGGTGCCGGCACCGTCGTCAATGTAACCTCGATCGTCGGTTCCCGCGTGCATCCGTTCGCGGGCACGGCGTATGCGACGTCGAAAGCCGCGCTGGCCTGCCTGACGCGGGAGATGGCCCATGATTTCGCGCCCCACGGCATCCGCGTCAACGCCATCGCGCCGGGCGAGATCAAGACCGACATCCTTTCGCCGGAGACCGAAGCGATGTTCGCGCCGGTGATTCCGATGCGCCGAATTGGGACACCCGACGAAGTCGCCAAGGTCATCTTCTTCCTGTGCTCCGATGCAGCGAGCTACGTGACAGGCGAGGAAATCAAGATCAATGGCGGACAGCATGTCTGAAACGCAGGCACCGGGGAGGGGCACTTGGGGTGCCGTTAGTTTAACCGATCAGGATTGATCCAGATCAATGCGGGGATTGTGGCAACGGTTCGGACGCACAAATGCCAACAAATGCCGGGCTCAGTTGCGCACGGGCGACGGTCGATAAACCAGCAACTTGCGCCCTTATGTTCTGCAGGGATGCGGCAAAGTTGGGCGCGACATCGGTATAAAGATGAGACAGGATAGCAGCAAGTCTTCAGAAAAGTCGGAGGGAAGCGGCCGGAACGATGGAGAGATAGCCATGGCCCACGCTGATGCGTCCGTTGTCGAACACCCGGCAGCGCAGCCTAGCCCGCCGCCGATTCCCTTAAGCGAAATTGCGCTCACGGGTATTTACGAGATCTCCAAAATCCTCAACGCGCCGAACCGGCTGGAGACCACGCTTTCGAGCGTTCTCAATGTGCTGTCGTCGTTCCTGCAAATGCGTCACGGCGTTATTTCGCTGCTGGCGGACGACGACGTTCCCGACATCACGGTCGGCATCGGCTGGAACGAGGGTACCGACGGACGATACCGGTCTCGCTTGCCGGAAGGCGCTGTCGGGCAAATCGTGGCGACCGCCGTTCCTCTGGTGGTCGAAGACGTCGCCACCCATCCGCTGTTCACCAGCGATGCGGTCGCGCTCGGAGCTGCCGAGGACACAAGGGTATCGTTCATCGGAGTGCCGATCCGTATCGGATCCAAGGTGGTGGGAACGCTGACCATCGATCGGGTCTGGGACGGCCGATCGGTGTTCAAGCTCGATTCCGACGTGCGCTTCCTCACCATGATCGCCAATCTGATCGGGCAGACGGTGCAGCTGTACCGTGTCGTATCGCGTGACCGCGACCGACTGATGGCCGAGAGCCACCGCCTGCAGAAGGAATTGTCCGAGCTCAAGCCGGCGCGCGAGCGCAAGAAGGTACTGATCAAGGGCATTATCGGCGACAGCCCGGCGCTCCGTTCGTTGCTCGACAAGATCCTCGTCGTGGCAAAATCGAATTCCACCGTGCTGCTGCGCGGCGAATCCGGTACCGGCAAGGAGTTGATTGCCAAGGCAATCCACGAACTGTCGCCCCGCGCCAAGGGACCCTTCGTCAAGATCAATTGCGCGGCATTGCCGGAATCGGTGCTCGAGTCCGAACTGTTCGGCCACGAGAAGGGCGCTTTCACCGGCGCCATCAGTTCACGGAAAGGGCGTTTCGAACTTGCCGACAAGGGCACCATCTTTCTCGACGAGATCGGCGAAATCTCTCCCGCGTTCCAGGCCAAGTTATTGCGCGTGTTGCAGGAACAGGAATTCGAACGTGTCGGCGGCAACCATACCATCAGGGTCGACGTGCGGGTCGTTACGGCGACCAACAGGAATCTCGAGGAAGCGGTGGCTCGCAACGAATTTCGCGCCGACCTGTACTATCGCATCAGCGTGGTGCCGATGCTGATGCCGCCGTTGCGCGATCGTCGCAGCGACATCCCGCAGCTGGCGGGCGAGTTCCTGAAGCGCTTCAACGAGGAAAATGGCCGCGCCCTTACGCTCGATGTCAGTGCGCTCGAAGTGTTGATGGGTTGCGGCTTTCCGGGCAACGTGCGCGAACTCGAAAATTGCGTGCAGCGTACGGCGACCCTGGCGCATGGCTCCTCGATCGTGATGGAGGACTTCGCCTGCCGCAAGAACGAATGCCTGTCCGCGATGCTGTGGAAAGGCCATTCAGAAATCGCGCCGCCGCGGCTGCGGCCGGGGGTTTCGCTGCCGGTGTTGCCGCGCACGGCCACGGCCGGAGCCGAGAACACCACTTCGTCCGCGAGCCAGCCTGCCGCCGAATCGACTCCGGCGCCCGGAGAGGCGGTGGCCGCGAGCCGCGGACAGATGCCGGACCGCGACCGCTTCATCGAAGCCATGGAAAAATCGGGCTGGGTCCAGGCCAAGGCCGCCCGCATCCTCGGACTGACACCGCGCCAGGTCGGCTATGCGCTGAAGAAGCACGGCATTGAGGTCAAGTACCTTTAGAGCCTCGCGTCGCGATCGACCCGGCGCCGGGCTCTGCTCCGGCCCGGCTTGAGTATTCACCTGATGCGAACCGGTCTCAACTCAACGCGCAACGCGCGCTGATCCCGACTGTCGGACTTGCGACAGCCTGTCGTGGGCGCGACAGCGCCTCGATCTCGCTCCGCCGCAAATAGCCGAACCAAATCAAAGCTCTGAGTTCTGGCACGCTGCTTGAAAGGGAAGCCGTATCCGGCATCGGCGCGCACTTTCGGAGTCAGAAGATGGCCTACAAAATCATCGCCTCGCAATGCACGGTATGCGGCGCTTGCGAATTCGAATGTCCCAACGCCGCCATTCGTCTCAAGAACGATATGTACATCATCGACCCGAAGAAGTGCACCGAATGCATCGGGAATTTCGACACGCCGCAATGCGCGGCGGTGTGCCCGGTCGAAAATACCTGCGTGCCGGCGTAAGGACGGGTGCGATGGCAAACCGAAGCAGCAATCCCGCGACGCCGGGTCAATGGGTCGCCCGGCTGGGTGGGATGCTAATGGCGCTGGTCGCCGGCAAGGACCAGCGCCTGCGCGACACGATTGCAGCCACCGTAGCGCGCGCGCGTCCACATGACGATCTCGAATCAATGATGCATTGGCATGCCCGACATGATCCGGCGTCCAATCGACGGGCGGAGTGACCAATGGCAGCCGTGCAAGAGACCGTCGAGCGGGTGCGAAGCATCGACGTCGAACAATACAAGTTTGGATTCGAGACGTTGATCGAGTCCGAGAAGCCCCCGAAGGGGCTGTCGGAAGACATCGTCCGCTACATTTCCGCCAGAAAGAACGAGCCCGCGTGGATGCTGGAGTGGCGGTTGCAGGCCTATCGCCGCTGGCTGACCATGTCCGAACCGGAATGGGCACGGGTCAACTACCCCAAGATCGACTACCAGGACCTCTATTATTACTCGGCACCGAAAAGAAAGGAGATTGGCTCGCTCGACGAACTCGATCCCGAAATCCTCAAAACCTATGAAAAGCTCGGCATTCCGCTGCGCGAAGTTGAAATGCTGGAAGGCGTGGTGAGGCCCGAGGGCGAACGCCGCATCGCGGTCGACGCGGTGTTCGATTCGGTATCGGTCGCGACCACGTTCCAGAAGGAGTTGAAGCAGGCCGGCGTGATCTTCATGCCGATATCTGAGGCGATCCGCGAACATCCCGAACTGGTGAAAAAGTATCTCGGCACCGTGGTGCCGACCTCCGATAACTACTTTGCCACCTTGAATTCGGCTGTTTTCTCCGACGGCTCGTTCGTTTATGTGCCGCCGGGCGTGCATTGCCCGATGGAGCTGTCGACCTATTTCCGCATCAACGAGCGAAATACCGGCCAGTTCGAGCGTACGCTGCTGATTGCCGACAAGGGCGCCTATGTCAGTTATCTCGAGGGATGCACCGCGCCGCAGCGCGACGAAAACCAGCTGCATGCGGCCGTGGTCGAACTGGTCGCGCTGGACGACGCCGAAATAAAGTATTCGACGGTGCAGAATTGGTATCCCGGCAATTCCGAAGGCGTCGGCGGCATCTACAATTTCGTCACCAAGCGGGGCGACTGCCGCGGCGTCAACTCCAAGATCTCCTGGACCCAGGTCGAGACCGGTTCGGCCATCACCTGGAAATATCCGAGCTGCATCCTTCGCGGCGACAATTCGCGCGGCGAGTTCTACTCGATCGCGATCTCGAACGGCCACCAGCAGGTCGATTCCGGCACCAAGATGATTCATCTCGGCAAGAACACGACGAGCCGGATCATCTCGAAAGGCATTGCCGCCGGCGTTTCGCAGAACACCTATCGCGGTCTCGTCACCGCCCATCGCAAGGCCACCGGCGCGCGCAACTTTACCGCCTGCGACTCGCTGCTGATTGGCGACAGATGTGGTGCGCACACGGTGCCCTATATCGAGGCGAAGAATTCATCTGCGCTGTTCGAGCACGAAGCGACCACGTCGAAAATATCGGAGGACGTGCTGTTCTATTGCGTGCAGCGGGGCTTGAGCCAGGAAGAAGCCGTCGGCCTCGTGGTCAACGGCTTTGTCAAGGATGTGCTGCAGCAGCTGCCGATGGAGTTCGCGGTGGAAGCGCAGAAGCTGATCTCGATCTCGCTGGAAGGTAGCGTCGGGTGATGGTGTCGTATCAATCATGTAACGGAGGCAATTGCCGATGACGCCGCTCCTCGAGATCCGCGGTCTTCAGGTCGAAATCGCCGGACGGAAAATCCTCCAGGGCCTCGACCTCAGGGTCGATGCCGGTGAAATCCACGCCATCATGGGTCCGAACGGCGCCGGCAAGTCGACGCTCTCCTATGTGCTGGCCGGAAAGCCAGGCTACGAGGTCAGCGGCGGCGAAATCCTGTTCAAGGGCGAGGACCTGCTGGCGATGGCGCCGGACGAGCGCGCCGCCAAGGGCGTGTTCCTCGCGTTCCAGTATCCGCTGGAAATTCCGGGGGTCGCCACCGTCACGTTTCTGCGCACCGCGCTCAACTCCCAGCGCCGCAAGCGCGGCGAGGAGGAACTGTCTTCGCCGGATTTGCTCAAGCGCGTCCGCGAACTGGCAAGGAAACTCGGCATCGATCCCGAGATGCTGCGCCGCCCGCTCAATGTCGGCTTCTCCGGCGGCGAGAAGAAGCGCAACGAGACCTTGCAGATGGCGCTGCTGGAGCCGCTGCTCTGCGTCCTCGATGAAACCGATTCCGGGCTCGATATCGACGCTCTCAAGATCGTCGCCAACGGCGTCAACGCGTTGCGCTCGAGCGAACGGGGCATGATCGTGATCACGCATTATCAGCGGTTGCTGGACTATATCGTGCCCGACGTCGTCCACGTGCTGGCAGCCGGACGCATCGTCAAGACCGGCGGCAAGGAGCTCGCGTTGGAGCTCGAGGCGACGGGATACGCGCAATATCAGAACGTGGCGGCGTAACGGTCATGACCGCAGCAATCCGCCCCGTCAGGACGCAAGCCGAACTCGGGCTGGCCGATGTCTATACCACGGCCCGGCATAGCCTGCCGGGCGGTAGCGACATCGCCGCGGTTCGTGCCGCCGCGTTCAATCATTTTGTGCTGGCAGGATTGCCGAACGCCCGGGTCGAAGCCTGGAAATATACCGACCTGCGGCGGCTTATGCGGGATGCCAAGCCGCTGGCAGCGCCGCCTGACGCAACTGCAAAGGAGAAGGCGCGGGATGGCGGAGGCCTGCTGGCAGGAATCGGCTTCCGGCGCCTGGTGATCGTCGATGGCACCTTCGTCGAAGAGCTGTCGGATCTGGCCGGGCTTGAACCCGGCCTCACGGTTCGCTCGATGGCCGAAGCGCTCGCCCTGGATGAACCGATGTTGTCGCAGGGGATGGGTGCGATGGTTCCCGCCGATGATTCGGCGCTCGCGCTCAATACCGCTTTAGCCGGCGACGGCGTCGTTATAACGGTTTCGCCGGATATCGCCGTCGTGCGGCCGATCCATCTGGCTTTCGTCAATACCGGCACAGTTCCGGCTGCGATGGTCACGAGGTCGCTGGTGGTGATCGGTAAAGGCGCCCGCGCGACCTTCATCGAAACCCATGAGGGCCGCGGTCAAGCGGACTATCAGGTCAACACCGCGCTTCAACTCGTAGTCGGCGATGAGGCGCAGGTCGATCACGTGAAGGTTGCGCGTGAGGGTAGGGGCGCCATCCACATCGGAACGCTGTTGGCTCATGTCGGCGCACGCGCGACCCTCAACGAATGGGCCTTCACCATCGGCGGCGCCGTGGTCCGCAACCAGATGTTCGTGCTGCTCTCGGGGGAGGGCACAACGGCGAGTCTACGCGGTTTGAGCCTGCTCGCCGAACGCCAACATGCCGATACCACGCTCACGGTCGAGCACGCCGCGCCCGCTTGTCAGAGCCGCGAAGTGTTCAAGGCGGTCGTCGATGACGAGGCTCGCGCCGTATTTCAGGGCAAGATCACGGTCCGGCGGCAGGCGCAGAAGACCGACGCCAGGATGATGACCCGTGCGCTGTTGCTGTCGGATGACGCGGAGGCCGACGGCAAGCCGGAGCTGGAGATATTCGCCGACGACGTCCAATGTGGTCACGGCGCCACCACCGGCAACCTGGACGACCAGCTGAAATTCTATCTGATGGCCCGCGGCATTCCGGAAAAGCAGGCGGAGGCGCTGCTGATCCAGGCCTTCGCTGCCGAAGTGGTCGAGGCGATTGAGCATGAGGGCGTCCGTGACGCGCTGATGGAAGCCATTGTTGGCTGGCTTGGGCAGCGGGGATGAAGCAATGCATCCGGCGGTGAGCAATGGCAGCTATGACGTCAGCCGCGTCCGCGACGATTTCCCGATTCTCGGCATGCAGATCTACGGCAAGCCGCTGGTCTATCTCGACAACGCCGCGTCCGCGCAGAAACCCAGGGCGGTTCTTGATCGCCTGACCCAGGCCTATACGTCCGAATATTCCAACGTTCACCGCGGGCTGCATTATCTGGCCAATGCCGCCACCGAGGGCTACGAGGGCGCCCGCGAGAAAGTCGCTACCTTCCTGAATGCCGCCCGCAGCGACGAAATCATCTTCACCCGCGGTGCGACCGAAGCCATCAACCTCGTGGCGCAGACCTTCGGGCGCGAGCGGCTCGGGCCGGGCGACGAAATCGTGCTCTCCATCATGGAGCATCACGCCAACATCGTCCCCTGGCATTTCCTCAGGGAGCGGCAGGGCGCGGTAATCAAATGGGCGCCGGTGGACGATGACGGCAATTTTCTGATCGACGAATTCGAGAAGCTGCTGACCGATCGCACCAAAATGGTCGCCATTACCCAGATGTCGAACGTGCTCGGCACCGTGGTGCCAGTCAAGGAAGTGACCCGCATCGCGCATGCGCGCGGAATCCCGGTACTGGTCGACGGCGCGCAGTCCTCCGTACATATGGACGTCGATGTCCGCGATATCGATTGCGATTTCTTTGTCGTCACCGGCCACAAACTATACGGCCCGACTGGTATCGGTGCGCTCTACGGTAAACACGAACATCTCGCGGCGATGCCCCCGTTCAACGGCGGCGGCGAGATGATCCGCGAGGTGCACCGGGAGCACGTCAGCTACGGCGTGCCGCCGCACCGGTTCGAGGCGGGCACGCCACCGATCGTGCAGGCGATCGGTCTTGGTGCTGCGATCGACTACATCAACTCGATCGGCAAGAGCCGGATCAGGGCGCATGAAAGCTCGCTCCTCGCCTATGCCCAGGAAAGGCTCGGCGAGATCAATTCGTTGCGCATCATCGGCACTGCGGCCGAAAAGGGCGCCATCGTCTCGTTCGAGATGAGAAGCGCACATGCTCATGATTTTGCGACCGTGATCGACCGCGCCGGCATCGCGGTGCGGGCCGGTACGCATTGTGCCATGCCGCTGCTGGAACGCTTTGGTGTCACGGCCACCTGCCGGGCCTCGTTCGCACTCTACAACACCCGTGAAGAGGTCGACGTTCTGGCGCGTGCCCTCACCAAGGCACAGGAGTTCTTCGCATGAGCCACCCGAACTTCCGGCCAAGGCCGGCCACCATCGCCCGCGTCGTCCATGACCCGCGGCGTCGAAGCGTCGGGCGAGGCCCTGACATCGCGGGAAAGCGCGAGTTCAAGTCGGGCGACGCCGTGCGTTCGCTGACGCGGGTCGTCAACGACGGCATCTATCCCCACCGCGATATAGGCGAAGCTCTGGTCAATGGCGGCGATATCGGGGTGGTCCGCGAAAGCTGGAGCTTTCTCGGCGAGAGCTACTATACGGTGGAATTCTTTGCCCGCGCTGCGGTCGTCATCCTGCGCGGCCAGGAGATGGCGAGAGCCGCATTGCGCGGGGGCATCCGGTCGGCTCGCTGATCACCCGCCGGCGGCCGCGGGTAAATTGGTTTCCGACGGCTTTTTCCCCGGCTATTTGGCGTAAATGGTCCGGTCTGTCAGTGCACGCTGCGCATCGGTGCGGATCCGTGTGACCATGGACTGAAATCCGTTGGAACGCTGCGGCGTGAGATGCTCGCGTAGACCCAGCCGGTCGAACAGCGCAATCGGATCTACGGCCAATATTTGGCTAGCCGGCTTCCCGGAAACGACGGCGAGCAGGATGGCAACCAGCCCGCGCACGATGTGGGCGTCGCTGTCGCCGCAAAAATGCAGTACCGGCTGCTCGTTTTCGAAGTTGGCCGAGGTGCCGAGCCAGACCTGGCTGGCGCAGCCCGGGACCTTGTTGGCGTCGCTGCGATGGATATCCGGCAACGGATCCATGCTCCGGCCGAGTTCGATGACATAGCGATAGCGATCGTCCCATTCGTCCAGCAGAGCGAAGTTGTCGATGATGTCATCGATCGGTGGAACGCCCGCTCCCGTTACCTGATCCATTTTCCCGTTCCGTCGCTGAATTGCCGCCGCCTGGTATCGCACGCCGCTCACCACGCCGCCGACGGAGGCAGTAGCCCCGGCATCGCCGCAGAGGCTTTCGGGCGCCGCAGCAGTTCGTCGACCCGGCGATGAACGGAATCGAAACTGATCGGCCTTCCCAGCACCCCGTGAGCGCCCAACCTCAGTGCCCTCAAGGCCAGCGGGTCATTGAGCGAATTCGCCACGATCAGGATCTTGGAGCACGGCAGCCGCCTCATGATCCCGGTCATGGCGTCTTCGCCGTCGGCTTTCAGGAAATCGATCCCGAGCAGCACCAGATCCGGCGTCATGTCGCCGGCTCCCGCATAAGCCAGATCGAGGGTCGCGAACGAGTGCGTCTTGTTCCGGTCGTCCAGGATGAAATGCAGCGCCGATCGAATAACCTCGTCGCCTTCGATCACGAAAATGATGTCATCCTCCCCGGAGGGGAAAGGTCCCAAATCGATCGGCATTTTGTCGCCCTCGTTGCCAAGTGCCAAGCAACAAGCAAACGCCATACCGCGCAGTGGGCTGCTCATCCGATTGCGACTTTGTCGCCCCACGGCACCCGACCAGGCATGTACGCAACGTTGTTTTGTTTGAGACAGCCGCGCGCCACCACGTCGGATGGCGCGCCGTCATGTCGGGTTTGCAACAAGCGGCTCAACGTCCGTCTCCAATCCCTATCTATTTAGAATCAATGAAATTTTCCCTTGTCACGCGCACTGGCACAGTCGTTGCAAACCCTCTTGCTCGCAAGGCGATGGTTGCTGGCTGCATCCTCGAAACGGAAGCGCAAAGTCCGTGACCGCGCCGCGCAACGGGAATCATCGAGACCACGCTGCGCGGCTTGTGACAACGGACAAAACCGCAATCGGTTCATGGAGAACAAAATGGCTGCACTACGACAAATCGCGTTCTACGGCAAAGGCGGCATCGGCAAGTCGACCACCTCGCAGAATACCCTGGCGGCACTCGCAGAGATGGGTCACCGCATCCTGATCGTCGGCTGCGATCCCAAGGCCGACTCGACCCGGCTGATCCTGCACGCCAAGGCGCAGGACACCATCCTCAGCCTCGCAGCTGCGGCCGGCAGCGTCGAAGACCTCGAGATCGAAGAGGTCATGAAAGTCGGCTACCGCGACATCAAATGCGTCGAGTCCGGCGGGCCGGAGCCCGGGGTCGGCTGCGCCGGCCGCGGCGTCATCACCTCGATCAACTTCCTCGAGGAGAACGGCGCCTATGAGGACATCGACTACGTCTCCTACGACGTGCTCGGCGACGTGGTGTGCGGCGGCTTTGCGATGCCGATCCGCGAAAACAAGGCGCAGGAAATCTACATCGTGATGTCCGGCGAGATGATGGCGATGTATGCCGCCAACAACATCTCCAAGGGCATTCTGAAAT
This sequence comes from Pseudomonadota bacterium, assembly GCA_043811435.1. GTDB lineage: Bacteria > Pseudomonadota > Alphaproteobacteria > Rhizobiales > Xanthobacteraceae > Bradyrhizobium. Next base: position 31,387 of record JBDRNF010000309.1, read on the forward strand.
ACGCCAATTCCGGCGGCGTG
>JBDRNF010000310.1:0-24241 GCA_043811435.1 Pseudomonadota bacterium
GCTTCAACGTAGCGCCCAAATCTTTCTTCGCTTCCGAGACCCATCTTAGCCTCCATGCCAAGCTCGAAGCTCGATAACTAACTGATTCCTCGCCAATTTAATTAGCGACCAATTGACTCAGTAGGATTTGCCCACCCTACGGGCTCGTCGTCACGTCAGCAGAAACCCGCCATCCACCGTGACCACGCTGCCGGTCATGTAGCGCGACGCATTCGATGCCAGCAGCATGATGGCGCCGTCGAGGTCGGATTCGGCGCCGATCCGGCGTTGCGGGATTCGCTTTGCCAGTTTCTCGCCCGCCGGGGTCGCCCAGAATTCGTGGTTCATCTCGGTGTCGATATAGCCCGGCGCCAGCGCGTTGACGCGGATGCGGTTGCCGGCCAGTTCCAGCGCCATCGCCTTGGTGGCCTGGATGATCCCCGCCTTGGAGATGTGTAGGGCGAAAGAACTTCCTCACGCCGAAACCGAGCACCGAGGCGGCGAACTGCCGGCCCAGCCCCTGGCTGGCGCCGGTGACGAGAATGATTTCTTTACTGACGTCGAATAGACCGGCCATGACCTTTTCCCTGGCGAGTTCCCTGAGCAAGGTCCGCGCGCATTGATGCAGACGATTTTAGCGATCGCAAACCCGTTTCGTTGACCAATCCAGCGAACACGGATGGTTCGAGACAAGGCTGGAAACCATCGTCCATGAACAGCTTCGATGTGGTCGTCTACGTCGGATTGATCGTCGCGGTCGTCACCGGCTTCAACGCCGGACTGCTGCGCAGCGCGGTGACGATACTGGCCTATCTTTTCGCGATGCCGATCGCGGTCTGGGCGACGTCGATGGTTTCGCCCGCCGTCGCGGGCAAGCTCAATTCCCCATGGATGCAGAATTCACTGCTGTTCTTCGCGATCTTCCTGGTCGCCGGCGTCGCGCTGGGCAAGATCATGCGCATGACACTTGATGATGCCATCGGCACCGAAACCGGTATCGGCGACCGCCTTGCCGGTGCGGTGCTGGGAGCGGTGCGTGTCGGCCTCGTCGCGATCACGCTGGTGCTGATCTTCGATCGACTGGTGCCGGCCGACCGTCAGCCGACGTTCCTGATCGGCTCCCATCTGCGGCCGCTGCTGTCGGTCGCCGGGCAAAAGGGCTTCAAGTCCCTGCCGCCGGATGTGGCTGTTCATATCGACCGGTTGAAGAAAGACCGACGGATATAGGGCGGACCGCAAACCCGTTTTCTCCCGCCCGACGCTTGCCGCGGCCGAAGACCAGAGGCTGCGCTATTCCAGCAGGCTCGGCAGATAGAGGCTGATCTGCGGAAACGCCACCAGCAACACCACCAGGATCAGATCGACGACAATAAAGCCGATCAGGCCGCGGAAGATCGTGGTCAGCGACACGCGGTCGCCGACCACGGTCTTGATGACGAAGGCGTTGAGCCCGACCGGCGGTGTCAGCAAGCCGATTTCCAGCAGCATCACCACCAGCACGCCCATCCAGATCAGGTCGAGCCCGACCGCCTTCCACATCGGCAGCAGGATCGGGAGCGTAATCAGCATGATCCCGATGGGATCAAGGAAGGCGCCGAGAATGAGATAGATCACCGTCATGAAGGCGATCACGCCATAGGGTCCGAGATCCAGGGTCTTGACCAGGCCACCCATGAACTGCGGCAGCCCGGCGATGGCGAGGAACCGGGTCAGCAGCACCGCGCTGACCGCGATCAGGAAAATCGACGCCGCCGATTGCAGCGAGTCGACGAGGCTGTCCCTGAAGTTCGGCCATGTGACGCTGCCGCGCAGCAACGCAATGATCAGCGCGCTGAAGGCGCCGAAGGCCGCCGCCTCCGTCGCGGTCGTCAATCCGCTGTAGATGCCGCCCATCACGCAAACGATCAACGCCGGGACCGGCCAGACCTTGAGCAGGATCGCCAGCTTCTCCTTGAGAGTTGGATGATAATCCGGCGGAGGCGCGGCCTGGGGCTTCAGGGTACACCAGCCGATGATGAACACCGCGAACAGGACCGCATTGAGCAGGCCGGGAAAAATGCCGGCCACCAGCAACTTGCCGATCGGGGTTTCGGTATACCAGCCGAAGATCACGAAGCCGATGCTGGGCGGGATCATCGATCCCAGCGTTCCGGCCGCGGCCACCGTCGCCGTGGCCAGCGCCGGATCGTAGCGGTAACGCAGCATTTCCGGAATGGCGAGCCGGCCCATCGCGGCCGCGGTCGCGACCGATGAGCCCGAGGCCGCGGAAAACAGCGCGGCGGCAAAATTCGCCGCGACGGCGAGGCCGCCCGGCAACCGCGAGAGCCACAGACGCGCCGCATCGAACAGCGAGGTCGTCAGCCCGCAGCGATAGGCGATCGAGCCCATCAGCAGGAACATCGGTATCGCCGACAGATTCCAGCTCGCGGCGAATTCGAACGGCGTCGAACCCGACAGTTTCAGCGCGGTGTCGAGACCGCGCAGCGCCCAGATGCCGACGAACGATGTGACACCGAGCGCCACCGCGATCGGCACCCGCACCGCCATCAGCACGATCATGCCGGAAAGGCAGAGGAACGCGAGTTGAATCGAACTCATTGAAGCCGTTCCTCAGATCGGATGATCGCCAAGCTTGATGCCGGTCGAGCCGTCGAACCGCCTGCCGAAACGGGCCAGTCGGAAGTCATCGACCAGTTGATAGAGCGCGATCAGCGCCGCCAGCCCGCAGGAGATGCAGAACACCCAGCGCATCGGCCACACCGGCAGATCGAAGTAGGTCGCATCCTGGGCCTCGCCGATCCCGGTTTTCGCCACCGCGACCACCCCGCCCATGATCGCCAGCAGCGACAGGTAAGCAACGGTCAATACCGCGGCGCCGATGTCGAACCGGAGATTCTTTTCCGGTGCCAGATTCTGGGTGAATACCTCGACGATGATCAGCGTGCGCGACAGCTGAACATGAGCCAGCGGCAGAAAGGTGCAGCCGACCATGTAGACGAAGGAAACGATCTCCAGCGTACCCATGATCGGCTGGTTCAAGGCCACCTTCATCACGACGTCGGCCGTGACGTGCAGCATCATGGCCAGCACGGCGATCGCGCCGGCCCAGAGAAAGATATCCGCCAGCAGCGACAGTCCACGTCCGACCGAGGCCGCGGGCTCGTTGCGGCCGACAGGGTCTCCCGGAGCTGCGGTCACCACGAAACCTTGCTGAAGACCTCGCGGTTCAGGGCGTCGACGAACTTCTGTTTGTCGCCCTTGATCTCCTCGGCGTCGATTTTCTCCCACTTCTTCATGAGCCCGAGATATCGATCGACCAGTTCGTCGGCGTTCGGCACTCCGCGCTTCTTGCCCTCTTCCTTGACCCGCGCGACTTCGTTCTTGAGATACGCCTCATACGCGCTGTTCCACGTCGCGTCGGGCGGGTTGAACTTGACGCCCTTTTCGCCGGCAGCCGCATGAACGTCGCGGCTCTCCTGCAAATAACCGAATGTCACATCGGCGGCGAGGATCGGCATGTTCTTCTTGAGGATCGCCTTCTGATCGGCCGGCAGCTTGGCCCAGGCATCGGCGTTCATGCCCCACAGCAGGCCGCCGTGATAGGTGCCGATGGTGGTGGCGAGCACGTTCTTGGCGACGTCCCACAGCGTGTAGGACTTCAGCCAGGAGTCCGCACCCATGGTGCAGTCGACCTGACCGCGTTGCATGGCCTCATAGGTCTCGTCGCTGGTGACGTTCACCGGCACCATGCCGAACGACTTGAACATGATCGAGTAGGCGCCGGCGGAGCGGATCTTCTTGCCCTTGAAATCGGCGATCGACCGCAGATCCGCCTTGCACATCAGCGTGTACGGCGCCGTGGAGTAATACGCCATCGAGATGATGCCGCTCTTTTTCTGGTCGGCGAGACACTCCTTGCAGGCGACGAGATTGAACTCGTTGCTGGCCCCGGACATCACCACGCTGTTACGGCCCAGCAGTCCAAGCTCGGTGGCCAGGAAGCTGTGCGGCAGCTGCTTCGGAACATAGGAGTCGACGACCATGCCGGCAGTAACGATGCCGTCGCGGATCGAGTCGACCGCCGCGGTCGCCTTGGCGACAGAGCCGCCCGGGAAGGTTTCGACGGTCAGCTTGCCGCCGCTTTCCTTTTCGAACCGCTTGATCATGGGCTCGATGCCGACCGTGTTGTTGACGTGGGTCGGCGGCAAATAGGAGCCGTAGCTCAATTTGGTCTGCGCCGATGCGCTACCGGCTGCGAGCACAAGGCCCGCACACAGCAGAACCTTTCCAAGAAATTCCGGCATGCGCCCTCCCCAAGCTGTCTGTCGTTCTTGTTGCTTGACGAGAATGGTGGACGCGCGAAAAGAGAGCGTCAACCTGAATCTGAATTCCCGATACAGGTTGCGGTGCAGCGATCCGTTTCATATTGTGCGCGACACGGAAAATGGCGCACGGCTCGCGTTGCTGTACAAGCGCATGACGATTTCGCAATAGAAGCAAGACAAGCAAGGGATCGGTCCCGATCCGCAGGGAGAGAATAGATGGATCTTGGAATCAAAGGCCGCCGCGCCATCGTTTGCGCATCGAGCAAGGGTCTCGGCCGCGCCTGCGCCATCGCGCTCGCCAACGAGGGCGTGCATGTGACGCTGACCGCGCGCGGCGCCGAGGCGCTGAAGAAGACCGCCGACGAAATCCGTAAATTGAGCCCCGGCGTCACCGTGACCGAAGTGGTCGGCGACATCACCACCCCCGAGGGACGCGCGGCCGCGCTGAAGGCGTGTCCGGATCCGGATATCCTGGTCAACAACGCCGGCGGCCCGCCGCCCGGCAATTTCCGCGACTGGACCCGCGACGACTGGATCAAGGCGATCGACGCCAACATGCTGACCCCGATCGAGCTGATCAAGGCGACGGTGGACGGCATGATGGCGCGCAAGTTCGGCCGCATCGTCAACATCACCTCGGCCGCGGTGAAGGCGCCGATCGAGGTGCTGGGACTGTCCAACGGCGCCCGCGCCGGCCTCACCGGCTTTTGCGCCGGCATCGCGCGGAAAACCGTGATCAACAACGTCACCATCAACGGCCTGTTGCCGGGCCCGTTCGACACCGACCGCCTGCGCGGCCCGGTCGCCAAGATCGACGCCGAGAAGCGCGGCATCACGGTCGACCAGCTGCTGGCGGAGCGGGCCAAACTCAATCCCGCCGGTCGGTTCGGCGATCCCGAGGAATTCGGGCAGGCCTGCGCGTTTCTCTGCGGCGCCAAGGCCGGCTTCATCACCGGTCAGAACCTGTTGCTCGATGGCGGCGCCTTCCCGGGCACGCTGTAAATGAAGGCGGTCTGGTATGAGCGCACGGGCGCGGCACCTGACGTGCTGAGCTTCGGCGACATGCCGACGCCAGCAGCCGGCCCGGGCGAAGTCCGGGTCAGGCTGGAAGCCTCGGGCGTCAATCCCGCCGATGTCGGCCGCCGCGCCGGCAGCTATCGCGCGATGGAATTTCCCCGCGTGATACCGAACAGCGACGGCGCCGGGATCGTCGACCAGGTCGGCGACGGCGTCACCCGGCTCAGCGTCGGGCAACGGGTCTGGCTGTTCAACGGCCAGCGCAACGGCCGCGCCTTCGGCACCGCAGCCGAATATATTGCGCTGGCCGAACAGCTGGTGACGCCGCTGCCATCAGACGTGTCGTTCGTAGCCGGCGCGACACTCGGTATCCCCGCCATGACCGCCTGGTGCGGCCTGTTCGGCGACGGACCGATCGCCGGCCAGACTGTGCTGGTCACCGGCGGCGCCGGCGCGGTCGGCCATTATGCTGTGCAACTGGCGAAATGGGGCGGCGCACGGGTGATCGCCACGGTCAGTTCGGCTTTCAAGGCGGAGCAGGCGCGGCTGGCCGGCGCCGATCTCGTGATCGACTACAGGACCGAGGACGTGGTCGCCAGGGCGATGGCTTTTACGGAAGGGCGCGGCGTCGATCGCGTGGTCGACGTCGATTTCGGGGGCAACATCCCCACCACCCTGAAATTGATGGCGATGAATTCAACCATCGCGGTCTACGCCACCAATGGCAACCGCAGCCCGGTGGTGCCGATGCGCGAGCTGATGGAGCGATGCATCGCGCTGCGCGCGCTGGTGCTGTTTGCGTTGCCGTCTCGGCTGCTGGCCGCGGCGCAGGCCGACATCTCGAAATGGCTCACGGCCGGCAAGCGTATCCACAACATCGCCGCGCAGTTTCCGCTGTCGGAAACCGCGCAGGCGCATCTGGCGGTGGAGAAGGGCGACAAGCTGGGGACCGTGGTGGTGGATTGCGCAAGGTAGAGATGGGCGTCGCTTACCCTGCCCTGGAGCGACTGGGTCTCTTACCCTCCCCTGGAGGGGGAGGGTGACGATTCATCACACCGGCGTGGTGCGTTCGTCGGTCCAGCTCAGGCCAAACTCATCGAGGCCCTCGGCGAGGTAATCGCTGACCAGGGGTTCGCCGAGCAGATAGCTGGCAGTGCGGTTGTTGCGGCCCTCGGCGGCCTCGCGCCGCAGATCGTCCCACTCCTCGATTCCGCCGTCGCCGCGTCCGAGCCGCATCAGGGCGACCAGATCGATCTGCTCGTCGTCGGTCATGGCGTTGATGAAGCCGGTGATCTCGCGCACGACGGGATCGTCGCCATTGTCCTCGAGGACATCGACCATATTGTCGTCGGCGGCGTTCGACCCGGAATCCGGATCGGTGGCCCCCTCCTTGACGTCGAATTCACGGGTCTTTTCGATCAAAAAACGAACCTTTTCGGCCGAAATGGCTAGTTCAGGCATCGCGCGCTCCTTGTTCCGCATGCCCGACCCAACGCACGGGCCGGCGAGATGATCCATTGCGCAGGCCGGCAGAAACCAGCATCTTTGCGCCAACCAACAAGATGCGGGGAACGCCGGATGCACTGGACTATCGGCAAGGTCAGGATCACCAAAATCATCGAACTGGAGACCGTCGGCAGCACGCGATTTATCCTGCCGCTGGCCACCAACGAGGAAATCCAGAAACTGCCCTGGCTGATCCCGCATTTCGCCACCGAGGAAGGCCGGCTGAAAATGTCGATCCATTCGCTGGTGGTGGAGACGCCCACCCGGCGGATCGTGGTCGATACCGGACTGGGCAACGACAAGGAAGGCCGCAAGGTGCCGACCTGGAACAACCGGCAGGACCCCTTCCTCGAAACCATGACGGCGGCGGGCTTTGCACCCGACAGCATCGACACGGTGCTGTGCACCCATCTGCATGTCGACCATGTCGGCTGGAACACGAAGCTCGTTGGCGGCCAATGGGTGCCGACATTCGCCCATGCGCGCTACGTCTTCGGCCGGACTGAATATGAGCATTGGCGCGACCACAGCGACGAGAGCGATAAGGTCGCGGTCTTCAATGATTCCGTAAAACCGATCGCGGATGCCGGGCGCGCCGACCTGATCGCCAGCGACGCCAGGCTCACCGACGAGATCACCCTGATCCCGACGCCCGGCCACAGCCCGGGCCATATGAGCATCCATATCCAGTCGGACGGCGAACAGGGCCTGCTGACCGGCGACGTGGCCCACCATCCCTGTCAGATGGCGCATCTCGACTGGTCCTCGACCGCCGATTCCGATCCCGTGCAATCGGTCGTGACCCGACGCGAACTGTTCGGACGCTTCGCTGATACGCCGACGCTGGTGATCGGAGGGCATTTCAATGCCGGCCACATCCGGCGCGACGGCGACGCCTTCAAATTCGTGGCGCTCGGGTGAAACGAAAGAATCGTAGGGTGGGCAAAGCCAGCGGATGCGCGAATGCGCGTCCGACGGCGTGCCCACCATTTCGCAACGGCCCGGCGTGGTGGGCACGGCGCGAAGAGCGCGCCTTTGCCCACCCTACGCAGCGAGCTACAATAGTCAGCCATTGAATTTCGCCGCGTGCTGTTCCATGAAGTTTCGAGGGAAGCAAGACCTTCAACAGGGAGTGAGACATGAAGCTTGTTCGTTACGGGGCCAAGGGCCAGGAAAAGCCCGGCCTGATCGACACATCGGGTCAGCTGCGCGATCTCTCCGCCCATGTGAAGGACCTTGACGGCGAGGCCTATGCGCCGGCCTCGCTCGCCAAACTCGCCGCGCTCGATGCCTCGAAGCTGCCCGCCGTCGACGGCAAGCCGAGGATCGGGGCGCCGGTGGGCGGCGTGCCCAAATTCATCGCCATCGGCCTCAATTATTCCGACCATGCCGCCGAAGTGGGCATGCCGATTCCGGCCGAGCCCATCATCTTCATGAAAGCCATCAACAGCCTGTGCGGCCCCAACGACGCCGTGGAAAAACCGCGCGGTTCGACCAAGCTCGACTGGGAAGTCGAAATCGCCATCATCATCGGCACCCGGGCCAAATACGTCACCGAGGCCGAGGCGCTCAATCACGTCGCCGGCTATTGCGTCTGCAACGACGTGTCCGAGCGCAATTTCCAGATCGAGCGGCTCGGGCAGTGGACCAAGGGCAAATCGCACGACACGTTCGGCCCGCTCGGCCCGTTTGTCGCCACCAAGGACGAGATCGCCGACGTGCAGAAGCTGTCGATGTGGCTCGACGTCAACGGCAAGCGCTGCCAGACCGGATCGACCGCGACCATGATTTTCGGCGTCGCCAAGATCGTTTCCTATGTCTCCGAATTCATGACGCTGATGCCCGGCGACATCATCACGACAGGCACGCCGCCCGGCGTCGGCTCCGGCATGAAGCCGCCGAAGTTCCTCAACGTCGGCGACGTCGTCACGCTCGGCATCGAGGGCCTCGGCGAACAGCGCCAGGAAATCGTCGCGGCGTGAGGCGTGCCGCGCGGCTGATGACTCGTCATGCCCGGGCTTGACCCGGGCATCCACGTCTTAACAGACGAGCCGCAAGCAAGACGTGGATGGCCGGGTCAAGCCCGGCCATGACGGAGAAGATAACCTCGCAAGGAAACAACAAATGAAACTCTCCTTCTCCCCGGCCTCGCCCTTTGCCCGCAAGGTGCGCATTGCCGCGATCGAACTCGGCCTGATCGACAAGATCGAATTTATCTCGGCCACCGTGGTGCCGGGCCAGCCCAATGACGAATATTCGCGCATCACGCCGCTGAAGAAGCTGCCGGTGTTGATCCTCGACAATGGCGACGTCATTCTCGATTCCTATGTCATAACGGAATATCTCGACGAACTGGCCGGCGGCGGAAAGATCGTGCCGGCATCGGGCGCCATCAGATGGAAGGTCAAGAGCGATCATTCCATGCTGCAGGGGATGCTCGATTCGATGCTGCTGTGCCGCTACGAGAAGATGGTACGGCCGGAGCCGCAGCGCTGGCAGGCCTGGGCCGACGATCACTGGGCCCGCGCCTGGAACGGCATGGCGCGGTTCGAGAAGCAGACCGAGATGCTGGCGCGGCCGCAGCTCGACATCGCGCAGATCGCGCTGGTCTGCGTGCTCGGCTATGCCGACTTCCGGTTTGCCGATTGCGGCTGGCGCAAGGCCTTTCCGAACCTCGACGCCTTCCACGAGAGGATGCTGGAGCGGCCGTCGGTCAAGATCTCGGTGCCGCCGCCGGCATAACGGCCCAGGAGTTGCCATGAGTCTCAAATTCAGCGTCGGCGATCTCACCATCCACCGCCTGATCGAGCAGGAAACCACCTTCCTGCCGGCGCTGGAAATGCTGCCCGCCCTCACGCCGGAGCGACTGGCGGAAAACCGGGCATGGATGCAAGCGGCCGGTGCGCTCGACGCCAGCGACGTGCTGATCCTGTGCTTCCAGTCCTATGTGGTGAAGACGCCGCACCACACCATCCTGATCGACAGCTGCATTGGCAACGACAAGCCGCGGCCGCTGCGCCCGAAATGGAACATGAAGACCGACGACACCTATCTGCGCGCGCTGGCCGCGGCCGGTTTTGCCGTCGGCGATATCGACTTCGTGATGTGCACCCATCTGCATGTCGACCATGTCGGCTGGAACTCGCGGCTGGAGAACGGCCGCTGGGTGCCGACCTTTCCCACTGCGCGCTACGTGTTCGGCGAGAACGAATTCGACTACTGGACCGCGCAGAACGCAAAGACGCCGGTGCCGCCGTTCGGCGACAGCGTGCTGCCGGTAGTCGAAGCCGGAAAGGCCGAGATCGTGCGCGACGATTACGCGATCGGCGATCACACGCGGATCCTGCCGACGCCCGGGCATACGCCGGGACATGTCGCGTTCGCCTTCGGCCGCGGCAAGGACGACGCGGTATTCTCGGGCGATCTGATGCACTCGCCGCTGCAGACGCGCTATCCGGAACTGTCGGCGAAGTTCGACGTCGATCAGGCGGAGGCAGCCGCGACGCGGCGTGGTTTCCTGGAGCGCTATTGCGACACCGATACGCTGTGCTGCACGGCGCATTTCCCCTCGCCCTCGACGGGCAAGATCCGGCGGTCGGGCAACGGGTTTTCGTGCGAGGCGGTGGGCTGAATTCTGCGCGAACGAAGACGCTCCTTACCCCTCCCCCCGCGCAGCGGTGGGGAGGGTGGCACATCGAGAGCGTAGCGAACGATGTGCCGGGTGGGGGGTGCTTCAACGCATTCAGCTGCCGAATCATTTGCTGAAGCGCCCCCCACCCGACCGGCCTTCGGCCGGCCACCCTCCCCACCACGCGCAAGTGCGCGCGGGGGGAGGGATAGAAGCTAATCGAACAGGCTCGGCGTGTGATTGACCACCGCGCCTTCGATCGCCAGCATTTTCAGCTTCGTCACCACGCCGCCATTGGCTGAAAATCCGCCGGGCTTGCCGCCGGCGGCGAGCACGCGGTGGCAGGGCACCACGATCGGACAGGGATTGCGCCCGAGCGCCTGGCCGACGTCACGCGACAGCTCGACGCCGCCGAGCTTCTTCGCGATATCGCCATAGGTCAGCGTCTTGCCCGGCGGGATGCGGCGGGCGATGTCGTAAACGCCGCGGTTGAATTCGGGAACGCCGTCGAGATCGAGCACGACGTCGGCGAGATCGTTCGGTTTGCCCACGAGCAATTCGATGATGCCGTCGATCGCGCGCTGTACCTCGGCCGGCGGCGGCGCCTCGGCGATCTCGCCGTGGATCTGGCGGATCCGGGTGCGGGTCTTGTCCTCGCTGCCCATCGGCAGCTGCACGCCATTGATGCCGCGCGCGCCCCACACGATGCCGCAGCGGCCGATCGATGTATCGAATACTGCAAAAGAGCGGCCGGTCATGGCTGCCTCCAATGTTGTGGCTCCATCTGTGAGCTTGATGCTGATGCCAAAGATAGGCTTGGAGATTGTTGCTATCCACCCGGATTCCGGGGGAACATGGCGGTGTCAACAACTCGTCATTCCGGGGCGCGCCACTTGGCGCGAGCCCGGAATCCATAACCACGATAATGAGTATGGATTCCGGGCCTGCGCCTCAGGTCGGCAATTGCCGACCGACGGCGCATCCCGGAATGACGATCATTTCCCCTAACCCCATCCAGCGAGTCCCCCATGCAGACCCTTCGCGTCAACGGATACGACATGGCCTATCTCGAGGTCGGCCGGGGACCGCCGCTGGTCTGCGTGCACGGTTCGCTGTGCGATTTCAGGATCTGGTCGGCGGTGCTCGGGCCATTGACGACGAAGCATCGCGTGATCGCGGTGTCGCTGCGGCACTTCTTTCCCGAGCATTGGGACGGCGCCGGCGACACCTATTCGATCGCGCAGCATGTCGATGACGTCATCGGCTTCATCGAGCAGCTCGACAGCCAACCGGTCGACCTGATGGGGCATTCGCGCGGTGGGCACATCTCGTTTCGCGTCGCGCAGCGGCGGCCGGACCTGTTGCGCAGACTGATCCTGGCCGAACCCGGCGGCGAACTCGACGCCACGCTCGATCCCGCCTTCAAGGGCGGACCATCGCCGCTGGCGGCACGTTTCGCGGCATCGGCGGAAAAAATCGCGGGCGGCGATATCGACGGCGGACTGGCGTATTTCCTGGACACACTGGAAGGCCCCGGCGCCTGGAACCGGCTGCCGGCATCGCCGAAGCAGCTGTTGCGCGACAACGCGATGACGCTGATCGGCCAGGTCCGCGACAACCGCCCGCCATTCTCCAGGGCCGACGCCGAGGCGATCCGGACGCCGACCCTGTTCATCGGCGGCGGCAACACCAAGGGCACGCTGCAGCAGGTGCTGCGCGCGCTGGCGGCGCATGTGGCTGGCTCGACGACCGCCATGATCCCGGGCACCACGCATCCGATGTTCGAGCAGGCGCCGCAGAAATATTGCGAGATCGTGCTGGAGTTTCTGGCGGCGAACTGATCGCGACATCTCTTGTCTTGCCTGGAACGGCCAATTCTACTATAAGAGACGAATGTCAGTTATAGTAGACGATACCGGAGCCCGGATCGCGCGCCGGCTGCGGCTGGAGCGGGATGCCCGCGGCTGGTCGCTGGCGGAACTGGCCCAACGATCCCGCGTCTCCAAGGCCACCATCAGCAAGATCGAACGCGAGGAACTGAGCCCCACCGCGGTCATCCTGGTGCGGCTGGCCGGCGCCTTCGACCTGACGCTGGCGGGCCTGCTGGTGCGCGCGGAGGGCGAAGGCGCACAGCCGCTGTTGTCGCGCGCCGCCGATCAGCCGGTGTGGCGCGATCCCGCGACGGGCTATTCGCGCAAACAGGTGTTCGGCCGGCCCGACCATCCCGTCGAAATCATCCAGGTCGAAATGCCCGCCGGCAAAAGCGTCGTGCTGCCGGCCTCGTCCTATGCGCGCATCCGACAGGCGGTCTGGGTGCTTTCAGGCGAACTCGTCATTATCGAGAATGGCCAACGCAGCGTGTTGGCCACCGGCGATTGCCTCGGCTTCGGCGCACCGGCGGAAACCACCTTCGCCAACGAAACCAAAAACCCTTGCACTTATCTCGTCGCGCTCGCACGGAGCTGACGCGATGCACGGGATCGAACTCACGCCACCGATTCAAGATCTGTTCGTTACCGGGGCCAACCGTCATGTCCACGATCAAGATTAGCGCGCTGCGCGCCTCGCCCGATACGTTGAACATGCTCAGCGAGATTCTGATCGAGACGGTCGCGCATGGTGGATCGGTCAGCTTCATGCATCCGCTGCCGCCGGAAGCCGCCGATGCGTTCTGGGACAACGCGCTGGCGGCGGCCGGCCGCGACGAGCGGATCATTCTCGGCGCCTTCGACGGCGATGTGCTCGCCGGCACCGTCACATTGCTGCTCGACTGTCCACCCAACCAGCCGCATCGCGCCGAAATCGCCAAGATGATGACCCGCCGCAGCCATCGCGGCCGCGGCATCGCCACCGCCTTGATGCGGACGGCCGAGGAGATCGCGGTGAAGCGAAAACGATCGCTGCTGGTGCTGGACACCGCGACCGACGGCGGCGCCTCGGGACTGTACGAGAAACTGGGCTTCACCTTGGCCGGAGAAATTCCGGACTACGCTTTGAAGCCGCATGGGGGCTTGAGCGGAGCGCTGTTCTACTGGAAGCGGATCGGGGCTGAGCAACCCGCTGCCTAGGCCGCTTCCTCGACACCAACGACAAGGCGCTTTCCGAACGCACGCAGGGCTTCGACCATCGCGGGCAGTTTCGTCGGATGCTTCGGATCGAGAATACGGCGAACTTCCTTTTCGTCCTTGCCCATGCGGCGTCCGAGTTCACTTTTGCCGATCCCGGCCGCCGTGAACGCTTCGATCACCGCAAGCTTTGCGGCGACGCCGGGAGCCACCGAAACCAACGTCAGGCCCTTGCCCTTGGCGCGCGCCTTCGGCAACGGCAGCCCGCGCTCCGGATAGGTCAACAACGCAAGCCCCAGCGCTTCTTCCGCCTGGCCGCGCGCATCCGCCATGTCGTCACCCTGCGTGATCGCTTCCGGTACGTCGGGGAAGCTCACAACAATCCCATGCCTGTCGCCTCGCTCGAATTCGGCGGCATAGGTGAACGTTTGCATGGTCTTTCTCCTAACACATAGTCACCATCGGTCGGGTTTAGTCAGCTAGTCCCAGATGCTTCCTGATCTTGCGTGCCGTTTTAGGGTCGATTTCCCGGCTCGGCAGCGTGGTGAGTTTGTCGCCGACATACACCATGGCGTGACCGCCTTTGCCCTTCCGGTAGTCGACCCGGAAGCTGAGGCCCTTCGCGCGGGCGTCATTCCTGAGTTCGGCGATAAATCGATCTCGCTTGTCCACTGCCGCGCCCGTTCTACAGAAACCAATATCGGACAATTTTGTCCGCATGTCAACACGACGGACAAAAGTGCCCGGGTCTTATGGATCGCTCTCCCTTGACCGCGCCGGCTTCCCCCACTAGTTTCCGAATACGGAATTCCGTATTCCAAACCGGACGTATCCATGACCCCGCTCGACCCGACCCCGAACCTGATCGATCAGGTCTTTGCGCGGATCCTCGATGGCATCGTCGACCGCACGCTGCCGCCGGGGCACCGGATCAGGCAGAACGAGCTCGCCGAACAGCTCGGCGTCTCGCGCCAGCCGGTCAGTCACGCGCTGCACCTGCTGCATCGGCAGGGGCTGGTGGCCGAGAGCGGCCGCAAGGGTTTTGAAGTCACCCAGCTCGATCCGGTGCGGATTCGCCAGCTCTATGAGGTGCGCGGCGCCATCGATGCGCTGGCAGCCCGGCTCGCCGCCGGGCGCGTCAAGACCGACGCGGCAGCGCGCGCGGATCTGGAGGCCGCGCTGCGCGCCGGGCGCGGGGTCGATGAGAAAACGCCGCTGGCGCGGCTGATCGCACTCGACGTCGATTTTCACCGCGCGATCTACCGGCTGTCCGGCAATCCCGCGATCGAGGAAATGATCGGGCCGCAATGGCCGCATATGCGCCGCTCGATGGCGACGGTGCTGGCCGAACTGGACTATCGCCAGAGCGCCTGGAGCGAACACGAAGCCATCGCCGCGCATATCCTGTCCGGCGGCGCCAAGGCTGCCGAGGGCGCAGCGCTGGCGCATGCGCTCGGCGCCGGGCGAATGACGGAAGAGAGACTGAACGCGACGAGCCAAGCTGCTTAGGCAGGCCAAGACGTGGATGGCCGGGACAAACAAGCCCGGCCATGACGAAGACAAAAGCAAAATCAAGGGAGCAAACGATGAAACTGACCCAGCAACAGATCGACGATTTCAACCGCGAGGGCTGGCTGTTCCTGCCCGAATTATTCAGCCCCGAGGAGGTCGCGCTGCTGGCGCGCGAGGCCGAGGGCATCTACGACACCAAGCGCCCCGAAGTGTGGCGCGAGAAGAGCGGCGCGCCGCGCACCGCCTTTGCCGCCCATCTCTATAACGAGGCGTTCGGCCTGCTCGGCGCCCATCCGCGCATGATCGAACCGGTCGAACAGATCTTCGGCGAGAAGGTCTACATGCACCAGTACAAGATCAACGCCAAATCGGCCTTCACCGGCGACGTCTGGCAGTGGCACCAGGACTACGGCACCTGGAAGCGCGACGACGGCATGCCGCAGCCGCGCGCGATGAACATCGCGATCTTCCTCGACGAGGTGATGCCGATCAACGGCCCCCTGATGCTGGTGCCGAAGAGCCAGACCGCGGGCGACCTCAAGGCCTCGCACGACCTCAAGACCACCTCCTATCCGCTGTGGACGCTGGACGAGGAAACCGTCACGCGCCTGGTCAAGGACGGCGGCATCGTGGCGCCCACCGGCAAGGCCGGCGGCATGCTGATGTTCCACGGCAATCTGGTGCACGGCTCGGCCGGCAACATCACGCCCTATCCGCGCAAGATCGTCTATCTGACGCTGAACGCGGTTTCCAACTACATCCGCACCCCCACGCGCCCGGAATACATCGCGCATCGCGACTTTACCCCGATCCAGACCGTGGATGACGATGCGTTGCTGCGTCTGGCCCGCGCGCACCGGCAAGCGGCGGAGTAACAAGAGAATCTCGACTCTCGTGCCCCGGACGCGGCGCAGCGCTCTTGCGGTGCGCTGCTGAGCCGGGGCCCATCGCATACTCACCATCTCCATGGGTCCCGGCTCTGCGGAGCAGCGTGAAGAACGCTGCACCGCGTCCGGGACACGCCAGCTTCCGGATTTTTTCAATGAACCTGCATCGCCTCCTCCAAGCCCGCGCCGCTGCCGGCAAGCCCGTCCGCGTGGCGCTGATCGGCGCCGGCAAATTCGGCTCGATGTTCCTGGCCCAGGTGCCGCACACGCCAGGACTGGAGGTGCCGCTGATCATTGACATCGACCGCGACCGCGCCCGCGAGGCCTGCCGCACGGTCGGCTGGGACGAGGCGCGGATCGCGGCCACCACCTTCACCGACGACGGCGCGCGCGCTATCGCGGGCGGCGCCATGGACGTCATTGTGGAAGCGACCGGCAATCCCGCCGTCGGCATCCGGCATGCCCGCGCCGCGATCGCGGCCGGCAAGCATATCGTCATAGTCAATGTCGAGGCCGACGTGCGGGCGGGACCGCTGCTGGCCGAGGAGGCGCGCAAGGCCGGCGTGGTCTATTCGCTGGCCTATGGCGACCAGCCGGCCCTGACCGCCGAAATGGTGGACTGGGCCCGCGCCACGGGATTCCGCGTCGTCGCCGCTGGCAAGGGCACGAAATATCTCCCCGCCTATCATGACGTGACGCCGGAAGGCGTCTGGGGCCATTACGGGCTGACGGCAGGCGAGGCGCAGTCGGCCGGCATGAACCCGCAGATGTTCAATTCGTTTCTCGATGGCACCAAATCCGCCATCGAGATGGCGGCGATCGCCAATGCCACCGGGCTGGACGTGCCCACCGGCGGCTTGCTGTTTCCGCCCTGCGGCGTCGACGACCTGCCGCATGTGATGCGGCCGCGCGCGGCCGGCGGCGTGCTGGAGAAATCAGGCGTGGTGGAGGTGGTATCGTCGCTGGAGCGCGACGGCCGGCCGGTGTTCCGCGACCTGCGCTGGGGCGTCTATGTCGTGCTGGAAGCGCCGAACGATTATGCCGCGGATTGCTTCAGGCAATACGGGCTGAAGACCGATGCGTCAGGGCGCTATGCGGCGATGTACAAGCCGTATCATCTGATCGGGCTGGAGCTGAACATCTCGATCCTGTCGGCGGCGCTGCGTGGCGAACCGACCGGGCAGCCGCACGGATTCAGGGGCGACGTCGCCTCGGTGGCCAAGCGCCATCTGCGCGCCGGCGAAATGCTCGACGGCGAAGGCGGCTACACGGTATGGGGCAAACTGATGCCGGCGGCGGCCAGCCTGGCCGCGGGCGCGCTGCCGATCGGGCTCGCACACCGGGTCAAGCTGAAGAACGACGTTGCCCATGGCGAAGTGGTGCGCTGGAGCGATGTCGAAGTCGATGCCGGCAATGACACCATCAAGACCCGCAAGGCGATGGAAGCGGCGTTTTCGAAGTAATGTTGATGAACGCTCCTTGCCGCGCAGCCATGCGCTTTCGGCTGCCGCAAGGCGGCGCTTCCGGCCGGCCCTGCCTGGCGGACCAGGGCGAAGGGCGGCTGGCCGCAGCCTCCTCATTGCCCGCCAAACGTGCACTTTGATGGAAGGCGCGGCAGTGCGGGAGCTTTTCGCAGCCGCGACGTCAGGGCGGGCCGCAGAGACACCCTTGATTCCTTGGAACCGATTGGTCATCCTGCCGGCGGTTCGGATGTTCAGATTTCGATCGCGCCCAATGTCATGGGGTTTGTTTTCGGGGTCCGGGTTCAGGTACCAATTTCAAGGTCGACCGTCGGCGATACAAACGACAATCAAGATCGTTGCCCCTCGTCGATAACGCGACATAAAAACAAGGAGGAAGCGCATGAAACGTCGTCAATTTCTAAAAGCAGGTGGACTCGGTCTTGCCGCGAGCGCAGCAGTTGCCGCACCCGCCATCGCACAATCGATGCCCGAGGTTAAATGGCGGCTTGCGGCGAGCTGGCCGAAGTCACTCGATACGCTCTATGGCGGCGTCGAATTCTTCACCAAGCGCGTCGCGGACATGACCGACAACAAATTCCAGATCCAGCCCTTCGCGGCCGGCGAAATCGTCGGCGGATTGCAGGTGCTCGACGCGGTGCAGAACGGCACCGTCGAGATGGGCAATACGGCGCTGTATTATTACTGGGGCAAGAACCCGGCGTTCACCTTCGGCACCTCGCTGCCGTTCGGGCTCAACACCCGACAGCATATGTCGTGGATGTTGTTCGACGGCGGCATGGACATGCTCAATGCCCTGCTGAAGGAATATAACTGCTTCGGCGTTCCGACCGGCAGCACCGGCGCACAGATGGGCGGCTGGTTCCGCAAGGAGATCAAATCCACCGAGGATCTCAAGGGCCTGAAATTCCGCGTCGGCGGCTTTGCCGGCACCATCATTTCGAAAGTCGGCGGCGTGCCGCAGCAGATCGCGGCGGGCGACATCTACCCGGCGCTGGAAAAAGGCACCATCGACGCGGCGGAATGGGTCGGCCCCTATGACGACGAGAAGCTCGGCTTCGTGAAGGTGGCGAAGTACTACTATTATCCCGGCTGGTGGGAAGGCACCGGCCAGGGCCACAACATCATGAACCTGGAAAAATGGAACGCGCTGCCCAAGCACTACCAGGCGGTGATCGAAAGCGCCTCGCGCGATACCTTCACCTGGGTCACCGGCAAGTACGACTTCGTCAATCCGGGGGCATTGAAGCGCCTGCTCGCGTCCGGCGCGATCCTGAAGCCGTTCCCGCAGGAAGTGCTGGAGACCTGTTACAAGACCGCCAACGAGATCTATGCGGACCTGTCGAAGAGCAACCCGCACTTCGGCAAGATGCATTCGAGTCTCGCGGCTTACCGCAGCGATTCGCTGGCATGGAATCAGGTGGCCGAACTGAGCTTCGACACCTTCATGATGCGGATGCGCACGCGCGCCTGAGGCGTATGCAACATTGAGAAAGGCGAAGCCCCGGAGATTCTCCGGGGCTTTTTTCTGATCGGCGCGGCTGTCAGTCCTCGTCCTCACCAAGCGCATCGGCGAGCTTGTCGTAATATTTCGTCACCAGGTCGATGTTGCCCTTGTGCTCGATCGCGGGGCCCGGCGACTTCAGAGTCTCCTGCAGGTAGGCGAGCTCCTCCTTCTTGTCCTTGGCCGGCATCTTCGTGTCGGCCTGGACCTGGGCGATCTGCGCCTTGATGAGGGCTTCGGGGCCGACATATTTCTTGCTCGCTGAATCGAAGCCGGCGAGCACGAAGCTGATATTGTCGACGACGTCGTTGTAGTCGTCGTAGGAGGCAAAGCCGTTCTTTTTGGCGATGCCGTCGAGCTGCGCGGTGATCTTGGGATCCGGCTTGCCGTCTTCCGGCAGCTTCTCGGTGATCGGGTCCATTTCCTTGGCCGCCGAGAGCACGCCCTCGATCTGCTTGTCCGTCAGCGCGATCTGCTTGAAGGGAGCTTCCTGCGCCGGCGGCGGTTCGGCCTGCTTGGCGGGAGCCGGGGCGGCCTGTTGCTTGGACGGCGCCTGCTTGGCCTGCGCCAGCGCGCCGTCCGCGGACAGGATCGCCAGCGATGCCGCGAGGCAGGCCGTGCTCAGCGCGGCGGCGAAGGGACGAATGAGCTCACGCATGCGGGTCTCCTCGGTAGGACTGGTCTTGATAGGTCAGGGGCAGTCCGGGGCTGGTTCAAACGGAGTCTTGATCTGGCCTAAAATGATGGCCGAAGAAAATCATCATGGCCGCGCGGCGCACCGAAGCGCAAGCCGCCGCAAACGAAAAAACGCCGCGTCCCTCTCGGGAAGCGGCGTTTCGTTCGATCATGACACGTAAAGAGGAATTGTTTGTCCTTGGCAGGCCTGGCAGCGACCTACTCTCCCAGGGCTTAAGCCATAGTACCATTGGCGCTGAGGAGTTTAACGGCCGAGTTCGGGATGGGATCGGGTTCAAGCTCCTCGCTAGAACCACCAGGCCGGCGAAGGACAAAGATACGAAGCAAGCTGTTCTGGTGTCTATGGACACTGAAAATGAGAGCAATCAAGCCAATCGAACGATTAGTACCGGTAAGCTACATGCGTTGCCGCACTTACACACCCGGCCTATCAACGTGGTGGTCTACCACGGTTCTCAAGGGAATACTAGTTTTGAGGTGGGTTTCCCGCTTAGATGCTTTCAGCGGTTATCCCGTCCGTACATAGCTATGCAGCACTGCCGCTGGCGCGACAACTGCTCCACCAGAGGTACGTTCATCCCGGTCCTCTCGTACTAGGGACAAATCCTCTCAATATTCCAACACCCACGGCAGATAGGGACCGAACTGTCTCACGACGTTCTGAACCCAGCTCACGTACCACTTTAATCGGCGAACAGCCGAACCCTTGGGACCTTCTCCAGCCCCAGGATGTGATGAGCCGACATCGAGGTGCCAAACGACGCCGTCGATATGGACTCTTGGGCGTCATCAGCCTGTTATCCCCGGCGTACCTTTTATCCGTTGAGCGATGGCCCATCCACGCGGGACCACCGGATCACTATGACCGACTTTCGTCTCTGCTCGACTTGTTAGTCTCGCAGTCAGGCAGGCTTATGCCATTATACTCGACGAACGATTTCCGACCGTTCTGAGCCTACCTTCGCACGCCTCCGTTACTCTTTGGGAGGCGACCGCCCCAGTCAAACTGCCCACCATGCGCTGTCCCGGTCCCCGATAAGGGGACGCGGTTAGATATCCATAACCATTAGGGTGGTATTTCACATTTCGACTCCACCCCGGCTAGCGCCGGAGCTTCAAAGTCTACCACCTATTCTACACAAACAGTCACGAATACCAGCGCAAAGCTACAGTAAAGGTGCACGGGGTCTTTCCGTCTGACCGCAGGAACCCCGCATCTTCACGGGGAATTCAATTTCACTGAGTCTATGTTGGAGACAGCGGGGAAGTCATTACGCCATTCGTGCAGGTCGGAACTTACCCGACAAGGAATTTCGCTACCTTAGGACCGTTATAGTTACGGCCGCCGTTCACCGGGGCTTCAATTCAAAGCTTGCACTTCTCCTTTTAACCTTCCGGCACCGGGCAGGCGTCAGACCCTATACGTCATCTTGCGATTTCGCAGAGCCCTGTGTTTTTGTTAAACAGTTGCCACCCCCTGGTCTGTGCCCCCACGACGTGCTTGCGCACGCAATGGGCCCCCTTATCCCGAAGTTACGGAGGTAAATTGCCGAGTTCCTTCAACATAGTTCTCTCAAGCGCCTTGGTATACTCTACCAGTCCACCTGTGTCGGTTTCGGGTACGGTCTAATGTGGAGGCTATTTCCTGGAACCTCTTCGAGGCCCGACCAATCCAATAAGGTCAGACAACATACGAGATTCGTCACCATCCACTGGCTGCAGAATATTCACTGCATTCCCATCGACTACGCATTTCTGCCTCGCCTTAGGGACCGGCTAACCCTGCGAAGATTAACTTTACGCAGGAACCCTTGGACTTTCGGCGACACTGTCTTTCACAGTGTTTGTCGTTACTCATGCCAGCATTCGCACTTCTGATACCTCCAGGCGCTCTCACGAGTCGCCCTTCGCAGGCTTACAGAACGCTCCGCTACCGCGTATCGGATCCGAAGATCCAACACACCCTAAGCTTCGGCTCGTGGCTTGAGCCCCGTTACATCTTCGGCGCAGGAACCCTTATTTAGACCAGTGAGCTGTTACGCTTTCTTTAAAGGATGGCTGCTTCTAAGCCAACCTCCTGGTTGTTTTGGGATTCCCACATCCTTTCCCACTTAGCCACGAATTAGGGGCCTTAGCTGTAGGTCCGGGTTGTTTCCCTCTCCACGACGGACGTTAGCACCCGCCGTGTGACTCCCGCGCATTACTTTCGGGTATTCGGAGTTTGGTTGGGTTTGGTAAGACGGTAAGTCCCCCTAGCCCATCCAGTGCTCTACCCCCCGAAGTATTCACGCGAGGCGATACCTAAATATCTTTCGCGGAGAACCAGCTATTTCCCAGTTTGATTGGCCTTTCACCCCTAACCACAAGTCATCGGAGTCTTTTTCAACAGACACCCGTTCGGTCCTCCAGTGAGTGTTACCTCACCTTCAACCTGCTCATGGCTAGATCACTAGGTTTCGGGTCTAATACAACGAACTTGGCGCCCTATTCAGACTCGCTTTCGCTGCGCATACACCTATCGGCTTAAGCTTGCTCGTTAAATTAAGTCGCTGGCCCATAATACAAAAGGTACGATGTCACCCAGAACGTATCTTGGGCTCCATCTGTTTGTAGGTGTCCGGTTTCAGGTCTATTTCACTCCCCTCGTCGGGGTGCTTTTCACCTTTCCCTCACGGTACTGGTTCACTATCGGTCGCTGAGGAGTACTTAGGCTTGGAGGGTGGTCCCCCCACGTTCAGACAGAATTTCACGTGTTCCGCCTTACTCAAGGATACATCATTGCATTACCCGTACGGGGCTATCACCCTCTAAGGCCCTGCTTTCCTGACAGGTTCCGGTTGTCTTTGATGTACCACTGGCCTGGTCCGCGTTCGCTCGCCACTACTAACGGAGTCTCTGTTGATGTCCTTTCCTCCGGGTACTTAGATGTTTCAGTTCCCCGGGTTCGCTTAAAACCCCCTATGTATTCAGGAGTCTCATACCTTCACTTGATAACTGGAAATCCAAAACCTCACGGCTTGGTCTCACACATTGCTGTATGAACCCCAAGACACAAGGTCTTGGAGTTCCAGCTATCGAAGGTGGGTTTCCCCATTCGGAAATCCGTGGATCAAAGCTTCTTCGCAGCTCCCCACGGCTTATCGCAGCGTAGCACGTCCTTCATCGCCTCTCAGCGCCAAGGCATCCACCGAACACCCTTAAGGCACTTGATTGCTCTCATTATCAATGTCCACACACTCGGCAGAATGTTGGCCGCATACTTGCCATGAAGTCGAAACTCCGTGGCGCGCACCCTCGATGAATGCTGCATGCGGCTGGACATGATTAGAAAGACCAGCTTGCTTCGTAAGATCAACCCGATGATGAGGCGGTCAAGCTTCACCAAAAAGAACATTTACAACCCAATCATCTTGCGATGATCAGGCGCCGAAATGTCCTGGAGATTATGAATGGAATGCCCGCGAATTGCTTCGCCGGATCCAAACTCGGATCAATCTCCTCTATACGATGTCAGAAATCCCGCACGCGCACCCGTTAGGATGCGACATGCGAAGTGATGTTTCGCGGACGGTATGAACGAGCACTCGTCGATCCCTGATCAACCATCTGGTGGAGCCAGACGGGATCGAACCGACGACCTCATGCTTGCAAAGCACGCGCTCTCCCAGCTGAGCTATGGCCCCGTACCAGAAGACGAATGCCGTTGCTGCCATTTGTCAGTTTGAGTGACGCCTACGCTCGATCAAGGTGGTGGGCCTGGGAAGACTTGAACTTCCGACCTCACGCTTATCAAGCGCGCGCTCTAACCAACTGAGCTACAAGCCCCTAACACGAGGGGCATGCTTGCGCGCACCGGTTTGCACCAGATGCGTCGCACAAGCGCAGCCCCTGGCGCGTGTTCGTCCGCGAAGAAAGAGAAACGAAGACGGCGAAATCCCGCCAATGCAGCTCAACAATCCTGACGATCGTTGGCCACTGATGTTTCAAAAGAGGTTCGATAGCTGCAAGCTACAAGTAGCAAGCTTCTGAAGAACCATCCTTAGAAAGGAGGTGATCCAGCCGCAGGTTCCCCTACGGCTACCTTGTTACGACTTCACCCCAGTCGCTGACCCTACCGTGGCCGGCTGCCCCCAAAAGGTTAGCGCACCGTCTTCAGGTAAAACCAACTCCCATGGTGTGACGGGCGGTGTGTACAAGGCCCGGGAACGTATTCACCGCGGCACGCTGATCCGCGATTACTAGCGATTCCAACTTCATGCACTCGAGTTGCAGAGTGCAATCCGAACTGAGACGGCTTTTCGAGATTGGCTCCGGGTCGCCCCATCGCACGCCCGTTGTCACCGCCATTGTAGCACGTGTGTAGCCCAGCCCGTAAGGGCCATGAGGACTTGACGTCATCCCCACCTTCCTCCGGCTTGTCACCGGCAGTTTCCTTAGAGTGCCCGCCATCACGCGATGGCAACTAAGGATGAGGGTTGCGCTCGTTGCGGGACTTAACCCAACATCTCACGACACGAGCTGACGACAGCCATGCAGCACCTGTCTCCGGTCCAGCCGAACTGAAGGACGCCGTCTCCGGCATCCGCGACCGGGATGTCAAGGGCTGGTAAGGTTCTGCGCGTTGCTTCGAATTAAACCACA
>JBDRNF010000311.1:0-10046 GCA_043811435.1 Pseudomonadota bacterium
GCACCCCCGGCGCCGACCCCGTTCCGCGCCGCGCCCGCCGCCGCGCCGGAAGGCGAGAAGGATTCGTCTGAAGCCGCCGCCGAAGGCGACATGGACGACGACGAGTTCGAAAACCAGATGTCGCTCGCCGCCATCGAGGCCGAGCTGAAGCCGAAGGTGGTCGAGACTTTCGATAAAATTGCCGACAACTACAAGAAGCTGCGCCGCCTGCAGGAGCAGGATATCTCCAACCAGCTGCAGAACGAAACGCTGTCGCCGGCGCAGGAGCGCAAATACAAGAAGCTGAAGGACGACATCATCGTCGAGGTGAAGTCGCTGCGGCTCAACCAGGCCCGTATCGATTCACTGGTCGAGCAGCTCTACGACATCAACAAGAAGCTGGTCTCGTTCGAGGGCCGCCTGCTGCGCCTCGGCGACAGTCACGGCGTCGCGCGCGAAGACTTCCTGCGGAACTACCAGGGCTCCGAGCTCGATCCGCGCTGGCTCAACCGTGTTTCGAAACTCTCCGCAAAAGGCTGGAAGAATTTCGTCCATCACGAAAAGGACCGCATCAAGGAACTGCGCCACGAGATCCAGTCGCTGGCCGCACTGACCGGTCTGGAGATCGGCGAATTCCGCAAGATCGTGCACGGCGTGCAGAAGGGCGAGCGCGAGGCGCGCCAGGCCAAGAAGGAAATGGTCGAGGCCAACCTCCGCCTGGTGATCTCGATCGCCAAGAAATACACCAACCGCGGCCTGCAGTTCCTCGATCTGATCCAGGAAGGCAACATCGGCCTGATGAAGGCGGTCGACAAATTCGAATACCGCCGCGGCTACAAGTTCTCGACCTATGCGACCTGGTGGATCCGGCAGGCGATCACGCGCTCGATCGCCGACCAGGCCCGCACCATCCGCATTCCCGTGCACATGATCGAGACCATCAACAAGATCGTGCGCACCTCCAGGCAGATGCTGAACGAGATCGGCCGCGAACCGACCCCGGAAGAACTCGCCGAAAAGCTCGGCATGCCCCTGGAGAAGGTCCGCAAGGTTCTCAAGATCGCCAAGGAGCCGCTGTCGCTCGAAACCCCCGTCGGCGACGAGGAAGATTCGCATCTCGGCGATTTCATCGAAGACAAGAACGCGATCCTCCCCATCGACGCCGCGATCCAGTCCAACCTGCGCGAAACGACGACGCGTGTTTTGGCGTCGCTGACCCCGCGCGAAGAACGCGTGCTCCGCATGCGCTTCGGCATCGGCATGAACACCGATCACACGCTGGAAGAAGTCGGCCAGCAGTTCTCGGTGACCAGAGAGCGCATCCGGCAGATCGAGGCGAAGGCGCTGCGGAAGCTGAAGCATCCGTCGCGGTCAAGGAAGCTCAGGTCGTTCCTGGATAACTAATCCCGCGTCCCGGGCGCCGCGCAGCACGAAGTGGTGCGCTGCAGACCCGGGACCCAGTCTTCTCTTTCTCTCTGTCGTCATTGCCGGGCTTGACCCGGCAATCCATCGAAACAAAGCGGCGGGCGAAAGCCCGCCGTTTTCTGTTCTAGCCTTGTGTCTTTGTCGTACCAATTACCGAAAAATCTATGGCGCGATTAAACATGTTTTGCCCTAACCCTTTTTCCTTACGCAAGATTTGTCGCATCGGTGCCGTCAGATAGACAATTCGCTTCAAATCGCTATCGCTGTTCTTTCCGTATTTCTTGCACACATACGCAAGTATCTCGTCAAATTCATTTCTCGGAGGCTGATCAAAAAGTGTACCTGAATCAGTGGCTCTCAACATGAGGCGGCTGCGCTCGTTCCAAACTTTTAGATTCTTGATCGCCTTTGCGAGCTTTTTGATATGCATCTCAAAGACGTATGGCCCCTCCTTCTGGCGCACGATGTAGGCTGAAGTCATTCGGCGATGGTTGCGCCGGTAGAACTCGTACTCAGCAAGATAAAAGAGCTTGTGGAGAGCAAAGTACGAAATGCCGCTAGGATCGCAGGCAAGCTTTTCAGCTATTTTGGCGATCGTCTCGGACGTCGGAGTTGTGCCTGAAGACTTCCGTTCCCGAGTAGTTCGTAGGAAAGTCTCCGCCAAGAAACGATAATCAGTGAGTTGATTGAAAAAGCTCCGATGGATCATTGCCCGTTGCCCTGGATGATACAGGGCGATCAGGGTCCGGCCATACCAATCCCAAGTCTTTCGAATAGCAGACGACAATTCTATGTCGTGATTTTCAATCGATTTGAGGGCATTCAAGGCTTGCCCGCCTAGAGTAACGACAATCTTTGGGTTGACCAAATCTATCTGGCGCTTCAAAAAATTGGAACAATTCTGAATCTCTGGCTTTGAGGGAGTTGCATTATTGCCGTTCTCATCCTTCGGATTACAAAGGGCTGCGTTTGTAATGAAGCAATCGTGGCGACTTAGTCCGACTTGCTCAAGTAGCGCTTCGAAGTTATCGCCGGCTCTATCGCCATGAAACGGAATCGCGGATGTGTCAGCTCCAAGGCGCCCTGGTGCTTCTCCAATTATCAAAATTGGAGAGTCGATCGATCCGCTGGCGGGACCGATTACGTGGGCACTGTTCGCCATTCTAGGACAGCGAACGCAAGTCCTAACTTCTTTTGCGAGCTTCGCGAACTCAAGTTCTCTTCCGCGATCTGCAATCATTTCGCTACTAGCGCTCTTAGCCGGTTGGGTTCGTCACAATATGCCCTGACTGAGTGGCAGATGATACGTCCCGCTGTCTTACCTGATTCGCTAGAGATGAATTGTAGGAGGCGACCCAATCCAATGTAATTCCCGAGTGCCTTCTTTAGAAATTCATGATTTCGGTAAACAGCGACCAAATCAATCACATCGTCCCGTCCCCAAAGTATTTCAATGTATTGGAGGCACGGGCTCCCTATCGGTTTGATAGCGTCCAGAGTAGGGGCCGAGGTATGAGCTACCAATGCGGCCTCGGGTTTCATGCCCCAGCTAGAAAGCGCGCGGATTATATTCTCAAGCTGGTTTTCTTCGCCACCGAAGTTGGTCAGGCGGCCAAAGTATGTGCCCCACGGAGCTCTAAGTCTCTTCTTCTTTCGATTTTCTTCTAGTGAACTATTCCAGCGTTCATAAAACTGCTCCCGAGTTTCGTTTGGCTTTTTTCCTGTGTAAGGAAATAGTACTTTCACGACGACTGACAGTCGGTCGGTTGATCCTACCCCCTTTGGGTCGAATTTCTTGAGCCACGGCCGTTGGAAGGTTGTTGGGTTATCGATCTCTACGACGAGATTTCGAATCCGATGTTCTGGTGCTTTTAGGACGAGTTTCGATGCTTTCTTCCAAGCGTCAATCGCGTCCATTCCGGAGCAGAGTTCAGGCATCATCCACCATTTGTTGGGCGGCCTACGTAACTGATTCGAGGCTCGTCAAGGTCGAGCTCAACTGTGCCGCCCTTATTTGCGACGAGTTCACGATAAATCTGACATGCGTGCCAAATAGCCTGCTGCCATTGCTTAAAAGTGCATGCTCGCACTTCAAATTTGCTGCCAAGACTGCTGATCGTTTTCAGAAGGCTGAAAGGAACCGATCGTATCTCTCTAAAGAAGTCATTATCTTCGGCTGTGTTGAAAACGATGGCGGAAATCGCTTCTTCCGTAATTGCCGCTCGGGCTCCATCTTCGTTTTCATCAGTCTTCGGATCGCTCTTGCGCTTTAGTTTTAATACCCTGCGCATTACTGGAGACCACCCAAGAAACGTCATGAATGACAGGTGAAAGATATCGTGGAAACGATAATGATCTTCTTCGTAACTATTATCACTCAGCGGGTCACCGATGCGTACGCCGTTCACAAACATTTCCGAACGCTTGCTTTCGGGGTCAAGTCGAAAGTCGACCGTCAATGATCTTGGTAGCCTCTCCGTTGGCTTGAATTTTTGATCGAACTGAGTTGTTTCTCCATCATCGAAGAGTGAGCGTGATTTCGCTAAGTTTTGTTCAGCAATCTCGCTTAAGCTAAGCCTATGTATGGAGGCGATACTTGAAATGTACCAAAGAAGGTCCCCCAATTCTTCCTTGAGTTGATATTGAAATTTTTCGAAAGGAAAATTATCTCGCACCCTTTTCTTGAAGAGCGAGAAGATAGTGCCAACTTCGCCTGATAAGCCGTAGAGCGAGACGGTCGTTTTTTTGGTTTCGTCTGTTTTAAGAGCCTCGGCCTGATACGCGTCGAAATCCATGCGCTTTGCCCCTGAGAATGCCTTGAGCATATGGGATAAGTTGCGCAAAGTCTCGCTACAACCGACCAGTCGCTATGGCTTCTCCCCTCTTTCCTAAGTCCTCCGTGGTGATCGTAGGTGCCAAAAGATGTTCAGTTGACAACTCAAACCAAGGCTGGCCGCATAAGGTTGCTTCGTTCGCCGCACCTTAGGTTCCATCAGCCGTCTTCTCGTCCAAGTTGGAGGCGGCAATCGCGGCCTCGATATCTGCACCGACGCGTATTGGTGCAGCTTTGCTGGCGCCGGGCATTGCCGACAACTGCCTTATTGCAAAATTCGCGTTGGCAGCTCTCGAAGCGAACGTCTTTAGGGCATCCTCCGGTGACGATCGGATGAAATCCGTTATCGCTCCGATGCCTGCGCGAGTAATGTACTTGCGACGAAACTTTCGTTCATGGACGCAGTGTTGATTATCGTCATCAATTCCGAGGTGACGCAACAGCATCGTCACTTGCGATGGAGAGATGCCAGTCACTCGGCCGTACATCTCGCGGATCAACGGCATTAGCATCTTCGCCACCTCAGACGGGAGGTTCTTATCTGCTTCGTCAATCGGCGCATGGACAACGTGTCTTAGGTCCACATTGCCCATAATGACGTATGCGGGTGCACCTGCTTCTTGAACGATGTTACCCTTTTCGATGAAAGAGAGACCTTTAGCCGTCTCCTTCGACATAAAGATGGGGGACGTCGGTGCGGACATGTCAATGACGCCCGCATTTTCGAGTCCAACCTTCTGTATGACCTGAAGCGTTTCCATCATTTTCCGCAGATACCGTGCTTCCCGATCCGCGAGCATGTGATGAAGCTCTGGAAAGTTAATTGTTCGACTCTGACCGGCATAGCGATAATAAATGGCGCCCTCTTGAATGACGGCAACGTCTTTTTTTACGCCTTTCTTGTCAGTCACTAACTTCGAGCGGCCCTTTTTACAGATGACCGGCTTGTGCAGCGATGGGGCAACTCCAATAGCGTAGACGGAGGATCCTTCGACCAAATACTGACGGATGCTAAATGGTAGCTCCGGATCAAAGTCCTCGCGAATGCGATTGGCCCAATCGGCTTCGTCAGCCATTTGAGGGGAGCCAACAATCTTGCGGGGCGTGTCGCTTATTCCGAACACGATGATTCCGCCCGTTGCGTTCGCAAAGGACGCCAATACCTTGGTGTAGTCTGAGAAGTCCGCCGGTTCGAAGGCTTGTTTGAATTCGACCCGCTTACCTTCACGGCTCGTCACTGCGCCCGTAGACAAGTCAATCGTCAGCAGTTCGGCCAAATTAGTAGGTAGCTCAATCATTGGGATTCGCCCGATTCAGGCTAGCTGGTAGCTAGAATATGGCAATTTTGGCGCTGACTCAGGAGATCCGAGAGGTTGTCCAGATGAAATGGCGAATATTCTCGCGGAAGGCGGCGATCCCTACGTCTGCCGTGCTTGAGCCTCTTGTCCACGCTTCTATTAGCCTCGGCTAGCGCCTCCGGTTGGCAATCGTTTGATGCTGCCGTCCCCGCGCTTCGCCTATGATCGCTTTGCGGACCTGCTGTTGGTAGTCCGGATTACCGCTTTGCGCGCACCGCGACCCGGTCAACCCGCTGCGGCACCAGCCGCGGCGGACCGGGCGGCTCTTCATCACCCGCCTCGCGCCGTCCCATCGCCATGATCGCCGTCCCCATCGCCGTCGAGCCAAACGTCACGACGAACCCGAACAGCAGCAGGCCGAGCGCGGTGCCGGGCGAGGAGTCCGCCAGGATCAGGTCGCGCAGGCCCGCTGGATTGAGCGCCAAGAGGCCGCCGACGAACAGCGCCGCCACCGCCGTGCCCGCCGCGAGGTTGATCGCGAGTAGCCGGAACAGGGGGACACGCAGGAAATTGAACCTGCGCGGCGGAGTGCGATCGGGCATTTTGGTCATTGTCATCGGTTCGCCTGCTTTGCTCCTGGCGCATCCTATCAGAATGCCGCCGTCGGTCGAAGGCCTGAAACCGCCCGGTCGCCCCCCGCCTTACGGCGCCACCAGTTCCACCCGCCGGTTCAACGCCCTCCCGGCCTCGTTGCCGTTCGACCCCACCGGCGCCAGATGCGCGACCCCCGCGGTGCGCAGCCGCGGCGCGCCGATGCGGTAGTGCTTCACCAGTTCCTCGGCGATCGCCTCGGCGCGGCGGCGCGACAGGTCGAGATTGTAGGCATAGGGCCCCTGGCTGTCGGTATGGCCGACGATAAAGACATTGAGCCCGACCTCGCCGGCCAGCAGCTTTGCGATCTGCTCCAGAGTGGGGCGGCTTTCGGGCTTCAGCACCGCCTTGTCGGTGTCGAAATAGATGCCGTAAAGCGCGATGCGGCCGGTCTCGCGAAGGCCCTTCGACATCGCGGCGGCGTCCACCATCTTGTTTTCCATCGGGCGCATTTCCGTCACCGTGAGCTGCGCATAGATCTCGCGATTGTTCTCGCTGACGACGACGCTGGCATAGGTCTCGCGCGCGCCCTCGGTCCTGAGCCCGGCGAAATAATGATAATTGAAACCGTCGATCCACATCTGCGGGATCGGCAGCGCATCGATCGCCTCGGCGAAAGGAATGCCGCCGCAGGCATCGGTGTCGCAAGAGAGCAGCTTTTCGAATCCGATTTTTGTCAGCTGCGTCTCGAAATTCCTGAACACTTCCAGTATCGAGGGGCCGGGATTGGTGCGATAGGCAATCCGGGTGACCTTGCCCTCCAGCCGCCGCGCATCGGCCGGCTGGCCGTCCTTGAAGGCCGCCGCCTGCAGCCGCGCGGCGTCGAAATCCTTGACCTGATAACCCGTGATCACGCTGCGGGCAAAGCGGCCGACGCCGGGAAAATCCCGCGCGCCCACCACGTCGCGCGTCGCCTGCGCGGCGGCGCCTGCCGGCGCCAGCAAGGCGAGGGCGAGGGCGAGGAGGAGGAAAAGCGGTCTGGTGAAGCGGTGCGGAGGAGCCATCGGAAAGTTCCCGGGATTTCAAGGAAAGATGCTTGATCAATGCGCAGCGCATGAACGGCGGTGGACCGGCCGCCAACATGCACCGCCGGTGCGTCCGAAATTATGACCGGGGGAACCGGGACACCGCAAGGGCTGGCGCCACGGGCGGCCAGGAAATGGCGCTACGTTGCAATAGTGCCGGTGACTTGCCCGACGTGTCAAAACTTCTTTCCGGCAGGTCAAAAACACGCGTGCCAGCAACCCCTTGCTACTGTACATGGGGTTGTTTTCGATATTTTTGTTTCCGGGGCTTCGGCAGGGAGGCGCGGCCCGCCGATCCTGTACGCCAACGACCACAATCCGCCGCATTTCCACGCACGTTATGGCCGGGCGAACGCCATCGTGCGGCTTTCGGACGGCGAGACGATTGCGGGAGAATTGCCCCCGACCGCCACCCGGATGGTGCGGCAGTGGGCTCTGGCGCGAAACGCCGAATTGCAGGATAATTGGCGGCGTGCGCGTGCGCACCTGCCGCTGGAAAAGATAGCTGGCCTCGATGCCGACGAATGAACTGCCCATGGTCGACGTGCTGCGCCTGCGGGCGCTCGACGGCCATCGTCTGTGGGTTCGTTTCACCGACGGCAGCGAGGGCGTGCGCGATTTTTCCGACCTTCTTGCCGCCGGCGGACCGATGGTCGAACCGCTGAAGGCGCCGGATTATTTCGCCCGCGCATTCGTCGAGATGGGCGCGCCGACCTGGCCCAACGGCTTCGACGTCGATCCGATCAATCTCTATATGCAATTGCGCGACGCCGGCGCGCTGACGCGCACGGCGGCGGAGTAAACGGTACGACAGGCGTTCCTCATCAAACCGGATTCATCGATGCATATTTTTCGCCTCGCGCTTGTTGTTTGCGGATCTGCGCTTGTTACCTTCGCATGCCTGAGCTCGCCGGTTCACGCCGCCCAATGCGGCAGTTCGGCCGCCGGCTTCGGGGCCTGGAAACAGCAGTTCGCCGGCGAGGCACGCGCCAAGGGCGTCAGCGCCTCGACCGTCGCGGCGTTGATGGCGACCAACTACGCGCAGGCGACTATCAATGCCGACCGCGGCCAGCGTAGTTTCAAGCTGTCGCTCGAACAATTTCTCGCCAAGCGCGGCGGAGCGGCGATCGTCTCGAAGGGACGTTCGCTGAAGCGGTCGCAGGCAGCGCTTTTCGCTTCCATCCAGCAGCGCACCGGCGTGCCGCCGGGCCCGCTGCTCGCGATCTGGGGCATGGAGACCGGCTTCGGCAGCCAGCGCGGCAACCAGAACATGCTCTCCTCGATCGCGACGCTGGCCTATGACTGCCGGCGCTCGGCGTTTTTCACCGAGCACCTCTACGCGGCGCTCCAACTGATCGACCGCGAGGTGCTCTCGCCGGCCCAGCGCGGCTCCATGCACGGCGAAGTCGGCCAGACCCAGTTCATGCCGAAGGCCATCCTGGCCTATGGCACCGGCAATCTCGAGAATTCGGCCAACGCCCTGAACTCGACCGCGAATTTCCTGAAAGCCCATGGCTGGCGCGCCGGCGCGGGATACCAGCCGGGCGAGCCCAACTTCGCGGCCATCCAGGCCTGGAACGCCGCCGGCGTCTATCAGAAGGCCATCGCGCTGATGGGCCGCCGCATCGACGGCGGCGAGTGAGGTACCCTGTCGTCCCTGCGAACGCAGGGACCCATAACCACCGGCTGCAATTGTTGAAGCGAAGCCTTCAACCACCTCGTTTCGACCACATCGGCCACGGAGCATGGCTCCCGGATCGGCGCTCGCTTCGCTCGCTTGTCCGGGACGACGAGTTGGTTGAACCCCGCTGAATTCACCTGCCTCGCGCCACTTTCTCATGGCATAACGCACCATCGGACCGTCACAAGGGATTCGCATGCGCAAGCTTCTACTGGCCGCCGTTTCGTTCTGTGCCGTCCTCGCCACCCCCGCACTTGCCGCGCGCTGCGGAGGCGACTTCAACAATTTCGTCGCGGCGATGTCGGCGGAGGCGCAGGCGGCGGGGGTTTCGCCGGCGGTGATCTCGCAGGCGCTATCCGGCGTGACCCAGGACCCGGCGGTGCTGGCCTTCGACCGCCGCCAGCGCGGCACCTTCAACAAGACCTTCGAGCAATATGCCTCGACCCGGGTCGGCCCCGGGCGCATCAAGATCGGCCGGCAGATGCTGCAGCGTCATGCCGGCTTGCTGGCGCGGATCGAGAAGCGCTTCGGCGTGCCGCCCGAGATCATCGTCGCGATCTGGGGACTGGAATCCGATTACGGCAAGGGCGACATCGGCAAGATGCCGGTGGTCCGCACGCTCGCCACCATGGCGCATGATTGCCGCCGCACCGAGCTGTTCCAGGGCGAGTTGCTGGCGGCGCTGAAGATCGTCCAGCGCGGCGATCTCCCGCTGAAGGACATGGTCGGCGCCTTCGCCGGCGAAATCGGCCAGACGCAGTTTCTGCCGTCGTCCTACATCAAATACGGCGTCGATTTCGACGGCAACGGCCATGTCGACCTGCGCCACAGCATTCCCGATGTGCTCGCCTCCACCGCCAACCTGCTGCATGTCAGCGGCTTCAGGAACGGTCAGCCCTACAACGAGGGCACGCCGAATTTCGAGGCGATGCGCGAGTGGAACCGGGCCACGATCTACCGCAAGACCATCGGGTATTTCGCGGACCAGCTGGTGGGAAGGTAGCGCGCGAATTCGTAGGGTGGGCAAATCCTACTGAGTCAATTGGTCGCTAATTAAATTGGCGAGGAATCAGTTAGTTATCGAGCTTCGAGCTTGGCATGGAGGCTAAGATGGGTCTCGGAAGCGAAGAAAGATTTGGGCGCTACGTTGAAGC
>JBDRNF010000312.1:0-2177 GCA_043811435.1 Pseudomonadota bacterium
GCGGGGCGACATCAAAACCCGGTTCGAAGCCTATCGCACGGGGATCAACAACTCCTGGATGTCGGCAAATGAAATCCGAAAAATGGAAAACCTCGACCCGCTTCCGGGTGAGCAAGGTGATACCTACTGGATGCCAGTAAATATGGCGCCGGTGGAACGTCACCTCGCCGGGGAAATCGGCGCGCCGCCGCAACGTCGGGCAACCGATGGGCAACAGCCGGATCAAACGCCACCCGATCAATCCGCCAAGGCGGCGCGCGGGGATCGCATCGAAGAATTTGCCCAAATACTGACCCGCCATAACGGGAATGGAGGCTCACGCCCATGAAGCGGCTTGTCCTTTTTGCGCTCGTTTTCACGGTGTCCTGGCCGGTGCTGGCCGCCGACACAATCACCACTGGAACGTTGCGCTTGCGCACGACCGTGACGGTTTTCCCCGGTCTCGCGGTTGAAACCTTCTCGTTTTTGAGCAACGCCAGCGGAGTTATCACGGCCACCCTCGAAAATATCCGTGGGACGATTCGGCGGGTAAGCATCAAGCCGGATGATGATCCATTGGAGCCAACCGATCTGTTCGACATGACCCTCACCGATGACATGGACGTTGATGTACTGACCGACTCAGGCGCGAATCTCACGAGCGGAACGACTACGACATTTGCGCCGAAAATCGCCGACGGGCACACCAGCGTTTCGATGACCACGTTCGGCGATCTGGACTTGGCGGTGTCGAACGCCGGCGCTTCGAAGGGAATGATCCTTCGCCTATATCTTGACCCGGAGTTCAGATAATGAACGGCGACGACGCAATTCAAATCGCCGAGACCACGAACGAGACCCTACGGACGGCCCCGCACAGGCTGCGCGTGGCTGCCAGGCGCCTTCGTCCGCAGGCAGTGGACCGGGAGGCCAGGATGATCCAAGGCGTCTCCCTGGTAACCCGTGGCGAGGCTATAGGACATAACATTTGGCTCGATAGAACATTTCTGGATCAGACGGCAGAGGCGGGTCGACGTGCCGAAAAAGGTATTAAGTCGCATTTCACGCATCCTGGTCTTAGTGCTGATGGGTTGGGAACAACGCTTGGCCGGATGGTCAATTTTCAACGGCGAGGCGATCAAGTCCTGGCCGACCTCGCCTTTTTCGACCATGCCAGCACGACGCCGCACGGCGACTATGCCGCTTATGTAATGGACATGGCCGAAGAGTCTCCCGATATGTTCGGAGCATCGATTGTTTTCGGATCCGATGACGCGGCAATGATGAAATTCGCCGAGACGAATCGGGTCGATGGGAAGTTCCAGTCGCCGGACGAGGACAACACCCGCAACCACCCACATGCGCGCCTGGCGGCCCTGGCTGGGGCGGACGTCGTGGACGATCCGGCCGCTAACCCGAGCGGTCTGTTTTCCGCGTTTGCGGTCGGGTCTGAACTGCCCGCAATGGCAATGCTGGGATTCGATTACCTTTTTGGTTTGATTCAGGAAATCCCTCCCGAGATGTTCGGCGGGATTGCGCCTGAACGGGTTCAGGTTTTTTTCCGTAAGTATCTCGCCATGCGTGAGATTGAGATTGTCACCCCCGCTGAGCGCATCCGCTTGGCTGGAGAGCGGCGCGTCGAAGATTCGGCGCTGGCGCTCACAATTCGAAAAGAGATCCAAAGGAGGATCACACGATGAACAGCTTGGAACTTCGCCGGTTGGCGCGCGCGAAGCTAGATGAGGCGGGGGAACTGGGAAAAACCGCCGATGCTGCGAGCGAGGAAACGCAGGCGAAAATCACAGCCCTTATGGCCGAAAGTGATCGGCTTAATGGGGCGGCGGCAAATGCCGAGGAAATCGAGAAGCGCAAAATGGCGACAGCGCCAGCCCCGGCGGAACATGTTTCGATTGGCGCACCGAGGTTCGAGCAGGATCCGTCGCGTGGATTCGAGAACCAGCTCGATTTCGTGCTTTCCGTCTTGAACGCCGGGCGGAGTCGAAAAGGCGTCGATGAGCGGTTGAAGAGCCTAACTGCTGGTTCCGATGAAGCTGGCGCTTACGATGACGCGAGCGGCGGGTATTTGATCCCCGTGACGTTCATCCCGCGCCTGTTGCAGACCCCGTGGGAGGGCGACCCAACGGCCGGCCTCACGACCAACATCCCGATGGCTACCCCTCGGGTTAATATCCCGGCCC
>JBDRNF010000313.1:0-2015 GCA_043811435.1 Pseudomonadota bacterium
AGGTAACAAGGTCGTCGACCTCCTGTGGCACCTGCCGTCGGGCCTCATCGATCGCCGCAGCCGGCCGAAGATCGCCGAAGTTCGCGATGGCGAAATCGCAACCGTCGAAGTGACGGTCGGCCTGCATATCGCGCAGCACAACAGCCAGTTGCCCTACCGCGTGCACGTTTCCGACGATACCGGCGAAATGCAGATCGTCTTCTTCAACGCGCGGTCCGATCACCTCCTGAAAACGTTGCCGGAGGGAGAGCGACGAATTCTTTCCGGCCGCGTCGAGTTCTATCAGGGTCAACCGCAAATGACCCATCCAGACCACATCGTCAGACCCGAAGACATGGCCGCATTGCCGCTGCTCGAACCTGTATATCCATTGACGGCGGGCCTGCCATTGAAAGCGGTCCAGAAGGCCGCTCGCGGCGCGTTGGCGCTGTTGCCAGAGCTGCCTGAGTGGCAAGATCCGCATTGGCTCAAAGCGCAGGGCTGGCAGAGCTGGAGCGTGTCGCTGCGCACTGCACATACGCCGCAAACTCTTGCCGGTCTCGATGCGGGCGCGCCGGCGCGCGCGCGCCTCGCCTATGATGAATTGCTGGCAAACCAGTTGGCGCTCGGTCTTGTCCGGTTGCGCATGCGACGGTTGCCCGGCAGAACCGTTTCCGGCGACGGTCGCAAGCGTCAGAAGGTTGTCGATGCCCTGCCCTTCGCGCTCACAAGCGCACAAACGCGGGCGCTGGATGAAATCATGTCCGACATGAAAAGTCCGCATCGCATGCTGCGTTTGCTGCAGGGCGACGTCGGCAGCGGCAAGACAGTTGTGGCACTGTTGGCCATGCTGAACGCCGTCGAGGCCGGATTTCAGGCCGCGATGATGGCGCCGACGGAAATTCTTGCCCGCCAGCACTATGCGACGCTGGCACCCTTGTGCACCGCCGCTGGCGCCCGGCTTGAGTTGTTAACCGGCAGGGAAAAGGGAACCCGTCGTGCCGAAATACTGGCCTCCGTCGCGAGGGGCGAGGTCGATATCCTGGTCGGAACGCACGCACTTTTTCAGGAAGAAGTCGAGTTCCGCGCGCTGGCCTTCGCGGTGGTCGACGAACAGCATCGCTTCGGCGTTCACCAGCGCCTGATGCTGACCGCGAAGGGCGGCGTCGGCACCGATGTCCTGGTGATGACGGCGACACCCATTCCGCGCACGCTGACGCTGACCGCCTATGGCGACATGGACGTGTCACGGCTGGATGAAAAACCACCGGGTCGGAAACCGGTGGACACGCGCGCACTGCCGCTCGACCGTCTCGACGAGGTCGTCGAAAGTCTGAGGCGCGCCCTGTCGATGGCGGCGCAGATCTACTGGGTTTGCCCGCTGGTCGAGGAGTCTGACGAAGTTGATGCCGCCGCGGCCGAGGAGCGGCACAAGCATCTGCAGTCGATCTTCGGCGGCATCGTCGGACTTGTGCATGGACGCATGAAGGCGTCGGAGAAAGACGACATCATGGCGCGGTTTGAGGCCGGGGACATCCGAATCCTCGTTGCAACGACGGTGATTGAGGTCGGCGTCAACGTCCCGTCGGCAACCATCATGGTGATCGAACATGCCGAACGCTTCGGTCTTGCCCAGCTCCACCAGTTGCGCGGTCGGGTCGGCCGTGGCGACGACAGATCGAGCTGCCTGCTTCTGTATCAGGCGCCGCTCGGCGAAACCGCCGCCGCGCGCATCCGGATCATGCGCGAGACGGAAGATGGATTTCGTATCGCCGAGGAGGATCTGCGCCTGCGCGGCGCCGGGGAGCTTCTCGGCACAAGGCAGAGCGGACTGCCTACTTTCCGCGTCGCCCGCATCGAAGAGCAGGCCGAACTCCTGTCCGCGGCTTACGACGATTCCCGGCTCGTCCTGAACGCCGATCCCGAACTGGAAGCGCCGCGCGGCCGTGCTCTGCGCGTATTGCTCTATCTGTTCGAGCGCGACGAGGCGATCCGATACTTGCGGTCGGGTTGATAGTGTTCAAAGACCTGCCGGG
>JBDRNF010000314.1:0-26715 GCA_043811435.1 Pseudomonadota bacterium
GGAATTCACCTCTCCCTTCGGGAGAGGTCGGCGCGTAGCGCCGGGTGAGGGGTTACGGTCTCTCGTTAGGCCAGCACCCCCTCACCCGATTTGCTGCGCAAATCGACCTCTCCCCGCTGGGGAGAGGTAAGCAGAATCCGCTGACGACCGATTCAACCAAAAGCCATCTCGCTCTAAATTAGGACCTGGAATCATTAATCCGTGTTGCTGCCATCCTTCGAGACGCGGCGAAGACGCCGCTCCTCAGGATGAGGTTCAACTTGTTGAAACCCCACAACCTCATGCTGAGGAGCGAGCGACGCGAGCGTCTCGAAGCGTGGGCAGCAAGCGACTCGCCGATCTCAGATAGTCGGCACTAGGGCTCACGATCCCCAGTGCGCTTTTTCAGTTCGGCGAGGGCGCGGCCGGCGAAACGGCCGAGCTTCGTCGCCGTGGAAGCGAGTTCGTCGGCATGGTCGGCGCGGCCCGCCTCGAATGCGGTGAACCAGCGCCGGAAGCGCGCGAGCTCGTCCGGCGGCAGCTTGGTAATAGCTTCGGCGATGTCTTCGACTTTCATGTGGCCCATATAGCAGCTTTTGACCTGGGTGACCTGCGGCAGATGGTTCCGATCCCGCTTCCAGGGTTGGCTGCTGGCGTGAATTTGTACTGATTTCACCGTGACCACGCGCGGCTTTTGCGCTACCCAACGGCTTGGTCAGGAACCCTAAACAATCATGAACCACCGCGCGAACAGACCGCTGAAAAAGTATCGCTGGTCAGGCGATCGCCCGACAGGCTTGCGTCACAAAGGCTTGCATTTGCGGGTCGGGCTGCTGGCCGTCATTTGCGCTACGCTATTTCTGGCCGGCGCAGCGTCAGCCGAAACCGTCGAGGTGACGCCGGGCGTGCAGGTGACGAAGAAAGCCTTTTCCGGTCCGACCAACGAGCAGCCGTTTTTCGGTTTTGTCGCGAAGGATGCAGCGCAGAAAGCCGCGGACGAAAAATTCGTCAAGGCGATGCTCGAGGCGGCGGGGACGCGGGAGAAGGCTTTTGACGAAACCACCAAACGCGGCTGGCGGGCGGTCACCAAGGGCAACGCCGGCGAAGCCGCCCAGCGGTTCAATCAGGCCTTTCTGCTGGCGCCTGAACAGAGCGGCGTTTACCACGGTTTTGCGGTGATCGCTCAAATGCGCTTCCGTGATAACGATTTCGCCGACGAGATGTTCAGGATTGCGCGCAAGCAGCCCAATCCGTTGAAGTCGCTCAATGCCGATTACGGCAAGATGCTCCTGATCGCCAAACGCCCGCGCGAAGCGCAGGAAGTGCTGGAGCAGGCCGTCAAGGACGCGCCGGATCTTCGCGACGCCTGGACCAATCTCGCCTGGGCCCGGCTGCAAAACGGCGACGCCGCGGCGGCCTGTGCCGCGGCGGACGAAGCCGTCAAGCAACGTCCTTCCGGCAACGCCAATTCCGACCTGACGGCCGTGCGCAGCAGCGCGCAATGCAAGTAGGCCGTTACTTCCCCGTTCTGATGAAATCCAGAATCTGATCGGTCAGGCGGGTGTCCGCGGTGTTGATCGAATACACCTGCGACATATGATTGTGCTGCGGTAGCAGCACCGCGCGGGCGCATCCACGGGCGCGCCTGCACGTCGCTTGCTTCATCCGACCGAATTGCAGCACGAAGCCCTCGAGGTCCAGTTCGGCAACAGCCAGCATCAACGGGATCGGCGTCGTCGCCAGACCCGCCAGCGAGGAGCGTTCGGCGTAGCGCGCGGGATCGCTGCCGAAATAGGCGCGCTGGGTCTCGGAAAGCTGCATCCCGGTCAGGTCGTAGATGCCCGAGACCATGATCGCGCCGGCGAGACCGCCGCCCTTCACCTCATGAAACTCGGGATGCGATACATAGCTCGAGACGTGAACCGCGCCGGCGGAGTGTCCCATCAGATAGATTCGCGCGGGATCGCCGCCGCGCTCGCCGATCCTGTCCGAAATCCATCGAACCGCGCTGGCGAGATCCTCGGCGCCCGCCGGCCACGGCGCCTGCGGCGCGAGGCGGTAGGTGACATTGACGCCGACGAAGCCGTGCTTCGCGGCCCACAGCATGATGTTGTCATAGAACGGACTGGTCGGCGTCCTGCGCTTGTTGCCGCCCACATACGCGCCGCCATGGACAAAGATCAGCACCGGCCGGGCAGGTGCTGCGGTCTCCGGCACGAAAATATCGAGCAGGTTGCGCTCGGCGGCGCCGTATCTGACGTCGCGCTCGATCCTGACGCCGGGATACGGTTCCTTCTGCTGCAACGGTGCGTAGAGCGCCGCCGTCTTCGGCGGGTCGATGACGCGGCCCATCTCCAGCAGCCTGGCGGCGATCTCCGGCGGCATCGGGCTTTGCTGCGCCGACGCCGCGCTTGCGATCATGGCAGCAACGACGATCAAGGCCGGTTTCGATAGCAGCATCACGGAAGCTCGCTGATTCAGGTCGGTTTTGCCCAGCATGGTCGATCCGGTACCCATTTTGTACCGATTTCGCCGACGGTCTCGGATTTACTATTTACGTAACTCATAAATCCTGCTACTCGGCCCCCACCGTGATTGTCAGCTATCGGGACAAAGCCACCGAGCGGTTTGCCTCCGGACGACATGTCAGGGAGTTCTCAGGTTTTACGCGGCAGGCTGAGATGCGTCTTGATCGGCTCGAGACAGCAACATGCCTTGCCGATTTGGCGGCACTGCCCGGTAACCGGCTGGAAGCGCTCAAAGGCGACCGCGCCGGACAGTTTTCAATCCGCATCAACGATCAATAGCGGATCTGTTTCAGATGGCCTGAAGGATCGCCCGGCCCGGTGGACGTGGAAATCGTCGATTATCATTGAAGGAAGACCCTGATGCCGCGTACGGCCATCCACCCCGGTGAACATCTTGCGGAAGAATTGCGCGAGATCGGCATCACGGCTGCCGAGCTTTCGCGCCAGATCGACGTGCCGGTGAACCGCATTACCGGCATTATTCACGGCCAGCGCGGCATCACCGCCGATACGGCACTGCGTCTCGGGCACTGGTTTGGAACGGCCCCGCAATTCTGGATGAATTTGCAGCAACTCTACGAGTTGCGTCTCGCCGAAAATGAAGTTGGTGCGGAGATCGCGGCACTGCCACGTCGTGCAGGCCGGTCGACACCACGCAAGCTTGGGAAAACAGCATGAGCCGTCGCGTCAAAAAGCCACTGAAACCCAAAGGCGATCGCCCGAAAGGTGCGCGTCCCTATCGTGGCTCGGCAGCCGAGCGGCCGCCGGCGCGTCCGGGCGGCAAGCCGTCGGCGCGTTTTGCCGGCTCGGCGCCGCGTGCGCCAAGACCGGCGCCTTTCATTCCGGAGCCCGAGAAGATCGTGCCCGAGCCGCCGCCGTTGCCGACCAAGGTGCAGACCGTGGTGGTGACGGCCGACGAGAACAACATGCGGGTCGATCGCTTCCTCGAAGCGCGCTTTCCCGGCCTGTCGTTCTCCCACATCCAGCGCATCGTCCGCAAAGGCGAGTTGCGCGTCAACGGCAAGCGCGCCGACTCCAAGGATCGGATCGAGGAGGGGCAGAACATCCGGATTCCGCCGCTGCAGCTCGACGCCGCCAAGGTCGTCGGCTCTCTCTCGGAAGCCGGAGCCAAGACGCTGCAGGCGATCAAGGACATGATCCTGTTCGAGGACGCCGACGTCATGGTGCTGAACAAGCCGGCGGGGCTGGCGGTGCAGGGCGGTTCCGGCATCACGCGCAATGTCGACGACATGCTGGAAGTGATGCGCGATGCCAAGGGCCAGAAGCCGCGGCTGGTGCACCGGCTCGACAAGGAAACCGCCGGCTGCCTGCTGATCGCCAAGACGCGCTTTGCCGCGACCGCGTTGACCGGATCGTTCCGCCATCGCTCCGCGCGAAAAGTCTACTGGGCGCTGGTGGCGGGGGTGCCGAAGCCGAAGCAGGGCCGCATCTCGACCTACCTCGCCAAGGAAGAAAGCGAGGACGACAGCATCATGGTGATCGCCAAACATGGCGACGAGGGCGCCAGCCACGCCGTGACCTATTACGCTGTGGTGGAGACTTCGGCGCAAAAACTCGCCTGGGTGTCGCTGAAGCCGGTCACCGGGCGGACCCACCAGTTGCGCGCCCACATGGCGCATATCGGCCACGCCATCATCGGCGATCCCAAATATTTCAACAAGGAAAACTGGGAACTGCCGGGCGGGCTGCAGAAGCGGCTGCATCTCTTGGCGCGGCGGATCGTGATTCCGCATCCGCGCGGCGGCACCATCGATGTATCAGCGCCGCTGCCGCCGCATATGCTGCAATCGTGGAATCTGCTCGGCCTCGAGGCCGACCGCTTCGATCCGATCGAGAACGCACCTGAAGAATAATTTAACGTGCGGCTTTCTTGCGGGCCGCGTTGCGGATCACGACATGCAATCGATGAAGAGATCATCGATCCTGATCGGCGGGGTGCTGTGGGCGCTGATGGCGGTGGGTACCGCTTCGGCGCAAGTCATTCCGCCGGGCGGCTCGCAGTTCAACCCGCCGCTGCCTGCACCGCCGCCGCCCCCGAAAATTGAAGTGCCGGCGATTCCGCAAATGGACGCGCCGCTGCCGGTGCCGGAGGTCCAGGGCCTGCAGCGTGGCTCGTTCGGCGACCGCATCGGCAAATGCCTCGAAGACCGCGCCGCCGCGGGGCTCGGCCCCAATGAGCGCTCGGCCTATTCGCGCGCCTGCGCCAATCGGTGATCGGAACCGGGGCGGCCGCCAGCCGGCTCGCTTTATTTGCATGCACCCGTGTCGTACTCTCGGGCTGAGATAACCACCGACGACAGAGACCGAAAACCGCATGCGCGAACTGTTCGATGAAGTGGCCGGGCAATCCCGGCTCGATCCGGAGGAGGCGGTGCGGCGCACGACGCGCGGTCCGCGCCGCAAGCGGTTTTACACCCGGGCCGGGGTCGTCGAGGGGGCGAGCGGGTTCGCGATCACGCTGGACGACAAGCCGGTCCGCACGCCGTCCGGCCGCGCTCTGGTAGCACCCACCCGGGAGATTGCCGACGCCATCGTGGCGGAATGGCAGGCGCAGGTGGAGTTCATCGATCCCCTGTCCATGCCGATGACGCGGTTCGCCAATAGCGTGGTCGATGCCGTGGTCGAACGGGTCGAGGCCGTCACCGACGACGTCGCGAAATATCTCGGCACTGATCTGCTGTTCTATCGCGCCGGCCATCCGGAGGCGCTGGTGGCGCGGGAGGCGGCGCATTGGGACCCGATCGTGTTCTGGGCCGCCGAGGCGCTCGGCGCGCATTTCATGCTGGCCGAAGGCATCGTCCATGTCCGCCAGCCCGAGCCTGCGATCGCGGCGGCACGCGCGGCGCTGCCGGGCGACCCCTGGTCGATCGCGGCCGTGCATGTGGTCACGACCCTGACGGGCTCGGCGCTGCTCGCTCTGGCGCTGCTGCGCGGCGTGCTGGATGCCGACCAGGTCTGGAAATCAGCCCATGTCGATGAGGACTGGAACATCGAGCAATGGGGGGTGGACGAAGAGGTCGCCGCGCGCCGCCGGGCGCGGCTGGTCGATTTTGCGGCCGCCGCCGGCATCATCAGGGCGCTGAACCCCGCCGCATGATCCGGAGAGCCGCTGATCCTGCGTGTCCCGGGCGCGGCGCAGCGTGAAACGCTGCTCCGCAGCACCGGGACCCATGGCGCAGGGTCTGCGCTGTATCGAGATGGGTCCCGGCTCTGCGGCGCACCTCCGAACAGCGCTGCGCCGCGTCCGGGACACGAGGGCGGATCGCACCCCGGCGGTTAACGAGAGGTTTACGCCGCTGGGCTAGCGTTTGCAGTCCAGCGAGAGCTCACGATGCCGATTGCCCCTGTCAATCCAATCCTTGCCGTCGACGCCGCTCGGAGCGTCGAGCGCGACCTGGTGTTGCAGCCGGGGGCGGTGATCGACGCCCAGGTGCTGAAGGTGCTCGCCAACAACATGGTGCGGATCGCGATCTCGGGACTTGCGCTCGATGTGATGTCGCAAGTTCCGCTGCAGGCCGGTCAGGCCCTGCAGCTCGCGGTATCGCAGAACGAAAGCGGCATCAGGCTCGCCGTGGTCGGGCAGGGTGCCGGTGACACCTCCGGCGACACCGTAACCCTGGCGCCCGGGGCGCGGGCCGATGCCGCGACCCATTCCCAGGCGACTTCAACGTTACCAAAGAACATACTGACGCCGCTCGAGAAGCTGGCGGTTTCCACGGCGGTACACACGGCCGCCACC
Organism: Pseudomonadota bacterium; assembly: GCA_043811435.1. Taxonomy (GTDB): domain Bacteria; phylum Pseudomonadota; class Alphaproteobacteria; order Rhizobiales; family Xanthobacteraceae; genus Bradyrhizobium. The sequence goes on from JBDRNF010000314.1 coordinate 6,268, forward strand.
CAGCAGGGCAGCCAGGCGCCGCTGTTTGCGAATCTCGCGGCTGCCACCGGCTCGAAGACGCTGCCGCCGCAACTGCAGCAGGCGGTAACGCTGGTGCTGGCGCAGCGGACCAGCCTCGATCAAAACCTGACCGGCGGCGAAGTGAAAAATGCCTTCCAGAAGTCCGGGCTGTTTCTCGAGGCTTCGCTGGCGTCGCCATCGCCGCCTGCCGGCATCCCCGACCTCAAGGCGGCGCTGATCGTGCTGCGCCAGACGCTGCTGTCGTCGCTTGGCGGTGCCGCGGCGGGAACGGATGCAGTTGATGCGGCGGCACCGCCACTTGCCCCTTCCGTGCTTCCCGACATTGACGGCCCGGACATTCGCTTGCCGCAGGGGCGCCTGGCCACTGCCGGCGATTTGCCGGCATCGGGCGGCGGGTCACGCGTCGCGACGGCTGCCGCGCTGAATGTGGTGCTGCAGGAGGGCCTGCAGGAATTCGGCAGCGCCCCGCCGCCGGCCATCGGCTCCGCGAAAGAGTTGCGCCACAGCGGCGAGGTCGCTTTCCAAACCAATACGCCGCCGCCGTTTCGCGGCGCGCAGCCATCGGCGCAGCCGATCGCCTTGCCGTCGCTGCCGGCGGATGCGCCGCCCGCGACCACCGTGCGTCAGCTGCTCGGCGATACCGAGGCCGCGATTGCGCGCCAGACCCTGCTGCAGGTAGCGTCGTTGCCCGATCGTATCGATACGCTGGCGCCGCGGATCGATCCGGCGGCGCCGCGATGGCATTTCGAGATCCCGTTTGCGACGCCGCAGGGCACCGCGATGGCGGAGTTCGAGATTTCGCGCGACGGCGGCGGCAGCGAGGTCGAAGCCGCGAAGCGGATATGGCAGGCGCGCTTCTCGCTCGACGTCGAACCCGCCGGTCCGGTGCATGCGCTGGTCTCGCTGATAGGCGAGACCACCTCGGTGCGGATGTGGGCGGAACGGCCGGAGACCGCGACGCAGTTGCGCGCCGGTGCGGCGCAGCTCAGCCATGCCTTGACAAAAGCCGAGCTGCAGCCCGGCGATATCGTGATCGGCGACGGCCGGCCGCCGCAATCGGCGCCAGCACCCGCCGGGCATTTCCTGGATCGCGCGCTATGAAAGTGGAATCCAGGAGCCGGCTTGCGGTCGCGCTGCACTACGACAAAACAGGCGCGCCGCGCGTCACCGCCAAGGGCAAGGGATCGATCGGCGCCAAGATCATCGAAGTCGCCCGGGAAAACAATATCCCGATCGAGGAAAACGAAGTGCTGGCCGGGGCGCTCGCCAATGTCGAGATCGGCGACGAAATTCCGACCGAACTCTACAAGGCGGTAGCGGAGGTGCTGGGCTTCGTGCTCGGGCTGTCGCGGCGGATGCGGTAGCATCTCGTGTCCCGGACGCGGTGCAGCGCCTCTTCGGCGCTGCTCCGCAGAGCCGGGACCCACCTTCGCAGCCGTGGGCCCCGGATCAGCAGCGCACCACGCCGAAGGGCGGCGCGCTGCGCAGCATCCGGGGCACGAAGACCTCATCCCCGCGCAACGGCTTCGCCGCCGTCGTAGCATCCCGATTGTCATTGTTTTACCACGATATCGGATGCATCGTCGGCTGCCGTCAACCACATCGGATGTTCCCGTGATCAATCGCCGCCATGCGCTCGGCCTTCTCGCCGCCGCCAGTATTTTGCCGTCCCGCAGCCTTGCCAATGTCTCACCCCAGCGCAGCGAATTCCGCGACGATCTGGCGAAGCGGTTTACCGCGGAGGGAACGGTCGGCACCTTCGTCGGCTACAAGGTCGACGACTATCTGATCGTCGCCAGCGACAAGAATCGTTCCGGCGAGGCGATGCTGCCGGCCTCGACCTTCAAGATTCCGAATTCGCTGATCGCGCTGGAGACCGGCGTGGTCGCGGACACCGACAAGGAGGTGTTCAAGTGGGACGGGGTGAAGCGAAGCATCGAGCCATGGAACAAGGACCACACGCTGCGCAGCGCGTTCGCCGCCTCCGCGGTGCCGGTCTATCAGGATATCGCCCGGCGCATCGGCGCCGAGCGGATGCAGAAATACCTCGATTTGTTCGAATACGGCAACCGCGACATTGGCGGCGGCATCGACCAGTTCTGGCTGACCGGCGATCTGCGCATCGACCCCATGCAGCAGGTCGATTTCGTCGACCGTCTCAGGCGCGGCGTGCTTCCGGTGTCGAAGCGCAACCAGGAACTGGTGCGCGACATTCTCGTCGTGACCAAAGTCGGCAACTCCGTCATCCGCGCCAAGAGCGGGTTGCTGGGCGCCGAAGCCGAAAAGCCGTCGCTGGGATGGATGGTGGGCTGGGCCGAGAAGGGATCGGCGCAAACGGTGTTTGCGCTCAACATGGATTGCCTGGAGCCCCGCCACATCGCCGCGCGCATGACGCTGACGCAACGATGCCTCGCCGATATCGGCGCGATCTGAACTCGACACCGGCCTCAAGCACGGAGAAATCATGAACCCGACCCCAGCCAGGCCGCCGCGTTTTCCACAGCTGACCATGGAGCAGCTCGACGCCGCGCAACGACCGCTCGGCGAGCAGATCGTCAAGGTCTCCAGCATCGGAATCGGCGGTCCCTACAATTCGATGCTGCGCAGCCCGGTGCTGGGCCAGCGTCTGTTCGACCTGTTTCATTACCTGCGCTGGGAAACCTCCGTCCCGCTTCACCTCAACGAGTTCGCGATCCTGATCATCGCGCGGCAATGGCGCTCGCAGGTCGAATGGTACGCCCATGCGCCGCTGGCGCAGAAGGCGGGCTTGTCGGCGCAGATCATCGCCGCGCTGAAAGCCGGTGCGCGGCCGTCCGGTATGGCCGAGAACGAGGCGGCGGTTTACGATTTCGTCACCGAGCTCACCACCGCGCGAAAAGTCTCCGACGACACCTACGCCAAAGCGAAGCAGGTGTTCACCGATCAGCAGATCGTGGATCTGACGGCGGTGGCGGGCAATTACATCATGGTGGCAATGCTGCTGGCGATGTCCGAGGCGTCCGTGCCGCCCGGCAACGAGCCGCCGTTTGCGGATGGTGAGGCGTAGAGAGTCGTCGTTGCGAGTTCCGTACCGGCCTCGAAGTCGACCCTGCTGGATGAAGACAAACACCGCTGTCATCGCCCGGCTCGACCGGGCGACCCAGTATTCCAGAGGCGCTTGAAGTGAATCGAGAAGCCGCAGCGTACTGGATCGCCCGGTCAAGCTGGGCGACGACACTTTTGGTGCTGGAAAGCTGAATTGCTTCGCAGAGCCTGTCATCGGGTGGCGCTTCGCGCCGACCCGTTGGCTCGCAATGGCAGGACTCAGCTTGGTGCCCGTCCGATCCGCCCGAGATGCGTAAAGACAAACCCGGCGAAATACTTCAGGCCGAAGCCGAGCGCGCGGTCGAGGCCGATATGGGCCAGCCAGATCATCGCGACCGAGAGCACCAGCGGTGATGCGAGCGCAAATCCCGCTGTGACCAGCGCCATCGGCGCCAGATAGCTGTGCGCGGCGTTATAGAGGATGGCCCCCGCCTTGGGGCCGGCGAGATAGCCGAGGAAACTGAGGTCGGGCGCCAGAAACAGGATGGCGTAGACCCACCAGGATCCGTCCCAGACCGCATACAGCAGGGTCATGCCCACAAACAGCGTCAGCCCTTCCAGCCGGAGCAGGGTCCGCAGTCCCCCGGTGGCGGCGCCTGCCGCGGCACCTGACGCGTCATCTGACGTGGCAAATGACGTGTCCTGGCCTGCGATATCGGTCATGTCGTCGTCTCCATTGGGGCCACCGGATATATGTGCGCCGGGCGGGGGTACCAGTGCCCGCGAAGGGCTGTTTCCTGCCGGGAAAAGGCCGTGCTAGAACGCCCTGAAATCTCCTGAAATCCCTTGGCAATTGCGGGCGGAAACACATGAAGGACATCCTGGACACCCTCGAAGACCGGCGCGCCGGCGCCAAGCTCGGCGGCGGCGAAAAGCGCATCGAGGCGCAGCACGCCCGCGGCAAGCTGACCGCGCGGGAGCGCATCGAATTGCTGCTCGACAAGGGCTCGTTCGAGGAATTCGACATGTTCGTCGAGCACCGCTCGGTCGAATTCGGCATGGAAAAGACCAAAGTGCCGGGCGACGGCGTGGTCACCGGCTGGGGCACCGTCAACGGCCGCAAGACCTTTGTCTTCGCCAAGGATTTTACCGTGTTCGGCGGCTCGCTGTCGGAGACCCACGCGCAAAAGATTGTAAAAATCCAGGACATGGCGATGAAGGCGAGGGCGCCGATCATCGGGCTCTACGACGCCGGCGGCGCCCGGATCCAGGAAGGCGTGGCGGCGCTGGCGGGTTATTCCTACGTGTTCCGCCGCAACGTCATCGCCTCGGGCGTGATCCCGCAGATCTCCGTCATCATGGGCCCCTGCGCCGGCGGCGACGTCTATTCGCCGGCCATGACCGATTTCATCTTCATGGTGAAGAACACCAGCTACATGTTCGTCACCGGCCCCGACGTGGTCAAAACCGTCACCAACGAGGTGGTGACGGCGGAAGAACTCGGCGGCGCATCCGTGCACGCGACGCGCTCCTCGATCGCCGACGGCGCGTTCGAGAACGACGTCGAGACGCTGTTGCAGATGCGCCGGCTGATCGACTTCCTGCCCAGCAACAATACGTCAGGCGTGCCGGAATGGCCGAGCTTCGACGACATCGGCCGGGTCGACATGTCGCTGGACACGCTGATCCCCGACAATCCGAACAAGCCCTACGACATGAAAGAGCTGATCCTGAAGGTGGTCGACGAGGGCGACTTCTTCGAGATCTCGGAAGCCTTCGCGAAAAACATCGTCACCGGTTTCGGCCGCATCGCCGGGCGCACCGTCGGCTTCGTTGCCAACCAGCCGATGGTGCTGGCCGGCGTGCTCGACTCTGACGCCTCGCGCAAGGCCGCGCGGTTCGTCCGCTTCTGCGACGCCTTCAACATTCCGATCGTCACCTTCGTCGACGTCCCCGGCTTTTTGCCCGGCACCGCGCAGGAATATGGCGGCCTGATCAAGCACGGCGCCAAGCTGCTGTTCGCGTTCTCGCAGGCGACCGTGCCGCTGGTCACGATCATCACCCGCAAGGCCTATGGCGGCGCGTTCGACGTCATGGCGTCGAAGGAAATCGGCGCCGACATGAACTACGCCTGGCCGACCGCGCAGATCGCCGTGATGGGCGCCAAGGGCGCGGTGGAAATCATCTTCCGCAGCGACATCGGCGACGCCGAAAAAATCGCCGCGCGCACGAAAGAGTACGAAGACCGCTTCCTGTCCCCCTTCATCGCCGCCGAGCGCGGCTACATCGACGACGTCATCATGCCGCATTCGACCCGGCGGCGCATTGCACGGGCGCTGGCGATGCTCAGGGACAAGCAGGTGGAGATGCCTGCGAAGAAGCACGACAATTTGCCGTTGTAGAGGGGCAGCTCAACGCCTGCACTTATTGTTTCAATTCTTCGGTACATTCGATCTTGCTACCTGATCGATCGGGATAGACCTCACTCCTTGCTTGGACAACTCGGGGATTCCAAGCTCCCTGGGCAGAGCTGATATCAACTCGCTGTACGTTTTTCGAATTGCCGGCGTATTGTCCTCTCCAACGAACCTATCATTCCATTTCGAATCCCAGACTTTCCCATCTGGCGGAAGGTAAAAATCCTTGCGATGTAAGACTTCGGTGCGAAGCTTGGCATCTTGCCCCCAACCGCCGAATTTTTTAAACATTTGATCTTCGAGTTGGAGATAGATGCCGATGAACTGTTGAGAGAAAAATGGCTGATAAGTGAAGATAATCTCGTCCAGTTCCCGCTTTTTTTTCACAATGTCCTCAGGAGAGAATTCTTTCCACTTCCCGACATACATATAGTAGGCAAACATCCCATTCAGATTTTTTCCAATTTCATCATAAAGTTTCAGGCGCTTCTGAACAAGGCTGTCGATCATCTTGTCGTTTCGGTCCACGACAGATTTGAAGGTCGCGACCTCCTTGCTAATTTGCAGCCCTACGAGTGCTAGGATAATCGATGCAAAAATGGGAACTGCTAACTTGGCAATTTCGAGACTTGTCCATACTGCTTTTCTTTCTGGTTCCTGGTTCATATCTTGTCCTCCCTCCGTAAGATTGTGTCAATTGTATATTACAATCTTAGAGAGTTTGCATCTATTTCCCGTCCATACGTTGCGCGCGACGGAGCCGGCATGGGCGCACCATTTCCGCCTTCTCGTTTCCACCAACTCTGCACCTTCGCTTGGTATCTGCGATCGAAGGCGTATGACCGACTTGGCGTAGCCAATCCGGCGTTGCGTTTCGCTTCGTCCTCCTAGATTCTCTTGGGGGTACGCCTAGGCCAAACCCGCCCGATGATCGATTTCGCTACGGAGCCCCCCATGCCCACCGCCTATTTCGTCGTCCGCGCCACCGTCACCGATCCTGCCAAGCGCGCCGCGTTCGATGAATGGTATCAAAAGGAACATCTGCCCGACGCCACAAAGGCGTTCGGCATCAGCAAGGCGCGGCGGTTCTGGAGTGCCGGCGATCCGTCGCTGCATCTGGCGATGTATGAATTTCCCGATCTGGCGGCGCTGGAGCGCGGCACCGGGGCTGAGACGATGAAGCCGCTGGTCGCCGAGTTCGATCGCTGCTGGCCCGGCGTCACGCGCACCCGCGAGGTGCTGGTGCTGGCGGAGGAGTTCGGGGCGTAGCCGTTCCCGCGGCGGCCTCCGGGCAAGGCCTCGCGATACGGGAGATGCGCCCGGCCGGCCGCATCCGCGACTAAAAGCCCGGTCAACCGGCTTGCCAAGCCTCTGGCGGAATGGCCTAATCGGCCGCGACAAGCGAGCCTGACGGGTTCGGTCGAAAGAATGAGCGGTATATCCGCCGCCAGAAAAAACCTTGTGGAGGGAGAACATCATGCGGAAAGTCTCGACGATATTGCTGGCGACGGCGGCGGCCATCCTGGTGTCGGCGCCGGCCCTGGCGCAGGTGACGCTGAAAGCCTCGCACCAGTTTCCCGGCGGCAAGGGCGATCCGCGCGACGAGATGGTGCAGATCATCGCCAAGGAAGCCAAGGCGGCCAATGTCGGCCTCGAGATCCAGGTCTATCCGGGCGCCTCGCTGTTCAAGCCGAAGGACCAGTGGAACGCCATGGTCAACGGCCAGCTCGACATCTCCGCATTCCCGCTCGACTACGCCAGCGGCAAGGTGCGTGACTTCGGCGCCACCCTGATGCCGGGCCTCGTGCGCAACCACGACCGCGCCGTGCGCCTGGCGAACTCGCCGTTCATGAAGGACATCAAGGCCAAGATCGAGAAGGCCGGCGTCATCGTGCTCGCCGATGCCTGGCTGGCCGGCGCCATGGCCTCCAAGAAGGGCTGCATCCGCAAGCCGGAAGACATCAAGGGCGTGAAGATCCGTTCCGCCGGTGCCACCTTCGCGGCGATGTGGCAGGCGGCGGGCGCTTCGATCGTCTCGATCCCGTCGAACGAGGTCTATAACGCGCTGCAGACCGGCGTTGCCGAGGCCACCGACACCTCGACCGGCAGCTTCGTCTCGTTCCGCATCTACGAACAGGTCAAGTGCATCACCGCGCCCGGCGACAACGCGCTGTGGTTCATGTACGAGCCGGTGCTGATGTCGAAGAAGACGTTCGACAAGCTGAACAAGCAGCAACAGGACGCGCTGCTCAAGGCCGGAAAGAAGTCGGAGGAATACTTCGCCAAGGAGAGCAGGGGTCTCGACGACAAGATGGTGAAGACCTTCAAGGACAACAAGGTCGAGGTCGTCACGCTGACGCCGGCCGAATACCAGGCCTGGCTCGACGTGGCGCAAAAGAGCTCCTATGCCCAGTTCGCCAAGGAAGTGCCCGACGGCAAGAAGCTGATCGACGCCGCGCTGGCGGTCAAGTAATGCGCCTTCGATGACAGGAACCGGCCGGCGCTTCGCCGGCCGGTTCATTTGCGCTCAGGGGGCGGGGACGAATGAACCTCTTCAATCGGCTTGTTACGCTGGTCTCGCAGGCCTGCGGGATTTTTGCAGCAGCCCTGACGGCGACGGCGGTGGTCATCGTCTGCCAGATGGTGTTCATCCGCTACGTCCTCAACGAGAACACGATCTGGCAGACCGATTTCGTCACCTACAGCCTGATCGCCGCCACCTTCATCGGCGCGCCCTTCGTGCTTTTGACCAAGGGCCACGTCAACGTGGACCTCGTGCCGATCTATGCGAGCGAACGCGCGCGCTACTGGCTCGCCATTTGCGCGATCGCGGTTTCGCTGGGCTTTTGCCTGCTGATGACCGTGCTCACCTTTCAATTCTGGCTCGAAGCCTATGAAGGCAGCTGGGTGTCCGACACGATGTGGCGGGCGCGACTGTGGATTCCCTACGGCGCCATGCCGGTGGGGCTCGGGATTCTGACGCTGCAATATGTCGCCGATCTGCTCAATCTGCTCACCGGCCGCGAACCGCCGTTCGGCATCGAGGTCAGGGAGCGCGCGGTCGACGTCAGCCTGTCCGACAGCGGGACCGAGGTGAACATTCCGGGAGCAGGCCTATGAGCCCGGCCGTTCAAGGGGTCCTCGTACTCGTCACCACGGTGCTGGTGCTGCTGAGCGGCGCGCCGGTCGCCTTTGCGCTGGGAGCCGTCGGCGTCGCCTTCCTGGTGCTGTTCCAGGGGACCGATTCGCTGCGGGTGGCGGCGGAGACGCTGTATTCGGGCCTGGATGATTTCACGCTCGTCTCGATTCCGATGTTCATCATGATGGGGGCGGCGATCGGCTCGTCGCCGGCCGGCAAGGACCTCTACATCGCGCTCGATCGCTGGCTGTACCGGGTGCCCGGCGGGCTGGTGATTTCCAACATCGGCGCGTGTGCGCTGTTCGCGGCGCTGACCGGCTCCTCGCCGGCGACCTGCGCCGCGATCGGCAAGATGGGCATCCCGGAGATGCGCAAGCGCGGTTATCCGGACGAAGTGGCGACCGGGTCGATCTGCGCCGGCGGCACGCTCGGCATCCTGATCCCGCCGTCGATCACCTTGATCCTCTATGGCATCGCGACCGAGACCTCGATCGGCCGCCTGTTCCTGGCCGGCGTGCTGCCGGGACTGTTGCTGACCAGCCTCTTCATGGCCTGGACGCTGTTCTACATCTGGTACAAGGGCTTCCGCGCCTACGAAGCCGGATTCCGCTTCACCTGGCGCGAGAAGTTCGAATCGATTCCGAAAGTCGCGCCGTTCCTGGCGATCGTGGCCGGGGTGATGTACGTGCTGTACGGCGGCATTGCGACGCCGTCGGAGGCGGCAGGCGTCGGCGCCGCGCTGTGCGTCGTTCTGGCGCTCGTCATCTACCGGATGTGGAGCCCGACGGCCTGGTGGGAAATCCTGCGCGCGACCACCCGCGAGTCGGTGATGATCCTGATGATCATCGCGACCGCCGTGCTGTTCGGCTACATGCTGACCTCGCTCTACATCACCCAGACGCTGGCGCAGGCCATCGCCGATGCACAGCTCAATCGCTGGGTGCTGATGGGATCCATCAACGTCTTCCTGCTGGTTGCCGGCTGCTTCATTCCGCCCGCCGGAATCATCCTGATGACCGCGCCGATCCTGCTGCCGATCATCACCGCCGCCGGCTTCGACCCGGTCTGGTTCGGCGTTATCGTCACCATCAATATGGAAATCGGACTGATCACCCCACCGGTCGGGCTGAACCTGTTCGTGGTCAACGCCATCGCGCCTGACGTGCCCACCAAGACGGTGCTGTGGGGCTCCGTTCCCTATGTCGCGATGATGATTGTCGCGATCATCATCATGTCGGTCTTTCCGGAGATCGCCACCTGGTTGCCGGATTACGTGATGGGAGTTGCCGTCGGGCCCAAATAGGCCCGTCGCTTTTCTGCGCAAGGCCGGTACCGACCATCCGAGATCGGTTAAGTCGCTTGCTGTCCATGCTTCGGGACGCTCGCGACGCTCGCTCCTCAGCATGAGGTTGTTGTGCTTCAACAAGTCAAACCTCATCCTGAGGAGCATCGCGAGGCGATGCGTCTCGAAGGATGGGGCTGCGACACCTATTCGTGCTTCCAGTTGCTGGCGCGCGATGAGATTAGATTGCTGGAGCGGTACCGGAATTCACCTCTCCCTTCGGGAGAGGTCGGCGCGTAGCGCCGGGTGAGGGGTTACGGGTCTCTCGTTGGGCCAGCACCCCCTCACCCGATTTGCTGCGCAAATCGACCTCTCCCCGCAGGGGAGAGGTACGCAGAATCTGCGGACGACCGATTCAACTAAAAGCCATCCCGCTTTAGCGCTTCATCCCCATGCAGTTGGCATAAAACGTCGTGGTCGCCGGCCAGTCCGAGAACATACCGCGGATGCCGACCTGTTGCGCCAGCACGTCGAGCACCGTGAGCGTGTCGCCGTCGCGGTCGACGGCGGCCCTGATCGATTTGTGATAGAAGCCGCCGCCGCGCTCAAGCGGGCCGTCGCGCTCCAGCGACCATCCGATCAGGTCGAGGCCGGCGGCCTTCGCGGCTTTGGCATATTCCGACGGCACGATCTCGCTCCTGTCGTTCAGCGCCAGCATCATGGTGATCGGCGGCGCCAGGATCCTGACGCCCTGCGCCTTTAGCTCAGTCATCGACGGCTTCCATGTCTCGGGCCTGGCGGAGTTCAAGCCCGAGGTCTCGTAGCGGCCGTCGAGATACACCGCCTGCGCCGCGAAGTCGGGCTCGGTCTTCACCCAATGCTGGATGTCGGCAAGGCTGAAGCTCTGGGCGAACACGTCGCTGGCCAGAATGCCCGCGTCCTTGTAGGCCCGCAGCATCTGCGAGGCATATTCTTCCTGGGTGTAGTCGCCGTCGAACGGCATCGCGACTTCGGGCGCCTTCAACTCCGGCGTGAATTTGGCGCCGAGGCTCCTGATCAGCGCGATGCTCTCGTCGTGGGTCATCAGCGTGCCGGAATGGCTGTAGAGATCGGTGCGCCAGCGCGGCGTGCCGTCCTGAAATCCGGCGATGGTGGTAGCCTTCGGATTCGATCCGTCCATCTTGGCCGACAACGTCTTGAATTCGGCCAGCGTGATGTCGCTGGTGCAGCACTTTGCCGATGCCTTCCGCCCGGTGGCGGGATCGGCCGGAATGAACGGCATGGTGCATTTCGCGGCAAGCGCCGGCAGCGACAGGATATTGGTCGTGGTGTGCAGGTCGCATTGCGAATGCCGGCACACCAGCTGCCGATCTTTCGTAAACGTCACATCGCATTCGATGATGCCGGCGCCCATCCGGGCCGCCGCCTGATACGACTCCCTGGTGTGCTCGGGGAATTGCAGCGCCGCACCGCGATGGCCGATGGAGAAATCGGTCTTGTGAAACGGTCCGGTGCACTGGCTCAGTTTCTGCTTCAGCGGCCCGTCCTTCATCTTGTCGACGAGGTAGAAGGGCCGGGGACCGATCTGCGCCTCGCGCGGCAGCACATTCTGCGCCGCGGCGGGGGCGATGAGAGCGATGCACAAGAGCGCGGACAGCAGGGTGGCGCGAGGGCGGGGCGGCATGGGCGGTTCTCTCCGATGATGCGCATGCGGATAGCATGACATTGTGACGGGAGGTGGGGCGCTACGCATCGCCCCAACTTCGTCGTCGTCCCTGCGAAGCTCCCAACCATCGTCGTCCCTGCGAACGCAGGGACCCATACCGCGTGATTTGTCGATCTAAAGATGCTGTTGGACGACCTAGTGTAAACGCGACCGCCGGTGGCTATGGGTCCCTGCGTTCGCAGGGACGACGAGGAAGTTTACTATTGGCGGTTCAGCGCGCATTCATCTCGCCGCTATCAAAATCTCCACGCATCACGCCACATCGCTGCGACGAGGGAGATGTCATGGAACGCCGCCACTTTCTGAAACTTGCCTTTGGATTTGCCGCGGGCGCGGTGGTGCTGACTGAAAGCGCGCGGGCAGCCCCCCTCGCGCCGCAACCGCTCAGCGCGGACGGCCGGCTGCCGCCCGGAAACGATGATGCGCGCCCGGCGGTCACCACCGGCGAGGAGGTCGATCGTCTTGCGCCCGAACAGGTGCACTGGCGCCGCCGTCGTTACAGGCGCTGGCGCAGGCGGCACTGGGGCTGGCGCCGGCGTCATTGGGCCTGGCATCGCCGCCGCTGGCGCCGCCGCCGCTATTGGCGCCGCCGGTACTGGTGAGGCGCGATCGATCCAACTCGGGGAGGGCGGGATTGCGCCCTCCCGTTTCCACGCTGACGAAAGGCCGCTGCTGTTGGGTGTGCTCACCAACAAAAAAGCCCCGCGCGAGCGGGGCTTTTGCCGTGATGCGTGACCTCAGCTCAAAAACGGCAGCGTCCGGCATACCAGTGCATGCCGCGGGGGCAGACACGGGCGCGAGGCATCACCACCACGGGAGCCCTGCGGTACACGACTCGAGGCGGCACCACCACGACCGGCCCGCGCCGCACCACGCGGCGATTGGATACGCATGCGCCATAGGGGCCGCGATGGAAGCCGGGGCCGCATCCCTGCGCGGCATCGGCGACGGGAGCGAAGCCCGCAACCGTGGTTGCGAGCAGGGCTGCTGCGATCAGGTATTTCATGTTTTTTTCCTCATTTCGGACCGCATTGCGCGGCGCCGGAATCCCGTTGATTCGACACGTTACGACTTGCAGGAAGTCGAAACATGTGTGCGACTTTAATGAGGCGACCTGAACGCGAAATGAATGCGCGGGCGTTAACGTTGTCCAGCGGCTGCGCTGTCGGCAAGCGCAGCTCTAATCCGAACTCTCGCCGAACAGCGCCGCAAAACGCTTCTCGCCGCTGCGGGTGAAATTGACGACCCGGCTGCCGGGGGTGGCGTCGCGCGCGGCCCAGTTCAATTCGGTGAACCGCGCCATGATCGCCGCACCCAGCGTGCCCGCGAGATGATGGCGCCGCTCGCTCCAGTCGAGGCAGGCCTTGCACAGCGGGCGGCGCGGATGCGCCAGCGCGCCGGCATCGATCTGCAACGCCTTCGCCATGAAGCGCTCGCCCTCCGGCGTGAGTTCGATCACCTGCTTGCTCTGGCGCAGCAGGCGCTGCTTGCGCAGGCTGTCCAGCATCTGCACGCCGAGATCGCCGGCGAGGTGGTCGTAGCAGATCCGCGCGCGGCGCAGCGCCGGATCCTTCGGCCCGGTACGTACCCGCATGTGGCCGGCGCGCGCGGCAAGGCCGGCGAGGCCCTCGAGCACGCCGGCAACATCGGGATCGCTGAGCCGGTAATAGCGGTGGCGGCCCTGCTTCTCCTGCTCGATCAGGCCGCCGGCCTCGAGCTTCGACAAATGCGAACTCGCAGTCTGCGGCGTGATGCCGGCCTGGTGCGCCAGTTCGCTGGCGGTCAGCGCGCGGCCGGTCATCAGCGCCGTCAGCATGTTGGCGCGCGCGGGATCGCCGACCAGAGCGGCGATCATGGCGATGTCGGGACCTGCTTTCATAGTTCGATGCTAGACGAAGCATCGATGTCGTCAAGAGGATTATGTTGAGGCTCGTCATTGCCTGCGACAAACGCGAAGCGTTTGCGCACGGGAGTGCAGCGACGAAGCAATCCATTCTTCCTTTGCACCGGAAGATGGATTGCTTCGCTGCGCTCGCAATGACGGTTGCCAAAACATCGGAGCCAAAATGACCGTCACCGTTTTCATCCGCTACCAGCTCGATCCGTTCAAGCGCGCGATATTCGAGCAGTATTCGAAAAACTGGCTGACCATCATCCCGAAATGCGGCGGCGATCTGCAGGGTTACTGGATGCCGCATGAGGGCACCAACAACGTCGCCTTCGCGCTGATTTCGTTCGATAGCCTCGCGGCTTATGAAAGCTACCGCGCGCGCCTGCGCGCCGACAGCGAAGGCATGGCCAATTTTGCATTCGCCGAGGAGAACAAGTTCATTCTGGCCGAAGAACGCACTTTCCTGCGCAAGGTCGTGGCGTGAGTGTCTGGCAGAGCAGGCGTCGCGCTACTATGTTGCCGTCGCAAGCCAACAAATCGGGGAGTGACCATGCTGACATCTGCTGACAAGCGCACCGCATTCAGGAAGTTGCACGAAAGCGGCTGTTTCATCATTCCCAATCCGTTTGATGCTGGCAGCGCCAAGGCGCTGCAACATCTCGGCTTCAAGGCGCTGGCTTCCACGAGCGCCGGTTTTGCCTGGACCATCGCCAAGGCCGACAATCGCGTCACCGTCGACGATGTCTGCGATCACCTTGCCGCGATCTGCGCGGCGGTCGACATTCCCGTCAACGCCGATTTCGAGGACGGTTTTGCGCACGAGCCGGAGAAGGTCGGCGTCAACGTCGCGCGCGCCGTCAAGTCAGGCGTTGCCGGCCTTTCGATCGAGGATTTTACCGGAGACAACGCCAAGCCCCTGTTCGATCGCGCGCTCGCGATCGAACGCATCAAGGCGGCGCGCCAGGCGATTGATGCCGACAGCAGCGGCGTTCTGCTCACCGGCCGCTGTGAGGCATTCCTGCGGGGACAGAAGGATCTGAAGCTCGTGATCGACCGGCTTACCGCCTATGCCGAGGCTGGCGCCGATTGCCTCTATGCGCCCGGCATCGCTTCTCCGGAAGAGATTTCGGCCGTGGTGAAGGCGGTGCATCCGAGGCCTGTCAATCTCCTGGTCGGTGCGGCCGGACCATCGCTGGCGACGGCCGCCGATCTCGGCGTCCGCCGCATCAGCGTCGGCGGTGCGCTGGCGCGCGCGGCATGGGGCGGCTTCATGCGGGCGGCCAGGGAGATGGCCGAGCAGGGGACGTTCACCGAACTCGGCAATGGCTATTCCGGCGGCGAATTGAACAAGATGTTCAGCTGAAGCAATGCGTGAGCCGCAAGCCGTGCAATTTCCTCAGCTGTCGTCGCCCGACTTGATCGGGCGACCCAGTAATCCGAGGCAGTAGCGTAGGGCCGAAAAGCTGCGGCGTACTGGGTCCCGGTCAAGCCGGGGACGACGAATCTTTTCCGCGGAAAACGCGCGCGCTACGCAATCAGGCAAACAAAAGCGCGGCGGGCAATTATGGCCCGCCGCTGTGAATTTGATTAGCTACGTCCAGCCGCTACTTGGCGGGAGCGTTAGTTGCCGGCGGGCTCGCTGCCGGAGCCTGCGGTGCCGGAGCCTGCGGATTTGCCGGGGCTGCGCCGGTCGTCGTGCCGGGTGCGGTATTGGAGCGCGGCGTCACGTCACGCATGCCGGTGGGGGCCGCGGGAGGCGAAGTCCGCTCCGTGTTCTGGGCCGTCGAGGTCGGCGGCGTGGTGCCGGCCTGGTTGACGGTCGAGTTGTTCAGTCCATAGAAGACAACACCCAGTACCACCGCGATGGCGATGGCGAACATCGCGACCCTGCCGCCGCTGGCGGGGCCCTCGGCAAGCTCGGGATCGGCCTGCAACTCGTTGTCGAGGCGGGCTTCGCGGCGCATGTCGGCGTCGGTCGGATTGGAGCGATAGGGATCGTCCGGATTGGTGGCCATGGATGAGTCCTCCGTTGTCCTCTAACAACCTCTGGGGACAGTGTGGGTTCCGGGAACATGTCCCTTTCTTGGGGAACCGCCAGTTCCGCCTGTTCAGAATGGAACCGGCCACGTAAGTTCCCGAGATCCTGTTCCCATGAGGTTGCGATGTGGGCCCTGCCATCGACCGATATCTTGCACGCCCTGTTCGTGGTGGCGCTCGCGGCGGATGCGATGACAGCGGCGCTTGCCGCGGGAAAGCGCAGCATGGACTGGGCCGGCGTATGCATGCTGGGCTGCATTACCGCGCTGGGCGGCGGCACGATTCGCGATGTTTTGCTCGGGCACTATCCGCTGCTCTGGGTGCAGCATCCGTCTTTTCTGCTGCTCACGGCGGGGGCAGCCTTCGCCACCATCCTGATGGCGCGCCTGGTGCATCGGCTGAACACGGCGTTCCTGGTGCTCGACGCGATCGGCCTGGTGGTCTTCACCATGGCCGGCTGCGACGTCGCGCGGCAGATCGAGCCTTCGTTGCCGTTGATGATCGTGGTGGTGGCGGGGATGATCACCGGCTGCGCCGGCAGCGTGCTGCGCGACATCCTCTGCAACGATGTGCCGCTGTTGTTTCGGGCCGAACTCTACGCCAGCGTCTCGATCGTCACCGGATTGTTCTATTCCATCGGGTTCGGGCTGAAGCTGAATCCCGAGCTATGGACCGCGCTGACTTTCGTGCTCGGCCTGTCGTTCCGCCTGCTGGCGATCCGCTACAAATGGGAAATGCCGAAATTCGTCTTCGACGAGAATCGGCGATAGCAGCCTCGCGCCCCGGATGCTGCGCAGCGCGCCGCCTTCGGCGTGATGCGCTGCTGATCCGGGGCCCATCGGTAACGGGAGGTGTGTGGGTCCCGGCTCTGCGGAGCAGCGCACCGGACGATGCTTCGCATCGCCGGGAGGGCGCTGCACCGCGTCCGGGACACGGCCAATCCGATGTGCGGTGGCTGACGCAGTGCAGCATGGCGTCACGTCGTTTCGCGCGAGGCCTCCCCGGCGACACAACCTGAATAGGCGGGCCGGGTGCAGGGCCACGAAATTGCGATCTTTCGACGCGGGCCTCCAATACCGAGATTTGTGGTGCGTGTTCCGCGGAAAGCGACATAGACTGGTTCTAAGCTGGAACAACGACTAGCTAAAAAGCCTCAGGCTCTGCGGCTCGAAGAGGGTGGAATGGGAATCAATCAGGGTCCGATCAGTCTGGATCAGAAATACACGCAAGGCTCGGGTCACGTCTTCATGACGGGAATCCAGGCACTGGTCCGCCTGCCGATGGCGCAGATCCGCCGCGACCGCGCCGCCGGTCTCAATACCGCCGGTTTCGTCACGGGCTACCGGGGTTCGCCGCTCGGCGGCTACGACCAGCAGCTGTTCGCCGCGCGAAAACACCTCGAGCAGTACAACGTCAAATTCCAGCCCGGCGTGAACGAGGACCTTGCGGCCACCGCGATCTGGGGCTCGCAGCAGCTCAACCTGTCGAAGGGCGCCCGGCACGACGGCGTGGTCGGCATCTGGTACGGCAAGGGCCCCGGCGTCGACCGCTGCGGCGACGTGTTTCGCCACGGCAATGCCGCGGGCTCGGCCAAAACCGGCGGCGTGCTGTGCCTCGCCGGCGACGATCATGGCGCCAAATCCTCCACCGTGCCGCATCAGTCCGACCACGCCTTCATCTCGGCGCTGATGCCCTATCTCTATCCCTCCAGCATCCACGAAATGATCGAGATGGGCCTGTTGGGGATCGCGATGTCGCGCTACTCCGGCTGCTGGGTCGGCATGAAGGTGATTACCGAGACCGTGGAGACCACGGCGGAGATCGATCTCAACGATGAATTGAAGCAATTCATCATCCCGACCGACTTCGAGATGCCGCCGGGCGGACTCAATCTGCGCTGGCCCGACGACCGTTACGACCAGGACCGCCGCCTGCAGGATTACAAGGGTTACGCCGCGATCGCCTTTGCCCGCGCCAACAAGGTCAACCGCATCACCATGGATTCGCCGAACGCGCGGTTCGGCATCATGGCTTCGGGCAAGAGCTACGAGGATATCAGGCAGGCGCTGCGCGAACTCGGCGTCACCCCCGATGTCGCCGCCAAGATTGGTCTGCGGCTCTACAAGATCGGCATGCCGTGGCCGCTGGAGCCGCAGGGCGTGCGCGAATTCGCCCAGGGACTCGAAGAAATCCTGATCGTGGAAGAGCGCCGCGAGATCGTCGAGAACCAGGTCAAGCAGGAACTGTTCAACCACAACGTCCGGCCGCGCATCGTCGGCAAGATGGACGAACTCGACAAGCGCTTCCTGCCGTTCGCCGAAGAACTCAGCGTTGCCTCACTGGCAAGCTCGCTCACCGAGCGGCTGCTGCGCCTCAATCTCAACCCCGAAATCGCGGCCATGCTGCGCGCCAAGGCCGACTGGTTCAACGGCCGCCTCGCCAGCCAGATGCAGCCGGCGTCCCCAATCACCCGCACGCCGTATTTCTGCTCGGGCTGTCCGCACAACACCTCCACCAAGGTGCCCGAGGGCAGCCGCGCCTTTGCCGGCATCGGCTGTCACTTCATGGCGCTGTGGATGGACCGCTCTACCGAGACGTTTACGCATATGGGAGGCGAGGGCGTGCCGTGGGTCGGCGTCGCCCCGTTCACCGACGAACAGCACGTATTCGCCAATCTCGGCGACGGCACCTATTTCCATTCCGGCAGCCTCGCGATCCGCCAGGCGGTCGCCTCCGGCGCCAACATCACCTACAAGATCCTCTATAACGACGCGACCGCGATGACCGGCGGCCAGCATGTCGACGGCGAATTGTCGCCGCAGCAGATCACCTTCCAGCTGCACTCCGAAGGCATCCGCGACATCTATCTCGTGTCGGAAAATCCCGACGCCTATCCGGCTTCCGAGATCGCGCCGGGCCCCAAAACCGCGCATCGCGACGAACTCGACGCCGTCCAGAAGACGCTGCGCCAGGTCAAGGGCGCTTCCGCCATCGTGTTCGTGCAGACCTGTGCCGCCGAAAAGCGCCGCCGCCGCAAGCGCGGCACCTTGGAGGATCCGGCACGCCGCGTGATGATCAATCCCGCGGTCTGCGAAGGCTGCGGCGACTGCTCGGTGCAGTCGAACTGCATCTCGGTGGAGCCGCTGGAGACCGAGCTCGGTCGCAAGCGCACCATCAACCAGTCGACCTGCAACAAGGACTATTCCTGCGTAAAGGGCTTTTGTCCGTCCTTCGTCACCGTCGACGGCGGCAAGCTGCGCAAGCGCGCCGCAGCCGGCGTCGGCGACATCGGCGAATTGCCGGAGCCGGCTTCGAAGCCGACGCTGGAGCGGCCCTACAACGTCGCGGTCGGCGGTGTCGGCGGCACCGGCGTGCTGACCATCGGCGCGCTGCTCGGCATGGCCGCGCATATCGAGGGCAAGGCCAGCATGATCCTCGACATGTCCGGCCTCGCGCAAAAGGGCGGCGCGGTGCTGAGCCATGTCCGGCTCTCGGAGCACACCGCCGACGTCACCTGTTCGCGCATCGTCACCGGCACCGCCGATCTGGTGCTGGCCGCCGACGAAGTGGTCGCCGCCGCCAAGGAAACCATGACGCTGTGCGAATCCGGCCGCACCTATGGCGTCATCAACACCCATCTCATTCCCATCGCGGACTTCATCCTCAACCGCGATTTCAATTTCCAGGCCCGCAAGGTCAACCACGTTCTCGAAACGGCCCTGCGCAAGGACTCCTCGTTCTTCGATTTCACAAAGCCCGCCGAAGTGCTGCTCGGCGATTCCATCGCCACCAACATGATGATGATGGGTTACGCCTATCAGAAGGGCATGCTGCCGCTGGCGGCGAAATCGATCGAGCAGGCCATCGAGGTCAACGGCGTCGCCATCAAGATGAACACCCAGGCGTTCCAGCTGGGCCGTCTGGCGGCCGCCGATCCGGCGCGGCTGGTGGCGATGATGAAGGGCCAGGACGACACCGTGGCGCCGAAGACGCTGGAGGCGATGTCGCTCGACGAGATCATCGCCCATCGCAGCGCGCTGTTGACCGACTACCAGGACGGCAAGCTCGCCGACCGCTATCGCAAGCTGGTGGCGAAGGTGCGCAACGCCGCGATCGACGGCGGCTATGGCGACGCCCTGCCGCGTGCGGTCGCGATCAATTATGCAAAACTGCTCGCCTACAAGGACGAGTACGAAGTGGCCCGGCTGTTCAGCGACGGCCGCTTTGAAAAGCAGCTGCGCGACCAGTTCGACGGCGATTTCAAGTTCAACTTCAATCTGGCGCCGCCGATCCTCGGCGGCGGCAAGGACGCGCTGGGCCGGCCGAACAAGCGCGCCTTCGGCGCCTGGATGATGCCGGTCTTCCGCATGCTGGCGAAAATGAAGGGCCTGCGCGGCACCGCCTTCGACATCTTCGGCCGCAGCGCCGACCGCAAGCTCGAACGCGAGTTGATCGCGTCTTATGAAAAGGACGTCGCCACCGTGCTCGGCCTGCTGTCGCCGATCACGCTGGATACCGCGATCGAGCTTCTCTCGCTGCCCGACCGCATCCGCGGCTACGGGCCGGTGAAGGAAAAGGCGGTGCAGGCGGCCAAAATCCGCTATGCGGAATTAACCCGGGACCTGATCAACCCGCCGCCGGCGCCGCGCCAGATCGCGGCGGAATAGGGCCTTGCGCTTTCGGGCGCTTGCCAACGCAGGTCTGACGCGCGAAGACATCCGCTGGGAAGAAACACCAGCGGAGCATTTTATTGACCATCAAGGGCAAGGCCTACATTGCCGGGATCTACGAGCATCCGACCCGGCACGCACCCGACAAATCCACCGCGCAGCTGCACGCTGAAGTCGCCAAGGGCGCCATTGAAGACGCTGGCCTGACCAAGGCCGACATCGACGGCTATTTCTGCGCCGG
>JBDRNF010000315.1:0-92678 GCA_043811435.1 Pseudomonadota bacterium
GCCATTGCGCAGGGAATGTCGGATGTTCTCCGCTGCCCTGTATGCTCGTGTGCGTTTTTTTACTCGTGCAACTTTGCACACGAGATCGCGGGTGCAGCGCGCATCCGGCATTCCCTGCTCCCTTATTGGAGGGAGAAACGATATTCAAACCTCGGGCAAAACCTGCCGCGAGAACGTGGCCGTGTATCTGGTTCTTGAAATTGGAATCGGAAGTTCGCGCGGTTCGCACAAACACCGTTGTCATCGCCCGGCTTGACCGGGCGACCCAGTATCCAGAGACCGTCATGTTCAACCGAGAAGCCGCGGCGTACTGGATCGCCCGGTCAAGCCGGGCGACGACAGTCTTGTTGTGGCGGGCGTGTTGCCAAGCCCCAATTTCTTCCTAGCTGCTACCCGATCCTGACGACCATCTTCCCCAGCGCCGCGCGGTTCTGCATGGTTCGGAACGCGTCGCGAAAATCATCCAATGCAAAGACCTGCCCGACCACCGGCTCGAGTTTCTTGTCCGTGAGCCATGCAAACAATTGCGCCATCACGCGCCGGTACGCCGCCGGCTCGCGGCGGGGAATCTGGGCGAGGTCGACGCCAAGCAGCGCGCCGCCTTTCAAGAGCGGCAGATTGAACGGCAGGGCGGGGATGCTGCCGGCGGCAAAACCGACCACCAGATGCCGGCCGTTCCAGGCGATCGAACGAAAAGCCTGCAGCGAGACCTCGCCGCCGACGGGATCGAAGATCACGTCGGCGCCATGGCCGTCGGTCAGTTCCTTGAGCCTGTCGCGCCAGTCGGCCTGGGTATAATCCACCGCAGCGTCCGCGCCGAAGCGAATGGCAAAATTTCGCTTCTCCTCGGTCGAGGCGGCGGCGATGACGCGGGCGCCGAGCAGCTTGCCGAGCTGAACCGCGGCAATTCCGACGCCGCCGGCAGCGCCCAATACCAGGAGATATTCGCCGGCGCGCAACGCGGCGCGCTCGCTCAGCGCATAGAGCGAGGTGAGGTAGTTGGCGCGGAACGAGGCCGCAACCTCGGGCGCGATGCCGTCAGGCATCGGCTCGAGCGCCGCCGCCGGCACGGTGATGTATTCCGCCAGCCCGCCCGAACGCGCCATGCCCATGACAGGCGTGCCCGGCGCAAACCCCGTGACGTCGGCCGCCGCCGCATCGACGATCCCTGCGAATTCCGTTCCGGGCGTAAAGGGAAGCGGATCCCTGGTCTGATACAACCCCTGCACCTTCAGGCCGTCGACGAAGCCGACGCTCGCAGCCCGTATCCTGACACGAACCTGACCGGCAGATACTTCCGGCATCGCAACGTCGTTCAGCCGGATGTTGTCGATGGAGTCGTAGCTCTCGACTACGACGGCTTTCATTTGTTGCCTCCGGATTGTGCCGGCTTGGCCCAGTTCTGATACATCGCCAGCAGCGAGACGATGTCCTGGCCGCGAAATCCTTCGGCCAGCGCCAGCGCATAGAGTTCGCGCGTCGCGGAAGCCGAGGGTGTCGGCATCCGCGTCGTCCGCCCGAGTTCGACCGCGAGCGCCAGGTCCTTCTCGCCCAGCTCCATCTTGAATCCCGGCGAGAAGTCGCCCTTGATCGCGTTCGGGAAGCGCTTGGTGAAGTGATGCGAGCGGCCGCCGCTCACCGACAACACGTCGTAGAGCTTGTCCGGCTCGACGCCGGCGGCGACGCCGAGCGCGAACGCTTCGGCCGCCACCAGCACGTTGCCCATCGACATCATGTTGTTGACGATCTTGACGACTTTCGCCGTTCCGACGCCGCCGGTGTATTTCCAGTCGTTGCCGAGCAGCTTGAGCACCGGTTCGGCGCGCGTCACGTCCGCCATGTCGCCGCCGGCGATCAGGATCAGTTTGCCGCTGCGCGCCTCGTTGGGGCTGCCGCTGACCGGACAATCCACCACCGCCAGCCCGCGCGAGGTGGCAGCCTCGGCGACCTGACGCATCGTCTGCGGGTCGATGGTGCTGAGCTCGATGCACAGCGTACCCCTGGCGGCGTGGGCCACGATTCCGTCGGCGCCGAGCCATGCTTCCGTCACGGCCTTCGGATCGGGCAGGCTGGTCAGCACCAACGACCGGCCGGCGAGCGCTTCGGCAATGCTGGATGCCATCTGAAAGCCGTCCCTGGCCAGGCGGGCGCGCTGATCGGCGCTGACGTCATAACCAACAACATCGAGACCGGATTCCTTGAGGCGTCCCGCCATCCCCGATCCCATCTGGCCCATCCCGATGACCACGACCTTCTCCGACATGCATTTCTCCCTGGATATTCATGGTTGGCAGGCCGTGTTGAGCCATCACCGGGGCCGGCCAGTCAATCCCCAGTCTGCGCAGGCTGCCATGGTCGAAACGACGCCTCGGGACGGTTGCGGTCAGGGAAAGTACATGCGTGTGAAACCGCTCGCCGCGGCTTCCGCGACTGAAGCGATCCAGGTACGGCGCACCGGACGCATGCGGCATCCATCCAGCATTAGCCGGATTGCGGCGACGATGCGCTCACGCAATTCCGTTCCCCGACCGGGCGGTCTTGCCGCTCAGTCGAGGAATCCGAAGCGTCGGGGCAACCAGAGGATGATCTCCGGAAAGATCAGGCACAACACCACCGCCAGCAGCTGCAACGCCACGAACGGAATGATTCCGCGATAGATGTGCCCCATGTTCACCGACGGCGGGACGGTGCCCTTCATGTAGAACAGCGCGAAGCCGAACGGCGGAGTGAGAAACGCCGACTGCAGATTCACCGCTATCAGGATGGTGAACCACAGCATGAAGTCCCTGTTGGTCGCCAGATGCGGCTCGAAGCTCAGCTTCTGCAGGATCGGCGCGAAGATCGGCAGGACGATCAGGCAGATTTCGAGCCAGTCGAAGAAGAACCCCATGATGAACACCAGTATCATCACGAAGATCATGATCTCCCAGCCCGTGTTGATGCCGAGGTTCTGGAGGATTTCCACCACCAGATCGTCGCCGCCCAGGGCGCGGAACACGAAGGAGAAGAGAGTAGCGCCGAAGATGATGAAGAACACCAGCGCGTTGGTGAGCGCCGTGCTCTCGATGACTTCCCTGAGCATCTTGAAGTTGAGGCGTTTGTTGAAGGCGGCCAGCAACAGCGCGCCGGCCGAACCGGTGCCGCCCGCTTCGGTCGGCGTCGCGAACCCGCCGAAGATCGAGCCGAGCACGATGAAGATCAGCGCGGCCGGCGGCAGGAAGCTGCGCAGCAGCAGGCGCACCATCTCGCCGCCCGTTTTCGGGCCGATGTCGACATGGAGCGGCGGCGCCAGATGGGGTTTGGCGAACGCGAGCGTCCCCTGGTAGACGAGGTACAGCATGGAGACCACGAGTCCCGGGATGATCGCAGCGGTGAACAGCGTGCCGACCGAGATCGTCAGCAGGTCGCCCATGATGACCAGCATGATGCTGGGCGGGATCAGGATGCCGAGCGTTCCGGCCGACGCGATGGTGCCGGTGGAAAGCTCCTTGGAGTAACCGGCGGCCAGCATGGTCGGCAGCGCAATCAGCGTCAGCATGATCACCGAAGCACCGACGATACCGGTGGTCGCCGCCATGATGGTGCCCATGATGGTCACCGACATCGCAAGGCCGCCCGGGACACGGCGCGTCAGCACCTGCAGCGCCCGCAGCAGTTCGTCGGCGACGCCGGACTTCTCCAGCAGCGTCCCCATGAAGACGAACATCGGCACCGCGATCAGGACCGGGTTCTGAACCGCCTGGCCGAAGATGCGCGGCATCAGGCTGCCGAACTGGGCCGGCCGGAATACATCGAACACAATGCCGAGGGCGCCGAACGCCAGCGCGACGCCACCCAACACAAAGGCGACCGGATAGCCCACGAACATGATGATCGTGAGCACGAGAAACATCAGCACCGCGAGGTGATCGGCAATCCACTCCATGATCATCCCCTAGCGAATCGGCTGAGCTGTCGGCTCGCCGGCGCCGGCGGCGGCGGCGAGATGCGGCGGCCCGAACAGACCGACGAGCTTGCGCAGCAGGACCGATATGACCGCGGCGTCGAGCAGGACCATGCCGAGGAACAGGCAACCCTTGATGAACCAGCGGTTGGCGAGCCCGTTCGGTGCGTCGGAACTCTCGTTCTGCAGGTACGACACCACGACGAAGGACCACGAGTAGTAGGTCGCGAGCGCGCTATAGGGGATGGCGAAGATGCCGATGCCCAGGATCTCCAGCCAGGCCTGGCGGCGCCAGGGCAGGTGGCCGGTGAACACGTCGATGCGCACGTGGATGTTTCGCACATAGGCGTAGCCCAGCCAGAACAGGAACAGCATGCCGTGCAGGTGCCATTCGAGCTCCTGGAGCGGCGTCGAGCCGAACCCGGGCAGTTGGAAACCCATCTTGCGGGTGATCACGTCCCAGCAAATAACGAAAACCAGCGCGAGCAGCAACCAGCCGAAAATACTGGCAATCCATTGCAGCACCCGGTCGATGGCTTGAGAGACGGCAAGCATTACTTCCATAGACAATTCCTCTATCCTTCAAGCCGGTCTGCCGACAGGCGTTGTGCCGACAAGGCGCGCTGCCAGGGGTGCTTTGCCGGGAGTACCGCCAAAGGCCGCAAGCGCGGTCGTTGCTGCGACCCGAAACGCCGCAGGCCTGAAAAGCACACAGGCGCGCGGTCGCCAGCTGACCACCGCGCGCCGTGAGATGCTGCTATTTCAGGTAGCCGCGTTCGCGCCAGACCCCGTATTCGTCGCGGAACTTGTTGAGCGAGTCCCACGCCTTCTTGAATTCCGGGCTCTTGGCGGCCTGCTCGTTCGCGACCACTTTCCACTCCTTCTCGAAGGCGGCCAGGAACTCGGGGGGCCAGTTCATCAGCTTGACGCCCTTGCTCTCGATCTCCTTCATCGCCTTCGGCTGCAGGGACTCGCCGAGGCTGATGCCCTTCAGCACGGCCTGGTCACAGGCCGCCTCGACCTGCGCCTTCTGGGTCGGCGAGAACGAATCCCACTTCGCCTTGTTGATGATGAGGTCGCCGAACGTCGCCTGCTGATGCCAGCCCGGGAAGTAGTAGAACTTCGCGACCTGGTGGAAGCCGAGGCTCAGATCCATCACCGGCATCGAGAATTCGGTGGCGTCGATGGTGCCGAGCTGCAGCGCCTGGAAGATCTCGCCGGCCTGCAGCAGCTGGGTCGATACGCCGAGCTTCTGCATCACGTTGGCGCCGAGTCCGAAGAAGCGCATCTTGAGCCCCTTCAGGTCATCCAGTGTCTTGATCTCCTTGCGGAACCAGCCGGACGCTTCGGGCGGGATCAGGTGGCAGATCATGGAGTGGATATTGTACTTGGCGTAGAGCGCCTGCATCATTTTTTCGCCGCCGCCCTCCTTCATCCAGGCGAGGTATTCCCCCATGCCCGGGCCGAACGGCACCGTCGAATACACCGCAAAGGCGATGTCCTTGCCGGTCCAGTATCCGGGCGTCGCCCACGCCGCGTCGAGCGCCCCGGAGGAGACCGCGTCGAACGCCTGCGCCGGCGGCACCAGCGCGCCGGGCTCGAAGAACTTGATGTCGATCGAGCCGCCCGACAGCTTGTTGATCTGCTCGACCGTATACTTCGCGTCCGGTCCGAGCAGCGCCAGCGTCGACGCGAAGTTCGACTGCATCTGAACACGCACTTTCTTGTCCTGGGCAGACGCCGTCGCAACGCCCAGCACCATCGCCGAAGCGATCGCCAATCCTGCAATTTTCGATATTGTTCGCATCATTCCCTCCCCGGTTAAAACCATGGCGGAGGCTGGTCGTTCTTCGACCTTTGACGACCCCCACCTGCGAACCCGGCGAGACGTTGATCGTCACTGCCGAGTCGTTCCGATCTGGGATGCCGACACTCTTCTGTAGCGTTTTGTTTTCTTGGTTACGTTTCTTTTCTTCGTTGCATTTTCTTTACGATACGAGCGTGACGTCCCCTACCTGTAATGACATTCCCTCTTAAGAACTCCGGTTTGTCAAGCAAGAGTAGTTGGCATTGTGTGGCGGGATGCTTGCCGGACCGGCGCGCGCGACGGCTGATTGCAATCATTTCAGGAAGATAATCTGCGGCTACGGGCGTCCCGCATGAACTCAGGCGGCATAGATGCGCAGAACGCCGTAGGCCACGGTGCCGGCGACGAGCACGGCCGCGATGAGGGTCAGCGCGAAGAGCTGCGCGCGGGTCATGTGCTCGCTTCCTGCGCCATCATGGACCGCGGGACCCACAGCTTCTGCAGCAGCAGGCCGATGGCGAGCAGCCCTATCCCGATGGCATCGGTGACGGCACTGGGATCGATCAGCAGCATGGCGGCAGCAAAGAAGAGTCCGCGCTCCAGCCACGTCGCCCTGCGCAGGAAGTAGTATTCGAGACTGGCAGCCAGCGCGATCACCCCGATCGTACCGGTCAGCACGGCGCGCAGGATCTCGGGCCATGGCCCCTGGAACAGCAGCGCGGGATTGTAGACGAAGAAGAACGGCACGATGAAGCCGGCGGCGGCGAACTTCATCGCCTGCACGCCGGAGCCCCACAGTCCGGCCCCGCCGATCGATGCGGCGGCATATACGGCCAGCGCCACCGGCGGCGTCACCGCCGACAGGCACGAGAAGTAGAACGCGAACATGTGCGCCGCCATCGGGTCCACCCCGAGTTTCATGATGGCGGGCACCAGCAACGCCGCCTGCATGATGTAGGCAGGCGTGGTCGGCATGCCCATGCCGAGAATGACGCCGGCGACCATGGTGATGAGCAGCGCAGGCAGCAGCGAGCCATAGGTAAAGTCGATGAGAAATGCCGTGAACCGCAGTGCCAGCCCGGTTTGCAGCACGATGCCGATCACGATTCCGGCGGACGCGCAGGCCATCGCCACCGGCACGGTATTCACCGCGCCGTCGCGCAGCCCTTCGAGGCAGTCGCGCCACCGCAGTCCGGTGGAAGGACGCAGCCACGAGATGCCGACCAGCGCCATCGTGGCGATGATCGCGCCATAGGTCGGCGTGAAGCCGTTGAGCAGCAGCGCCAGCAGGACGATGACCGGGAGGAACAGATGCCCCTGACGCACCATGATGTGGCCGAGGACGGGCAGTTCCTCGCGCGGCAGGCCCTTGAGCCCCGAGCGCACGGCGTTGAAGTGGATCGCGGCGAACAGCGCCCCATAGTAAAAGAACGCGGGGATCGCTGCGGCGATCATCACCTGCGTGTAGCTGACGCCCTGGAATTCGGCCATCACGAAAGCCGCCGCTCCCATGATCGGCGGCATGATCTGCCCGCCGGTGGAAGCCACCGCCTCGATGGCGGCGGCCGCCTCGGGCTTGAAGCCGGTCTTCTTCATCATCGGAATGGTCAGCCAGCCGTCGACCATGACGTTGGCGACCGCGGAGCCGGAGATCGTGCCGAACAGGCTCGAGGAGACGACGGCCACCTTTCCCGGCCCGCCGCGCGCGCCGCCTGCGATCGCGTTGGCGAAGTTCATGAAGAACTGACCCGCCCCGGACTTCTCGAGAAACGTGCCGAAGATGATGAAGAGAATGACGTAGGTCGCGGCCACCGTCATCGGCACGCCAAAAATGCCCTCGGTGGTGTAATAGGTCTGGTCAACGGCGATCTCGAGCGTGAGGCCTCTGTGATAAGCCCAGCCGTACAGCCAGGGTCCGGCGAAACCGTAGAGCAGGAACACGATCGCCACGATCGGCAGCGCCGCGCCGATCGTGCGTCGCGTCGCCTCCAGCACCAGCAGTGTGGCGATAATTCCCACCGCCATGTCGATCGGGGTCAGGGGATCGGCGGTGGGGAATCGGTTCACGATGTAGTCGTAGTTCACGAACATGTAGCCGATGCAGACGAGCGAAAGGCCCGCCAGAGCGAGATCCACCCACGGCACGCGATCGGGCGCAGCGCCCTTGCGGCGAGGCCACATCAGGAACGACAGCACCAGGCTGAAGGCAAGCGTGATATAGAGCAGGGCCTGCTGATCGGGAGCGTATACCGTCAGCCGGGCGTAGACGTGGTACACGGACATTGCGACCGCGATCACGCCGACGACCAGGCCCGCGTAACCTGCGAGCTTGCGCACGGGGCGTTCCCTACTTCTTGAGCAATCCCGCTTCGCGGTAGTATTTCTCCGCGCCGGGATGCATCGGCATGCCGAAATTCTTCGCCATCTCCGCTCCCGTCACGCCCTTCATGACGCTGGTGACGTTGCCGAACTCATCCCGCCCTTCGACGATGGCCTTGGTGATCTTGTAGATCACGTCGGCGGAGGTCTTGGCGGATCCAATCAGCACGGTCGGCGACTGGAAGGTCTCAACGGCTTCGGTCACGCCCTGGTCCTTGTAGAGACCGGCCTTGAGGGTGTAGGGCACGAAGCCCGGATTGAGCTTCTGCAGGGCGGCCATCTCCTCCTTTGTGACCCCTAGCACCCGCAACGGCATGGCCGAACCGAGGTCCATGATGAAGGACGCCGGCACCACCGTGAACCAGCCGACCGCCATCGCTTGCCGGTTCTTCACCGCCTCGGCGTTGGACGACACCGGCCCGTAGCTCTTGGCGCCGAGATCGTTCAACGTCATGCCGTTGACTTTGAGCAGATACTCCCAGCCGGCCGCCAGGCTGGTGTTGCCGCGTGACGGCAGCGCCACCGGCTGACCTTTCAGATCCTTGATGCTCTTGATGTTGCTGCTGGCGGGAACCGCCAGCTGCCAGACGTTGGGATAGAAGTTGGCGACGAACAGGCCCTTGTCGGTCTGCTTGCCGGCGAACTGACCTTCGCCCTTCTGTGCATCGGACATCACGGTCGTCATCGACCAGCCGAGATCGGCCTTGTCGTTGCGGATCTTCTCCATGTTGACGAGGGCGGCGCCCGGCTCGACCTGAACGTTCAGGTCGGAAAATCGCTTGTTGATAACCTGCGATGCCGCCGCCGCCATGGGCGTCCAGCTGCCGCCGGTCGGGCCGGCGCTGAAGATGACATCGGTCTTCTGGGCATGGGCGGCGCCGGCCGCGGCGATGGTCAATGTTGCGGCGGCGGCCAGGCACAGCATTCGTCGTGTGCCACGGATGTGCACGGACATCGTGAGATCCCCTCTCTGCGTTAAACTCTCCCTGATGGCGCAGCTTGTTTGGGCTCTCGTCCGCAAATTCCCGGCGGCGACTTTTCGTCGTCGCTCGCCGCATGCGATTATCCGGCACCTGTTCTGCAGCGGGCAGGCTACATGCACGCTGCGGCGACTGTCAACGAACTGTGCAGCGCCGACATTTGCGTGCACTGCATCACGATCGCCTGCGGGTTGCCGCTGCCGATTATGAGCGCGGTGGTCGCAGCGTTATCAATGTACTGACTTTGCCGAGTTGAAGTTGCGATCGTCGGCCGCAAGCGCGGCTGAAGTCGACGATCGCATCGATGACCTAATAATGCGCCTTCTCTTCGCCCGAACACCAGGAACAGCATGTGGCCTTGCTCTCTGGTGAGGCCGAGACCGGCGTTCCTTGCTCGATGCGGCGGAGAACATCGTCGGTGAAGGGCTCGACAAGTTTCCGTTCGACCTTGCCTTTGTTCAGGTCTCGTCCCTGCAACCTCTCGAAAATCCGCATGGCTCGCTCCGTTGATGGAAGATCTGAGAATACGGATGGAGGCGGCGCGATCCTTGTCGGGGATCAAACACTCAAGCAAATGATCCTGCAATTTGCGCCTCGACAAAGAGCCGCCGGTCGGGGCGACGTATCATGATCGTAATTGAGCAGGGAACACGCCTATGGCAGCGACGCAGGAATTCAGGGCCTGTCGGGAACCGGCGCGGATCTCTCACGGCTTCAAGCCATTGTTCCATCTTCGGCGCGATCGGCAGTGCTCTGCCCTGTGCAGCGCACACAGATTCTGAGGCTGCATGATCGGCGCCCGCATATCACGGTGGACGATGAGCTACTTTGCGATGGCGCTGGCATGGCTGTTCGTCGCGCTGGCGCTCATGGTTGCGGGCGTCGGCTTTCCTGCGGCCGATCTGGAGTCGCCCGATACGCTTGTCCTGGTGCATGTTGTCTGTATCGGCTGGCTGAGCGTGGCGATGTGCGGCGGCCTGCTGCAATTTGTGCCCGTCCTCGTCGTAAGGCCGTTATATCGGGAGGAGTGGGCCTTGCCGGCTCTGGGACTCTTGGGCGCGGGTCTCGCCTTGCTGATCGCGGGTTTTCTGGCCCTGGGAGGGCGTTTGCCGGCGTGGCTCTGGCTTCTTCCATTGGGAGCAAGCCTGCTCCTCGCCGGGTTCGGCTTGATCGTGGTCGACCTTGGGCTGACCGCTTGGCTGCGGCCGGCAGGACCGATCCGTTTCGTCCTGGTGGGATTGGTCTCGCTCTGTGTCACCGTCGCCTTCGGCGCGCTGTTTGCGTTTGCGCTCGCAGGATGGGGCGGAGCGACCGGAGCAGCGATGCTGGCTTCCGGTGTCCCGCTGCACGCGATCGCCGGTCTGGGCGGCTGGCTCAGTTTGACGGCCATGGGCGTGAGCTACCGGCTTCTGTCCATGTTCATGCTCTCGCCCGAGGTGGACGACCGCAAGAGCGGCACGACGTTGATGGCGGGCGCGCTCGCGATGGCAGTCACGGTGATGGGCGGAATCCTGGCGATCTGGCTCGTTTCGGGATTGAATGTCGTGTTGTCGA
The DNA here is from genome assembly GCA_043811435.1 of Pseudomonadota bacterium. GTDB lineage: Bacteria > Pseudomonadota > Alphaproteobacteria > Rhizobiales > Xanthobacteraceae > Bradyrhizobium. The sequence continues at coordinate 10,664 of JBDRNF010000315.1, forward strand.
TCGCCGCCATCCTCGGCCTGGCCACCGTCGCTTTATACGGTCGCGACGTCGTCGGGATCTTCCGCGGCCGCATGCGGCGGCAGCTCGAGCTCAATACGCGGATGGCGATCCTGTCTTTCGCGAGTCTGGCGGGGACGGCTTTGCTGGGCGTGGTGCTTGTCTCGACCGGTACGTTCGAAGCACAGGTCGGCGCATTCGTCTTTCTCGCGGTCTTCGGCTGGCTGTCGGGTCTCGTCCTTGCCAAGCTCTACAAGATCGTGGCGTTCCTGACCTGGCTCGAGACTTATGGCCCGGTAATGGGACGGGCCCCGACTCCACGCGTGCAGGACCTCGTCGCCGAGGCGAGAGCGTCAAAGTGGTTCGTCACCTATTATACGGCGGTCTGGCTCGGAACGCTGATGCTGCTCGCCCGCGAACCTTCGGCCTTCCGGGCAGCTGCAGCCGCGATGACCATTGGAATAGCCGGAATTGTCCGGGAAGTTGTCCGGACGCGGCGGCTCGCCGATGTCGCGTGCCCGCTGCGCCTCACAGGCGGCGCAAGCGCGCCCGCTCTGCTGTTCGCGAAGACCTAGTCAGACGAAAGGAAAACGCATGACCGAATATATCGACGTCGACGTCCGTCCAATCCTGCGTGCAGGCGGAGAGCCGTTCTCGGTCATCATGTCCGCGCTCGAATGCCTCGATCCGGGACAGGGTATGCGTCTTTATGCGACCTTCAGGCCGGTTCCGTTGTTCGGCGTCATGGCCGACAGGGGCTTTACGCATTCAGAGACCGCTCTCGACCGAGGCGAGTGGGAGGTGCTTTTCACGCCGGCGGACGCAAATCTGGCAGAAGCTCCTGTCGGCGCCCCGGCCTTCGACAACTGGCCCGAACCGGACGTCAAGCTCGACAGCCGCGATCTCGATCCGCCGGAACCGATGGTGCGCATCCTCGCCGCTGCAGATAAGCTCGGGCCGGGGCAAACATTGTCGGCGCTGTTGCGACGAGAGCCTGTCTTTCTGTTCCCGCAACTCGAGAAGCGCGGCTTCCGCTGGCTCGGCGGATTCACGCCGGACGGGTCGGCCTACGAACTGACCGTCAGGGCGCCGTCATGAGAAACGAACTCGTCGAGCGCATCCGGGACGCACTGCGCGTCGTGATCGATCCGGAACTCGGTTACAACATCGTCGATCTCGGATTCATCTACGACATAACGGTGATGAACGGCGCCGCCCGTATCACGATGACTACGACGACTCCAGGATGCCCGGCCGCCGGTCTTCTGAAGGAAGGGGCGGCCAATAGCGCCGCTCGCGTGCCCGGCGTCGTTTCCGTGGACGTAGTGATGACGTTCGATCCGGCATGGAATCCGTCACTGATCGAGCACGCCGCCCGAGCTGAGCTCGGCTTCGCCGCAGTCAATTGAAGGCCGGCGGTGCATCGCGAAAGATCAACACGCCGCGGTCGGCGGCCTTGGGTTCTCAGGGAGGCGCGCAGGCTGCCGGCGTGGCGGACGGACCCCAGCCTGGGCTTGTTGATCAGGATCAAGGTGCAGGAAACCGATATTCTGTATTGGTTTTCCATCGATCAGTGGAGGTCTTATGCGCTTCTTTTTCAACATTCGAGACAAGCTCAGGATCGAGGATGAGTTGGGGCGCGAGTTTGAAGTGGCGTCCGAAGCGGTCGTGTTCGCCAAACATCTTGCTGCGGACATTCGCTGCCTTGAAACAACCGTCAGGCCGGCGCTCGCGATAGAAGTGGTCGCCGAAAACGCCGAACCCATTCATTGGGAAGCGGTCTTTGCATGAACGGAAGGGCCGCTTCGGTTAGAGGACACGCTCCGCAGTTTTTTGAACGACGATTGAATCAAGAACCGGCCTGAACGGGTGGGCTGCATATTGAAACGGTATTTCAGTCCCCGTTTGCACCTGAGCCTGGCACGCGCCAGTTTCTTTTGAGCATGCCGCTTTTATGGCTGGCATTCGAGCCTCCGCCGGCTTTTGCTACGCTCCCCGCGCATGACAGTACCTGCGAAAATGAGACGCTTGGATATTGGCGGCTCGGGCTTTGATCGGCAGCTTTCCTGAAGGCGCCCGCAAGGGGCGCGTTAACGAGACGCACATGAGGAAGGTCCGGCGTGGTAGCCGGATGCGCTCTGCTGCGTCACAGGGAGGAACAACAATGCGCAAGTCTTTGCTTGGCGCCGTCGCGGTAGCCGCCCTTATGCTGCCCGGCGCAGCTCTCGCCCAGAGCGACACCATCAAGATCGGCATCCTGGTGGCGCTGGAAGGCGCCTTCGCGACCGGAGGCCAGGATGGTGTCCGAAATGTCGAACTGGCTCTCAAGCAGGTGAACAACACCATTGCCGGCAAGAAGATTGAAACCGTCGTAGCTCCGACGGATACCAAACCCGACACGACGGTGCGTATGGCCCGCAAGCTTATCGAGCAGGACAAGGTCGACCTAATCATCGGTCCGCTTTCCGGCTCGGAAGGTATTGCCATGCGCGATTTCGCCAAGACCATCCCGGACAAGGTGGTGATCAACGGCATTTCCGGCGCGCTTGAGACCACCTGGGTCGATCCCGCGCCGAACTTCTACCGCTTCAACCTCGACGGCTCGCAATGGGGCTTCGGCCTCGGCAACTACGTCGTGAACAAGAAGGGCTGGAAGAAGGTAGCGACGATCGCAGCCGATTACTCGTTCGGCTACACGAACTTCATGGGCTTTGCGGTGGATTTCTGCAAGTCGGGCGGCGACATCGTCCAGCGGTTCTGGCAGCCGCTCGGCCAATCGGATTTCGGCGGGATCATCGCGCAGCTGCCGGACAATGTGGATGCGATCTATCTTGGCCTTGGCGGCACGGATGCGATCAACTTCCTCAATCAATATCAGCAGGCTGGTGAAAAGACCCGCCTGATCGGCGGCACCATCATGGCCGACCAGACGGTCTTGACGGCGAAAGGTCGCGCGAAAGACGCGTTGAAGGGCACGCCGACTTCCGGCCCCTTCGCCGCTGACAATACGGACCCGGCATGGACTTCATATGTGAAGCTCTATCAGGAAGGCTTCCCGGCCGACAAACGCCTGCCATCGCCTTCGCTGTTCGGCCTGGGATACTACACGGCGACGCTCGCCGCCATCAAAGGGCTCCAGGCGGCCGGGGGCGATCTGTCGAACGGGCAGGCAAAGTTCAAGGAGGCCCTGAACAAGCTTCAACTCGACAGCCCCGTCGGCAAGATCACATTGAACGAAAACCGGCAGGCGACTGGAACGGTCTTCGTCAACGAAGTGGTCGACGGGCCGGATGGCAAGATGACCAGCAAGATGGTGGCCAAGACCGAGAACGTCAACCAGACGCTCGGCATGACGACGGCTCAGTTCAAGGCCCTGGGGCTTCCGTCGCGCGATGCAGTTGACTGCGCCAAGCTGCGCGCGGGCGGTTGAGCGCGCCTGCCTCTGATGTCATCTTCGGTGGCCGGCGCTGTCAGCCGGCCACCGGTTCCCTCGGGAATTCCGCCATTTCGGACTCCATGCGGCGGAAACGCCGGGAGCGTCTCCGATGACTCTCATCGACTATCTCACGCGCACCCATTTCGCAGAGGCCGCGATCGAGGATGCGCTTCCCGAGGAGGTGGGGCCGCTCGCTCGGGCGCTGTTACTCGTTGACAACGAGCCTGGAAGCGCGGCCGTTTGCGCGCGCGTGCAGGAGTCGCTCGGCCAGACGACGATCAGCCTGGCGCGGACCGATCGTGCCACCTCTCACGGAGAAATAACCCTCAGGATCTTGAGCGCCATGAGCGACATCCGAACGGGCACGCTCATCGCCGTCGGTGGATCTGCGGCTGTCGGGCAGGCGCGGCTCGCTGCGGAACATGCATTGCGACGGGGCGAACGCCTTACGCTGATCGCGGTTCCTGTCGGCCTTTGCGATTTCGGGTTGGCGCGGCGGGTGCGTCTGGGGCAAGGCCAGCCGGTCGCCTGTCCTCGCCCCGACCGGGTGATCGCCGATCCAACGGTACTTGAGGGAGCGTCCTCACGCCAACTCGCCGCCGCAGCCATGGAGGTGCTGGTCCATGCCATCGAAGCCTATGCCAGCCCCGTCTACCATCCGCCGGCAGACGCGCTTGCGCTGGAAGCCGCAAAGCGGCTCACGCGGTGGCTACCTGTGGCACTGGCTTCGCCCAGTCACCGGGAAGCGCAGCGCGAATTGATGGCCGCGGCATTGACGGCCGGGCTCGCGCTGGAAAAAGCGGTTGGCGGGGTCGATGCGCTTGCGCATCCGATCAAGGCTGAACTTGGACCCGGCATCCTTCACGGCGATCTGCATGTGCCGTTGATGGCGGCCATGGCCGACTTCAACACCGAAGCGGTGGGCGATCGATACGCCACCATGGCCGAAACCTTTGCCAGAACAACGCGGAAGCCGGACTTCAGCACCGCAATCGGAGCTTTCGCCCGCGCCATCGGCCTGCCGACCTCCTTGCGGGAGATGGGGATCAATCCGGCTCAGTTCGACCGTTTTGCGGAACTGGCAGCGAACGACCCCGGAGCCCTGGCCAATCCCCGACGGCTGACCCCAGGCGATTGCCGCCGCATTCTCGAGGCCGCCTGGTGAGCACGCACGCGAAGCATTCGGCGCGAGGCAAGCCGCCCGGACCGGCGGCGGCCGGGGCAATTTGCCTGTTGTCACAACGCGATCTCCTTATACATTCTTCCATTACCGCGCACAAAGATGGGCGGGGAGGAAACCGATGAGTATTGCTCACGCGGTCGCACATGGTGCGTTCGGGCGCGCTTGCCTCTATGAGCTGGATCGGCCGATGGTGCCGCATGCCCATCGCGAGGGGCACCTGATCTTTCATGTCAGCGGACCGGTCGCCAGCGTGGTTGTCGATGGCAAGACCCTGCCGCTCACGACTCGTAGCGCAACGGCAATCAGCCCATGGCAACCGCATTATTTCGCGCCGATTGACCGCCGGGAACCAACGCTGACGCTCGTTCTCTACATCCGCCCCGGCTGGTTCGTCGATGCGAGCCACACCGCGTTCGAAATCCTGCGCTTCGGCCGCTCAACCGTCGAAATGAGCGACCACATCACCCGGCTTGTCTCGGAAACCGCACGGCTTCTCGCCGACCATGGCGGCTGCGATGGTTCCTTCGAGGATCGGCTCAGTACCCTCACGCAGGCGGCCTTCGATCAAACCTGGCAGTGGACGAGCGCGGCTGACAGGCCGGCCGCCCATTGCTCGGGACTGCGGGATTTCCGCCTGAGGCGCGCGATCAGCCTTCTGAGCGAGAGGCTCGGCGAACCCGTCGACCTTGGACAGATCTCGCGGAACGCCGGCCTTTCGCGCCCGCATTTCTTCAAGCTGTTTCGCGAGCAGATGGGGCTGCCCCCCACGATCTTCCTCAACGCCCTGCGCATGGAGCGCGCGATCGAGCGACTGGCCATCGGCAGGGAAACGGTTTCCGAAATCGGGCTCGATCTCGGCTTTGCGACTCCGGCGAGCTTCTCGCGTTTCTTTATCGCCAATGGCGTCGTGCCGCCGAGCGCCTACCGGCGCAGCGTCGCGGGCCTCACGCACTGAGAAAGGGGTGCCGCACTCCAAAGAAAAGACGTTCGGGCTAGAGAAAAGACGTTCGGGAAAGGACAGGCCGGGAACTTCAATCTAGCCTCCATTCTAACGGTGGCGAGGGTCCGCCACGGGAAGCTGCCGGGTCATTCCGAGATGGACAATTTCATCAAGCGCTATCCGCTCTGGAGCCTGATCATCATACTCCTGGTCGCAGCGTTCCTGTGGCTTGTGCTGGCCTCCTGGCCACCCGAACTGGTGGCGAGTTGGGGCCGCAAGCAGATCTTCCTGAATGCACTTTTGGGCGGCATCACGCTTGGCGCGCTTTATTTTCTCGTAGCAGCCGGCTTCACGCTGATTTTCGGCCTGATGCGCATCGTCAATCTCGCGCATGGCTCATTGTTCCTGATCGGCGGATATCTCGGCTACGAGATCGCGACCGCCTCGGGTTCGTGGCTGCTGGCATTTCCTGTTGTGTTCATCGTCGTGGGGCTGATCGGACTGCTGATGCAGTTCTTCATCTTCTCGAAAATGGAGGGCGAAGAACTCCGCCAGACGCTGGTCAGCATCGGGCTTTCGATCGTGTTTGCCGACCTCATGCTCTGGTGGTGGGGCGGGCAATCATATTCGATCCTCGCGCCGCAATTGCTGCAGGGACCGATGCAATTGCCGCTCGTGAGCAGCATCAACGACGCGACCGGCGCGGTCAGGTGGCTGCGCTACCCGTCGGTACGCATCTGGATCCTGGTCGCGGCAATCGTGATCGGTGTCGCGATGTGGCTCGTTTTGAACCGCACCACGCTTGGCATGCTGATCCGTGCGGGCGTGGACGACCGCGAGATGCTGGCCGCATCCGGGGTACGCATTCACATCGTGTTTCTGGCGGTATTCGGCTTCGGCGCCGGGCTTGCCGGTATCGCGGGGATCATCGGCGGCACGTTCCAGTCGCTGTCGCCGGGCGAGGATACGCGGTTCCTGTTGGCGAGCCTCGTGGTGGTGATCGTCGGAGGCATGGGCTCGATCGTCGGCGCGGCCTTGGGCGCGCTGATCATCGGGGTGGCCGAGCAGATGGGATTTGTCTACGCGCCGACCTATTCGATCGTTCTCACCTTCCTCATCATGGCGGCGGTGCTGGCGTTTCGGCCGCAGGGCCTTCTGGGAACGAGGCGATAGGACATGTCGGTTGTCGATCAAGCCCCTCGCTTTGCCAGCCCCGTCGACCAGCGGATGTGGTCCGAGCGCATTCCCGCGCCCTGGTGGATTTTCGGGCTGATCCTGCTGTTGCTGCCGATCGTGGCCAACGATTTCTGGCTGTTCCAGGTCATGGGCTGGACTTTCATTCTGGGCATGATCGGGCTCAGCCTGATGTTCCTCGCCGGCTATGGCGGAATGGTGAGCCTGCTGCAGATGTCGATTGCCGGGATGGCCGGCTACATGGTCGCCATCCTTGGGCCGTCAGGCGCGGCCAATGTCAGTCTCGGCCTCTCCTGGTGGATCGTGCTTCCGGCCGCCTTCCTGATCGCGGCGCTTTTCGCGACGATATCCGGCGCGCTCGCCGTGCGCACGGATGGCATCTACACGATCATGATCACGCTCGCGATTGCGGCCGCCTTCTTCTATTTCACACGACAGAACTACTCGGTGTTCAACGGCTATTCCGGGTTCAACCTCGTGTTGCCGCCGAAAATTTTCGGCGTGAACTGGCGCGATCCCTTACCTTTCTACTACCTCACGCTCGGCTGCGCCGTTCTTTGCTACGGCGCAGTGGTCTATCTTGCGCGCTCTCCCTTCGGGCTCGCCCTTCAGGGTGTGCGCGACAACCCGCGGCGCATGGCGGCACTGGGTTTCAACGTGACCGCCCATCGCGTGGCGGCCTACGCCCTGGCGAGCGTTTTCGCCTCCACGGGCGGCATTCTTCTGGTCTGGCAGAATGCGCAGATCGCTCCGGGCACGATCGGGGTTTCCTCCGCGATCGATGTGCTCGTGGTCGCGGTAGTCGGCGGGATGCGACGTCCGCTCGGACCGTTTATCGGCGCTTTCATCTACGTGCTGCTGCAGGTGTTCTCGACCGACATTCTCGGTTTCTTCGGATTCGCGGCGGATCGCTTCAAGCTGATCATCGGGATCGGCTTCCTGGCGATTGTGCTGTTCTCGCCGGATGGCGTGCTGGGCCTGTGGGATCGCTGGCGTGCGGGGGTTGCGGCGCGCAAGGCCGCAGCGACGGGAGGCGGGGTATGAACGCGCCCGTCGCATCTTCCCGGATGAACCTGCCCGGGGCTGGCAACGCCAGCTCCGGCAATGCGCTGGAACTGCGGGGCATCACCAAGATGTTCGGCGCGCTGGCCGCGATCTCGGACGTGACGCTTTCGGTGAAGCCAGGCGAAAGGCGGGCCGTCCTCGGCTCGAACGGCGCGGGCAAGACCACGCTGTTCAACTGCATCACCGGGGATTTTCTGCCCACAGCGGGCCTGGTCCGGTTCTTTGGCGAGGATGTGACGGTGTTCCCGCCCCACGAGCGCATCCGCCGGGGCTTGCGCCGCACCTATCAGATATCCTCGCTCTTCACCGGGCTGACCGTGATGGACAATGTCTATCTCGCGTGCTGCGGTGTTTCGCGGAACCGGTTCTCGCTGATCCGTCCCCGTCCGGACGATGCACTCGTGCAGGCAGCGGCACTGCTGGTCGAGGCTGTGCACCTGACCGACGATAAGGACCGCCTGGTCGGCGAGCTGGCCTATGGCCAGCAGCGCCAGCTTGAAGTTGCTCTGGCGCTGTCCGGCGCGCCGCGCTTTGTGCTGTTCGACGAGCCCGCGGCGGGACTGTCGCCGACCGAGCGCGCCGATCTAGTGACGATTTTGACCTCGCTGCCGGCGCACATTGGCTACATCATTATCGAACACGACATGGATGTCGCGCTGCGGGTGGCCGAAAGCGTGACGATGATGCACAACGGAAGGATCTTCAAGGAAGGCCGGTCCGACGAGATCGAATCCGATCCGGAGGTTCAGGAGCTCTATCTCGGAGGCGGTTATGCCCATCACTGACCGCCGCGAGCCGTTGCATGGCACGCTGCCGGCGCTCCAGGTTCGCGGGCTGAACCTCTATTACGGCCAGTCGCACGCGCTCCAGGGTGTCGATTTGACCTTGCAGGAAGGTGTGCTCAGCCTGGTCGGCCGCAACGGCATGGGCAAGACTTCGCTGTGCAAGGCGATCATGGGGATGGTTCCGGTGTCGAGCGGTTCGATCACCGCATTCGGCCAGGAACTGGTCGGCCGCTCCACCACCGACATCGCCCGGCTCGGCATCGGCTATGTACCGCAAGGCCGGCGGCTGTGGCGATCACTGAGCGTCAACGAGCATTTGAGGCTGGCGCAGCGCGGACCGCGCGGCAGCTGGACGCCGGAGCGGATCTACGACACTTTTCCGCGGCTGGCCGAGCGCAAGAACAATGCGGGGTCGCAGCTCTCTGGCGGTGAGCAGCAGATGCTGGCGATTTCGCGGGCGCTGCTGCTCGATCCGCGACTCCTGATCATGGACGAGCCGACCGAAGGCCTCGCGCCCGTCATCGTCGCGCACGTCGAGGACATGCTGGTGCGGTTGAGCGAGGAGGGCGACGTCGCCATCCTCGTCATCGAGCAGAACATCGGCGTGGCGACCGAGATCTCCGACACGGTCGCGATCATGGTCAACGGCCGGGTCAACCGCGTCATCGAGGCGGCGCGGCTGGCCGCAGATCGCGACCTGCAGCAACGCCTGCTCGGCGTCGGCCGCCATGGCCATGAGGAGATCGAACCTTCGCCTTCGGCCGCGGGCGAACCCGGCGGCCGCCCGACCGCGCCGGCGCCGATACGCAACGATGCGCCGATCCGGGTCTATCTGTCGAACCCGGTGCCGCCGACCCGGTGGAGCCCCGATGTGGCGGCGGCGCGAATTGAGTCGTCCGCGCGCACCCTGACCCGCACGCCCGTCGCCGCCGCAATCCCCGCATCCGAACGCAGGATGGGGCGCAGCGCAGGCGGTTTCAACGAGCCGTTCGTCGCCGTGGCAGGCACGTTCGATACCAAGGGCGAGGAGCTGCGCTTCATCGCCGACATCATCAAGGCAGCGGGCCTGCCGGTGAAGCTGGTCGATCTGTCGACCATGGGCCGGATCTCCGGCGCGGACGTGCCGCCGCTGGAAATCGCACTGCATCATCCCAGAGGTTCCGCCGGAGTGTTCAATGCCGACCGCGGCGCCGCCGTGGCGGCGATGGCGGAAGCATTTGAAACCTGGGTGAAGGGCAAGTCCGGCGGCGAGGGTGTCAGGCTGCTCGGCCTGATTTCCGCCGGCGGCTCCGGCGCCACGGCGTTGGCGACACCGGCGATGCGGACGCTGCCGGTCGGCGTGCCGAAGCTGATGATCTCCACCGTCGCCTCCGGCAACACGCGGGCCTATGTCGGCCCCTCCGATATCATGATGATGTATTCTGTTACCGACGTGCAGGGCCTGAACGCCATCTCGCGGCAAGTGCTGGCGAACGGCGCCCAGGCGATGGCCGGGATGGCGCGGGCGCGGCTGGAGGCTGTCAAGGCGCCGCCGCCGCGCCGCCGCGCCGGCGAGGACCGGCCGCTGGTCGGCCTCACGATGTTCGGCGTCACCACGCCCTGCGTGCAGCAGGTGACGAAATTGATCGGCGACGACTATGAGTGCCTGGTGTTCCACGCCACCGGCATCGGCGGCCAGTCGATGGAGAAGCTGGTCGACGGCGGCCTGGTCCCGGCGGTGATCGACGTCTCCACCACCGAAATCGCCGACCTGTTGTTCGGCGGGGTGTTTCCGGCGACCGAGGATCGGCTCGGCGCCATCATCCGCACGCGGATTCCTTATGTCGGATCGGTCGGCGCGCTCGACATGGTCAATTTCGGTGCGCCCGACACCGTGCCCGAGCGATACCGCGGCCGGTTGCTTCATCAGCACAACCCGCAGGTGACTCTGATGCGCACAGACCCCGCGGAGAATGCCGCGATGGGGCACTGGATCGGCGAGCGGCTCAATCGGATGGAAGGTCCGGTGCGCTTCCTGCTGCCGGAGGGCGGGGTCTCGGCCCTCGACGAGGCGGGCAAGCCGTTCTTCGACACGGCGGCGCGCGAGGCACTGTTCGGCGCGCTGGAAGCGAGCGTGCGGCAGACGGCGTCGCGTCAGCTCGTACGCGTTCCCAATCATATCAACAGCCCGGCCTTCGCTGCCGCGCTGGTGCAACATTTTCGCGCGCTGCAGGGCGCACGGCCGCGCGCGCGCGCGGCGAGCCGGTAAGGGATCACAGCATGGCAGCGATCGATCGGCAGACCCTTCTCGCCAGGTTTCACGCGATGATCGCGCGCGGCGAGCCGATCGTTGGCGGCGGCGCCGGCACCGGGCTGTCCGCCAAATGCGAGGAAGCCGGCGGCATCGACCTGATCGTGATCTACAATTCCGGCCGCTTTCGGATGGCCGGGCGCGGTTCGCTGTCCGGCCTGATGCCGTACGGCGACGCCAATGCGATCGTGATGGAGATGGCCGCCGAGGTGCTGCCGGTGGTGAAGAAGACGCCGGTGCTGGCCGGCGTCTGCGCCACCGATCCGTTCCGCAGCATGGATCGCTTTCTCGACGAGGTGAAAGCCGCCGGCTTCTCCGGCGTGCAGAACTTTCCGACGGTCGGGTTGATCGACGGCAGTTTTCGCACCGGGCTGGAAGAAACCGGCATGTCCTATGCGCTCGAAGTCGAGATGATCGCGTTGGCCGCCGCCAAGGGCCTGTTGACGACGCCCTATGTGTTCTCGGCCGACGATGCCGCGGCGATGGCGGGCGCGGGCGCCGACATCATCGTCTGCCATTTCGGGCTGACCGCCGGCGGCGCGATCGGGGCGCGGACGGCGCTGAAGCTCGACGATGTTCCGGCCATGCTTGACGCCTGGGCGGCGGCGGCGCTCGCGGTGAAACCCGACGCGATCATCCTCGTGCATGGCGGCCCGGTGGCTGAACCCGCGGACGCCGAATTCGTCATCAAGACCTCGCGCCATTGCCATGGCTTCTACGGCGCCTCCTCGATGGAACGGCTGCCGGTGGAAGTCGCGATCCGCGAGCAGACCCGGAAATTCAAGGCCATCAGCCGCAACTGAACGGATCACGCGACAGCACTTCGTGGAGGGAGAACAGACATGTCAGGCCAGCTGATCGGAGCGCTCATTCTCTGGCTGATCGTCGCGGTCATCGTGATCGCGATCGTCGTCTATATTGTCAACTGGCTCTACCGGCGCTCGTCGAAGGAGGCGGCGTTTGTCCGTACCGGCCTTGCCGGCGAAAAGGTGGTGATCGATTCCGGCGCCTTCGTGCTGCCGTTCATCCATGACATCACGCCGGTGAACATGAACGTGCTGCAGATGCGGGTGCATCGCGGCCAGGACGACGCCATCATCACCCGCGACCGGATGCGGGTCGACATCGACGCCGACTTCTACGTCCGTGTCCGCGCCACCCCCGAGGCGGTGTCGCTGGCGGCCTCGACGCTTGGCCGGCGCACCATGCAGCCGGAGACGCTGCACGCCCTGCTGTCGGGCAAATTCGTCTCGGCGATCCGCTCGGTCGCCTCCGAGATGACCATGGAGGACATGCACGAGCAACGCGGGGTCTATCTCGCCAAGGTCAAGGAGGCCGCCGCCGAAGCGCTCGCTCAGAACGGGCTCGAACTGGAATCGGTGGCGCTGACCAATCTCGACCAGACCGACCTGCAGTATTTCAACGCCTCGAACCGCTTCGATGCCGAGGGCCTGACCCAGCTGATCGAGCAGATCGAGGGCAGGCGCAAGACGCGCAACGACATCGAGCAGGACTCGATGATCAAGATCCGCTCGCGCAATCTCGAGGCGGAGAAGCAATCGCTCGAGATCGAACGCGAGAGCGAGCTGGCGCGGCTGGAGCAGCAGCGCGACGTCGAGGTGCGCCGCGCCGTGCAGCGCGCCGAAATCGCCCGCGAGCGCGCGATGCGCGATACCGAGGCCGAGCAGGCCCAGATCAACGCACGCGAGGAAATCGAGAAATCGCGGATCGGCAATGAACGCGCCATCAGCGAAGCGAGGATCGCCTCCGAACGCGACGTCCGCCAGCGCGAGATCGAGCGCAGCCAGACCGTCGACCAGGCCGAGATCGCCGCGCGCGAAACGGTGGAGAAGGCGCGGATCGCCAACGACCAGCTGATCAAGGAGTTCCGTATCACCGCCGACCGTGATATCCGCGAGCGCGAGATCGAACAGGTGCGCGCGCTGCAGGCCGCCGAAATTGCCGCGCGGGAATCCACCGAGCGCGCCCGGATCGCGCAGGAGGCGTCGGTCAGCACCGACCGGATCGCCAACGAGCAGCGGATTTCGGGCCTCGACATCGCCAAGCGGCGTGCGATCGAGGAGGCCGATATCGCAGCACGGCTGGCCACCGAAACCGCGGAAATCGCCCGCAACAGCGCCATCATCGCCAACCGCCTCGCCGCGGAGGAAAAGCGGCTGGCACGTGAGATCGTCCGCGACCGCACCGTCCAGCAGGAGACCATCGCGTCGAAGGAACTGGTGGAATCCGCCCGCATCCTCCAGGAGGAGAAGGTCCGCGCGTTGACCATCACCCGCAACCAGGCGATCGACGAGGCCGAGATCGCCGCGCTGCACGCGGTGGAGGCGGCACGGATCGCCAACGAGAAGGAAATCGCGGCGCATCGCATCCTCGCCGAACAGGAAACCCGGTCGCAGGAGATCGCGCGGACCCAGACCTTGGAAGGCGCCGAGATCGCCGCGCGCAAGGCGACCGAGACCGCCCGCATTGCCCAGGAGCAATCGGTCGCGACCTCGCGGATCGCCTCCGAACTCGAAATCCGCAACCTCGACATCGATCGCGCCAGGGCGATCGAGACCGCTGAAATCAAGAAACGCGATGCGGTCGAGGTCAGCCGTATCGAAGCTGAACTCGCGATCGACAAGGAGCGTATCGCAGCGTCGAAGAGCCGCGAGGTGTTGCAGATCGACCAGAAGAAGACGATCGAGATCGCCGAGGAGGAGCGCGTCATCGCAACCTCCGCACGCCGGATCGAGCGGGTCGATTCCGACCGTGCCGTGCGCGCAGCCGAGATCAATGCGCGCCAGGAGGTCGAGAAGGTCGACATCAGCCGCGAGCGCGAACTGGAGGTGGCGCGGCTGGAGCGCCGCAAGGCGCTCGAACAGCTCGATATCGCGCGCAACCAGGCACTGCAGGAATCCGAGATCGCCGCGCGCGAGGAGATCGAACGCGCGCGGATCGCCTCCGAGCGCGGTCTCGACGAGGCCCGTATCGGCCGCGACCTCGATCTGCGCAAGCTCGAGGTCGGTCGCGAGCGCGAAGTCGAGAGCGCCGTGATGGACAAGGCGATCGCGATTTTCGAGAAATCGCTGCTGGAATCCGCAGCCCAGGTCAAGGCGGAGATGGCGAAGGCCAAGGCAGTGGAGGCCGAGGAGATCGTCAAGACGGTGCGCGAAAGCGAGAACGCCAAGCGGCGCAGCACGGTCGAAGTCATGCTGGCGAAGAAGAACGCCGATGAGAAGCGCATCGAGGCCGAGGCCCATGCGATACGCGCCGCGGTCGACGCGGAAGCGCAGAAGCTGCTCTACGAGGCCGAGAATGCGCTTACCGACGAGGCGCGCTACGGCCTGTTCCGGCGCCGGTTGCTGGACCGGATCGAGGGGATCGTCCGCGAAAGCGTCAAGCCAATGGAGAAGATCGAGGGCATCCGCATCCTGCATGTCGACGGATTGGGCGGCATGGCCGGCAATGGCGGCGGCAACTCGCGCACCCCAACCGACGAGGTGATCGAATCGGCGCTGCGCTACCGCGTACAGGCGCCGCTGATCGATCAGGTCCTGAAGGAAATCGGGATCGAAGGCGGCAACCTCGCCAAGATGGGCGGGCTGATGCGTGAGGCCAGTGACCTGCAGCGCGTCGGCAAGGAGGCCCAGCCGTCGAGGCCGAAGGACGACGGACCAGTCCCCGCAGGCGCGGGACCCGACGAGCCCAAGCCGTCCGGCCGCGGCGGCAAAGGCAAGGGCAGGGAGTGAATTGATGGCTCGTGTCTACGTATCCAGCGTCATCAATGCACCGGCGGCCAAGGTCTGGGCGCGTGTGCGGGATTTCAACGGCCTGCCGAACTGGCATCCCGGGATCGCGGAAAGCCGGATCGAGAATGGCGAGCCGGCCGACAAGGTCGGCTGCGTCAGGGCATTCTCGCTGCGCAATGGCGACCGGCTGCGCGAAAAGCTGCTCGGCCTGTCGGACTTCGACATGCTCTGCACCTATTCGATCCTGGATTCGCCGATGCCGCTGACTAACTACGTGGCCTCGCTGCGGCTGACCCCGGTGACCGACCTGGACCGCACGTTCATCGAATGGAGCGCCGATTTCGACTGCGCGCCGGAGCTGGAGGCGGAGCTGGTCAGCGGTGTCGGCGGCAATGTGTTCCAGACCGGTTTTGACGCACTCAACCGCGCGTTCGGAGCCTGAGCATGCCGCGGGTGGTTCGCAGCACCATCATCGACGCGCCGGTCGAGCGGCTGTGGGCGGTGCTGCGCGACTTCAACGGCCATGAATCCTGGCATCCGATCGTCGCCAAAAGCACGATCGAGCGCGGTTATCCCTCGGACAAGATCGGATGCGTCCGCCGCTTCACGATGCAGGACGGCGCCGAACTGCGCGAGCAGTTACTGGCGCTGTCGGACCTCGAAATGACGTTCAGCTATTGCCTGCTGGAGACGCCGATTCCGCTGTTCAACTACGTCGCCCATGTCCGGCTGCTGCCGGTCACCGACGGCAATCGCAGCTTCTGGCACTGGGAAGGCCGCTTCACCACGCCGGCCGGTCGCGAGGCGGAACTCGCCGACCTCGTCGGCAACGAAGTCTACTCGAATGGCATCGCGGCGGTCCGCCAGCTGCCCGAACTCGCAGGATAGGAAGCGCCATGCCCGTCAACGTACGCATCGTGCAGGGATTGCAGGAAGCCGCTGAGATCCTGGCCGCCGACCGCGGCGCCCAGCTGCTCGGCGGCGGCACGCTTTTGGTGCGCGCCATCAACGAGGGCGTGATGACGGAAGGCACCTTGCTGCGCGCGGTCGATCCGGCGCTGCTGGCGGTCAACGCCGGCGGCGCGCGGGTGGAACTCGGCGCCGGCGTCACCATGGCGATGGTGCTGGCCAACCGTGATTTGTCCTATCTGCACGCGCCGGCGCGCGGCATCGGCGGTCCCGCGGTGAGGACCACCGCGACGATCGGCGGCAATCTGTTCGCCGCCACTCCCTACGGCGACTTCACCACGGCGCTGCTCGCGCTCGACGCCGTCGTTACGCTGCATGCCGGTTTCGGCGGCGCGCGGGAGATACCGCTTGAGGAGATGCTGACGAACCGGGCGCGGGGCGGGGTCGGGTTGGTGGTTTCGGTCGGCTTCAACCGCCCGGTCGGCGCCGATGCGTTTCGTTTCCTGAAAGTCGCGCGTGTCAGGCCCAAGGGCGTCTCGGTGCTCTCGATCGCGGCGCATCTGCCGCAGAACGCCGGACGGATCAGCGGTGCCCGGATCGCCTATGGCGCGATGGGGCCGACGCCGCTGCGCGCCAAGGCGGTCGAGCGCGTGCTGGAGGGGCAGAGCCTGGACGCAGCCACCATCGCGGCGGCGAAGACCGCGGCGCTCGATGGCACGATGCCGGCGACCGATTCGATCGCCTCGGAATGGTATCGCCGCGAAGTATTGCCTGTGCATCTCGGCCGGCTGTTGGCCGGCGAGACATCCTGAAGGAACGCGTAAATGGCCCGGATGCCTGTACAGTTTCGTCTCAACGGCTTTGATCGCGCGGTATTCGTCGAGCCCGCGGAAACGCTGCTCGGCACCATCCGGCGCGGGCTTGGCGATTTCGCCCCGAAGTTCGGCTGCGGCCAGGGCACCTGCGGCGTCTGCACCGTGCTGGTCGATGGCGAGCCGAGACTGGGTTGCCTTACGCTCAGCGTGACCTGCGAGGGGCGATCGATCGAAACCGCGAGCGGGCTCGCCGACGGACCGACGCTGCATCCGCTGCAGGCCGCCTTCATGGAGCATTTCGCCGCGCAATGCGGCTTCTGCACGCCCGGCATGCTGATGGCGGCGAAGGCGCTACTCGACCGCAATCCGGACCCGACACGTGTCGAGGTCGTCGAGGCGATCGCCGGCAATATCTGCCGCTGCACCGGTTACGAGCCGATCATCAATGCCATTCTGGCCGCCGCGCAGCAGCGCGGCGCCCGCCGCGCCTGAGGGGAATCCGATGCTCGAGTTTCGCAAGGATCTGTTCGCCGACGAGCGCGACGACAATCTCAACGTGATCGGCAAGGGCGAGCAGCGCCAGGACATGCTGGGGCACGTCACCGGCCGCACCCGCTTTTTCGACGATCACGGCTTTGACGGCCTGCTGCACCTGAAGGTGGTGCGCTCGCCGCACCATCACGCCCGGATCCGGAGCATCGACGTGACAGCCGCCGAGCGCGCGCCCGGCGTGAAGCGCGTGATCCGGGCGCAGGACGTGCCGGTCAACAAGAACACGCTGCTCAGCCTGATCGGCTTCGGCAAGGACGATGAGCCGACGCTCGCCATCGACAAGGTGCGCTACAAGGGCGAGCCGATTGTCGCCGTCATCGCCGACAGCGAGGCGGAAGCCATGGCGGCCGTCAAGCTGGTTCGCGTCGGCTATGATCCGCTGCCGACGGTATTCGATGTGCAGGAAGCGCTGAAGCCGGGCGCCGTCGTCGTCAACGAGACCTATCCGGGAAACTATTTCGAGTATCACGACAAATACGACCATCAGAAGCTGCGCTTCGGCGATGTCGAGGCGGCCTTCCGCACCGCCGATCATGTGCTGGAGGAGCGCTACCAGATGTCGCCGATCGAGCACGCCTCGACCGAGACCAACGGCACCATCGCCGCGCCCGAAACCAACGACCGCTACGTCGTGCATTCCTGCGCGCAGGGCCTGTTCTTCTCGCTCGGCACCACCGCCAAGATCCTCGCGCTGGAATCCAACCGGCTGCATTTCATCGGCGGCACCGTCGGTGGAGGTTTCGGCGGCAAAGTGGATTCGCTGACCGAGCCGCTGGCGGTGCTCGGCGCCATCCTCACCGGGCGGCCGGTCCGCTATGTGCTGGGGCGCGAGGAGGAGATGCAGTTCGGCTCGCCGCGCGGAGCCGAACGGCACGTCATCAAGGACGGCGTGATGCGCGACGGCCGCATCGTGGCGCGGCAGATCACTTCTTATTTCGATGCCGGCGCCTATACGCGGCTGTCCAGCTACGGCGTGGTCAAATGCGTCGCCCACATGCCCGGGCCCTACACCATCCCGAATGTGCGCGGCGACGCCTATTGCGTCTTCACCAACCGCGTGCCGGCCACCGCGATGCGCGGCTTCGGCGTTACGGGCATCGACTTCTCGATCGAGGTGCAGATGGACAAGCTGGCGCATCTGGTCGGCATCGACCCGATGGAATTCCGAATCCTCAACGCCTATCGCGACGGCGACATGAAGGCGCATCGCCGCGTCGCCCACAACACCGCGCTGATCGAGTGCGTGCAGGTGGCGGCGCAGAAGGTGAACTGGCCGCTGAGCGAGACGGCGCGGCGCGCCTCGTCGCTGAGTGGCGGCGGCGGTCCGCGCGCGGCGATTCCACCCACGGTGACCGACGAGAGCGGCCGGATCGGCCGGCCGGAGACGCGGCAGGTACCGCCGCAGCTGACACCGGGCGCGGCACCGCTGCCGGCCTATCAGCCGCCGCCCGCGGTGCCGATCTATCAGCCGCCGCCGGCGCATCAGCCGGTGGCACCGTTGCCGAACTATCCATCGCAGCCGGCGGCCGCCACGCCGCCACCGGCTCCGGTACCGCCGGTTCCTGCTCCGCCGGCGGCGCCCCAGCACGGCGCGGCGCGGTTCTCATCAGTGTTCACACGGAGGCGCTGAGATGGCACGGCATCAGGGGCGAGGCATGGCGTCCATCAACTACCCGATCGGCATGAATCTCGGCGGCGATCCCAGCCAGGCGCTGGTGCATGCCAATCCGGACGGCAAATTCACGGTGGCGCTGTCGGCGATCGATCTCGGGCAGGGCATGAAACAGGTGAGCCGGCAAATCGCGGCCGAGACGCTGGGCGTGCCGATCGAGGACGTCTATGTCGACACCGCCGACAGCGACACCGGTCCCCACGACATGGGCTCATTCGCCTCGCGCGGCACGCACCGTGTCGGCAACGCGGTGATCGTCGCGGCCAAGGAGGCGCGGGGCGTGCTGCTGGAGGCAGCCGCCGAGGAACTCGAGGTCAACGCCGACGATCTGGTCACCGACGGCAAGGGCAACATCCATGTCCGCGGCGCGGCGTCAAAATCGATCACCGTGAAGGCAGCGTCGCAGGCGGCGCAGTTCAAGCAGGGCAAGACGATTTCCGGCCGCGGCATCTTTCTGATCCCGCTGTCGAATGTCAATCCGGAGACCGGCGAGATGTCGCCGGTGACCGCCTATGCCCATGCCTGCCTCGTCGTCGATCTGGAGGTCTGCGACGAAACCGGTGACGTCAAGGTCAACAAATTGACCAGCGCCTATGAACTCGGTCGCGCGCTCAATCCGAAAATGGTCGAGCAGCAACTGGTCGGCGGCGCCTGGATGGGCATGAGCCACGCGCTCTACGAGACGCCGGAACCGTATTATCCCAACCCCGAACATGGCGGCCGCGATTACAACGAGTATCTGATGCCCGGCCCCGGCGACATCGCGCCGCACGACATCGCGGTGCTGGAGCGCCCGGCACCGGATGGCCCGTTCGGCGGCAAGGGCCCGGGCGAGATGTGCGCCAATCCGGTGTTACCGGCGGTCGCCAACGCGATCTTCAACGCCATCGGGGTGCGGATCGACACGCTGCCGATCACGCCGGAAAAGATCCTGCGCGCGCTGAAGGCTCAAGGCGGCGCGCGGCCGCAAGTCCGGCGCGCATAGGGGACATCGGGATGGTGGTGCGCGGAAGTGTCGGGGGGATCGATCGGCCGGAGAAACTGGCCGAGGCGCTGCGCGCGGCCTATTACCTCGCCGATGACGGTTTTGCGACGGCCGGTTACCTCGCGCTGGCGCTCGGCAAGCCGCTGTTGCTCGAAGGCGCGCCGGGTGTCGGCAAGACCGAGGCCGCCAAGGCGATCGCCGGGATCATGGGGCGGCAGCTGATCCGGCTGCAATGCTACGAGGGCATCGACGCCGCCGCCGCGCTGTATGAGTGGAACTACCCGCGCCAGATGCTGGCGATCCGCCAGGCCGGCGACGAGCCGGTCGACATCTATCGCGACGATTTCCTGATCGAGCGGCCGATGCTGGCGGCGCTGCGCCGGCCGGAATCGACGGTGCTGCTGATTGACGAAATCGACCGCTCCGATCCGGAATTCGAGGCGTTCCTGCTCGAATTCCTGTCGGACTTCTCGATCTCGATCCCGGAGCGCGGCACGCTGCGCGCGCATGAGCGCCCGGTGGTGATCCTGACCTCGAACCGCACCCGCGACCTGCACGAGGCGCTGCGTCGGCGCTGCGTCTATCACTACATCGCCTATCCGGATCCCGAGCGCGAGGCACGGATCATCATGATGCGCGCATCCTCCGTTGCCGAATCGACCGCGCGTGCGATCGTGACGGCGGTCGGGCGGCTGCGGCAGGAGCCGCTGACCAAGCCGCCCGGCGTCGCCGAAGCGATCGACTGGGCGGAAGCCGCCACCCTGCTGGCGAAAGCCGGCGCGCCATGGCCGGACGCGTTCCGCCGCGCGATCGGCGTGGCGCTGAAGGACGAGGAGGATCTCGTCTTCATCGCGCCGCGGCTCAACGCCATCATCGCGGAGATCGCGGCATGACGGAGCTTGCCCTGCCGCAAGCGGCGCGGCCGCTGCTGGACTTCATCGCGCTGCTGCGCCGCAATGGCTTTCCGGTGGCGCCGGAACAAAGCCTGGCCTTTCTGCGCGCGATCGAGCTGCTCGGCCCGCGCGATATCGAGGACATCCGTCGTGCCGGCGTCGCTACGCTGGCGCCGCCGTTCGAGCGGCAGCCCGATTTCGACATGCTGTTCGATATGCATTTTCTCGGCCTGGCCGGCGCGCTGTCGGATCAGGTCGTTGAAAGCGACGAGGAGATGGAGGTTCAGGACGACGGCGCCGGATATGACGCGCCGCTGTCGGATGACATCAACGAGACCGGACAGGCGGCGACCGCCCGCGAGGCGCTGTCGCGGCGCGCGTTGCGGCCGGACGACGACAACCAGCAGTTGGCGCAATTCAGCCGGCACCTACCGGCCCGGCTACCGCGCCGCCGCGGCTACCGGATGCGCGCGGCAAAGCGCGGCGGCGGCTTCGACCTGCCGCGCTCCCTGCGTGACGCCATCCGCACCGATGGCGAGGTCATCCTGCTGCGCCGCCGCGAGCGTCAACCGCGGCCACGCGCCATCCTGCTGCTGATCGACGTGTCGGGTTCGATGAAGGCGCGCTCGGATGCGCATCTGCGCTTTGCCCATGCGCTGGTCAACGCCGCGCCGCGCGTCGAGGTGTTCACGTTCGGCACGCGGCTGACGCGGCTGACCCGCGCGCTGCGGCTGAAGAATCGCGAGCAGGCGCTTGCCGTTGCGGCGGACCTCGTGGCGGACTGGGATGGCGGAACGCGGATCGGCGACGCGCTGGCGGCGTTTCTCGCGGTGCCGCGTTTCGCCGGCTATGCCCGCGGCGCGCTGGTGCTGGTGCTGTCCGACGGGCTCGAGCGCGGTGATCCCGAGCAGATGATCCGCGCGGTCGGGCATCTCGCCGCGCGCGCCTGGCGGATCGACTGGCTGACGCCGCTCGCCGCCGCGGCCGATTATCGCCCGGAGACCGCAGCATTGCGCGCGGTGCTGCCGATGCTCGACAGCGTCGCCAATGGCGCGACGACAGAGCGATTGTGTCGGCACGTTCTGGATCTGTCACGACGGAGGTCCGCCCGATGATTCAGCCCGCGCCCGGCTGCGTCGATTCGCATCATCACATCTGGCGGCAACAGGATCTGCCCTGGCTGCTTGGGCCGATGCAGCCGCGGATCTTCGGACCCTACGAACCGATCCGCCGCGATTATACCATCGCGGAATATCTCGCCGATGTCGCCGCTGCCGGCGTCACGCGATCGGTCTACGTGCAGGCCAATTGGGCGAAGGAGCGCTTCCTCGATGAGGTCCGCTATGTCAGCGACGCCGCGCGGGAAACCGGCTGGCCGCACGCCATTGTCGCCTATGCCGATTTCACGGCGGCCGATGTGCGACCGCAACTGGAGCATCTGGCGGCGTTCCCGCTGGTGCGC
Source organism: Pseudomonadota bacterium (assembly GCA_043811435.1). Taxonomy (GTDB): domain Bacteria; phylum Pseudomonadota; class Alphaproteobacteria; order Rhizobiales; family Xanthobacteraceae; genus Bradyrhizobium. The sequence continues at coordinate 32,594 of JBDRNF010000315.1, forward strand.
GGCGTCAGGATGCAATTGCACTGGCACGACAATCCGCAATACCGCTTCGCGTCCACGCCGGATCTGGCGCGCGATCCCACGCTCCGGCGCAACATCGCGCGACTGAGCGAGTACGGCTGGGCCTTCGACCTGCAGGTATTCGCGCCACAGATGGCTGGCGCGGCCGAGCTGGCCGATGCCTGTCCCGGCGTCAGCTTCGTGCTGCAGCACGCCGGCATGCTGGAGGATACCTCGCCGGCCGGCCTCGATGCCTGGCGCGCCGGCATGGCGCTGCTGGCGCAGCGGCCCAACGTAATGGTGAAGTTGTCCGGCCTTGGCACCTTCCTGCATCGCAACGACCCGGCGCATATCGGTTTCGTGGTCGGCGAAACGATCCGGCAGTTCGGGGCCGGCCGCTGCATGTTCGGTTCGAATTTTCCGATTGAAAAACTCTGGACCCGCTACGACGCGCTGGTCGATGCCTATCGCGCGGCGACGCAGACGCTATCCGCCGCTGACCGGCAGGCGATCTTTCACGACACCGCCGCCGGCATCTACCGGCTGGCCTGATCAACACGATCCAACGAGAGGAACAACCACATGGCGCTCGAGATCAAGATCCTGGACTACGGCGACATCGAGCTGGAATCGAGCTTCCTCGTGCTGGGACGCGACTGCGGGCGCGTCCGGCGGGTGCCGACCTATGGCTTTTTGATCCTCGGCGGTCCGTGGCCGATGGTGGTCGACACCGGCTATCGCCACAATCAGATCATGGAAAGCCTTGGAATGCGCGGGCTGCAGCACCACGAGAACATGATCGAGAACCAGCTCGCCAGGCACGGCGTGAGGATGGGCGATGTGCGTTTCGTCATGCACACCCACCTCCACATCGACCATGCCGGCAAGGACGAACTGTTCCCGATGAACACGACCGTCCTGCTGAACCGGCGCGAGCTGGAATATTCGGTTTCGGGTCTGATGCATCCGCAATATCCGTTGCCCGACATCAAGCACCTGATCGACCGGCTGCACACCCGCCACGCGCTGCGGCTGGAGGATCTCGAACTGTCCGGCCCGATCGAGGTCTGTCCCGGCGTCACCATCGACGCGGCGGGCGCCCACACCGAAGGCTCGATGAACGTCCATGTGGAGACTGCGGAGGGCCGCGCCACCATATGCGGCGACGTGATCTATGATTTCAACGACCAGGTGGTGAATCCCTTCCACGAACTGCACCACAACGAGCCTCGCACCACCGGCAACCACGGCAACACCAAGCGGGAGGAGAAGGCTGCGATCAAGCGGCTGCTTTCCAGCTCGCGTTTCCTGCTGCCGGTGCATGACAAGCCGGCCAAGGTCGAGCACGGCCAGGTGGTGGCGCGGCTCGACATGGCGGTGCCGGGACCGACCGTGCAATCGCTGCCGGCACGCAACTGGTTCGCGGCGTGAACGGCGGCTGCGGAGACCAGCGATGACCACGCATATCGCGTTGCGGCCATCCTTCGCCGAACTGATCGATCCGTGGGCGCCGGTGCGGCAGGTCGGCACCGGCTTCCAGTTCACTGAAGGGCCGATCTGGCACCCGAAGGCGCATGATCTCCTGTTCTCGGACATGCCGGGCGACGTGCGCCGTCGTTTCGACGGGCAGGGCATTCGCGAGGCGATGCGTCCCGCCAACAAGTGCAACGGCATGACCTATGATGCCGAGCTCAACCTGATCGTCTGCGAGCACGCCACCTCCACGCTGGTGCGCGAGCGCCCGGACGGACGGCGCGAGATCGTGGCGTCGCATTTCGACGGGCTGGAGCTGAATTCGCCCAACGACGTCTGCGTTAAGTCCGATGGCGCGATCTATTTCTCGGATCCGTGGTACGGCCGGATGCCGGTCTACGGCGTCGAGCGGCCGCGCCAGCTCGGCTTCCAGGGCGTCTATCGCGTGCCATCAGGCGGCGGCGCGCCGCAATTGCTGGTCGACCGCTATCTGTTCGATCAGCCGAACGGGCTGTGCTTTTCGCCGGATGAGAAGCGGCTTTACGTCAACGACACCGTCAAGCACCTGATCCGCGTGTTCGACGTCGATGCCGACGGCGGCATCGGCAACAACAGGGTGTTCGCCTCCAATATCGTCTCGGCCACCGAGCCCGGCGTGCCCGACGGCATGAAATGCGACGCGCTGGGCAATGTCTGGCTTTCGGCGCCGGGCGGAATCTGGGTCTACGCGCCGGACGGCAGATTGATCGGCAAGCTGCGCGTTCCCGAACTGGTCAGCAATCTGACCTGGGGTGGCCCCGATTGGCGCACGCTCTACATCACCGCAACGCATTCGCTCTATGCGGTACCGGTGAAGGTCGGGCCGCGCAACGAGCCCTATATGCGCGCCGGTCAACACGCGCCCGCCGCGGCGCAGCCGGCGCCGGCCACGACGGCGACTGTCAGCCGGTCCGGCGCCAGGCTCGCCGAGCCGGGCTATGCGGTCGATCCTCTGCGCTGCGCGCTGATCATTCAGGACATGCAGAACGACGTGGTGATGGACGGCGGCGCCTTCGCCTCGTCCGGCTCGCCGGCGCATTGTCGCGAACAGAACGCCATCGCCAACGCGAAGCGGCTTGCGGAAGCCGCCCGTGCCCGCGGCGTCATGGTGATTCACGTCTGGTTCGTGGTCGAGCCCGGCACGCCGGGCGTGACCGCGAATGCACCGCTGTTCGAGGGGCTGATCGATGCCAAGGCCATGGTGCGCGGCACCTGGGGCGCAGCGCCGGTGCCGGGGCTGGAGCCGCATGCCGGCGACCAGGTGGTGGAGAAGATGCGGATGAGCGCCTGGGAGGGCACAAGGCTGGAGGCCATGCTCAAGGCGGCCGGACGCGACTTCGTCATCGTCACCGGCGCCTGGACCAACATGTCGATCGAACATACCGCCCGCACCGGCGCGGACAAGGGGTTCTACATGATCGTGCCGGAAGATTGCTGCTCGACGATGAACGCCGAATGGCACATTGCCGCGGTGAACTACGCGATTCAGAATGTGGCCATGGTGACCCGCGCCGACGACCTGATCGCTGCCTTGTCCTGATCAGGGAGCGAAGTTCGGCCGGTGGTATGCGGACGAGGATCGGGCGCTGGTCAGGTCGTCGACTGCGCCAGCGGCGATTTCGCGCGCGGCAGATATTTGCCGCAGCCTTTCTGGCCTACGAGTTCGCCTTCGCGGACGACGACGCGGCCGCGCAGCATGGTCAAGACCGGCCAGCCGGTAACCTCCAGGCCTTCATACGGGGTATAGTCCGAGCCATCGTGAAGGAGATCGTGCGTGATCTTGACCTTGCGCTCGGGATCCCACATCGCGATGTCTGCATCGGCGCCGACGGCGATGGTTCCCTTTCGCGGGTAGAGGCCGTAGGTCTTCGCGTGGTTGGTCGACGTGAGAGCGACGAACCGATTGAGGTCAATGCGGCGCTTCACGACGCCTTCCGAGAACAAAATCGGCAGCCTGGTCGCAACTCCAGGAATCCCGTTTGGTACCCAGCGGAAGCTGGTGCGGGCTTTCGGTGCGAGCTTGCCATGCGGATCGTTGTACCGGAACGGGCAATGATCCGAGGAAAAGACGGAAAAGACTCCCTGCTGCAGACCCTCCCAGCAAGCCTGTTGGCTCGCTTCGTCTCGCGGAGGCGGGGAGCAGACATACTTGGCTCCCTCCATGTTCAACCCGTCGAGATCGCGCTCCGTGAGGACGAGATATTGCGGGCAGGTCTCTCCATAGACCTTGAGGCCCTTCATCTGGGCGCGCCGGATCTCCTCCATGGACTCGCGATTGGAGACGTGAACGATCATGACGGGCACGTCGATGAGTTCGGCGAGCGAGATGGCGCGATGGGTCGCCTCGCGTTCCACGGCAATGGGACGCGACGCGGCATGGAAACGGGGGGCGGTTTGTCCCAAGCGTTCGAGCCGGTCGGTGAGGAAGCGGATGGCGTCGTAGTTCTCCGCATGCACCATGACGAGGGCTCCCGTCTCGCGCGCGACGGCCATTACTTCAAGCATCTCGCGATCCGACAATGCGAGGTCTTCATAGGTCATGAAGACCTTGAACGACGTATAACCGTCTTCTATCAGCGCCGGCAGCTCCTGGCCGAGCACCTGCGGCGTCGGGTCGGTGACGATCAGGTGAAAGGAAACATCGACGTAGCAATTGCCTTCTGCCTCGGCTCGGTACATTTCCACGGCGCGGCGCATGGACTGGCCCTTCGCCTGGAGACAGAACGGCAACACGGTGGTGGTACCACCGAAAGCGGCTGAACGGGTCCCACTTTCGAAATCATCCGCCATGACGATGTCGGGTCCGGAAGGTTGCGCGAAATGCACATGGCTGTCGATTCCGCCGGGTAGAACCAACTTGCCACTGGCGTCGATCACTTCCTCCGCTGCCCCGAGGTCGTGGCCAAGCGCCACGATGCGACCCTCGCGAATGCCGACGTCGCAGGCGAACGTGTCCGATGCCGTCGCGACCAGCCCGCCCCGAATGATTGTATCGAACTGCATCGACATCCCCCCACTGTGATCATCCATTCGAACGTCCGCACATCATTCGGCGTCCGGGCGCACATCCTTATGTTCGAAACGCGCCGCAAGAGCGTTTTCGAGTCCGCTCGTCGCCTTGGCCGCGGGGCGCTGGAACGCGCCGGCGGTCGCCTTGCGTGGCGACAGGGCGATAAGCGTCTCCGCCTGCTTTACTGCGGCTGCAATCGGATCGATCAATGGCACGGGAACGCGCCGGGATACTTTCGCTGCGAGCCCCGCCAGCGGCGCTCCGGCCAGGATCACCACGTCGGCTCCATCCTCGCGGACTGCGCGATTGGCGAGATCGATCAGCCGCTCTTCCTTCTCTTCCTGCACCGTAGTGATGGCAGCAAACGCCTTGTTTGAAGTGCGGATGCCGGCGCACCGCTCCGTCATTCCATGCATCGCGACGCAGTCCCGATACCAGGTGCCAAGCGCTTCGGCGAAAGTAACAATGGCGAAGCGTTGGCCCAGCATGCAGGCAGTCAACATGGCCGCTTCGGACATGCCGATAACGGGAATGTCAAAGAGCTCCCGTGCGCCGAGAAGGCCGGGATCACCGAACGCCGCTATGACGGCGGCATCGACCCGATCGTGATGTGCGGCAATGGCCTCGATCGCGATGGCGCCTCCAATCTGCGCTTCGGCCTTTGTCGAGATGTAAGGGAAGCCGCGTGGAGCGGTGAGCGGTACGAGCTGCGTGCCAGCAGAGACAACTTCGCGGGCCGCGCTCAGCAGCAGATCCGTGATCGCTTCGGTCGTGTTCGGATTGAGGATCAGGATCCGCATGAATTAGCCTTCAAGGTTCGTTGCATTGTCGTCGCGGGTGAGCCGCTGCCTTGCGCTGAGGTGCTGGCTTGCGACGGTGTCGGCTACGATGGCGCCGGTCCGCTCGACATGGACGGCAAATAGATCACCCGCCGTTTTCGCATCGCCCGCCTTCAGGGCGGCAAGGATTTCACGGTGCTCCAGGACGGATTGCTCCCATCGCCCAACGGCGCCCAGGGCGAGGAACCGGGCACGCTCAAGCCGTCCCAGCAGCCAGCTGTGCGTCTTCACCAGCACCGGATTCTTGGCGCTGGCGACGATCAGCTTGTGGATTTGCTGGTTGACGTCGAAATAATCCTCAAGCTTGCGCCGTCCATGATGGCGTTCCATGCGGACCTGCAGGGTCTCAAGTCGTTTGAGATCGGTGCCGGTCATCCTGCTCGCGGCCAGCCGCGCCGCCATACTCTCGATGCCGCTTTCGACTTCGAAAAGATGGGCGAGCTCTGCAGGATCGATCAGCGAGGCGATTGGGTTGCGGTTGCGCCTCAGCTCGACCAATCCCTCGGACGCCAACAGCTTCAAAGCCTCGCGCACCGGCGTGCGCGAGATGCCCAGCGCCTCGCAGATTGCGGGCTCGTTGATGCGCTCGCCCGGCGCGATAGGGCCGCGCACGATCATGCGCCGGACCTGTCCCACCGCGACATCGGTGAGCGAGGGGCGGTGCACTCTGTGGAGCGGTGTGGGCTTGCGGGCGACGGGTTCGTCCTCGTCGGGAAGAAGTCGCTCCTCCGGCGCCCCGGTCAGGATTTGCTTGTTCTGCGATCTCATGGCGCGTGTTTCGCCTCCTCATCAGTCCGTCGGGGGTCAGAGACGGCATCTTCAACAAAGGCTGCAAAGGTGAGCACCAGCGGGTCGGTCCCATAAGCGCCCACGATTTGCAGTCCGGCGGGCAGTCCACGGCTCGCCCGACCGCACGGGACCGAAATGGCCGGAACCCTGGCGTGGTTGAAAAGCGGGGTGAACACGGCATGAGCACGCGCATCGACTGAAACACCGCCAATTCTGGCAGGGCCGAGTTCTCCGAGCGGCCAGGCGACGCAGGGCGTCGTGGGGCCGATCAAAAGATCGAATTCCGTATAAAATGCCGCAACGGCGCGCTCGATTTCGCTGCTGAGGAGAAGTGCGCGCGTGACATCGGTGCCCGGAAGCGCAAGTCCCCGTTCGATCTGCCTGCCAATGTCGGGGTCAAACAGCGCAGGTTCGCGCCGCCAGGCCTCTCCGTAAAGCGCTGCGAGGCCGGCGTGCTGAATCGAGATGAGTGCGCTATCGGCAGCCCCGGGCGGCCAGATGGGATCGCACTTCTCGATTCCGGCGCCAGCGGCGGAAAGCATCCCTACCGCGGTTTCGACGGTGTTCATCACGTCATCGTCGATCGGAACATCGAGGCCAAAGCGTGGGCTGTAGGCAATCCTGAGGGTATCGAGGGGACGCTGCTTGAGCCGCGGGATGAAGCGCGATCCGGGGTCGCGCCGATCGGGGCCGGCAAGCGCGTCGAACATGAGTGCAACGTCGGCGACCGTCCGCGCCATCGGCGCGATCACCGAGATTCCAACACTGGGCTCGGCAAAGCCCGGGCCGTACGGAATTGCGCCGAAAGAAGGCTTGAAGCCGACGATCCCCACATGAGCCGGAGGTCGGCGGCTGGAGCCGCCGGCATCAGTGCCGAGTGCGAGAGGGACAAGACCGGCTGCGACCGCGGCAGCCGGACCACCGGAGGATCCGCCTGGCGTCAGCGAAGGGTCGAGCGGGTGATGCGTAGGACCAAACAGGAGGTTCGTCGTGAGCCCCTTGCAGGCGAACTCGGAGGTATTCGCGAGACCCGCAATGACCGCGCCAGACTGCCGCAGCCGACTGACGGCGATCGCGTCGGAAGGCGCGAGGAAATCGGCAAAGAGTCGCGATCCCTGGGTGACCCGCCGGCCCTCAACCCAGATATTGTCCTTGATCGCAACCGGAACGCCGGCGAGCGGTAACCGCTCGCCGGCAGCAACGCGCCGATCCACATCGCGCGCTTCGACCAGCATCGCCTCGGGATCGAACGTCACGATCGCGTTGAGCGCCGGATTGTTGGCCGTAATGCGCGCAATGGCCGCTTCGGCGATCTCGACCGCACTCGTTCGGCCAGCGCGAACCGCGTCTGCTGTCGCAACGGCAGAGGCCGCTTCTTCCGTGGGGGCCCGGGGAGCCACGTCCAAAATGCCCTCCATCAGAATTCCGCCAGCCTGCGCAACCCGACAAGTCGATCTGCGACCAGGAGAAAGAGGGCGGTAAGTATAATGAGGCCGGTGGAGATCGCGGCAATGGTCGGATCGGGAGAGACCTCGAGATAGACGAGAAGCTGGATGGGCAACGTCTTGTTGTGCGCATCCGTGAGGAACATGGAGATCGGGTAGTTGTCCATCGATGAGAGGAAAGCGAACAGCCCGGATGTAATATAGGCCGGCCCAAGGAGGGGGACGAGCACTTTCAGAACGGCCCTGGCCGGCGACATACCGAGCGTGCGTGCGGCCTCGAGAAGCGAGAAATCGAAAAGGCTCAAGGCGGCCTGCACGTTCCGCATGACGAAAGGCAAGGTGATGACGATATGGCCGATCAGAAGGCCGAGATAGGCGTCGCGGAAGCCAAAGCTGCGCAGGAACTGAAGCAGTGCGACGCCAAGGACAAGTCCGGGCATCATCAGGGGGGAAATCATGAAGGTGGAAATCGCCTCTCGCCCCGGGAAGCGCCCATGCACGACCCCGATCGCACAAAGCGTGCCGAGAACCAGTGAAATCCCCGTCGAAAGCAGTGCGATCTGAACGGAGAGAGACACTGCGTCCACGAGTTCCGGCTTCTCCGCGAGCGCCGCGTACCATCTGAACGACCAGGCTGGCGGCGGCAGGTTGAATACGGGAGAGGAGGAGAGGGAAACCGCGACCGTAATCAGAAGCGGCGCCAGCAGAAACAGAGCGGCCATCAGGGCCACGGTCCATATCAGGATCCAGGAGAGACGTTCCGTCATTGTCATTTGTCATGCCTCGTGAGGCGGATGAGATATTGGCTGCCCACCACCACGGCTACCGCGATGACAAGCAGGACGACAGCAATGGTCGAGCCAAGCGCTTCGTTGCGGTAGAAGAGGTAGGAGCGGGCGACCAGCCGCGGCAGCGTCATGAACTGCTCGCCGAGGAGCAGATTGGGGACCACGTACATCGACACCGTGAGCGAGAATACGAAGGCGACGCCCGCGATGATGCCAGGCAGGGTCAATGGCAGCATGACGTGGAAGAAGCGATAGAGCGGTCCGGCTCCAAGCGTCGCAGCGGCTTCCGGCAGACGGCTGTCCACAAGTCTCAGTACCGAGTAGATCGGCAAGATCATGAAGGGCAGAAACACGTTTACGGCGCCGAGCACGAGCCCGGCGGGGGTAAACAGAAGCCGCAGCGGCGCATCCACTATGCCGAGGCCAAGAAGCATCTGATTGAGCGCGCCGTTCGTCCGAAGAACAATCGTCCAGGCAAAGGCCTTCACGACCACGCCGACCGAAAGCGGCAGTATGAGCGAAACGAGCAGGGCGGTCTGGGCAAAACCGCGCGCGTTTGCGAGCGCCACGGCCGTCGGATAGCCGATGACCAGGCTGACCAGTGTCGAGACCGTTGCCGCCCACAACGTGTTGTAAGTCACCTGCCAATTGTATGCGTCACCAAAAAAGGCCGTGAAGTTTGCCACCGAGAGCCCTTGCGGGGTCTTGAATGCGGCGAAAAGCAGGATCGCAAGCGGAATGGCGTAGGCGGCAGCGAGATAGAACACGCTTGGCAAGGCCAGGACGGCCATTGGGTCGATCGAACGCTTTGTCGGTCTTGTGGGGGCGGCAGCTGGCATTGTCCGGGCTGTCGTGCTCATCATTGCACCGGCAGAGCAAGAGTTTCCGACACCGACCAGGAAATCGGCACGGAGGCGCCGATCGACAGCTTCTCCGCGATGTCGGCGGGGGCATCGATCGCCAATCGCGCGCCGTCGTCGAAGGCGAGTTGAAGTATCGAGCGCGGCCCCAGGAAGATGCGCTCGACAAGCTTCGCCTCGAGGCCGTTATCGCCAGAGCCAGGGGGAGAGAGCCGAATGTTTTCCGGACGTACCGCGATCAGAACCGATGCGCCTTCAGTGAAATTGGCATTCGCTCTGAACCGGCCGCGAGCGGTGTCGACGACGATTTCACCGCTCCGCGACGCTGCGACCTTGCCTTCGAAACGGGTCGAGGTGCCGACAAAATCGAGCACGAAGTGGGTTGCCGGCCGCCGGTAGATCGTCGTCGGGTCGGCGAATTGTTCGATTCGGCCCGCATTCATGACGGCGATCCGATCAGACATGATCAGCGCCTCATCCTGGTCGTGAGTGACGAAGATGGCCGTGATACCGAGTTCGCGCAGGAGGGTCCGCAGATCAATCTGCATGGACTCACGAAGCTTGCGGTCAAGCGCCGAGAAAGGCTCGTCGAGCAGGAGGAGGGCCGGCTTGACGGCCAGCGCCCGCGCAACAGCCACGCGCTGCTGTTGGCCGCCGGACAGCGTTTTGGCACTGCGCTCCGCGAGATGGGCGAGTTGGACGAGTGCGAGGGACCGCTCGACCGTCGACTTGACCGTCGCGGCGGCCGCACGCTGGGCTTTGAGCCCGAATGCCACGTTCTCGAAAACGCTGAGATGCGGGAACAGAGCATAGCTCTGGAATACGACACCAACATTGCGCTTGTGGGCAGGGAGGCGGGTAAGTTCCCGGCCATCCAGCAGGATGCGGCCCCTGTCGGTTGCGATCAGGCCGGCGATGAGGCGCAGCAGCGTGGTCTTGCCGCAACCTGAAGGGCCGAGCAGCGAAACGAACTCACCGTGCGCTACCGTAAGGTCGAGATCCGACAGGACTTCAGTGCCGCGATACGATTTCGCGGCACCATCGACCTGAAGATAATTCGAGCCAGGCGGAGCGTCAGGCCCAGAGGAGCGGGCTGTTGCCCGCTCCGTGGTCGTCGTTTCACTCATGCCGCAATCTCCCGATCGAACCGCTCGATCCAGGCCTGACGGTTCTTCGCGACGTTAGCCCAATCCGGCACGAACACCGGCACGCCGGCGGGAACGACATCGCTCGGTGGCGCTTTCGTGCTCGTCGGGAGAGCGTAGGTCTCCTTGATCATCGCGGCCTGAAAATCAGGGCCGAGCATCTCGTTGAGAAAGGCGAACGCCAGTTCCTGCTGCGGCCCGCCCTTGACCCGCGCTATCCCCGACGGCATCGCACCGACTCCCTCTTTCGGTGCTGCAAGGTCAACCGGCGCGCCCTTGTTCTTGCGGGGAATCGCAAATTCGGAGAAGGCGCCCGCGAGCATTGCGGCCTCGCCCTGCTCGAGCAGATTGAAGCTCGCCGGCATCTGCGTATAGACCGTCAGCAGGTTGGGCTTCAGCGCCTTCAGCTTCTCGAACGCCGCGTCGATGTCGTACTGCGCGTCCGCCAACGGCTTTCCTGTCGCGATCGCGGCGGCGAAAAACAGCGTCCAGACGCCTTCGGTATTCTGCAGAGATGGAATGATCACCCGGCGTTGGAGATTCTTGTCCCAAAGCTCATTCCAGCTTCCGACCTTTTTGGTGCTGGCAGTATTGAAGCCGATCCCGCACCACGGCTGCTGGTAGTTGGCCCACATGCCGTCCATGTGGACGGTGCCAGGCTTGAGGGTGGAGAGATTTGGCACGCCCGACGGCGTCAGCTTCTCTATGACTCCTTCGCCCACGGCCTGGATCAGCACCGGGTCGTCCATCATGACCGCGGACAGATAGGGCTTGTCCTTGTTCTGGCGCATCTTCTCGAGATTGACGCTCGATTTTGTGCCTTCGAGTGTCAGCTTGCAGCCGTACTTCTTCTCGAACAGCGGCACGACGGTCTTGTTCATCCAGCCGACATGGCCGGCCGCGCAACCGATGATCATCTCCTTGGTTTGCGCGCGAAGCACCGACGGAAAGCCGACCAGACCTGTTGCGGCCATTGCCAGGCCCGATGCTCCCTTGAGCAACGAACGCCGGCTTGGTTTGAAGTCGTCCTTGTAATGGGTTGCCATGAGTTCTTTCCCTTGTGGCGTGGCTACGATATTTCACGCAAACACCTCAAGCAACCAATATGCCAAGAGCTATATATTTGATATTATTATAGATATCAAAATATCGAATATTGTATTTTGCACAAAATATGCGCAGCAGAGCCGAATCTCTGGGCGCAGGCGCGCTGCAAATCCAGAAGCCATCGCGGCTCGATCGAGACCAGCGCCCGCACGGCGCCGGCACAGCGCAGCGCTACTTTGCTTCTGCGGCGTTCCAGTCGCTTGTCCGACGATAACGGGATCGCTGCGCCCGAGTGGCAGGTGGCGTCTGGCTCCGCGGTACTGCACGCCCAGTCACTCCAGCAATGCGATACTGGCGGCACGAGGAAAAACCGAGGAAAACGAACTACATGAAGAAGCCAGAGTGATTTCAACTAGTTGAAAAGAAAGGAAAAAGCGTTAGTTCTATCCTGACGGTCATTTGTCGACCTGGAAATCGGTTGACCGATTCAAGCTTCAAAACGAAACGAAAATAATATGTTAGACTGCCGTTTTTCCGTGGCCCCATGATGGACTGGAGGGACTCCCCCGGAAAAGTGAAATAATCCCAACACTTAGCAACGATCCGAATCGTCGTGCAGTACCGATTGCAGTACCGCGTTTTTTTTTGGCGTAGTGTGGCGAAGGCGAGCGTAGTTTGGTGTGCATTCGGTCATCTTCTCGTAGAAGCGCGTACTACGCCAATCTACGCTCCAGCCCTATCAAGTTCTCACGGATGATGTCTTCCGTCGGGTCTGCCTGCCGCCACGGCGTGTACGCTGGATTTAATCGAGAAGATCATGGCTGATCGCGACGATGATCTCACATTCGTCAAAGACGAAATTGCGCGTCTGACCAAGGATGGCGTGCTCGGCTTTTATACGCACTTCGAAGTCACCGAAGTCATTGCTTTTCGGGGACGAGACGCACCGCCGCTGAATGTGTTTTCGGTTTTTGTGGCCGAAGACCGAGGTGACATCGCTGCTACCAGTCCCGAATTCCTAGGGCCGCGAATTACACTCAAGCAGGCGAGGGGCTGGACCTTTGGTGTTTGTCGCTATCTTCAACCGGTATCCGAAATCTTGAATGCCTTGGCATTTTTCCAGACGGCCCTGGAGTGGAAACCGTCTGGAAAAGTGCTCAACGTCGGCCCCCTGGTCGCAGTGCCGACGCAATTTATCTCTGCTGATACGACGGTCATTGTTCCGTGGAACAACGTTCTCAAGAACAATTTCTGGAACGGCTCCTATGTAGTTGAGTTCGCGGATCCAGATAAAGCGGAGCTGAAGTTATTTTTCGATAGCCCGCCGCTGCTACAGGAACTCTCCGAACAGATTCAGACCTTCGCGCCAATCCAACTCGCCAGCTTGTCAGACCGTCTCGGAAATCTTGCGTTTCAGATACCGATAACCGTGCTTACAGCGACCTTTGCACATCAACGATTATCCGGAGATGTCGTCGTCTCGCTTGGCTGGCATCCGAAAGCAAAGCCACGCAAGGTACGCGCTGTTTGCGACATGCAGTTTGACGATACGCTAACCGGATATGCCTCCTCTGAGGTCAACGGCGACAGTGCGACAATTCAAACAGCCTCCGGCCTGGGAACGTTGCGCGCCGCGCTCTGGGATGAAGACAACCGCGTTCTTCTGGCGGCTACAGGAAGTACCGCCTTTATCGAAACAATTGTCACCAACATGTATGTCAACGATCCGGAACCACGCATCTTTAGTGTTCCGAGTCGAACCGGTGGACTGCAGCGGATTGGTTTGCACCAGTCCAACAAGATTGTCGTAGAGGCTCGCAATGGGAAGAAGCGTGATAAGTGGGCGAAGCAACGCATCTACCGTGACGAGGCAGCACGGTTGTCGCGCGAGCGCCGGTTTGTGCAATATCGCCCAACGGGACTCAAGACGGCTGCTCATGAGGCCGCGCTGAAGGACTTGCATTTCCTCCTGCGTCGCTACGGCGAAGACGGAGCCTGGCTTTGGGACCCATATCTTACGGCGACAGACATTCTCGAAACGCTGTTTCATTGCCCTCACAGTGGAGTCGAACTACGTGCTCTCACCGCCGCAGCCGAGATTCCCGATGACGATACCGAAGCCTCGGAGAACCTGACGCGTCATCAGGCGTTTGCTGTCGGGCAGCGCTCCATTTTTGACAACGCGCAGTCGAATTGGCGCGGCATCCGACTTGAATATCGGATGCGCTCCGGTCCGTCAGGCTGGCCATTTCATGACCGGTTCCTGATTTTCCCAGTCAAAGACGGAGGAGCACACGCCTGGTCGCTCGGAACGTCCGTGAACAGCTTCGGCACCATCCATCATATCCTTCAAAAGGTGGACGATGGTCAACTGGTGATGGATGCTTTCGCCGAGCTCTGGGATCAACTAGATCAACCGCAACACCTTATTCTGAAGAAGCCGTAGTGACGCAAAGCGATCTCATTTGTGAACTTGTCAACGAGGCATCCGCCCCTGGCGAGGAAGCCGAACCTTCCGAGCTTCTGGCAGCGGTCGCCGCAGATGCCAACCCTCTCGCTTCGCTCCAGGAATGGGAACGCGGAAATGCTTTCTTTGTGGCTCTCCACCGGGATCTTCCTTTCATGATGCGGGTGAGGGCGGGCGCTCCTTTGCAAGGGGACGAGCGCGCCCGCTGGGTGCCTCTGCTTCGATGGCTATTGGCGCAACTGCGACAGTGGGATCCCCACGCCGATCTGCGGCAGGAAAAACTGGTTGCGGTTCTGGTTGTGGCGCAGGCTCATGATGAAGATGGAGCACTGTGGCACGCCATGCCGACAGACGCCTTGCAGAACGCGACGCTAGCGGCGCGATTTGAGGCATTCGTTAGCAGCTTTAGCATGACCTTTGATACGCGCGGTAGTGGTCCCGAGCCCATCTGGGAGCGTGAAGCCGTCGACAGACTGCTAGCCGTTGAAGGCAGTTGCGACTGGGAAAATATGGGGGATGCGTGGCGGCCCTTCCAGGACCTCATCCATCCTTCCGCGGTCCAGATCCAGGCGGTGCGTTTTCTTTTTCACGCCGACGTCGCGCGCCTCGCGAAAGCAGTCGCCAACGTCAAGCAAGTGGCCGTCGCGATGTTGGTGGCCCAGATTCTTGACGCCCGTCAGCGGCTGCTGCTCGCGTTGGCGGGTGGCAATCATTCTGTTGAATTCGCTTGTGTCTACGTGACGCTCAATGGTCGACGACAACGACCGAAATCACTTCTTGGTGAGGCCCAGCTATTCTCCCGCCTTCTTGCAAAGGTTGCACCAGATGCCGCGCGGTGGCGCGGCTGGATGGCGGTCTTCAATGCTTATCCGCTCCGCTATCCGGCGTTGCATCCATCTCTCGGCGAAACCCTGGCCAATGCGCCAGAAACAGCCATCGACGCTTATGTCGATTCGATCAAACTGTTCCCTCATCAGGTCGACCAAATAGACGAGGGCCGGAGAAATGTCGCAGTTTGCTTGCGGGCATTTCGTGCCCACGCGTCGGCTGAGCAACGAAAGCTATTGTGGCAACGCGCCCATGAGCGATGGTTGGCATGGGAGTTTGATACAGCCAGCAGCAATACCCATTTGCTGGGAATAAACTGGTCAGAGCTTGATTATGCAATTGTTGGATTTACCGTCGAGTGCCTCGACGATGATGGGCGGGCGCAGATGCTCACGACGAGCACTTCAAAACTGGGCGTAGTGGAAGACGCGTGGCACATGTCGGCGACGGATATCAGGAGCGCCTGGTTTCGAGCGATGTCGCTATTCCAGCCCTGCGCCCACGCAATGAGTCTAGAGCCGACGGAAGACTGGCTTCCCGAGACTCGCGTCTACTATCCGCCTGAGATCGCCACCAGCGCATACTTCAAACTGCGGTATCCGTCTCCTTAGAATCGTTCTGTCAGAACATGCAATTCTCACGTTTCATGCCGGCTCACGAGTTCTTGCGCGAACTCGATGCTTTGCGCGTCCTTCACGAATCGGTACGAATTTGCTGGAGCCCGCCTGCTGTTTCCTCGGATTCGCATCCATATCCCAAAGTCGCTGCCATGGGTGCGCGGACGGCTTTTCTTAAGCCCGGTTAAGCCCGTTCAAAAACAATCTTACCGCCTGCATCCCGCTTGCCTTCAAAGACCGTGATGCCGGGATTGACGCTTTTGGCCAGGGACACGACTTCATCCTTGACCGCCTTGTCCATTGCGCATCCGAGATAGAGCTCGGTGATCTCCTCGGGATGATAGGGCAGCGTGTTCCACGGGTCCTCGCCTTGCGCGATCGGAATGGCGAGGCGGTACTCCCCCTCATGCTGCCACTCTAGCGTCTTGGCGCGGATGATCTTCTGCATGATAGACTTGTACCACTCGTCTTTGTCCGCGAAGAGCCCCTTGGCAACGAATCCCAGCACATCGTCATGCAGCGGCGGGCGCTTCGTGCGGTAAATCACCGGCTCGAAACATTGAAACTTCGAATCTTTCGCTACGTTCGGTTCGATGCGGAGGGCGATGCCCTTGTGGTCCTCGGCATAGCCGGACCACATCGCGTCTGAATCCCTATGCGTCGTCACGCAGAGCACCCGCCAAGCTTGCATGAAGTCATTAACGTCTTTCACCGCGGCTTCCGCCGTCGCACGCAGCCGGTTGACGTCATAAATGCCATCCATCGCACCGTTCGCAATTTCGATCTTCATGCGCGTGGCCGCCGATGGATCGGCGCGCAGCGCTGCCTGCATCAACGCGAGCTTTTCCTTCATGGGTGATGCGCAGGTCGGCGCCACGTCAAGGTTCGCCGCTATCACGTCGATGATCCCACGACTCGCCCGCGTAGCGGCCGCCTCAATATCCTCCGGGAAGATGCTCTGGATCGTGAGATCTTCGGTGTCGTTAAAATCCGAAGGCTTTGCGTGTTTGAACG
The DNA here is from genome assembly GCA_043811435.1 of Pseudomonadota bacterium. Taxonomy (GTDB): domain Bacteria; phylum Pseudomonadota; class Alphaproteobacteria; order Rhizobiales; family Xanthobacteraceae; genus Bradyrhizobium. The sequence continues at coordinate 48,952 of JBDRNF010000315.1, forward strand.
TCCTGTTTGCAAGCGTCAGCCTCGCGCCTTCTACATTCAGGTACTTGTAAAGCGGCGCCAGCGCCATCCTATCATTCTCCTCCTTCGCGTTCGTTCGTCGAAGCGCGGCTCGATGCCATCGCCATACGCCCCTGTGGCGAACACACGCAAGGAAGCGGCGATCAGCAGAACGGCGCGGCGTATACACCCCGCTTGAGACCTTGTGCTCCACTGTAAGTATTTTTACGCTATGTCCGCCGAATATACGATGGAAGCGCTCTCCATCTAGGTGAGCGCAAAATGCAACGTTACTTTGCTCCTGTTATCAATGCTGTGGTCATCATCATTGATAGCAGCAGGCTTGAACGGTCGTTGTATGGGTAAATCAGCGAGCGATCGGGCGCGGTACCTGCACGCCGAAATCGGTACTGCCGCGCAGTACCGGATGGGCAAGAGGCCCGCAAGATCAAGGCCGCTAAGCAGTCAGCAACCGTAGTAACTAATTGAGATAAAAGGAGAATGCTTCAGATCAGGAACATCCGAGCCTTTGTCGGCCCAAAAACTGCATAGACGGACTAATGGTTAGAGTGCTAACAGAATCAACATGTTAGCGCATAGATTTTCTATTGCCCCCATGATGGATTGGGTAGAGAGTTCTTTGAAATCAAATAGTTAGATGGTGGTCGTGTGCAAATCCTGTGCACGAAGGTTCTACTATTCTTTCCTTTTCGTTCTCACGAAATTGCACGTGACAGTCGTCGAATGACGCCGATTACCGGTGTGGCGCTTTGCCGTTGATAGAAAGAGCGAACCAGTGAGCGATGAAGGTCAGGAAGGAAAATTTGGACCGACCGGCATTGCGGTGGTGGAGTCCGCGGTAACGTTTGGCGGCGCGCTTTATGGCGAGGCGACCGTCGTTGATTTCAACTCCGCTTTTGATCATATCGTTGCGCTGCTCGACGATGCGGCGGTGCTGTTCGAGCGTTCGTCTTTCAACACGTCAGCTTTTCTCGCAATCACCGCTATAGAAGAGACCGCGAAGGCCCACGTCGGGCTATTCCGCAAGGGTGGGGACGTGGCAAAACGCAAGGGCCGCGATCCACTGCGCGACCACAAGAAGAAGCACCAAATGGGCGTATTGCCGACGGTGTTCATGGGCGACCGACTGACGACTGTACTCGGCAAAGATGCTTGCGTTCGGCTGGAGAATGAGGCCCAGACCGACGGTTTCACGACGACACGGGAGGCGTCGCTCTATTGTGCACGTTTGAACGGGCGCTTTGTAACGCCCCGTGGGGCGGTAACAAGGGCGCGCGCCCGGGAGCTGTTGTTGCTCGCGATTGAGACGCTGGATGATAGCCTCGTCGGCTATTCAAGCCACACGATGGCGGAACGTGGCCGGATCGACATGCTCTTTGATCGGATCGCTAGCATGTCGGAGGATAGATAAAATGTGGCCTCGCCAAGTATAGCGGCAACACTGATCATGATCGAACTGCATGAGATTGGTGCTGGCGAAAATTGTCAGAATGCTCAGGTTCGTGCTCGCGTGTTGGAGAGTCCCAAAGCGCGCTACACGAAGCAGTTCGCCGTTAGGGAAAGTGGATCAGAAGTGGCGTTCCTCGCGCTCGATCTGATTCCGGAAACCGACTATCTCGTTCTGTATGAGATTTTTGTACCAAGTGAACTTCGGCGGCGGGGGATTGGCTCGCGATTGCTCGGGGAGGTGGAGAGCCTTGCCAAGAGCCTTGGATGCGAAAGCGTCGCGCTGTTCCCATCGCCACTGGATTCTGAGTATCCGGAGAGCAAACTGATTGCGTGGTATAGGAGCCACGGCTACGTTCCGCGACCTGATTGTCCAACCGAGTTGGAGAAGCTTGTTGTGTGAGAGTGTCTAACCTATTGGTCGAAGACGACACGGCACAGGATTTCAAGAGATCAGCGGCCGCAGGCTGAATAGTGCGTCAGGCGCTAGGTCGTGGACTCAAACCGCATCCAGAGACGTGTTGCGGCGAGTAGGACTGCTGCGAGGAAGTTTCGGGCGGTTTTGTCGTAACGGGTGGCGATGCGACGGAAGTGCTTCAGCTTGTTGAAGAAGCGCTCGATCAGATTGCGCTGGCGATAGAGGGCGGGATCGACCGAGCGCTGGACCTTGCGGTCGCGGCTGGTCGGGATATGGGCCCGCCCGCCGCGGCTTTCGACCAGATCGACGAGGGCGCGGGCGTCGTAGCCGCGATCGGCGATGAGGTCGCGGTCCGGGGCGAGCCCTTCGAGCACGGTGGGCGCGACGGTCTTGTCGGACGACTGGCCCTGCGACAGCACGATGCGCACCGGCATGCCCGCCTGGTCGACCACCGCGTTGATTTTGGTACTCAGTCCTCCACGAGAACGACCAATGGCGTTATCCGGGCCCCCTTTTTTCCGCCGGCGGCGTGTTGGTGAGCGCGGACGATTGAAGAGTCGATCAGTTGCAGCGACTGCGGTGACTTTGCCGCCAAGGCCTCGAATATCCGAACCCAGATGCCCGCCTTGGCCCAGCGATTGAAGCGATTGTACACCGTCGTGTAAGGACCGTAGCGCTCCGGCAGGTCGCGCCACGGCGTGCCGGTACGCAAAACAAAGAAGATGCCATTGAGAACCTTGCGATCGTCCGGCCGTGGCCGGCCGTTCTTCTTACCCTCGGCTCCAGGCAATAGCGGAGCGATGATCGACCACTCGGCGTCCGTCAGATCGAAGCGTGCCATCGAGGCCTCCTTTTGGAAGCCTTGAATCACTCCGCCTAATCAACGGCAAGAGGTTTGAGTACAGAACCTAGGCGAGGCCCAGGCGGGAAGAGCCGTCAGATAGATTAGTTCCTCTCTGACCAGCGGGTCGAATACTTCGGGAACGAGAAGGCGCATGATCTCCCATTCCGGGTCATCGGATAGAGAAAGATTGCCTTCCATCTGAGCCTTTGCCCGCTCGATGTGTTGTCCGACCGTGCCAGCGAGCAAATCGCGCAGGACCGTGTGCTGTAGAAGCGTCTCAATGAGAAGCGCGTACCGTTGAAGCCCCGACGGAATATGAAGTAGCGTGTTCAGCATAGCCCGAACGTTGGGATGCCTCGTCGCATAATTCCTCTCATGACCGTTGGCCGTCGATAGAATAGAGAATACGGAAGCCACAAGACGAAGAACGGTGAAATCTTGATCTCGTTTGTCACTCTCCCAATGCGACAGAATGGGGAACGTCTGCCTCAAGCTATCAAGTGCCTCCATAACGTGCGGCATCTCTAGGACCCGCCAATCCCAGCCTTCGCGGAGCGGGTCGAGAACCTTGAACCACGGCTTTCGCACGTCATTGATTTGATCGCGAAGCGGCCCGATGATTCTGTCTTCAAGGTAGGGAAGGCCGCGGTCCGGGAATGTAAGCTTATCAACCCGCGTCAGGACTGGGGCGTCGAATGAGCCATCCTTGTTCTTAAGATAGCATTTCAAGACCACCGTTTTTTCCGTCTTTGACGCGTCGATTGCTTGCTTGTCGAGAATGAAAGCATTGCCGCGATGCCGGCGGATGACGTCGCGAAAGCTCTGCGGCACGTCCAAGCCCGCCGGATCTACGCCGTACAAGACCCACACGAGCGGGATACCTTCACGCTGATAGTGGATGCACCGCGCTGACACCTCGGTCTGGAACGTGTTCGACAGTTGAACTTCAACCGCGAAGGGCGAGAAATTGCTCCATTCAACATATACGTCCGGATATCGGCCAAACGAATTTTCGGTCGGGGGAAGATATGTTGCGACGCTGCTGTGTTGGTAGCGTGGGTCGCCGCGTGCAAGCTGGTCAATCTGTTCACAGAGAAGTCTGTGCGCTGCGGATTCTTGTCGTCCCTGGTACTGCGCGGCGCGCGCATCGTCCGGCTTCATCGTTGCCCCATGATGCCACGGACAACTGGGATCTCCGCCCTTGAAATGTGCGAAGTAAGGAAGCCGGTTGCCGCGAAGCATGCGGCTTTGAATGAATACACGACTTTCACACATCAGACATCGTGCGAGCAAGCCAGCGTCTTTTTCTCGGGCATAATCTGTCAGGCGATCACGAAGAATGCCCCAGCCATCCTCCGGCATAGCCAGCAGCTCCGTGGCCGTGACGGGGCCGATCTGCCTGTCAAAGATTGCCGCTTCAATAATGCGGCGTGGTTTCTGAGATCGTTTGAGAAAATGCGCCAATTCTCCAGGCTCCTCTCCGACTTGGCTGATGCGCGTTCATTTGCCAATCCGCCATTTAGTAAGGGCAATCCACCCCCGGTCTTAGAACCCCTTCAATCATCACACGGCCCTTGGCGACCTCCTCACCTTTTGCGAGAAGATTGACAACGACAAGATCATCGACCTTCAAGGTTCGGATCAATCCAAGCTTTTCGATGCGTTCGAGACAATCTTGCGCTTCCTGTCGCGAACAGGTGAGGCCGATCTTCTCAAACAGGAGATTTATGATGCATTCATTCGATACATTTCCAGGCTGTCGATCGAGAAGGCGCAATAACGCCAAAGCACGATGGTCGGACTTGTGTTGCTCCATCGTGTCAACCTCATTAGGTCCGTAACAGTGCATTTCTCGCATCGCCGCTTTCAGAGGGCCGCGTTCGGGAAACGCACCGCATGTGTGTGAATGAACGAAGCGCTAGGCCACGTTCTCTGGACTCTCTAGCTCACGCAGTTCGGGAAGAATTGCCTCAAGACGCGCTACCAATTCATTGGCGATCCCCGGGGAATTGATATGAACGCCGATATCCCCCCAAGGGAAATCGGGGTCGGTGGCTGCTGAAGCCCAGTTGAGGCTAGTGATGACGACGTCATCGCTATCCCAAGTCGCGAATTTTCCGTGGAGCGGGGGTTTTCGGGTCCTGCGCAGGATCAACCCGTTTCCGTCTGCTTCCTCTTCGAGCGCCCGGGTATGCCGATTTTTCAGCGGCCCACTCGGTTGAGTATAAAGGACGATTGCTTTAACGCCCTTCCGGCCGGCCGCGGCTTCACCTTGCATGATCGCGCCCGGACGCGCGGTCGAACCAAGCCTGTGGCTTCCCACTAAGAAACGACGGGAGGCCGCACTTGCGGTTCTGATCAGTTGATCGTGAGTTTCGCCGATGACGATGGCGACCTTGGCTGAGCCTTGCGAGCTCGGGTGCCTTCGAAGATCGCGGGTGGTGACGGCCATTTCGGTCGCCATATCATCTGCCAGGCCCCGACGCCCGACCAGCCGCTGGATCGAAAACGTAAGGTCGGCGACGACACATTGATCGCGAAGGATGACCGACAGCTCGACGGATTGAAACGGCGACGACAGCCAATTGCAAGAACCGACTGCTGCAATCCATCCATCTTCGGCTGTGTCGTACAAAACGACCTTCGCATGCGAGCCGGTCGACTTCATCCGCACTCGAAATCGGCCCTTCATGGTGGGGTCTTCTCGCACGAGCTTCGCGATATCTGATGCTGCAGTCGAGTTTTTCTTCTCTGTTTCGTCGTCCTTCTCAGCGCCCCAAAGTAGGTCGAACTGTACACCCCGTATGCAAGCCGCCCTGATCGGATCGGCGAGAAGTTGAAATCGCTTCGCATCCAAAAATGTCGAATGAATAATCATGCGCCGATGAGCTTGACCTAGCATGGCCTCAAGACTGTCTCGATGCGCCGTGCCGCCGATGATGATATCCTTTGCGTCGAAGTCGCACGCGTGGCCTACCGGTTCACTGTCGAGAACTTCACGGGGGCCGCTGTAAATAACTGGGACGAGCGTTGTGCCGGGCGGCAATACAGCGGCCGCAGTGACAAGCTTGCGCAGGGCAGGGCCGGCCGACTGAGGAAGCCCCTGAGCCTCGCCGTCGATCACGCGCAGGACCATGAACTCGTCATCGCGTAGCGTCGCCGTTCTGCCGTCGACCAGAGCTACCTGCTCGTCCCACCCACGCGCTGCGATCTCGGAGAGGCGGTTCAAGTTGGCTTGGTGAGACATCGATGGACCGCCGCCCTCGACGGAGACCGTCCGGACTTCAGTCCCTGTCTGCCGCTCTTGATCTAGCCGGAACGCCGATAATAAACGAGGTACTTGCCGCGTCGGAAAGAAGTCGCCCGTGGCCCATTCGATGACGAAGCTTACGCGTCTCGCCACCCGCTTCGGAAAGTAAGGGAGTGGATGTCCGCCGCTGACCGCTTTGAAACCGTAGTCGCTCGCACGAAATGCGACGCCGCCGTCTTTGGGGGTCACCTCAACGAGGCGAAAGCGCATTAGACGAGCAATCGATGCGACAATCAACTGGCGTGGAAGATCGGTTTCGAGCGAAAGGTCCGCAACCGTTTTCGATTGTCGTGTGATCGCCCACAAGACCACTTCTTCCACCACACTCCACGCGCGGCCACGGTCGATACCGACCTTGCATCCAACTCGAAATACAGGAACAGCGATCACCACCGTCATAAGCGATCCTTCAAGACTGAAGGCGCAATAACGCTCGCGAGCGGTAAATCGCCGCGCTTGCGAGTGGCGAGATTTTCGATCGCTTCGACGATGACGGTCAGAAAGGAGAGGTCATGGTCCTCTGCATCCGGATTGACCCCGCGAACCGCCTCGCGCAAGAAACCCAGGCTGCCAACGATAATCAATTGGCTCTTTGCGCGGCTCAGCGCCACATTCATCCGGCGGCGGTCTCGCAAAAACCCAAGCGCCCCCGCGCCGGTCCGCCCGCTATTTCGGACAAGAGATAAAATAACAACGTCGGCTTCGCTGCCTTGAAATGAATCAACGGTACCGACGAAGGCACTATTGCTTCGCACCGGCGAAAACCCGTCGAGATGGGAGAGGTCTCCCGTCCGCAGCGAGGCAAGCCCGTCGTGGAGCTTATCCACTTGCGCCTTATACGGTGACAGAATGGCAAGGCTGGCCTTTTTTGCGCCTGCTCGAGGCCGCAACCGTCTGAGGACATCCATGACGGCCGACACTTCCGCCGGATTGTGCCATCGCGGTCGCCCGCGCTCGGCGCCTGAGCCATGACTGGTCGAACTGACGTGCGGAAAGTCAACGACAACGACCGGCGATTTCGGCAACGCGCCGAGATGTTTGATGGGCGGTTCTTCTGTCTCAGCCGCAATTTTTCGGCCAGATTCCGTTTCTAGCCGCCCGCCGTAAAATGCCTTCGAGACGATTTCGGCAATGGCAGGGTCCATCCGGCGCTGTTCGGTCAACGTCGCGGCGAGCGTGGAATGATTTGGGTTGGCAGCCGCCCGCCGTTCATCCTCCTCGACGGCGGTTCGGAACGGCTCGAGCACGCGTAGCGCCATTCCGGCGATGTCGCGAAGTGCAATCGGATCAGATTTCAGAGGATCGAGTTCATCGAGTTCCCCTTCCCGCATCAGAGGCCCCACAAGCTGTTCGGCAAGCCCGAGGGCCTCGACCACAAGACTGTGGTCTCTGAGAATTTTCACAAGGCGTTCCGCATCGAATGGCGGAAGCTGGTAATGATCGCCGATCAAGAGGCGGCGACCCGACAGCATCAGCGGTCCGATCAATTCCGGACCGGTCGCTTTGGCAGCCTCCTCGACGATCACCCAATCGAACTGCTCGCGTGCTTCAACGAGGCGCTCAATATCCGGCGAATTTGCAGTCGATATCACGACATTCGCAGCATCGAGCACCAAGTGCGAGACAGCGCCGAGGCCGGAGCGTTCTTGGCGATCGACCGTGTCTTTGGCTTGCTCCAGACGGCTTGCCGCCTGCTTTAAGGCCGTGACGCGGGTTCGGATCGACAACGGCAGATCGCCCATAATTCGGCTGTCCGCGATGCATTCGAGATATTCCAATCCGGCCCGATGCACCTCCTCGTCAGTGGTCGTCCGTTTTTCGGGGGTGGTCGAACGAATAACGAGCACATCATCAAGTTTGGCCTTGGCGAGAGTTTCCTTGATCTTTTCCTGAAGATTGTCCAGTGCATCGTGACCCTGCGCGCTTACCAGCATCCGTGTTGCGCCGTCGGCGGCAAACCGGCGCCGAATGACTTCGGTCGCGAGTTTGGTCTTGCCAACGCCGGGTGGACCGACGACGAAGAACGATGGCAGCGTAGACCACGAGCCGATCAGCGCCTCTCGCTTCGGCTTGTCCAAATCGAGGAAATGTTCGTCCTTTTGTTCGGCCTCCGTCAGCGCTTCGCGGCTCGCGCGTCTTACGCGCCACGGATCAGCCAGCATTTCGGTAAGATCAATGCGGGTATCGAGTGCCTTGATGTTCCGCAACCGACGACCAATCACTTGTTCGGTGCCGGTGTCGCGCTCCGTCCGGAGGAAGAGGCGGCCTTCGTTCGGCAGCTCTTCGTCGATTTCAAACTGATAGCCACGTCGTCCCCGATGATCGACGACGTCGGCGAAGCTCGCGGTGACATCTCCGCTTCTCGAGGCGCCCAGGCTTGCCGCCTGACTAAACTGCCATTTTGCGTCGGCATCGCGATGCTCGTCTTCAAATAGTCGTTTCAGCGCCGCGGCGCTTTCAGAAAGGCCGATCCGTTTAGCGATCTTGTCGCGGTCGCTGTCGGGCTCCGCTCGCACAATCGCAAATCTGCGGCCCTCACGCCGTCCGGTCTCCATGACTTCGACAGGATAGACATCCAGCGCCTTGGTGACCGCTTCAATAATCTGGACCAAAAGCAGCGCTCGCCAGATCGCGACGCTCTCGCTGTCCGGTCCAGCTTCGCGAACCGGCGTCGAAAACGAGCCCCAATCCAGAATATCCGGTCCGAGCCGCCCCCGCAGCTCTTGCGCTGCCCGCGACGTCGTGGCCAGGGTGATGGGCTGAACAATGGTATGCTCGTCATGGTCTCCAAGACTGAACACGTCATGTCGAACATCAACGGCCTGACAAACCGCGATATCCCAGACAGGCGCACCTTCGTCGCGGAAAGCGCGCAGGCGATAAACCATAGTGTCGGTTACGAGCCGCAACCAGCTGGTCGCCGGATCGAACCCGCGAGGGACGAGGAGGGTGACGCCGTGATCGAGGTCGGCGCGGACCCAATCGAGTTGCCGGCGATATTCATCAACGGGGATCGCACCTGATGTCAGGGTATAGATCGCATCGCCCAGTTTTGACTGAGTGTCGAAAAACAAAATAAATGTGCCGGCCCGCACCGACGATGCCCGCGATACGCTCGCAATCAGGTCATGAATCGAGCGGGCAATTGAATCTGCGTCGAGATGATCCATTCGGGCGGGTGTGACCAGGCGGCGCAACAAGGCACGTTCTGGCACATCAAGCACGATCAGTGATCCTGCCTTCGGGTATACTTCGCCGGTTTTCTGAATGATCGTCTCAAGGCAATCCGCGATCATCAGCCCGACCGCGCGCCAGTCGTCGGCGAAAGAATAGCTCTCGGCCCGTTTGACCGCCGCAGCCGGCCCGAGCTTCGCCTGCGATTTCTCAGCCATGTCAGAACTGAGCCAGAGACTCCATTCAAATCCGCCGAGCTGAAAATCCGGATCGTCGGTTCCTTCGGTCATCACGACATCAGCGCTGATTCGACCGTGAACGAGACTCTGCTTGTGAATGATGCCGAGTGCGACGACCAGCCGCGCGATGTTGCGCCAGAACAAAACTCTGGAGCGCGGAGCATTGAGATTTCGCAGCCAATGCTGGCGTGAGACCCGCTTGCGTTTTTCGCTCAGCGGTTGGCCGACCCGCTCCAGAACAACACCGAAATCTTTATCGTCCTCGACGAATTCCAGAACATCGACGATGACATCGCGTGCGCCAGCATAGGACATGACACGCTGAACTTGACGCATTTCGTGAAGCCAAAGCTGCCGAAGATCCTCATCGACGGGTGTTCCTGTTTTTCGCCACAGCTTCAGGCAACGCTCAACGCCAGAGAGCCGATCTTCTACCTCGAACATGGCAGACCGGAGCGCCTCACGATCGCCAGGGGCAACCGCATCGCCGACGAATTCGAAACGATCCTCCAGGGAGGGTTTCGCGCGCTTGTAGTTCCTCCCAGTCGCCATTGGGGGCGGGGTCCGAATCGAAATGGTTAGGTGTCGTTAATCCTTTCATATTCTCGTTTTGTTCGCAAATGGGAGATCCATCCGACCCGACAGGCTGCGCCGTGGCCGCAGGATCGCGTCTAGCTGGTCAAAGGTCGATTTTGGGGTACAAATAGGCTTGTAGTTATCAAATTTGATATCTAGAGTAATAGATATGAAGCGACGAGATCTCGATGAGAAGCTGGCTGCGGCCGATGTTGCTGGCGTTTGGGCCTTCACGCCCCCGAGCTTTTCGGCTCTGCTCGGCGGAGTCGATCCAGCTTACCTTAAGCTGATGATGAAGCGGCTCTCGGACCACGGGGTGCTGATCCGCGCAGCCCGGGGCGTTTACGTCAATCCCCATTCCCGGTCGCGCCCGGCGGACGCTCGGCGCGGTCTCCTTCGTTTCCTGCGACCCCGCGAGATCAACTATGTCAGTCTGGAATCCAAACTTTCAGAGGCAGGAGCCATCTCGCAGATTACGACCGCGCTGACCTGCATGACGACCGGATCGCCGGGGCGGTTCGAGACACCTTGGGGCGCAGTAGAATTTACCCATACAGATCGTAAGATCGAGGTCGGGACTGATGTTGTTGCCCAGGACGACGGAACGCTGGAAGCCACGATCCGCACCGCCGCTCGCGACTTGCGTCGTGTCGGCAGAAACCTCGATCTGATTGACGAAGAGATTCTTGCCGACGCCATTTCGGAGGAAGAGAGCCTAGATGAGCAGCAAAGCGAGCGGGCTTAAGAGCGCGATCGACGCCTTCATCCAACGCCGCGGCATCGAAGCGGGGATGGACCAGAATTTGATGAAGGAGGCCATCCATCTCCATCTCCTGTCCGCGCTGTCCGAAGCGGGCGTCCTCCGGCACGTCATCTTTCAGGGCGGCACTGCCCTGCGCCTTTGCTATGGCGGCGAGCGCTACAGTGAGGACCTCGATTTCGTTTGCGGCAAGGCTGGCGCCTATCTGAAAGACGTTGAATTCAACGCTCTCGTTGATAAGGCGCTCGAAACCACGAAGCGGACTCTGCAGCGCGACTTCGACATCGACGCTGCACAGATCACTCTGAAGCGCCCAGCGCAACCGGAGCTCGTTAAGGGAAGCAACGTCAACGTCGCCGCATGGCAGATTGTAGTGCCGGTCAATCCGACGCCCAAGACGCCGAAATCGCGCATCAAGATCGAGTTCGCCAACGTCCCGTCCTACGACTCAAAGCCGCTGACGGTCAGTGCAACGCCGGGTCTGGTCCAGATTCAGGATGTGATCCTCAATGCCGAGACTCCGAATGAAATTCTTGCGGACAAGGCGGTCGCGTTGACCGCAAGGGCGGCTCTCAAGTTCCGCGATGTGTGGGACGTCTGGTTCCTCGTCAACAAGCTCGGCGCGACGCCCGATCGTGAGATGGTTCTGAAGAAATTCGCAGACTATGGCACCCCCGATATTGCGGTGAAGGCAAATGCCCGTCTCGACGAATTGGCAAAGGACGCGACAGCGATGGCGTTTTACGCCGAGATGAAACGCTTCCTTCCATCGGCGCGAGTCGTGCAGATGTCGCAAATGAATTTGCAGCACACGATGCTTGCGGACAGCGCCGATCTTATTCGAAAGACTGTCGTATAGGAGGCATGAACAGCCCGTCTGCTGGCTGACGCTGCACAGGACTCGAGAAGGCGATAAAATAGAAACGGTAGGGGGAATGATGGCGAAGCCGATCAATTTGCCGAACGGCCGGTCCTGGAAGTCGCAGACAGCAGCGTTAACCCATTTCAAGGATATGCTTGCCCGCCATTCAGACAACCAGGTCGTGGAAGATCGCTCAGATCATGATGATCTGGTTGCCCTCCTTGAGCGCTACGACGCCGTCATCACCGATAGCCCGGCAAAGATCGGATCCGGTGTCGAGCACTTTTTCCGACGCCGAAACGTCGGAGAGGGATATTCGACGCCTGGCTTTTGGGTCCACAGGACCGACGGGACCGACACCGATTTCAGCTACATCAGTGCCGTGAAGGGCGAGCCGAAATCGAACGCGCAAGAATTCTACGATGCCTGCCGAGGGGCGGTCGCGGCCGACCTTCTCGCCGCGAAAAAGCGCCATTTCGAGACCCACGGTGATGACGCCGGCCGCGTACCGTGCGACCTGTCGGACGAGTTGATCACATTCGCCGATGCCCATTTGGATCATGCCTATCCGACGTTCGGGCAATTGGTCGTGAGTTTTCGTGCCGCGCGCGGATGGCAGCATGGTGTTCCCGTCGGAGTTCTCTCGCCACCGGCAGATGCTCAGATAACGACCAGCTTCATCGACGCATCTGCGGCGGAGGCGTTTCGGCAATTTCATCGAGGCGCTGCAACTCTGCGGATCGTCTCGCGTGAACGCAACCTCGCCATGTCGGCGGGGCAACGGAAGCCAAAAATAAAACGGCCATTGCGGCTTGAACCGTAGGGCGGAGAGTCATTGAGATGAAGGCGATAGCGGAAAATAGCTGCATCTTTGCCAGCGGCCCGGCGCCCGGTGCCGGAGGCTTGGGCGCAGCCGCACGGGCCGAAGGACCGTGGACCGATCTCGCTTTGCACAGCATCGGCTGGAGAGCGTTTCAGGATCTTTGCTCCCAAGTGTGTGAGGAGGTTCTTCAACGTCCCGTGGAGATATTCCGAGAAGCGCAAGACGGTGGTCAAGATGCGGTATTTCTCGTTCCGTCAACCGACGGGGGAGCCACGTATACTGGTAGCGTGCAATGCACGCACTCTTCGAATTCCTCGCAACACCTAAAAGTCGGCGATTTGACGCCCGAGCTAAAGCACGTCGAGGAACTCGTCGCTGCCGGGCAAGCTCATACCTATATTTTCATGACGAGCATGAGCGTTGATGCGCCTGTCGCATTGCAGCTCCGGGCAAGACTTCGAGCCCTTGGCGTGAGCAAGGCGCATGTCCTTGGCAAGCAGTATCTGGTCCGAGCGATACGAAGCAGCGCGCGTCTGCGAGCCCTCGTGCCGCAGGTTTATGGGCTCGGCGATCTCTCTGCAATTCTGGACCAGAGGCTTTTGCAGCAGACACGTGCATTGTTGGACCACTGGATCCCGAAATTGAAGGTCTATGTCCCGACCGCAGCGCATCGAAAGGCCGTCAACGCCCTCAAGGAACACGGCGTCGTGTTGCTGCTTGGAAATCCCTCGACGGGAAAATCCGCGATTGGCGCGATATTATCCACGATCGCATCCGAGGATTTGCGGCATACGGTGCTAAATCTGACTAGCCCACGCGACTTTGACGCCGGATGGAATCCCCATGATCCCGGCCGATTTTTCTGGATCGATGACGCTTTCGGCTCCAACGTCGTTCGCGAAGAATATGTGCAGGATTGGGCCTCGACGTTCCGAAAAGTCCAGGCCGCGATCAGCCACGGAAATCGCTTTCTGTTGACGTCTCGCCGGCACATCTACGAGGCAGTGAGGGGGCGGCTCGGACAACGCAATCTGCCGATGTTCATTGATGGCCGCGCGATTGTCGATGTTGGCGGTCTGAGCCCATCCGAGAAGGGACAGATTCTCTACAATCACATCAACTTCGGCTCTCAGACACAGAGCTGGAAACGCAGCGTCAAATCGCATCTCGACGAAGTCGCTGCCATTCTAGAGTTTCTGCCGGGGATAGCCGAGCGTCTCGGAGATCCTTCTTTTACAAAAAGCCTTGCGGTCACAAAGAGCGAGCTCCTCCGATTCATGCGCGAGCCGAAGGAGCACTTGATCGACACCATCAATGCTCTCGACGATCCGCTTCGCGCAGCGCTCATTCTCGTTTATGTCCATCAGGGCGCAATGCCGCATAATACGATCGACGCGTCTGCCTTATCCGTGGTGAGCGAACTCACCAGCGTGCCGGCCCCGCGTATCCGTGACAGCCTAGCTGAACTCAAGGGATCATTTCTTCGAACGGCCGTCGTCAGCGGCGCCGAGCTATGGTCGTTCGCCCATCCGACAATCGCGGATGCGCTGACGAGCATTCTAAGAGAACGACCGCATTTTATAGCAGCCCTTCTGCGCGGCGCGAGCATTGAAGCGATCCTGGGCAGCTTTGTCTGCGAAGGCATGCGTTCAATTCAAGATGCTCCGACAATTCCGGCAACCTTGGATGATGTCCTGGTCGCCCGGTTATCTCGCATCCCTGATGAGACGTCGACCAACTGGACAATGTTTCGATTTCTCGCTGACAGGACCAGCGACAAGGTCTTTGAACGCGTTGTGATGGCGGACGATGAAATTCTTCGACGTGAATCATGGGACAGTTATCGCGTATCGCAGGATCCAAAAATTCTTGCGCACGCCCGTGCCCGTCGTCTGGGACGGTTGGACGAATACGACCAGGATCGGACGGCCGAGCGTCTTAAAGAGGCGGCTTTACGTGATTTCGATTTGTCGTTCTTTGAAAATGATGACATTCTAAGTTTAATCCCGCCGCAACAAGTCATTGTGCTAGGTATCAAATTGCGCTCTGAGGCGTTAGTTGAGGCTCCTTCTCGTATGGTGAACATTGCGGAGGAGGCGGACCTCAATGAGGATCCCGAGTCGCATTTCGAGAACTATTCGCGAGGCCTCGATATATTGGGGGAATTTGAGGAATTGGATGTTTCGACGCAAACGCTGATCGATGAAGCGCGGCGGGTCATGGCGCGCGCAATCGAGGATATTACGCAGCGCAAAGAAGCCGAAGACAAACCCGATCACGCCGCCGAGTGGAGCTATATGTCTCCGGTCGCCCGTGAACAAGAAGTCAAAGCTGTGGCGATTGTAGCGCCGGCAAGACGATCCATTTTTGATGATGTTGACCGCTAGGTGGGCCGGAGCTCAATCTAGTCACGAGGGGAGGGGAATATCGCATCTTACCGCTTCGTCCATGCTGCGGATATCCATCTCGACTCTCCGCTGCGTTCGCTTGCCCTGCGTAACCCCGATCTTGCCGATCTGATCGGGAACGCGACGCGGCGGGCTTTCGTGCGCATCGTCGATCTGTGTCTGGAAGAGCGTGTCGATGCGCTGTTGCTGGCAGGCGATCTTTATGATGGCGACCAGACGTCGATGAAAACGGCCCGTTTCCTGGCCGAGCAGATCCGCCGACTGCATCAGGTCGGGATTCGCGTCTTCATCATTCGCGGCAATCATGATGCGCTCTCACGGATCACCAAGGAGCTGATCTTTCCAGACTCGGTGAAGGTGTTCGGTGGTCGCGCCGAAGCGGTGGCCGTCGACCGGGAGGCAGGCCATTTTCCAGTCGCAATCCATGGCCTGAGTTTCGCTCAACCGCACGCTCCTGAAAGCCTGATCGCAAAGTACAAGCCTGTTATCGCGGGCTCCGTGAACATCGGTATCATGCACACGAGCCTCGCGGGAGCTCCCGGCCACGATCCATATGCGCCATGCAGTCTCGCTGACCTGCGGGCCGTCGGCTTTCAATATTGGACCCTGGGCCACGTGCATAAGCGATCGATCGTGGAAGGCGCCTGCGCAATCGTAATGCCGGGCATGCCACAAGGCCGCGACATCAATGAATCCGGTGCAAAGTCGGTGACGCTTGTCACCATCCGGGATGATCGTTCGATCCATATCGAAGAGCGCGCTACGAGTATCGCACAATTCGAACGCGTCTCCGTCGATGCTACCGGCCTCGATGACTGGCGCGATCTTATTGCTGCTGTCACGCGCGCGCTAGAGCAGACGCGTCATTCCGTCGTTTCTGAACACCTTGTCGCTAGGCTGCGCGTGACCGGCGCCACCCCATTATCCTGGCGCATCCGGCGCGACCTCGATCTCCTTAAGGCCGAGGCGGATGATCGTGGTTCCCTCATCGGTGCGTGCTGGATCGAAAAACTCGAAGTGGCGACCCATTCTCCCGGCGAGAACGCCGAATCCCCTGCTGACCCGCTCGTCGAATTGCGACGCCTCATCCAGGAGGAGGTACTTCAGTCGGAGACGTTTCAGACGGATATCTTGACAATCGCCGAGGAATTGAGGGCGCAGCTTCCGCAGGAGTGCCGCGACAGCCTCGGCTCTGACGAGACAGCCTTCAAGACCGGCCTCGCGCTTCTCGCGCGAGAGGGCGCTGAAGATATTCTTGCGAAGCTCCATACATCCGAAGAGGGTGTATAGCTAATGCGTCTCAAGCGCCTCGATCTCACCCGCTACGGGAACTTCACCGGTCACAGCATCGACTTCGGTGAGAAGCCACAAGGCCGGCCTGACCTACATATCGTCTATGGTCCGAACGAGGCAGGCAAGTCGACGGCTCTCGCGGCCTTCCTTGATCTGATGTTCGGGATCGGAACGCAGAGTCCGTTTGGTTTTCTTCATCCTTATCCGACTATGCGGGTGGGTGGCCTCATCGAGCTTGCCGCTGAAGCCCGGGAGCTCGTTCGGATCAAGCGGCCGCAGAACAGTCTGCTTGATGCCGACGATCGACCGATTGCCGAAAGCGTCATCCGTGACGAACTTGGCGGTATCGATCGCGAGTCGTATCGCACCATGTTTTCACTTGATGACGAGACTCTGGAGAAAGGCGGCGAGAGCATTCTCGCCAGCAAGGGCGATCTTGGAGAACTGCTGTTTGCGGCCAGCGCGGGCCTTGCCGATCTCAGCCGTAGACTGCTGGACCTCAGGGCGGAGGCCGATGGTTTCTATAAATATCGTGCGCGGAGCGGGATTCTCGCCGATCTCAAGACACGTCTCGCAGAATTGAAGACCGAACGGGAGCGGTTTGACACACTGGCGTCTGATTATGCACGGCTCGTCGACACCCGCGACCGGGCTTCGTCACAATATGACGAAGCGATAGATGAACGAACGCGCATCCAGGCGCGGACTGATGAAATCCAGCGTCATCTCGCTGCTCTGCCACGTCTCGCTGCGCTCCGAGCGCTCCGTGAACGTCTCCAACCGCTTGCCGAGTTGCCTGCTCCGCCGCCAGTCTGGAGCGAGGATCTGCCCAAGCTGCAGAAGGCGGAGATAGAGCTTAGCGTACAAACGCAGGCAGTCGCCGATGAGATCAACCGGCTCGAAGCCGAAGTCGAGTCGATCGTCATTAACGAACCTGCCTTGAGGCTGTTCAGCAGAGTTGAGCGGCTTGCCGACCTGCGAGCCCGCCATATGACGGCGGAGAAGGATATCCCGGAACGGCGGTTGCAACTGCAAGCAGCTGAATTGGCCTTGTCCGGCATCTTGACCCGGATGGAGCAGGAAGGGGAAGCAGACCCCCGACGCCTCTTGCTCGGGGCTTCAACGGTCGGTCGCCTGCGCGAACTGGTGGAATCTCGCTCGGGCGTTGACAATGCCATCGGTACCGCCACGACGGAACTTGCTGACGCCCGTCGCCGTCTGGCGGACGCCGAGGCCGCGCTGCGAGAAGCGGGAGACGATACGGAAGCGGGACAAGGCAGGGACAGCGCGATCGCCCGATTGACGGCGGCCGTCGCCGCTTCGCGTAACGCCGACCATGTTGCGCGTCGGCGATTGGCGGAGAGGGCCCGTGAGACCGCGATCACGACGCTGACCGACCGCCTCCGGATGCTGCATCCCTGGCAGGGCGAGGTTGAGGATCTCCTCGCTGTGCGATGCCCGGGTGCGGACGCGATCCAACAGTGGAAGACCGCGCTCGATGATGCACAGCAGACGTTTCGTCAACATGTCGCCGATGTCGATCGGCTGACAAGCGAGGTCGGCCGACTTGAAGCGGAACATGACGCCATCGCGGGCATGACAGGCATCGTTTCCGATCAGCAGGCGGCTGCCATCCGGACACAGCGTGAGCAGGCCTGGTCAGCACATCGCCGTGATCTCAAGGGCACGTCAGCCGATGCGTTCGAAAGTACGCTGCGATACGACGACATCGTCACGTCCAGCCGTCAGGCGCATATGGCGGACTTGGCGAAATTGCATCAGAACGGACAAGCTCTCACCATCGCCGCAGCTGGATTGACGCGGACGATCGAACTTAAGGACGCAGCGGCCGCGGCCGTGCAGTCAATCCGCGATCTGATCGCTACGGCTATTCGTACGATGGCGACATCATTTTCCGACGATGTGACGCTGTCGGAGGTCGAAGGCTGGCTCGCACGGCGCGAAAAAGCACTGGAATCACGAGGAGTTGTCCTTGCGGCCGATCGCGACCTGCACGAGGCCAAGGCCGACGCGCAGGAGGTTCATGGCCAGTTGAAGGCTTTACTCGATGGCGTTGGCCTGCCCTATGATTCTGAATCTGGATTCGACGGTCTTCTCGTGGCGGCTCAAGCCATCCTCGACCGCGAAGCCGAGGTCCGGGCGCTACGCGCCGCGGCGGAAGAGCGAAAACGAGAGCTGTTGCAACGCGAACGCGCAGCCGATCGGGCGACTGCAGACGACCAAACCTGGATCGCGTCCTGGGCTGCGGCGTGCGGGACTAGCTGGCTCGGTGATCAGGTCGAAATTCCGACCCTTGCGACTGTGCGCGAGATACTGTCGGCCGCCACCGACCTCGGACCTGCCCTGGAAAAGAAGGCGGGCTTGGTCGACCGCATCGATAAGATGGAGAAGGATCAGACCGCATTTCGTGATGAAGTTGCGGCCATCTGCAGCGAGATGGCGATTCCGGTGGGCTCAAGCACTGTCCTCGGCGTAGCGCAGCGCGTTGGCGATCGTGTTCGTGAAGCGGTCGCAGACCGCGCACGCCGCACCAAAGCGATGGATAGTCTCGAAGACGCGCACAAGCGGAGCCGGTCGCTTGCCGAAACACTGGCGATTCACGAGCGGCAAAAAGGGACGATGACATCGTTCTTCAGCGTCGCTTCGCTAGCCGACGTCGCGGGAAAGCTCCTCGATGTCGGCAGGCGAGATGAGCTGCAGGCAGACGTCGAAAATGCGGAGGGGGAAATCCGCGAAGCGCTACGCCTCTCCGATATCACCGAGGCTGAACGGATCCTCGATATTGCTGATCGGCCTGCCCTGGAGGCAGAGCTTATCGAGCTCAAGGCGCGCTTCGACGATCAAGACAGGCGTTGTCATGAACTTTTCGCCACGCGGAGCCATGCGATTGATCAGGTCGAGGCGATCGGAGGGGATTCAAAGGTCGCGGAGATCGAGGAGCGCCGCCGCACGACGCTGCTTGAAATCCAGGATGGCGCTGGACGTTACCTGCAACTGCGTGCCGGTACAGTGGCCATGGAGCAGGCGCTGCGCACCTATCGTGAGCGTCATCGTAGCTCGATGATGACACGCGCCTCGGCGGCGTTTCGGACTGTTAGTCGCGGTGCCTATAGCGGGCTCGTCGCTCAACCCGGCAAGGACGGCGAAACCCTAATCGCCTTGTCGGAGGGCGGTGGCTCAAAGTCGGCCGACGAATTGTCGAAAGGCACGCGTTTCCAACTCTATCTGGCCCTGCGCGTTGCCGGCTATCACGAATTCGTTCGAGCGCGCAGTCCCGTGCCGTTCATCGCTGACGACATCATGGAGACATTCGACGACTTCCGCGCAGAAGAAGCCTTCCGGCTGTTTGCCGACATGGCCGGGGTAGGGCAGGTCATTTACCTGACCCATCATCAGCACCTGTGCGACATCGCGACGAAAGTTTGTCCCGACGCGCGATTACACAAGATCGGATCAGATTAACAGGTAGAATGACGATAGGATTTGGGGGCGGGAATGGCCGAAGTTGGACTCCTGGAATGGGCGGATAAGCAGCATGACTGGATCAGGGACGCTTTAAGAAGACATGCCGCGCGGCCGGGCTTCATCCTCGAGGAGGAGGACAAGGCCGGCATAGCTGCTCGGGTTCGCCACGTCGGTGGATTTGTGTTGGATGAACCGCCGGAATGCTCCCCGCTCGCAGCGGAACATTTGAAGGCCAGCAGTTCGAACGAGCCGCGCGCTGTGCTTTGCTCGCTCGGCCCCGTCAAGCATTTGAACCGTCTTGCTGAAGAACAGCAACTGCGTTTCGCCATCGATGGTGTCACCATCATCTACGGCGACAATGGAAGCGGAAAGAGCGGCTATTGCCGGATCGCCAAGAAGCTCTGCCGTAGCCTGACGGCGGATGATCTTCTCGGCAACGTGTTTGAGATCGGCGTCAAACCGCCGGCCGAAGTGCTTGTCCGCTTTCTCGAAGAGGGCGCCACCGAGCCGACTTCCATCACCTGGAAGGACGGAACGCAACCGCCTATGCCAATTGCGCGGATTTCCGTTTTCGATTCCGCAAACGCTCGCCTATACGTCGACAAGCAAAACCGAATCGGCTTTCTGCCGGCGGCCATCGCTCTTCTCGAACGCCATGGCCTTCATCGCGGCGAGCTCGAGGCCGGATTCCGGGAAGAAGTCAAAGCGATTGAGAAGAAACTGAAGACACCGCTGCCCGGCGGATACGCCGCGGCCGGCATGGTCGCGAAGTTGCTGGCTCGTCTTGAAATAAAATCCAAGGAAGCGATGCCGTCCGCCGACGAGATCAAAAATCTCGCGGCGGTCTCAGAGCAGGAGATGGCCGAGCTCGCTGGGCTCGAGCAGGCTCTGGCAAGCGATCCTTCAACGATGGCCGCCAAGCGTCGGCGTGCTAAGGTGGCCTTGGAAAAGCTGCTGACAGCATCTGAGCAGATCGACGAGGCGCTCTCGGTGGCAGCCGTCGAGACTTATCGGGATCTATATGCAACAGCCGAGTCGACAGCCCAGGCTGCAAAGCTCGCTGCGTCAGGCGCCTTCGCGACGATGCCGCTGACCGGCGTCGGACTTTCTCCCTGGCGGCTCATGTTCGACCATGCCCGCGCCTATGCGGCCAGTGTGACCGGCATTGATCATCAGCATTTGCCGGATCAGGAAGGCGATCGTTGCATGCTCTGCCAGGAGCCGATGACGACGGAAGCTGCGGCGCGGATGCGGGCGTTTAACGACTTCGTGACAGGTGCCACAAACAAGGCGGCCCAAACCGCATCCGCCGCCCAAGGCGAGGCTTTACGCCAGATCAAAGCGCTCGTCATTGCCACCGAGGAGGCCGTCGAGGCAGCGGTCGGAGAATTCGGCGATTTATCCGCCGTACGCAAGGAGATGGTGCCGCTGATCGCGGCTTATTGCGCCGCTGCCGGTAAAAGGCGGGATGCAATCGCCGCCGCGGCTGCGCTGTCCGACTTCGCTGCAGTCCCGCAACTTGCAGCGCCAATCGCGGCAAAAATCAAAACGGAGGTGGAAGCGCTCGAAGTCGAGGCGTTGGCGGATGACAAGGCCGCAGCCGACGACGGCAATCGCGCCACAGATCGAACTCGGCGCGATACATTGAAGGATCGAAAGAAGCTTTCCGACGATCTCTCCGTAGTCCTGGCCCGTCTTACGGATCTGGAAGAGCGACGCAAGCTCCTTACATGCTGCGAAGCTGTCGAGACAGGTTCGGTGTCACGGCAGATGACGTCGCTTCGCCGAAGCCTCGTCATGGAGAATCTTGAAAAGCGCATCGTCGCAGAGATTGAAGCTTTGGCGCTAACTCACATTCCTTTCGCCGTTAATGATCGGAGCCAGGATGGGCAGAGCTATTTCGAGGTCGGCCTCAACGCGGCGAAAGCTATCGCAAACAGCAAGGTGCTGAGTGAAGGAGAACAGCGCGCGCTGGCACTGGCCTGTTTCCTAGCTGAAGTCGGAGGAGACGCGTCGCGCCAGGGCATGATCATCGACGACCCCGTATCGTCTCTCGACCATGTCCGGATCAGGAGGGTCGCCGCAAGACTTGTGAAAGAAGCTGCGATGGGGCGGCAGATTATCATCTTCACGCACAATCTGCTGTTCTTCAATGAGGTGGTCGATGCAGCAGCCCAGGCCAATCCAGCGATTCCACTCGTCAGAAATTATATCAACAAGTCGGAAGCCGCCGGCTTTGGCCTGATCAGCGAGACAGATGAGCCGTGGATCGCGCAGCCGGTCACGAAACGGATCGAGACGCTTAGAGGGCGCCTAAAGAGTTTTGATGGCCTCAAAGATTTCACAACCGACGCGTGGCGACGGTCTGCGAAGGACTTCTATACTGACCTTCGGGAGACCTGGGAAAGGCTCGTCGAGGAAGTCCTGCTTGGCAAAGTCGTTGAGCGGTTTAACAGCGATGTCAAAACTCAAAGCTTGAAGGGCGTGGTGGTCGAGGACGAAGACCACAAGCAGGTCTATTGGGCCATGAAGCGGGTTTCCGAACGTTCGGGGCATGACATGGCAGCTGGTAAGGCCATTCCGATTCCAACACCTGCCGATATGAAGGGCGATCTTGATGTGATTGACCAATATCGTATCGACGCCAACAAACGGAAGAAGGATGCCGAAAAGCGGCGAGCCGAGCTTGAGCAGCCTCCTAAGGCGACCGTGGTGTAGCTGAAACGGCCTTTTGTCGTTTGCTATGCAATGCTTGATTGTCGTTCTACTGCGGACTGCTTTGAACAGTCCCGTCCATTTAGATATCACTTGCTGGGCCGAATTCAACTTGCTGGTAACGGATTGGTCGATAGTTTGGTAAAATTCGATAGATAGATTTGCGAGAAATTGACACTCTGGCACCCAGAATTAATTTGCTTAGTTCGCGCGCATTTCCCAACGCGGATACGCAAATGCATATTTCGCAGTTAATCAATGTCCAAGCCGTCCGCGACGTTTCAAGTGTCCTTGACAGAAGTCTGATGGAGCTGAGTCGCCAAAGCTCATCTGCACGTGAGTTGCTGCCCGACATCATTGCAGGCCTGGGTGGCTTGGCGGCGCCTCCCTGCGGGACCGGGCTCTCGTGAACCGAGCCGCTGACGCGTCTCGGCCTTTCGGCTTCGATCCCTTGCGCGGATCATGTGTCGCTCGCCGGAGGCACTCGCGTTAGGGGCCGCCGTCACTGCATGCCGGCGCCGCTATCACTGCCCCGAACGCGGGTGCCTTGTTAACCGGTCTCGCGACTGCACTCGCCCTCGGTCCCGCCGTCATTGCATGCCGGCGTCGCTATCGCTGCCCTTCGTTCGGGTGCCTCTTCTCCCGCACCCCCGCTTCGCTTTGGTGCGATCTCGCTGGTTGCCGGTCAAGGAACGGGATCTGAAGTCGGATTCGGATATGGTCCGGCACCCTCGTCCGGTGAGCTGGTCTCCGGCTGGAGGGGGAAAGAGCCGTCCCGATGGGAGAGCCTCGGCTTTCAGAGACACCGTCCACGGCCGCAGAGTGAGAGTGCGGACCGGTTTGTCGCGACGGGATGAGGTCGGAGGAGAGG
This sequence comes from Pseudomonadota bacterium, assembly GCA_043811435.1. Lineage (GTDB taxonomy): Bacteria > Pseudomonadota > Alphaproteobacteria > Rhizobiales > Xanthobacteraceae > Bradyrhizobium. Next base: position 72,195 of record JBDRNF010000315.1, read on the forward strand.
CTTCCGGCGCCCGTCGCGGAGAACCGCGATGTCCAGACAGATCTCACATGCACACGCCGGCCAGGGCCGGGCGAATCTTTACACGGAAATCACCGACAAGCTCATCGCCGAGCTGGAGGCCGGCCGTATCCCGTGGGTGCAGCCATGGGGAACGGCGGCGATCAAGGCGCCGCTCGCCATGCCGTGCAACGCATCGACGCAGCGCCGATACTCCGGGATCAATGTGTTGATCCTGTGGGGGGCCGTCATCGAGCACGGCTTCTCCGGACAGAGCTGGCTTACCTTTCGCCAGGCGCTGGGGCTCGGCGGCCATGTCAGGAAGGGCGAGCGGGGAACGACCGTCGTCTATGCCGATCGCTTCACCCCGGGCGGTGAGCGCCGACGCGCCGCGGAGGCTGGCGAGGAGCCGGGCGTCATCCCGTTTCTAAAACGCTTTACCGTCTTCAACACCGACCAGTGCGACGGCCTGCCCGAAGAGGTTGCGGCTTCGGTTGTCCCGCCGCCACCGGACCAGATTGAGCCGCGGGCCGAGGCGTTGATTGCCGCCACCGGCGCGGACTTCCGCATCGGCGGTGCACGCGCCTACTACAACACGACAGGCGATTTCGTGCGGGTGCCACCGCCGGCGGCGTATTTCGAACCGATCAATTGGCACAGGACCGCCTTCCATGAGCTCGGTCATTGGACCGGCGCCGCCTGCCGGCTCAAGCGTGATCACTCCGGGTCGTTCGGCTCGAAATCTTACGCGCGCGAAGAGCTGGTCGCCGAAATGGCAGGCGCGTTCGTCTGCGCCTCGCTCGGCATCGTGCCAACCGTGCGCCACGCCGACTACGTCGGTTCCTGGCTGGAGGTACTGCGGGAGGATAACCGCGCCGTCGTGCGCGCGGCGAGCGCTGCATCGAAGGCGGCCGATTTGTTGCTCGCCTTTCTGCCGCCTGCCATCGACGCCGTTGCCGAGGGTAACGAGGAGGCGGCGTGATGAGCCAGCCAGCTTCTTCCGCTTTCAGTCGTTGCCGCGAGTCAGAGAGTGAGAGGAGAGCCGGTTTGTCCGTGACGGGTTGGAGGTCGAGAGAGAGTCTTTCGGCCGCCCGTCCCAGGAGAATCCGACATGGCAAGCGCCGTTTCGAAGATCAAGCTCAGTCCTTCCCGCGATATTCCCTTCAACAAGCTGGTGCTCAGCCAGTCCAACGTCCGGCGTGTGAAGGCCGGCGTTTCGATCGATCAACTGGCAGAGAGCATTGCTCAGCGTACGCTGCTACAAAGCCTGAGCGTTCGTGCGGTCGTCGATGCCGACGGCCAGGAAACCGGCATGTTCGAGGTGCCGGCGGGCGGACGGCGGTATCGCGCGCTCGAACTGCTGGTGAAGCAGAAACGTATGGCAAAGACCCAGCCCGTGCCGTGCGTGGTCCGGGACGGTGGCATCGCCGAGGACGATTCCCTCGCCGAGAATGACGAGCGGGTCGGCCTGCATCCGCTCGATCAGTTCCGCGCGTTTCAAAGTTTGCGCGACGGCGGCATGAGTGAGGAGGAGATTGGTGCCCGCCACTTGGTGACGCTGGCGATTGTCAAGCAACGCCTGCGGTTGGCCTCAGTCTCGCCGAAGCTGCACGACGTCTATGCGGAAGATGGCATGACGCTCGAACAGCTCATGGCCTTCTCCGTAACCGCCGACCAGGCGCGACAGGAGCAGGTGTGGGACAATGTGAGCCGCTCTCAACTCGACGAGCCGTACCAGATCCGGCGGATGCTGACGGAGAATACCGTCCGCGCCTCCGACCGCCGCGTCCAATTCATCGGGCTCGATGCCTATGAGCAGGCCGGCGGCGCCGTCATGCGCGACCTGTTCGAGCACGACGATGGCGGCTGGCTGCGGGATGTGCCGCTGCTCGATCGTCTCGTCACCGAGAAGCTGAAGGTGGAAGCTGAGACCATCGCGGCCGAAGGCTGGAAGTGGATCGCGGTGGCGGTGAACTTTCCCTACGGTCACACCGACGGCCTGCGCGAGCTGGACGGCGTACCGGCGGACCTGACCGATGACGAGCGTGCGACGATCGATGCGCTCAAGACTGAGTTCGGTAAGCTCGAGGCTGACTATCAGGACGCTGACGAACTGCCGGACGAGGTCGATCAACGGCTCGGGGAGATCGAGACTGCGCTGTCGACCTTCAAAACGCGGCCGGCGATCTGCGATCCCTCCGACATCGCCCGCGCCGGCGTTTTCGTCAGCATCGATGACGAAGGTGTCCTGACGGTCAATCGCGGCTATGTCCGGCCCGAAGACGAAGCGCCTGTCGTCGTCGATGCGGAGGCGGAATCCGCTGTCGGTGGCGAGACGACCGACGGGGAGGAGGCCGAGATCTCGGTTCGGCGCGCGGTCATCACTGTCGGCGGTGCTCCGGTCGAACCTGAAGATGACGAGGACGACGCCATCAAGCCGTTGCCGGACCGGCTCATCACCGAGCTGACCGCACATCGGACATTGGCGCTCCGCAATGCGCTGGCGGGCAATCCGGCGGTGGCCTTCGCTGCGGTGTTGCACAATTTCGTGTTGGCGACGTTCTATCGCTTCGCGACATCGAACGGTTGCCTGGAGATTACCGTCCGCTCACCGACTCTCCCGCCGCAAGCACCGGGGCTGAATGACAGCGCTTCGGCCAAGGCGATCGACATACGCCATGATGCATGGAAGGTGCGATTGCCCAAGGAGGAGGGCGAGCTCTGGGATGCGCTGATTGCGTTCGACGCGGCCGAGCAATCGTCCTTGTTCGCGCATTGCGCCTCGTTCGGCGTCAACGCGCTCTATGAACCGGCCAATCGCTACAATGTAGGCCGCGTCTCCGAGCATGGCGTTCGCCGCAGGCTCGACCAGGCCGACGTCTTGGCGCGCGCGGTCGGCCTCGACATGGTCGCGGCAGGCTGGACGACGAGCGTCGACAATTATCTCGGCCGGGTCACCAAGCCCCGCATTCTCGAAGCGGTGCGCGAGGCCAAGGGCGAGTCGTCGGCGCAGCTCATTGACCACCTCAAGAAGGGTGACATGGCCCGCGAGGCCGAACGCCTCTTGGAGGGGACGGGCTGGCTGCCCGAACCGCTTCGGCATGCCGAGACCGACGTCGCCAGCGATGCGGCGACCAGTGAAGCGGAGGCTCTGCCCGAGTTCCTCGCTGATGACGACGAGGTCGAGGCCGAGACCGACGAAGATCACCTGCACGTCGCCGCGGCCGAATGATCCACCTCTGCGGGGCGGCCACTGCCACTCCGCAGGGAGCTGTCTCCATTCACTCCCATCCACAAGCCCGGCCCTGCACTGACAGGAACCCGCCGGGCTTTCATCTTTTCTGGAGAACGTCCATGTCTGCTCACCATATCTACGGCAATGCACCGCTCGGTTCACTCATCCGATACTCCGACGGCACGCCGAAGCCCCCCGCGCGCTTCACCAAGAAGCTCGCCGCGTGGCAAAATCGCAACGGCGTCGCGCGTCTCGTTAAGAAGGAACAACAGCGTGATCGGCCAACCTATGCGTCGCCCGCCAGCATCACCCTCCACGAGGGTGATTTCGCGAGTGGTGGCGTGGTGCTGATGAAAATTCTGCGTACGCATTCCGTCGATGACGATCTCCAATTTGAGATCATCGAACGACCCGCCATCGGCGCGGTGCGCATCCTCCAGGAGCACGTCGGTACCGCCGAACTGCTTCATCTTGCCGAAAACCGTGACGCCGCGGAATGCTGGTTGGGACAACATCACTATTCCAACGTGCGCCTCGAAGACGTCACCGAGGATGAAGTCGGTGCCGATGTCGTCGAGGGACGGGCCGCCTGACCCGCCGCTCCAACCGCCTTGCCCGCTTCACCTCATCGAGCCCGGCCACCGCGCCGGGCTCTTTCCATTTCAGGAGAACCATCATGAACGATCCACAATCGACACCCGAGCCCGCCATTGACGGCATTGCATTCGACCAGAAGCAGCGCGAATACGCGCACCGTGCTGAGGAGCTTTTGGCAACCAACAAGGCCGTCTTGTTTGATTCACTCGCCGCCGCCGGAATCGAAAACGTGATCGTCACGTTTGACGGCTACGGCGACAGCGGCCAAATTGAGGGCATCAACACCGGGGAAGGGGAGCAAACCATCCCACTGCCATCCGACCGGATCGAGATTGCGCGGACAGCTTGGGGAAGCCCCGAGATCGAGCGTCAAACCCTGACCGTTCACGAGGCCATCGAAACGCTGGTCTATGATTTCCTCCGACAGGTCCACTCCGGTTGGGAGATCAACGACGGCGCCTATGGCGACTTCATCTTCGATGTCGCCGAGCGGACGATCAAGCTCGACTATAACGAGCGATACACGTCGTCCGAAAACTACTCCCACGAGTTTTGAGGAGGCGACAATGGGACATCCTTATCACCACGCGCTGTCCTCGGTGCGCAAATGGGGACGGGGCGGCCGAAAATTATCTGCCGCTGCATCAATGGTTCGACGAATCGAAGGCGATCACCGCCGACTTCCGTCATCGCGCGTTGCGTCATCACGCCGAAGGTATCTTCATGCTGGAGCGCTTCTTCGGCGCGACGATCACAATATCGACCGGCCGCGTCGTGCCAGTCAGATTGATCGGCGAGCAGCACGTTATCGAGGATCTCGGGTTCATCTCGACCTTCGCCGACTGGGTGCGCTGCATCAGGCCCGAACCCTGGATGGGCCGGGCCCAGCCGATCCACCGGCAGGTCGATCCTTTTGCGTCCGCCACCTGACCACCGGAACCGCCTTCTCACCCTTCATCCGATCAGCCCGGCTACGCGCGTCGGGCTACCTGCTTACGCCCTTTGGCCACCTCGCCGACGGCAATCCTTACGACGCCTATTTGCCGCCAGTCGTAACCCTGCTGGGACAACCCCAACCTGATCCCGTTGCGATGTGTCGCGTCTGGACGCGGCGGTTCGCACGTCAACGGGCAAGCCGTTTCCGCATCGCCTTCGGCGATGCGTGACATGCGAAACCTGAACCGCGTCTTCTGACCTGCTCACCGCAACGGGAAGATCAGAGGGCAGTAGCGATGTGCAGGGTTCTCAACAAGCGCAAGTCAGGCATTCCGGCAGGTGCCATCTATATCGGCCGCGGGAGCAAATGGGGCAATCCGCTCCGGATCGGCCCTGACGGCGATCGTGCGACCGTCATTGCCAAGCACGAGTGCTGGCTGCGCGATCAGCACCATCTGCTGCGTGAACTTGACGAACTGCGCGGGCACGATCTTGTCTGCTTCTGCGCACCGCTAGCTTGCCATGGCGATCTCTTGCTGTGGCTTGCCAATGCATCCCGCGAACACAGGATCGCGTGGTGGCGCGGCCAAATCGGCCATGAGGCATTGAGGTGCGGCTAGGCCGTGCGCGTCGAAATCAGTGCGGGGCGTTGCGGCGTCCGCGTCGCCACACGCCCTGAGAGGAAGAGGGCGGCCGGGACGGATTTGAGCCGGCGTGGTCGAGAGAGCGCCCCGCGGCTCGATCCTTCCCCAGCTCTTTCGAGGTTCTCACCATGAGATCGCCTTCCATCTCCGTGGCCGCTGTCGCTGCCGCGCCGCTTTCCGTTGCGTCCAGTTCTGTGACGAAGGCCGGCGCGATTGCTAGCGCCGCGCATCATCTTCTTCTGCATATCGAGCGCGGTCAGCGCATCGATGCGCCGATGCTGCGCGAGGCGATGGAGAGTGCCTTTGGCGCCTCCGACGCCGATGGCGGGTGGAGCTGGAAGACGGCTTGCGATGCCTGCGAGGCGGCGACCGTTCTGTTCGTTCGCAAGTTCGGTCCGGCCATGCGCGCGCGTGCCGCGTCCCCGGCCGCGATGTTGCCGATGCTGGCCAAGATCGCTGGCCTGCTTCCCACCCACACCCGCCGCTCGGAAGAGAGCGAAGCGCTTCAGCAGTTCAGTACACCCATTGTACTTGGGCTTGCGGCGAGCGCCGCGGCGGCTATCACACCTGATGACATCGTGCTGGAGCCTTCAGCCGGCACGGGCCTGCTCGCGATCCTGGCCGAGCTGTCGGGCGCGTCGCTGGTTCTCAACGAGCTCGCCGGAACTCGCGCCGAGCTTCTCTCGCTTCTCTTTCCCGGCATCGCCGTCAGCCGCTTCGACGCCGCGCATATCGACGATCATCTCGACACCGGCATCGCGCCAAGCGTCGTGCTGATGAACCCACCATTCTCGGCCGTCGCCAACGTCGATCGCCGCATGGCCGACGCTGCCTTGCGACATATAGCGTCGGCCCTGGCGCGGCTGCCCGAGGGCGGCCGGCTGGTCGCCATCACCGGGGCCAGTTGTTCGCCGGACAATCCGGTTTGGCGCGATGCCTTCATCCGGTTGGGGGAACGTGGGCGCGTCGTCTTCAGCGCCCCTATTGCCGGCGCGGTCTTCGCCAGGCACGGTACCACCATCGAGACGCGGCTGACCGTGATCGATCGGTTGCCCGCGGATGACGCGACGGCATTTCCGTCGTCTCCTGGCGTGGCGCCGGACGTGGCCACGCTGCTCGGCTGGGTCACGGAGTGCGTTCCAGCACGGTTGCCGATCGCGAGGACTGTTGTCGCTCCGTCGATCATGCGTCCGGCCATTCCCCGAACAGTCCGCGCCTATGCCATGCGCCCTTCCGGCATCACGGCTCCCACACCGGATCCCGCGGCCGTTGAGCTCGTTTATGAGACCGTCGCATGGACACCGGCTGAGAGCGGCCGGATCACCGAGGCGCTTTATGAAGAATACGCGCTTCAATCGGTCTGTATTCCCGGCTCTCAGCCACATCCCACCAAGCTGGTACAATCCGCCGCCATGGCGTCGGTGGCACCGCCGATCCCGTCCTATCGGCCGCATCTTCCGACGGATGTCATCACCAGCGGCCTGCTGTCCGATGCGCAGCTTGAGTCCGTCATCTATGCCGGCGAGGCCCACTCTCAGTTCCTCGCGGGATCATGGACTGTTGACGAGACCTATGACCTCGTCTCCGCCGCGTCTGATGAAGCCGCGAATGCCGTGCGATTCCGGCGCGGCTGGTTTTTGGGAGATGGCACCGGCGCGGGCAAGGGCCGTCAGGTCGCCGGCATCTTGCTCGACAACTGGTTGAAGGACCGCCGCCGCGCGGTGTGGGTCAGCAAGTCCGACAAGCTGATCGAGGATGCCCAGCGCGACTGGTCAGCGCTCGGAGTGGAACGGCTTTTGGTGACGCCGCTCTCGCGGTTCCGGCAGGGGACGCCGATCCGGCTGGAGCAGGGCGTCCTGTTCACCACCTACGCCACGCTGCGATCCGACGCGCGGGACGAGAAGGTTTCGCGGGTCAAACAGATCGTGGAATGGTTGGGCGCCGATTTCGACGGTGTCATCATCTTCGACGAGAGCCACGCGATGCAGAACGCGGCCGGCGGGAAGGGCGAGCGTGGCGACCAGGCTGCGTCGCAGCAGGGCCGTGCCGGACTTCGCCTGCAGCATGCCCTGCCCAACGCGCGCATCGTCTACGTCTCGGCGACCGGCGCCACCACGGTGCATAACCTCGCCTACGCCCAGCGCCTCGGGCTCTGGGGCGGCGAAGACTTTCCGTTTGTGACGCGCGCGGAATTCGTCGAGGCGATCGAGGCTGGCGGCGTCGCGGCAATGGAAGTGCTCGCCCGCGATATGAAAGCGCTTGGCCTCTATACGGCCCGCTCCCTTTCCTATGAGGGCGTCGCGTACGAATTGGTCGAGCACCGTCTGACCGACGAACAGATCCGCATCTACGATGCTTATGCGGGGGCCTTCTCGATCATCCACAACAATCTTGAGGCCGCCATGCAGGCGGCGAACATCACGGGCGCGACGGGCACGCTCAACGCGCAGGCAAAATCCGCGGCCAGGTCCGCGTTCGAATCGGCAAAACAGCGTTTCTTCAATCATCTGATCACGGCGATGAAGACTCCGTCTCTGATCGAGTCGATCGAGCACGACCTGAGGGACGGCCATGCCGCCGTAATCCAGATCGTTTCGACAGGCGAGGCGTTGATGGAACGCCGCCTTGCGGAAATCCCGACGGAGGAATGGGGTGACGTGCAGGTCGACATCACGCCGCGCGAATATGTGCTGGATTATCTGGCACATGGCTTTCCCACCCAGCTCCACGAGCCGTTTACCGACAGTGAAGGCAATTTGTCGTCGCGTCCGGTCTATCGCGACGGCCAACCCGTGCAGTGCCGGGAGGCCGTCGCGCGGCGCGATCGCTTGATCGAGAAACTGGCTTCATTGACGCCGGTGCATGGTGCGCTCGACCAGATCGTGCAGCGGTTTGGTACCGACGTGGTGGCGGAAGTCACGGGACGTTCGCGCAGGATCGTCCGCAAGCGAGGGGCGGACGGCATCGATCGATTAGTCGTTGAGAACCGCGCCGGCTCCGCCAACCTTGGCGAGACCCAGGCATTTATGGATGACACGAAACGCATCCTCGTCTTCTCCGACGCGGGCGGTACCGGGCGTTCCTATCACGCTGACCTCGCGGCAAGGAACCGAAGGCTCAGAGTCCATTATCTTCTGGAAGCGGGATGGAAGGCCGATGCGGCCATCCAGGGATTGGGCCGTACCAACCGCACCAATCAGGCACAGCCGCCGCTGTTCAGGCCCATTGCAACCAATGTGAAAGCCGAAAAGCGCTTCCTCTCGACCATCGCGCGGCGTCTCGACACGCTCGGCGCCATCACCAAGGGGCAGCGCCAGACCGGCGGGCAGGGCCTGTTTCGTCCCGAAGACAATCTGGAGAGCCACTACGCTCGGGACGCGCTGCGCCAGCTCTACGTCCTGCTGGTCACCGGCAAGGTCAGGGATTGTTCGCTTGGAGCGTTCGAGGACGCGACCGGGCTGAAGCTCACCGACTCCAACGGCATCAGGGATGAGCTGCCGCCGATCACGACATTCCTCAATCGCCTGCTGGCGCTGACCATCGATCTCCAGAACGTCCTTTTTACCGTGTTCGAGCAGTTGCTGACGGCGCGGATCGAGGGCGCTATCGCGTCCGGCACATATGATGTTGGACTGGAGACGCTGAATGCCCTGAGTTTTGTGGTCTCCGGCCGGCAGTCGATCTACACCCACCCTGGCACGTCTGCAGAGACAAGGCTGCTGACCATTACCCAGCGCGAGCGCAACCGGCCGATCACATCAGATGAGGCGCTGGCGCGTCTCTCCGATCCCCGCGCAGTTCCTTTGGTCAACAGCCAGTCCGGCCGCCCTGCCGTGCAGGTCCCGGCTCGAAGTCTGATGCTCGACGACGGCGAAGTCGAACGCCGGGTTCGCCTGATCCGTCCGATGGAACATCCGACCATCCCGCTGGCAATGCTGCCGCAGACCAACTGGCGGGAAGTCGACCGTGGCACCTTTGTCGGCGCCTGGGCGGCCGAAGTCGCCGAGATTCCCGAGTTCACCGACAGTGAGATCCACATCGTTGCTGGTTTGCTGTTGCCGATCTGGAAGCGCCTGCCGAACGAATCGACGCGGGTGTATCGGCTCCAGACCGACAGTGGCGAGCGGATTATCGGCCGCAAGGTCTCGCCCGCCTGGGTCGCCGGTGCGCTGGAGGCGGGAACGTCGAATCTTTCGCCAGACGACGCCTTTGCCGCGCTGATCGATGGCAAGACCATCCTCGATCTCGCCGATGGTCTTCAGCTCAGGCGCGTCCGCGTGATGGGTGCGAACCGGATCGAATTGACCGGTTTCTCCGAGTCGATGCGGGATCGGCTGCGCGCCTACGGCCTGTTCGGTGAGATCATTTCGTGGAAGCTGCGTCTCTTTGTCCCAGTCGATGCGACCGGCCCTGCGATCCTCGCCAAGGTTCTGGAGTGCTATCCGATTGCGCGCATCGCCGATCGGGCGGCGGCGTGACATGCCGCGCAATGCGGCAGAGCTGGCACATCGCCTCGCGCGCGAGGCCGAGGCGGTGTGCCGTCACTATCTCTCCAACGGACGTCGCGTCGGCAATTACTGGCAGGTCGGCGACGTCCGGAATACGTCCGGCCGATCGATGTTCGTCCGCCTGAAACCGAAAGGCCCCGGCGGGCGCCCGGCCGGCAAATGGACCGAATATGTTGCGCCGAAGGTTATGTTGCGCATTTGCACTTGGGTGCTGTCTCGCAGACGATTGACAGCTTCTACGCAACATAATGTCAGCGCGTTGCGGGAGGTTGCGTGATGCCCCGCGACGCTTCCGAACTGGCGCGCCGCCTCGCCCAAAATGCCGAGGCGGTCTGCCGCCATTACCTGTCCAACGGGCGGCGCCAGGGCCGCTACTGGACGGTGGGCGACGTTCGCAATACGCCCGGCCGGTCGATGTTCGTCCGGCTCAGCGGACCGGAATTCGGACCCGGCGCCGCCGGGCATTGGACCGATGCCGCCTCGGCCGAACATGGCGATCTGCTCGATCTGATTGCCGCCCGGCTGGGCGGTATTTCCCTGCCGGAGACGCTGGACGAGGCGCGCCACTTTCTGAGTCTGCCGCGCGCCGAACCGCGCCACAGCCCAAAGCCCGTTCGCACAAGCGTCCCCGCCGGATCGCCGGAAGCGGCGCAGCGGCTGATCGCCATGTCGCAGCCGATCAGCGGCACGTTGGTCGCCACCTATCTGCGAAACCGCGGCATCAGGAACTTGCGCGACACGGGCAGCCTGCGATTCCATCCGCGCTGCTACTATCGACCTGAGGGCGACGGCCCGACCGAGACATGGCCCGCCATGGTCGCCGCCGTCACCGATCTCGAAGGGAGGATCACGGGCGCACACCGCACCTGGCTCGCACGCGACGGCGCGGACAAGGCGCCGGTCGACACGCCGCGACGGGCCATGGGCGGTCTCCTCGGCCATGCCGTCCGCTTTGGCGCGGCCGACGACGTCCTCGCTGTCGGCGAAGGCATCGAGACGATGCTGTCGCTGCGCTGTGCGCTGCCTGCCATGCCGATGGCTGCCGCGCTCTCGGCCAACCACCTTGCCGCCCTTCTGCTCCCGCTGACGCTGCGCCGGCTCTACATCGTGCGCGACGTCGATGCCGCGGGTGACATGGCGCTCGCGGCATTGACCGAACGCGCCGAAGCTGCGGGCATTGAGGCGCTTGCCCTGTCTCCGCGGATGGGCGACTTCAACGAGGATCTGCATGCATTCGGCCTCGACGCGCTGCGAGCGGCACTGCGCATCCAACTCGCGCCGCAGGATGGGTACTTTTTACAGATGATTGAGCGGCTTCTACGCAATTAACTTTCATCACGGCGCCCGGTGCGGAAGCTTGGGCCTCCATCAACATGGAGGCACAAGTATGTTTGAAGAAATATTCTTTCCCCGAACCGCTGAGAGATATCGGGCAGCGCCACTTGTCGAGCAGCGGGAACGATATCTCGTTCATCTCAGGGAGACAGGCGCCAGACGATCGGCCTTGCGGAAATGCGCTAATGACCAATTGAGCTTTGTGCGCCTTCTGGAATTAGATGGCAGCACCAGAGTGCGAGTTTCCCAGATCGAAGCCGCAGCAGCAATTTGGGCAAGACCGAAAGGGCGCAGGTTTGTCCGGGCGGCTTCGCCCAAGGCGTGCAAACGTTTTGTCAGCTGCGGAATCCAATGGTTACTCTTCTTGGGCTGGCTTGATGAACACGAACGTGAGCGCCATCCGCATCGCGCTAAGGTCACGATCTTTGAGGAGTGGCTGCGCAAGGAGCGCGGTCTGTCCGACGCGACCATACGAGACTATTGCCACGCCGCCGACCACTTCTTCTTCTGGCTGGCGGGAAGAGGCACGTCGCTGGATGCAGTTCAGATGGCCGACATCGATGATGCTTTTGCGGCAGAGTACAGGCGGGGAGCCTGGAACCGGCGGACGATGCACGATTACGCGCAACGACTGAGGGCATTCTTCCTCTACGCCGAGGCGCGCGGTTGGTGTCAAACGGGGCTGGCCGCGGGGATCATGGCACCCCGGTTCATGGCGGACGAGACCGTGCCGAAGGGCATAAAGCGCGACGACGTCCTGCGCCTACTGGCTTCTGTTCGGGGGGATCGCGCGGTCGACAAGCGCGACCGCGCGATCCTCATGCTGTTTGTCGCGTACGGGCTGCGGGCCGGGGAAGTCGGCGGCCTGCGACTGGACGATCTGGACTGGGAAAACGGGATGCTCCGTGTCCGCTGCCCGAAGCCCGGTCGGACCCATCTCTGGCCGCTGTCACATGAGGTCGGACATGCCATCCTGCGCTACATACGGGAGGCACGGCCATCCGGCTTCGGGCGCAGCCTCTTCTTTACAGCGCATGCGCCGATCCGACCGCTTGTCAGAACAACCTTGGGCAAGATGGTCCGTGATCGCCTGGCAGGCATTGGCATCGTCTCCGGTCGACGCGGTACGCATGCCTTACGGCATGCGGCCGCCCAGCATCTTCTGGATCAGGGCATGTCGATGAAGGTGATCGGGGACTTTCTCGGGCACCGCGACCCATCCTCCACCGCGATCTACGCCAAGGTCAATCTCGCGGCTCTTCGCGAGGTGGCGGCTCTCGATCTGGAGGGGCTGGCATGATGCTGCGCGAGGCGATCGAGCAATATATCCTCTGGCGACGGGCCCATGGCGCCAAGTTCACGACTGGGGCGAACCTCCTGCGTCACTTCCTTGGATATGCCAATGGAGATGCCGCTTGCGACGCGGTCACCACGACCCAGGTCCTGGCCTTTCTGGTGGGCAAGGGGCCACTGGCCCGGCATCGCGAGAACAAGCATTACGCCCTTGCCGGCTTCTGGCGCCATGCGATCAGCCGTGGCCATGCGATGCGCTCGCCGCTGCCGAACAGCGAACCGAAATCGCCGCCCCGGACGCCGCCGTATATCTACTCGCATGACGAGTTGCGGCGGCTTCTTGACCTCGCGACCGTCGCGAGCAGTCGGCGCGGTGCGGTTCAGCTCGACGCAGTGACGTTCCGGACTCTGCTTCTCCTGCTATACGGAGCCGGGTTGCGCTTCAGCGAAGCGACAGGACTCACACTGGCGGACGTCGATCTGGCGGAAGACGTTCTGACCATACGCGCCACGAAGTTCTACAAGAGCCGTCTGGTTCCGATCGGACCGCAGCTTGCAACGGTGCTGGCGAACTATATGCCTCTGCGGCGACGCGGCGGGCTTGCGCAGGGCGAGACTTCCTTCCTTCTGACGAACCGAGACGGCACGCGGCTCGCCAGCAGCACCGTTCAGGCCGCATTCGACGCGCTGCGGCGCATCGCCGGGGTCCATGGCACGGCAGGCGGGCGACAGATTCCGCGCCTGCACGATCTCCGGCACAGCTTCGCGGTTCACAGCCTGACTGCCTGGTATCGTCAGGGAGCGGATGTGCAACGGTTGCTACCCGTACTCTCCACCTACCTCGGCCATTCCGATCTGGAGGGCACGAAGGTCTATCTGTCGATGACGCCGGAGCTTCTGCAGCAAGCGTCGCTGCGTTTTGCTCGCTATGCCGGGGGAGCCCAGAATGCCTGAACTCATAACCCTTGGCCCATGGCTCCGGCGCTTCCTGTGCGAACATATCGTCACCGAGCGCAATCTGGCCCGGAACACTCGCCAGAGCTACCGGGACAGCTTCAGCCTTCTTCTGCCCTTTGTCAGCCGCAAGTTGCGCAAGCCCGTGGACCGGCTGGCCGTGCGCGATCTCACCTCCCGGCATGTGCTGCAGTTCCTTACACATCTCGAGGAAGATCGCGGGTGCTCTGCCCGGACCCGCAATCAGAGGCTTGCCGCCATCCGGGCATTTGCCCGCTTCATCGGCAGCCGGGATCCGGCCCATGTCGAATGGTGCGGCCATATCCGGGCCATCGCATCGAAGAAATCCATGCCGCCACCGGTCGGATGGCTGACCAGGGCGGAAATGGAGGCCATGCTCGCCGTGCCCGACCGCAAAACCAAGCGGGGCCGCAGCGAATACGCGCTTCTGCTCTTTCTTTACAACACCGGGGCGCGTGTCTCCGAGGCCACGCAATTGAAGATGCGCGATCTGCAGATCGGGCGTGGGAATGGCGGTCACGATCTTGCCACCCTGCACGGGAAGGGCGGCAAGACGCGCCAGTGCCCACTGTGGCCGGAAACCGAACGAGTTCTGGCAGACGAGAGCCTCGGTCGCTCGGGCGATGACGCCGTATTTGTCAGCAGGCTCGGAACGCCCTTCACCCGCTTCGGAGTCTATCGCCTTATCGAGCGTTACGCGGCCCGGGTGCCGGAACTGGCTGACAGAACGATAACCCCGCATGTGATCCGGCATACGACGGCCTGCCACCTGGTTCTCGCCGGCGTGGACATCAATACCATCCGCGCCTGGCTCGGCCACGTCTCGATTAGCACCACCAACATCTATGCCGAAATAGACCTCACGCTGAAAGCTAACGCCGTAGCTCTTTGCGAAGTCGGTCAGCCACGACCCGCTCGCTCATGGAAGGAGGACAAGAATCTCATGGCCTTTCTGAAATCCTTGTGAGTCAGGAGTTATGTTACGGCGTCCTCCACCGAGAGCTCCTGCTTTGAGTGGTGGACGCGGTGCAGCGATCGCCCTCTTGAAGGCCGGCGCGGCTTGGTCCGGCATGGGCCTCGCCGGATCGGCCAGGACGGCCCAGACCCGCCATCTGTCACCCCGTCCTGGCCGTTCCCCGGCGCATGAAGCGAACGACATCCTGCGGCGCGAGTTGGATACGCAGTGCCGCTCGCAGCGCGCCGAGGCCGAATGCACGCAGGTCCTCGTTGAAGTCGCCCATCCGCGGAGACAGGGCAAGCGCCTCAATGCCCGCAACTTCGGCGCGTTCGGTCAATGCCGCGAGTGCCATGTCACCCGCGGCATCGGCGTCGCGGGCGATGTAGAGCCGGCGTAGTGTGTCCGGGAACAGGATGGCAGCGAGGTGGTTGGCGGAGAGTGCTGCCGCCATCGCCATGTCGGGCAGAACGCATCGGAGCGACAGGATCGTCTCGATGCCCTCACCGGCCGCCATTACGTCGCCCGGCACGCCGAAACGCACGGCGTTGCCGAGAAGGTCGCCCATCGCTCGTCGCGGTGTGTCGATCGGCGCCTTGCCGAGCGTCGCCTCGGTGAAGCCGCGCGGGTAGAGCCAGGTGCGATGCGCGCCAGTGAGATGACCGGAGAGGTCGGTGACGGATGCGATCATCGCCGGCCAGGTCTCGGTCGAAGCATCGTCGTCGGGCCGATAGTAGCAGCGTGGGTGGAAACGCAGGGCTCCGGTTCCGTGCAAATGCGTGATGCCGCGATCACGGAGATAGGTTTCTACGAGCGTGCGCTCGATCGGCTGGGACATAGCGAAGAGGCGCCGTGCGGCCTCCGGCGATCCCGTCGGCGCCGGTGCGCGGGGCGTCCGTGCTGTCGACGGATCGGGTTCGGGCGGCGGCAGGCTCAGAAAGCGTCGTGCCTCATCGGCGACATCGCGAAAGTCAATGAAACCACAGCTCTCGCGGATGACATCGAGCAGATCGCCCTGTTCGGCCGAGGCGGCATCGGTCCAATGCCCGGCGGCGCCGGGACCGGATTCCGGTCCGCTGAGCCGGACGAACATCGACCGGCCGGGCGTATTGCGAACATCGCCCACCGTCCAGTAGCGGCCCTGGCGCCGCCCGTTGGACAGGTAATGGCGGCAGACCGCCTCGGCATCACGGGCGAGGCGGCGCGCCAGTTCGGAAGCGTCGCGGGGCATCACGCAACCTCCCGCAGCGCGCTGGCATTATGTTGCGTAGAAGCTGTCAATCGTCTGTGAGACAGCACCCAAGCGCAAATGCGCAACATAACTCTCGGCGCAACATATTCGGTCTTATGTTCAACTGCACATAAGACCGACGCGGCGACCGGCGAGCACGGGGATCTCCTCGACGTGATCCGGGAGAGTTGCGGCCTGGTCGATTTCCACGATGTTGCGGACGAGGCACGACGCTTCCTGAGCCTGCCGCAATCCGAGCTGGAGCCGGGCTATCGACCGCGTTGGTCTTCAGCGCCGACCGGCTCGTCGGAATCGGTACGGCGTCTGTTCGCCATGTCGAAACCGATTGCCGGTACGGTCGTGGAAACCTATCTGCGTGGACGCGGCATCACCGACCTGAATGGCATCGACAGCCTGCGATTCCACCCACGCTGTTACTATCGTCCCGACGCCGACGCGCCGACCGAAATCTGGCCCGCAATGATCGCGGCTGTGACCGATTTGCAAGGCCACATCACCGGCGCGCATCGCACCTGGCTCGATCCGTCCGGCCGCGACAAGGCACCGGTCGATACCCCACGCCGCGCAATGGGTCACCTTCTCGGGCACGCGGTCCGCTTCGGCCCGGCAAGCGACGTGATGGCGGCCGGCGAGGGCATCGAGACCATGCTGTCGCCCCGCTGCGTCATGCCTGATATGGCGATGGTCGCAGCACTTTCGGCCGCGCATCTCGGAGCCATCCTGTTCCCGGCAACGCTGCGTCGGCTCTATGTCGTCCGTGACAACGATCTGGCCGGCGATGGTGCGGTGGCAGGACTGTTCGACAGGGCGCAGTCGGCCGGGATCGAGGCGATCGTGCTGTCGCCGCGGTGTGGAGACTTCAACGAGGATCTGCGGAATTTTGACGTGGACGCGCTACGTGCAGCGTTGCGCGTCCAACTCGTTCCCGAAGACTTGGCCCGCTTCTTGAGCACGGGGGTGTAGACGGAAATAGGGGATGAGGCTGGTACTCCGCCCTGACGAGTTGCCATCGAACTCGGAGCTTCCTTGTTGGCGGAGAGGACCGCGTCCACGGCCTTCTTGAAAGGGCGACCCTGCGGCAAGCGGTCCGGCCACGCAATGGCATCCGCCGACTATTTTCCGTCGCGCCCTTCGGACGCTTTACATCGCGAAACAAAATAGCCGGCTCCCGCCATCCTCCGCTGCGCTACGGCCGCTGTCGCTACGCTCGGCGGTGCAGGTCCGGTCCGCCCGCCGCCTTTCGTCGCCATGAAGGCCGCGATGGGCGCGGCCGATCCGACAAAAGGACGCCACCATGACGATCGACAACGACGAACAGGCCTATGAACCGCCGCAGGCGACATCCCCGACCGATCACATCCTTACCGAGCTCCAGCTCCATGGCTATCGACCCTTCCAGGACGAGCCCGACCCGAGACCGCTTCCCGAATCCCGTGCCGTCACCAGTGCCGTCGCCGACATTTTCGACGCACTCATCGCTACCCTGAGCGAAACCCGCCTTGAACCCGACCTTGAGGACCTGCTATGGTCGACCGTCAATCTCTTCCACCGCGCCAACGAGCGGATCGAACGCGAACTCGACGACAACGAACAGGCGCAGAAGCGCAGCCAGCGTGACCAGGATGGCTCCGAGATACGCTCGGTCGAACTGGAGCGTCTCACCGCCGAGGGCATGACACTGATCGAGCGACGCAACAGCATGGAACTCTTCCGGGACCAAGCCGCCGAACACTTCGCTCGCCAGACCGGATCGCACTGGCACCCGCGCAGCGGTTCGAAGGTCAACCATCGCGCCCTGACTTCCGCCGTCATCGACAGCCGCGACTTCCTCGCCGCCAGGCGCCGGGCTGACACCGAAGTCATGTTGCCTCCCGGGCCGAAGATCGCCTTCACCGGCGGGCTCGACTTTAACGATCACCGCCTTATCTGGGACAAGCTCGATCAGGTCCATGCCAAGCACGCGGACATGGTGCTGCTGCACGGCGGTTCGCCGAAGGGCGCCGAGCGTATCGCCGCCCGCTGGGCCGACCACCGCAAGGTTCCGCAAATCGCCTTCAAACCCGATTGGACCAAACACGCCAAGGCAGCGCCCTTCAAACGCAACGATCAGATGCTCGATGTGCTGCCGATCGGTGTCATCGTCTTCCCCGGCACCGGCATTCAGGAGAACCTGGCCGACAAGGCACGGAAGCTCGGCATCCCCGTCTGGAAATTCGGCAACGGCGGCGCGTAAGCGCCGTCGTATCCCCACTTGAACTGCTATCCATCGAACCTGCAGAGCGGCAATGTCCGCTCTGCAACACAACAGCGACCGGGCCGAACGCGCTAACGCCGCCTGTTAGGCCCTGAGGCTTGGCCAGTCTGACCGCGAGGGATTCCAAATGTGCGCGGGATCGGCTATTCTTCGAACTGCGCCGTGGTGGTGGTGGAAGGCGCTACCCTTGCAACCCATGTGACGGGATCCATCACCATGATCATCACAGGCATTCTTCTCAACATTGTCGGGCTCGGTGTCCTTTGCTGGGCACTGTTCAGGCTCGCTATCCATGCGTTGCCGTTTTTCGTCGGCCTCACGGCTGGGATCTATTCATTTCAGATTGGGATGGGTCCGTTCGGAGCCATCGTCATTGGTTTCATCGTGGCTGGTTTTACACTCGTTCTCGGGCGGTACGCCTTCTCCGTCGCGCGCGGTCCCGTTGTCCGCCTTCTCATTGGGTTATTATTCGCGGTTCCGGCAGCACGCGCTGGATATGATATGACCCTTGCCCTTTCGCACATCGGCATTCCCTCGGAATGGTGGCGGGAGTTGTTCGCTGCGCTTGGCGCCATCGCCATCGGGAGCACCGCCTGGGCGCGCGTATCGACGCTGGCCGACCCCGCTCTTAGACCGGGTGTTACACTCGGCCCCATTCAGCCGCCGAATGGAGCGACGACCGCGGGCGGGTGACTCTACGGGTCTATCGTCGTTCGGTTGGGATCAGCGCGGATATCCGGTCGCCAGACATGACCGCGACATTGCAGTCCCTCTCACACCTCGATTGAGCCGGGCGATCTCGTCGGCCAACTACGATCCGGTGCGTCGCTGCGTCTGCGTTGTCTTCTGTCTGCTCGGCGACAACGCGGTCGCCCTTCTGTACGCTAGGTTTTCTCTTCCTTCGCCGGGAATACGCGGCTTCTTGTGTGGGCCGATCGATAGCTGGCACGTCTCCTAAATGCTGTTCAGCGCACGCGAGCACCGGGCCTCTCATTGGCTTGATCTGGCCGAAGGCCGGCTACGCCTCGATCGCCTGAACCGCAACGGCGTCGGTGAGACTTTCTTCCCCTGGGCTTCGCCCATTCCTCGCGAGGCAAGAAAGTCTCACCGCCGCCATCCTCCGCTGCGCTTCGGCCCGAGTGGGTGCGGCGTCGATCGCCTTCGGCTTTCAGATCGCCATCGAGGCCGCGGTGGTCGCGGAGCTCGAAAACAGCAAGGAGAAGTGACATGGCTAACATCGGCTCATTCAAGAAGTCCGGCCAGGAATTCCAGGGCGAGATCGTCACCCTGAGCCTCCAGACCAAGGGCGTCCGCATCGTCCCCGAGGCAGACCGCACCAACGACAACGCTCCGAGCCACCGGGTCTACGTCGGCCGCGCCGAGATCGGGGCCGCCTGGTCGAAGCGCTCCACCGAAGGCCGTGATTATCTCTCGGTCAAGCTGGACGATCCGAGCTTCAACGCTCCGATCTACGCCAACCTCTTCGACGACGAGGACGCCGAGACCTACACCCTGATCTGGTCGCGGTCGCGCAAGAACGGCGACTGAGCCAGGCCAGCGTGCCAACGCCCCGCTCATCCGAGCGGGGCGTTTCGCTGTCGCAACCCCTGACGATGGCTGTGCCGGCTAGCCGCCGGTGATCCTCGCGCTGCGCGCCATGCCAGCTTCACATTTTCGCTGATCCGCACTCAACAGAACGCCGGCTTCAGCCTTTCCGTTTCGGCGCTTTCGTCCGTTCACCGCGCGCTTCGTCATCCGGCTGCACGAGATCGACGTGGCTGATGCCGAGAGCGCTGGCGAGATGGAAGAGGGTCACGACCGTCGGATTGCGTCGTCCTCGTTCGAGATCGCTGACATATTGTTGGGTGAAGCCCGAGATCTCGGCGAAATGCTCCTGGGTGAAGCCTTTCTCCCTCCGTAACTTCCCGAAATTCCGGCCCACAAGCTTGCGCATATCCATGCGCGCAAGTTGCGTCTTTACATATTATGAGGTTTATCCTCTATAAGGTGTATTCGCCGGCGATACTCTCATCGTGTCTGGAATGGGGCCAAACTACGGCGTAATATCCATCGGCCGGCAAGTTCGTTGAATACCTATTCGCTGTGTGCAGGATGCCAAATGCGGAACCCGCCGCTTGATCCCGATGTTGCAAACGTCGCGCCGACCGACCCGGCGCTGACGGGCTACGATCAGGAACATTTGGTGACTTACCTGCGTCTGCTCGATGCCGACGCTGAGGGCGCCGATTGGCGTGAGGTCGCGCGGATCGTGTTGCACATTGATCCGGACCGCGAACCGGATCGCGCGAGACATGCATTTGACAGTCATCTGGCCAGAGCAAAGTGGATGACTGAGCACGGCTACCGACATTTGTTGCGCGGTGGCGCATCAAACTAGAACGAATCACCTGCGATACAACCTCTCCGGGACACGGATTTTCTCCAGAAAAACGTGAGCGCAATTCTGCATCACGCGATGCGGAATCGGGGGCTTCCCTCAACC
>JBDRNF010000316.1:0-5399 GCA_043811435.1 Pseudomonadota bacterium
GGGGCAGCGCCTCTGCTCACGAAGATACCCCCCGATAATTTGCCGCCGCGACAAAGCGCAGATCAGGTGCCTCGACCGGATCGAGACGTCCTTCCAATGCCGCCAGTATCGTATCTACGACGGCGTTCCGCTCGACCAGTGCGTCGATGTTCCAGAACCGCATCACCGACCAGCCCTCCGACACCATGAACCGATCACGCCGCCTGTCATACTCGCTTTCGAGATGCTGGCTTCCATCGAGTTCGACAACGAGCCGGCTCTCTCGACAGGCGAAATCGGCGAAATACGGCCCGATCGGCAGTTGACGGGTGAATTTCGCACCGTTCAGCTGGCGTCCTTTCAGCTCGGACCAAAGCGCCTTTTCGGCATCGTTGTCTGCCTTGCGAAGCGATCGCGCCCTGCTGGTGCGAGGCTCGTTCGGTCCGCGCATCAAACTGCCCCTCACCCTTACCCTCTCCCCGCGCGCGGGGAGAGGGGGGCGCCGGCGTTGGCGACCCTTCCTCCGCGGTCCTCGAGAGGAATTTGCGAGCGAGAAGCAAGTGACGTGGTCACCCCCACATCCCCTTTGCCTTCATCTCCTCGATCTCCTTCACCGCCCGCTCGCGCAGTTTGGCGTCGCGGATCAGCTTCGACACCGCCGCGTCGTCGGACTTGTCGGAGTAGCGGAATTCGGAGTCGGCGTAGCGGTTGACCTCCTGCATGACCATGTCCATGTCGAAGGGGCCGCGCAGTTCCTCGATCATGCCCTTCTTCTCGTCGTAGGGTTTGTGCATGAACACTTCCGGCGTCGCGAACCATTCGTCGGGCAGCTCGATGTCCATCGCGCGCATCTTGATCGCGTCGGTGACGTTCTTGATGGCGCGGCCGGTGAAGCGCGGCTCGGCCTCCTTGATCAGGTGCAGATAGGTGCCAATGTCGGCCATCGTCTTCGGCTGGCCCTTCTCCTTCATGAAGCGCTCGTAGACGCGCATCAGCCCGTCCTCGTGCGGCTTGGAGTGGCTCTCGTAGGCGTCGTCCACCGCGCGCTGGATCTCCTGCGCGGCGTAGAGGTCGTGCTCGCCGAGCGGAATCTTGTGGTTCTTGCCGGCGAGCAGCACGAAGATGTCGATATAGTCGTCGCGGGTCTGCGGCCCGTCCACCAGCCAGCGGGCGCCGGCGCGCTGGCGCAGCGCGTCATCGACGTTTTCCGGGTAGTTGGAGAACATGCCGAACGAGCAATTGCCGCGGACCACGGTCATCGCGCCCGAAAACGCGTCCATGAGCACGCCGGTGATCTCGTGCTGGCCGGCCGATGCCCGGTCGTCGGAGCGCTTCGCCGCCACCTGATCGATGTCGTCGACCGTGCCGAAGCCGATTGCCTTGGGGTTCAGGACGTTTTCCACGAAGGCGCGGCAGTTCTGGCCCGACTTGCCCTGGTAGGACGAGATCTGGTCGACGCCGAAGTTCTGGTAGTGGAAGGGGTATCCCGCCACCTGGCAGTGGCCGTGGACGAGGCCGGCGATCATCTGGATCAGCGTCGTCTTGCCGGTGCCGGGCGCGCCGTCGCCGATGAAGGTGAACAGGAAGCCGCCGAGTTCGACGAACGGGTTCATCTGCTTGTCGAAGTCGTAGGCCATCAGCATCTTGGCAAGCTTCACCGCCTGGTATTTGGCGATGTGGTTGCCGACGACCTCGTCGGGCTTCTTGAAGGTCATCACCAGCGGCTTCGACTTCTGCCCCGGTGCCACGTCGAAGCCGTTCAGCGTGAAATCGTCCGCCTCGATGCGGATGTGCGCGTCCTCGAAGGCGCCGAGCCCGTCGAAGCGGCCCTTGCGTGTCAGCAGCCCCTCGATCGCCACGCGCGCGAACTGCCTGGCGCGCGACATCATGTCGTGGTCGTCCCTGGAGCCGGCGATCGCGGCGTCGAGACCGGCCACCAGCGACTTCAGCGCGTCCTGCGCGGTGTCGAACAGGAAGTTCGGCTCGGCGATGTCGTTCGGCGGCTCGCCGTCGGCCTCTATCGTCTGGGCGAGATAAGAGGCGAAGGAGAAGGCCGAGACGTAAGCCGATGCCGCGATCAGCTTCTTGAAGTTCGAGGCTTCCTCGCCCTCCAGCGGCGCCCGCGAATTCTTCGCCTGCAGCGCCTCGAGGTCGTTGCCGCGAGCGAACACGTCGGCGACCGCGAGCGAGATCGAGAGGCCGCGCCGGGCGCGGTAGAGCAGCGTGTGCTGCAGGATCGACAGCATCTGGTCGTCGGGCCGCACCGCCGCCACCGTCTTGGCGAGCTCGACTTCCTTGGTCCGCTGCACCGAGCCGGTCGCGACCGTCGAGACGAAACGCCGGCCGGTGCCGGCAAGCGCCGTGTTCGCCAGGCCGGTCGACGCCTCCAGCACGATCACCCGCGTCACCATCGACTGCGCGGTGGAGCGGTGCTTGTCGATGTCCTTCTCGTCGATGGTGGTCAGGCCGGTGTCCATGATTATACCCCCATTGAATCCAATGCGCCAAGGAGCATAGGTATCCAGTTAACCAAGATGTAATTGATCAACCAAATAGTTATGTAGAAAAGAAAGGCGACTAGAAATGGATAATACCCGTCAACTCTGAATAGTATGCCAACTGCATATATGGAGCTCTCTACTATATTTATTGCGATAGTCAAAAGTGGTTGAAAAATATTAGATATCTTATGCCAGTCAATTACTATAGATCCTATGCCAGCTAAAGCTAAGCATAAAGTTATGGCTACGATAACAATCTTAAGCGCAGGCCGATGGGTTGGATCTGACTTGTAACTATATATCCCGCTAAATAGGAATATAAGCGCAAATGGGATGATTGAAATCCATATCAACCAATTCTCCCCTGTATATTCGCTATAGTCACTATATATATTTGATGATATAAATCCAACGGCGCAAAAATTCAGGAATGCCAATATTCTATTACTGTCTTGGAGAAAGGGTGAGAAAGCTAACTTGCGCCACCGAATGACATATGGCATCCCTACCAAAATAATAAACGTCAATGCGTGGTGGTAAGGTAAAAGCTGTAATCCGAAGAATTCAGATACTGCTCCCCAAAAGTGCTTCATGATGGTCAGGTAGCCGATGACGACACGCTGAACGATTTCTGACAACGCTTCGCCGAGTGGCCCAGCTACCGCAAATAGCTGGAGACCAGCAGCGGCACCCGTCACGTAGGCCAGCCACCTACTTTGCGCTTTCCAATCGCCTAGGCGCTCAGACATCGCTGATCACCCGCCCGCCGGACAGGATGTGGACCTTGTAGCCGGAAAAGATCTTCTGCGCCTCGCCGGCGGCGTAGAGCGCCTGGTAGGCTTCGTGCGGGATCAGCGCGTGCTTCTCGTAGGTCGACACGCCCATGCGCGCGGCCTCGAGGTCGTCGGTGTTGATGTAGAACTCCTGCGTCGCCTTCTCGCTGGAGAACAGGCCTTTTCGCCCCGGCCGCTCGTTCTTCGAATAGACCTCCTGGACCGTCCAGGTGAGAAGCCAGGCGTTTTCGGCCTTTCTCACCTTGTTCAGGACCTCGGCCACGGTCGAATTGTGCTCGGTGATGCCGGCGGAATAGAACGGCCCCAGCACGAAGCGGCGCAATTGTTTCGGATGCAGCGTCTCGAAATCCTTGTCGAGATTGTTGGCGATCGTCGATGGCGACAGCGAATAGGCGGAGTTCTTGGCGGCAAAGTCGTCGAAGCGGTGCGCCAGGTCGGGGTTGAGCAGCCCTTCGACCGGCAGCGGGATCTCGACCTTCTCGTTCAGCTGCCCGTCGCGCGTCACCAGCGTCTCGACCATCCGTTCTGACGAGTCCTCGACCGCCGCCATGTAGACGAGTGGCAGGTTGGCCAGCCCGTCGAACGCGCCCCAGTGGACGAAGTAGTAGGGCCGCATCGTCTTGGGATTGGCGGAGACCTTGACCGTCTTGGGCAGCACGAAGGGGGCGAAGATCAGGCCGGTGCCGACGTCCTGCAGGTAGAGCCGCTCGGCCATCATCCGCTGCAAGTCGCTGGGCATCGCCTTGTGGCGCAGGATGAAGTCGGCCATCTCGGCGCGGATCGCGTCGGGAGCGGGGATCGCGGCCAGCCGCTTTTCGGCGCTGCGGCGGTCGTTTTCCAGCTCCAGCACGTTCTGGAAAACGGGAAAGCCGCTCTCGGCGCGGGAGATGCGGAAGCTCTCCATGAAGCCCAGCCGGTTGCGCCAGGCGCCGAAGGAGTTCTCCAGCCGCACGATATATTCCGCCACCACCTGCGCGATCACGTCGTGCCGGTAGAGCGGCGAGGAATCGTCGCGCAGGAAGATGTCGAGCCCGGCGAGCGCGGCTGCGATCGCGTCGAAGTAGCGGACGGAGGGGTTGTCGGGGGTCATGGATGCACGCCGTGGAGAGGATGGAGGCGCCATGGAGCGCAATGTCTGACCCGTAGCAGCCCTACGCCTTCACGTAATCCGCCGAATTGTGCTTGCGCATGACCTCGTCGAAGCGGCGCGCAAACGCATCGTCGGCGAGCTTCTTGCGCCGCTGGATATCGGCGGTGGTGACCATGTTCTTCTCGTGCATTTCGAGCAGGTCGCCGATGTGCTTCTGGGCGGCGGCGCCGATGCCGGCCATGGTTTCCTCGGCGGTGTTGTCGACTTGCGAGCCCAGCGTGTTGATCTTGTGCGCCACGTCCTGCTGCGCCGCCGTCTTCAACGAGTCCTCCAGTGCCTTGTAGAGGACGATGCGCTGCTCGGTGTCGATGGTCAGCTTGTTGATCAGCGTCGACTGGGCTGCGATCTGGTTGTTGAGCGAATCGACGAAGGTCTGGAACATCGACGTGTAGCGCTCCAGCGTCTGGCTTTCCGCCAGCAGCTCCTGCTCCTTGGCCTGCCGCTCGTTGTACTCGGTGGCGAGCTTGGAGCGGTCGCTTTCAAGTTCCGTGCGGGTCTTCTGATCCGTCGACGCGGCGATCCGGTTTTCGATATCCATCAGCAGCGGATTGAGTTCCTCGATCCGCTGCTGCGTGGTTTCGAGATTGGCCATGGTCACCTTGCGGCGCTCGATCACCTTGATCAGGCTCGCCTCCGAGGTCTTGTAGCGGCTGTCGAGAATATCCTTCTGGTCCTTCAGGATGCCGGTGATGGTGTCGGACTTCTTCAGAAGCTCCTGCAGATTGCCTGACAGCGACATGTTTCGAACCCGGTCAGAGCGCATCCGTTGCGCACGCGCCTTGGAGAAGACCGCCACGAAGCTTTCCATGCCGGAAAAACCCTTCATGCTTTCGAACTCGGAGCCGAACACGTTGGTGGCATCCTCAAGTCCGATAATCAGGTCGGCGATGTTGGTTTCCATCATCCGCTGCTGGCGCAGCACGTCTTGAATACGGGCATTCTCGATATCGAACTGCGGATCGCCAAGCTCAGCGT
>JBDRNF010000317.1:0-30733 GCA_043811435.1 Pseudomonadota bacterium
TTAAAACTACTCCCTTTTCGTCTTGGCGGGGCTTGTCCCGGCCAACCACGTCTTTTTTGATAATGTGAAGAAGACGTGGATACCCGGGACACGCCCGGGCATGACGAGACTGTCCCGGGATCGAACGTTTTCCTGCGTCGCCGCGACCAACCGGGCATGACCCTGGACGAAATCCGATCGACGCTGTTTGCGGCGGGCCTGCGCCGGCTGCTGATCAGGACGCTGCAACCCGGCGAGCGCGTGCTCTGGCAGGGCCAGCCCGACGCCATCGCCGACATGATGATGTGGCGATTCCTGTGGTGGATCGGATTTCCCTGGCTGATTGTCAGCGCGGTCGCGGTTTCCAGAGGCTGGATCGATCAGTCGGCGACGTTCTTCCTGATGTCCGGCGCCATCATGATCGCGGCGCCCCTGGTGATGGCGCTGCACGATCTGCAGACGCTGTGCGTGATCACCGACCGCCGCGCGCTGATCCTGCGCACGGCCTGGGGCAGGCGGACCGCGACCGCAACCGCGTTCGAGGACATGGACGCCAGCTTCGAGATTCTCGACATCAGCCGCGGCGCCGGCCACCTGAACTTCGCGTCAGGGGTTTCGACCCGTTCTCCCGATGCCGATTACACCGGCCGCTACGGCTTTCGCTGCATTCCGGATGCTGACCGGGTGCGGGATATTCTGGAGCGCGCGCGAGGCGAGATTACGCCACGCAAATCCCGCAAGCGGGCGAAGGCGGGTCGTTAGTCCTTCTCCCCTCCTCCCGCGAAGCGGTGGGGTGGGGTCGGGGGTGGGGGGTCTATCGGCTTGAACCGGTGCATCGGTAAACGCCGCGCTACCCCCCACCCCCGACCCTCCCCGCCACGCGCAAGGGCGCGTGGAGGGAGGGGAGAAGAGCATCGCAAATCGATGCGTCTCGAAGATGAAGCAGTAGAAGTGGAAATTGCCAGCGTTGAATTGGATATCAAACAACGGGGCGACGCGCGCTGGCAATCGTGCTGAAGCCAGAGGTTCATAATGCGGGCAAAGGCGCACTTGCGCCGTGCCCACCATCTATCACCACATGCGCTTGGGGATGGTGGGCACGCAAGTGCTTTGCCCACCCTACGAATCGGTTAGCGCTGGCGCGGCGCTTCCAGTCCGCGCAGCAGCAGCGCCAGCACGGCGTCGATCCGCGCGGCGAATGCCGGATCGCCCCATTCCTCGGCGTGGGCGGGATGATGGAAGCGGATGGTGGCGTCGAATACCGCGCGCGAGGTCGCCTTGACGTCGGCGATCTCGAACGTGCCCTCTTTCACGCCGTCGGACAGGATAGTCTCGACCTGGTCGCAGAGACATTCCTTGTGCGAACTCACGGCCTGACAGGCTTCCTGCGCCAGCGCCAGATAGGTCGCGAACATCTCGGGGTCGTCGGACAGTTTCTTGTGCTTGGCCTCAAACAGTGTGCGCAGCCAGCGCTCCAGCCGGGCCGGCGCCGGCCCCGGCGCTTCCACGATCTCCTGCAGCGGCGCGTTGAAGCGGTCGAGCCAGCGTTTGGCGACGGCCTGGCGCAACGAGGCCTTGCTGGGAAAGTGCCGGTAGACGCTGCCATGGCTGACATCGAGCGCACGCGCGACGTCCACCACAGTGGCTTTCGCCAGCCCGAAACGGCGCAACACGTCCTCGGTGACTTCGAGGATCCGCTCGGGGGTCAGAACTACATTCTCGTTCATTCGCGCACCGTCTGCTTCCAGTCGTTGTGGCGGGCGGCCAGGCCGCCCCTTCTTTAGCGGGCTAACCGGCTGGCCTGCGCTTCAAGATGGCGGGCAACCTGGGCGTCGAGCCAGCGTTGGATTTGTTGGACAAATTGAAAGATCTCGATCGTCATGGCTTAAGTCCTCTGCAAGTCCGCTGTCCCGCGGTCGATCGGCCGGCGAGTCAGGGTGACGCCCAAAAGCGGCGCCAGTGGCAATATAGCCTATCTCGCTGACAGATTACAATATCTGTCAGTCAATGTTTCGTGATCGAAAGGCTGCGCCGGCTGCCCGCAGGGGGCCTCCCGAGCCCACCGGCCGAGGTTTGTCTCACCGGGGCGGCAATGCTAAAGCGCGGCGTAAAAACAATCGGCCGGGAGTCGCACGCGATCCCCCGCTTTGCCCGCCCGGAGTCCTCGATGATCCCCCGCTATACCCGCCCGGAAATGGCCGCCATCTGGGAGCCGCTGACCCGTTTCAGGATCTGGTTCGAGATCGAGGCGCATGCGGCGGATGCCCAGGCCGAACTCGGCGTAATCCCGAAAGAGGCCGCGAAAACCATCTGGGCCAGGGGCAAGGACGCCCAGTTCGACGTCGCGCGGATCGACGAGATCGAACGCGAGGTCAAGCACGACGTCATCGCCTTCCTCACCCACCTCGCCGAATTCGTCGGCCCGGATTCGCGCTTCGTGCACCAGGGCATGACCTCCTCCGACGTGCTCGACACCTGTTTCAACGTCCAGCTGACGCGCGCGGCGGATATGCTGACCGCCGACCTCGACAAGGTGTTGGCGGCACTGAAGAAGCGCGCCTTCGAGCACAAGATGACCCCGACCATCGGCCGCTCGCACGGCATCCATGCGGAGCCGACCACGTTCGGGCTCAAACTCGCTTACGCCCATGCGGAATTCTCGCGGGCACGCGAGCGGCTGGTCGCCGCGCGCAAGGAAGTCGCGACCTGCGCGATCTCGGGCTCGGTCGGAACGTTCGCGCATATCGATCCCAGGGTCGAGGAGCATGTCGCCAAAGCGATGGGCCTCGCGGTCGAGCCGATCTCGACGCAGATCATCCCGCGCGACCGCCACGCGATGTATTTCGCCACGCTCGGCGTGATCGCCTCGTCGGTCGAACGCCTCGCCACCGAGATCCGGCATCTGCAGCGCACCGAGGTGCTGGAAGCCGAGGAGTTCTTCTCCGAGGGCCAGAAGGGCTCCTCCTCGATGCCGCACAAGCGCAACCCGGTGCTGACGGAAAACCTCACGGGCCTGTCGCGGATGGTGCGCGCCTATGTGACGCCGGCGATGGAAAACGTCGTGCTGTGGCACGAGCGCGACATCTCGCACTCCTCGGCCGAACGCATGCTGGCGCCCGACGCCACGGTCACGCTCGACTTCGCGCTGAACCGGCTGGCCGGCCTGATCGAGAAGCTGGTGGTCTACCCCGAAAACATGCAGAAGAATCTCGACCGTCTCGGCGGCCTCATTCATTCACAGCGGCTGTTGACGGCGCTGACCCAGAAGGGCTGTTCGCGCGAGGATTCCTATCGCCTCGTACAGCGCAACGCGATGCCGGTGTGGCGCGGCGAAGGCGACTTCGAGACGCTGCTGAAAAAGGATGCCGAGCTGAAGAAGTATCTCAGCGATGCCGAGATCGCCGAACAGTTCGACCTCGGCTATCACTTCAAGCACGTCGACACGATTTTCAGGCGGGTGTTCGGCGAAGCGTGACACGGGACGTTCCCATGGGCAGCGTGCTCGCCGTCAGCGCCCGCAGCGGCCATCACTTCAGCAAGACGCCTGCCTTGAGCATTCGCCTGCTCACGGGATTGGGCGTCGCAGGCGACGCCCATATGGGCGAGACCGTCAAGCACCGTTCCCGCGTCCGCCGCGATCCGACCCAGCCCAACCTGCGCCAGGTGCACCTGATCCACGCCGAATTGTTCGCGGAATTGCGGGTGAAGGGTTTTGTCGTGCGTCCCGCCGACCTCGGCGAGAACGTCACCACTGACGGCATCGATCTGCTGGCGCTGCCGTCGGGCACGCGGCTGCACCTTGGCGAAAGTGCCGTGGTCGAGATCACCGGCCTGCGCAATCCCTGCATCCAGATCGACACTTTCCAGCAAGGCCTGATGGCGGCGACGCTGGACCGGGACGCCGACGGCAATCTGGTTCGCAAGGCCGGCGTCATGGGCATCGTGATATCGGACGGCGACATCAGGCCGGGCGACGCGATTCGCGTCGAATTGCCGGCTGGGCCGCATTATCCCCTGCAGCCGGTATAACCGCGGGCAATCCGCGCCGGCGTCGGCATGGCGCACAAGGTCTCCGTAATTTCAAGTGATTCCAGAGACTTGTCGGTACCCCGCGGATTTCGCCGAACCCGCCGCGGCACAACCCTGCGTACGATAACAACTGAATGGTAACTCCGGATCGGCTAGTATCCCGCCGTGGCAGCACCTCCGACGATTCTGGTTTTCGATTCCGGCCTTGGCGGGCTCACGGTATTGCGTGAGATCGTCCGGGCGCGGCCCGACGCGCATTACGTCTACGTCGCCGACGATGCCTTCTTTCCCTACGGCCATCATGGCGAGGACGAGATCATCGCGCGCGTGGTGCCGCTGATCGGCGAATTGATCGCCGCGCATGCCCCCGACCTCGTCGTGATCGCCTGCAACACCGCGTCCACGCTTGTCATGTCGTATCTGCGCGCGCAGTACAAAGTCCCCTTTGTCGGAACGGTGCCCGCGATCAAGCCGGCCTGCGCCAGCTCGAAGACCAAGCGGGTGTCGGTGCTGGGCACCAGGGGCACGGTCAAGCGCGAATACACCAGGGCGCTGATCCGCGATTTCGCGCAAGGCTGCGACGTGACGCTGGTGGGCTCGCCGGATCTCGCCTCGCTGGCAGAATCGGCGTTGAGCGGCGAAGCGGTCAGCGACGTCTCGATATCCGCCGAACTCGCGCCCTGCTTCATCGGCAGCGGCGCAAGCGATCCTCATCGAACCGACACCGTCGTGCTGGCCTGCACCCACTATCCCCTGCTGATGGATCGGCTGGCCAGGCTGGCGCCGTGGCCGGTGGACTGGATCGATCCTGCGCCGGCGATCGCCCGGCGGGTTTCGGATTTGCTCGGACCTCCCGTCAGCGAGGCCGACCATAGCGGCGCCGAAATGATCTTCACCTCGAAGCGCCCGCATACGCTGAGCCAGGCCCTGACGCCGTTTTTCGGCGGCCGCGTTCCGGCCTGAGCGCATATTGAACTTTTCGGCGTCACGCCGCGCTGCTAGCTTTTCGAAGCCCGATCAAGGCCCATTCAAGGGAGCTTCGAATTTGACGCAAGCCGCGCCTGCACCGCTGAACCGTCTCCGCAAGCTGTGGCAGGAGGGGCGTCCCACATTCGGCGCGATTGCCACCATTCCCTCGATCCAGACCGTGCAGATCATGGCCCGCTCGGGGCTCGACTGGATCATCGTCGACCTCGAGCACGGGCCGATCGATCTCGGCTCCGCGCATGCGATGATCACGGCCACCGCCGGCACGCCCTGCATCCCGCTGGCGCGGATCGCCGCCAACGAGCCCTGGCTGGCGAAGGCGCCGATGGATATCGGCGCGCTCGGCATCAATTTTCCGATGATCTGCAACCGTGAGGATGCCGAAAAAGCCGTGCGCAGCGTACGCTACCCGCCGCGCGGCGACCGGCTGTGGGGCCCGTTCCACGCCCCGTTCCGCTGGGGCGTCTCGATGCAAGACTACATGGCGACCGCCGACGACGACATGATCTGCATGATCACGATCGAGCATGTCGATGCGGTCGAGCGCATCGACGAGATCATGGCCACCCCCGGCATCGACATCGCGGTGATCGGCCCCGGCGACCTCGCCACCTCCATCAACAGGCGCGGCCGCATCGACGATCCCGACGTGCAGGCGCTGATGGCGCGCGCC
Source organism: Pseudomonadota bacterium (assembly GCA_043811435.1). Lineage (GTDB taxonomy): Bacteria > Pseudomonadota > Alphaproteobacteria > Rhizobiales > Xanthobacteraceae > Bradyrhizobium. The sequence continues at coordinate 5,669 of JBDRNF010000317.1, forward strand.
GAGGCCGGCATCCTCAAAAGCGGCGTGCCGATCGGCGGCGTGGCACGGTCAGCGGAACAGGCCAACGCGATGATCGATCGCGGCTACCTGGCGCTGGCACTCGGCTTCGACTGGTCGCTGTTCCAGCGCGGCATCGCAGCGAGCTTCGAGGGCATCCGGCGCTAGACTCGGATGCTTCCAATATCCAGGGCATCCGGGCCACGACGAAATTCAAGCATATTCAAGGCGGTGTGATAAAATACGGCGTCGTCCCGACGGACGGCGTGCAGCAAAGGCTGGCGTCAAGGCGGCCGGTTCGTGCTAGATGAGGGCCGGCGGGACGGGCCGGCCGCCCGGTTTGGTGTTGCGGGACCTGAGTGGAACGATGCGCGGAACGGTTCGAAAAATTTCAATGCCGCGCCGTCTCGTCGCCGACCTCATGCATGCCTCGATCGGCGTGCCCTTTGTTTCGCTGACCCGCGCCCTCGACGTCCGTCCCCTGCTGGAGGCCCGCGCGCTGGCGGCGCAGCCGCCGGGCTGGGCGGCGATCTTCGTCAAGGCGTTCGCGCTGGTGGCAAAGGACGAGCCGGTGCTGCGCACGCTCTACGCCAAATGGCCGTGGCCGAGTTTCTACGAGCTGCCGCGAAGCATCGCGATGGTTGCGATTGCGCGCGTCGAGGACGGCCAGGATTGCGTGCTGCCGCAAAAGGTCCCCGCCGCGGATACGCTGGCGCTGACCGAGGTCGACGCGCAGATCCGGCAGGCCAGGGATGCGCCGATCGGCGAGGTGCCGGCGTTTCGAAAGATATTGCGGGTGACGCGGCTGCCGCTGCCGCTGCGCCGGCTGATGTGGCTGGTCGGCCTGAATTTCGGACGCCAGCGCGCCAACTGGTTCGGCAGCTTCGGCGTCACGTCGGTGGCAGCCTACGGCGCCGGGGAACTGCACGCCCTGAGTCCCGGGCCATTCATCCTCAGTTACGGCGTGGTGGCGCCGGACCAGACCATCGACGTGGTGATCCGCTGGGACCACCGGATCACCGACGCCGCCCTGATCGCCAAGGCCCTGACCCGGCTGGAACAGGTGCTGAACGGCGAGATCGCGGCCGAATTGCGCGGCCAAAGGCAGCAGACCGAGCCAAAACCGGTCCGGGCGGTCGCGACCTGAGGAAAGACCCCTTTTGATTGACATACCCCCGGTTTCTCCCTAGAAACCGCCTGCTCGCGGGCCGTTTTCGGCCCGCGTTGCGTTTCGCGACCCGTGGCCCGTCCCTTTCAAGCTTTAGGGGGGTGGGCCTGTCGGCACCGGGAAATTCCCGGCGCACAGGAGGGCGCGTTTCCTCAAAACTCAAACCTTTCAAGAGGACGCGATGACTAAGCGCAGTGAGGCGAAATACAAGATCGATCGCCGTATGGGCCAGAACATCTGGGGCCGCCCGAAGAGCCCCGTCAACCGCAGGGAATACGGCCCCGGCCAGCACGGCCAGCGCCGCAAGGGCAAGCTCTCCGACTTCGGCGTGCAGCTGCGCGCCAAGCAGAAGCTGAAGGGCTACTACGCCAATATTTCCGAGCGCCAGTTTCACGGCATCTACGTCGAAGCCGGCCGCATGAAGGGCGACACCGGTGAAAACCTGATCGGCCTGCTGGAGCGCCGTCTCGACACCGTGGTGTATCGCGCCAAGTTCGTCGCCACCATGTTTGCCGCGCGCCAGTTCATCAATCACGGCCACATCAAGGTCAACGGCCGCCGCGTCAACATCGCGAGCTACAAGGTCAAGGTCGGCGACCTCATCGAGGTCAAGGAATCCTCCAAGCAGCTCGCCGTGGTGATCGAAGCGAGCCAGCTCGGCGAACGCGACGTGCCGGACTTCCTCGAAGTCGATCACGGCAAGTTCACGGCGAAGTTCGCCCGCATCCCGCATCTGTCCGACGTGCCGTTCGCGGTGCAGATGGAGCCGCATCTGATCGTCGAATTCTATTCGCGCTGATCTTTATCGTCGGCGTTTCCTGCAAGACCAAAGGCCCCGGTTTTACCGGGGCCTTTTTCTTTTCGTCATGCCCGGGCTTGTCCCCGGCATCCACGTCTTTATGGTCGCGCCCGATAGCAAGACGTGGATGGCGGGGACGACGCCCGGCCATGACGTCATGAAGTGATGGACCTCGCCATGACCGCCTACACCCCTCCCCCGCGCGATCCAGCCGCCGCGCCGATCCGCATCAACCTGTTGTCCGACACGCAGACCCGTCCGACGCCGGGGATGCGCGAGGCGATCGCGCGCGCCGAGGTCGGCGACGAGCAGATCGGCGACGATCCGACCGTGAACCTGTTGTGCGAGCGGGTGGCCGATCTGCTCGGCAAGCAGGCGGCCGTGTTCATGCCCTCCGGCACCATGTGCAATGTCGCGGCGACCCTGGTGCATTGCCGGCCCGGCGACGAAATCCTCGCGCATGAGACCGCGCATATCATTGCGCGCGAAGGCGGCGCCCATGCCGCGCTCGGCGGCTTCCAGATCACGCCGCTGTCCGGCGCCGACGGGCAGTTTTCGCCGGACACGCTTCGTGGCGCGATTCACCCGCGCTCACGCTACCAGCCGCCGCAGACGGTGGTCAGCGTCGAGCAGACCGCCAATATCGGCGGCGGCACGATCTGGAAGAAGGCTGCGCTCGATGAGGTCGTGCAGATCGCCAGACAAAACGGCATGGCCACCCACATGGACGGCGCGCGGCTGCTGAACGCCTGCGTCGCCACAGGCATCAGCGCCCGCGACATGACGGCGGGCTGGGACTCGGCCTGGATCGATTTTTCAAAGGGGCTCGGCGCGCCGATCGGCGGCGTGATTGCCGGCAGCCACGATTTCATCGACGAGGTCTGGCGCTGGAAGCAGCGCCTGGGCGGTTCGATGCGCCAGGCCGGCGTTTGCGCCGCGGCCTGCGTCTATGCGCTCGATCACCATGTCGATCGCCTTGCGGACGATCATGCCAACGCCCGCGCGCTGGCGCGGGGGCTGTCGCAGATCCAGGGCATCGAGGTGCAGCAGCCCGAGACCAACCTGGTATTCTTCAAGCCCGAAGGCGCCGGCGTCAGCGGCGATGCCATGGTCAAGGCGTTGCGCCAGCGCGGCGTGCTGCTCGCCATGATGGACGGCCGCATCAGGGCCTGCACCCATCTCGATGTTTCCGCCGACATGATCGAGGAAACGATTGGGCTTGTACGCGAGATCGTGCGGGGGGCGTAAGAGCCCGCGAGAGGAGAGCCAAGTGGTAGAGATCTCAAAGTTCGATGCAGTGGACTATCTCCAGACCCCGGAGGCCATTGCGGCTTATCTGACTGAGGCACTCGCAACAAGCGACGCGGCCTATATCCGTGCCGCGCGCAATACAATTGCGAGAGCCAAAGAAACGACCGCTAAGCCGGCCGAGGGAAAGGCGGAGTAATTCTTCGCTGCGTCCTCGGGACACGCCCCAGCGCCGACCGCTAACCGCCCCTCATCCCTTCCGCGTATGCCCCCAGGTCTCGTCCCAGTTCTGGCCGGCGGCGTCGATGACGCGGCCATCGGCCTCGAAGAACTTGTTGGGAACCTGGAAGATCGCCAGCATCAGCCCGCCCTGCGGACACCAGGCGACGTGGCGGCTGCCCTGTTCGCGCCAGATGAATTCGCCGGCCTTGCATTCGATGCCCTGCGCCGGGCCTTCCTTGTCGACCAGGCTGCCTTCGAGCACGTAGGTCTGCTCGATGTTGACGTGCTCGTGGTCGGGCAGCACCGCGCCCGGCTCAAACCGCATCAGCGCGGTCATCAGGCCGGTCTTGTGATCGAACAGCAGCGTCTTGGCCTCGCAGCCGGGAAAGCGGGTCTTCTGCCATTCCATGGTCTCGGGGCGAACGAGGTGGGAATGCGTCTCGCTGCTCTGCGAGCCCTTCGGCGTCACGGCGTCCATGGCGATGCTTCCTCCATTTTTTGTTGTCGACCAATGATAGCAGCTTTGCCGACGCCTGCCAGCCGGCGCTCGAGCAAACCGGTCTCGCTTCGCATCGCAGCAAAGACGCTGCGGCGGCATCTTCGATCGCCATCAGCGATCGAGCGCTTCGTAGATCAGCGTTTTCAGCTCGCGTTGAATCCGGCCGCGCTGCGACGGCGTCTGGATCATGCAGATCGCGAACATGTCGTGCTTCGGATCGACGAAGAAGAAGGTGCCGGCGACGCCGTCCCAGCGATATTCGCCCAGCGGCCACGAGGTATCAGGCGGCGTCGAGGTGCGCACCGCGAAGCCGAGGCCGAACCCGCTATTGGCGCCCGGAAAATAGAACTGGTCGCGGGCGATTTTCGTTTCCGGCCCGATATGGTCCGACGTCATCAAGGCGACGGTCTCGGGCTTGAGGTACCGCCTGCCGTCGAGCGTGCCGCCGTTCAGCAGCATCTGTGCGAAACGCGCATAATCACCGATGGTCCCGACCAGGCCCGCCCCGCCGGATTGCCAGCGTCGCGGCGTCAGCGGATCCCTGATCCCGGCGACCGGCGTGAAGCGGTCGGCGGGCATCGGCTCGGCGATGCGAGGCCGCTTCGCGGCATCGGCGACGAAGTACGCGGTCTCGGTCATGCCGAGCGGATCGAACAGCCGCTCCTTCTCGAACTGGAACAACGACCTCCCCGACGCCACTTCGATGACGCGGCCGAGCACGTCGGTCGAATGGCCATAATCCCACAGCGTTCCCGGCTGTTCGGCCAGCGGCAGTTTTGTAATCCGCTCGACGAACTCGGCATTGTCGGCGTCGCCGTCGAACAGATTGGCCTGGGCATAGAGTTTTCGCACCGCGCTGTCGCCGTAGAAGCCGTAGGTCAGGCCCGAGGTGTGGCGCAGCAGGTCCTTGATCGTGATCGGACGCTGCAGCGGCTCGAGCGCCAGCGCCGGGCTTTCGCCCGGTTTCTCGACACCGACTTTCACGTCCGCAAAGGCCGGAATGTATTTGGCCACGGGATCGTCGAGCGCAAGCTTGCCGTCGTCGACCAGCATCATCGCCGCCACCGAGGTCACCGGCTTCGACATCGAGTACAGCCGAAAGATCGTATCCGCGGTCATCGGCAATTTGGTCGCGACGTCGCGCACGCCAAAACTCTCGAAATAGACCGGTCTACCGTGCTGCTGGATCAGCAGCACGGCGCCGGGTATTTTCCCGGTCGCAATCTCGTTGCGGATGTAGTCGCCGACGCGTCCGAGTTTGTCGGCTGAGAAGCTCGATGAAGCCGCGCGCGGCGATTCAGCGCTGGCTGTGGGCAGCCGGCCCGCGATATCAGCGAGGAACAGGAGCGCAAAGACGGCCGCGAAGCCAGAACGCCGCGTCAAGCCCACGGGTCTCCATCGTTTCATGGATCAGCTTCTCGCTACGGGCGTATGAACGCGGAGTTTACCGGCCGGCTCAATCGACACAAGGGCTGCCGGCCTCCGCCATCACCTGCGCATGCAGGGCAGCGCCCTCGTTCGAGAAGCAGCAGAAGATGACGCGAGTTACCGATGGCGCCGCGGCCAGCGCGTCCACCGTCGCCGCGACGGCGATCCGCGCCGCACGATCCGCGGGAAAGCGATAGATGCCAGTGGAAATCGCGGGAAAGGCAACCGAGGCAAGGCCGTGCTTCTGGCACAGTTCGATGGCGCGGGCGTAGCACGACGCCAGCGCCTCATCTTCGCCAGCGTTGCCACCGTGCCAGACCGGGCCGACGGCATGAATGACATGGCGTGACGGCAGGCGATAACCCTTGGTGATCCTGGCGCCGCCGGTCTCGCAGCCATGGAGGGTGCGGCATTCCGCAACAAGCTCAGGCCCCGCCGCGCGATGGATCGCGCCATCGACGCCGCCCCCGCCGAGCAGGGACGAATTGGCGGCGTTGACGATGGCGTCAACGCTCAAGGTCGTGATATCGGCGACGACGACTTCGAGACGCGCCGTGCCGAGCTGGCGCGCCGCCAGGCTCAGGCGGAGGCCGCGACGTTGACCACCACGCCCTTGTCAGCCAAGAGCTGCTGCAGTTCACCGGCCTGGAACATTTCGCGGATGATGTCGCAGCCGCCGACGAATTCGCCCTTGACGTAGAGCTGGGGGATGGTCGGCCAGTTCGAATAGGTCTTGATGCCGTTGCGCAGGTCGGCGGATTCCAGCACGTTCAGGCCCTTGTAGCCGACCCCGACATGGTCGAGGATCTGGACCACCTGGCCGGAAAAACCGCACTGCGGAAACTGCGGCGTGCCCTTCATGAAAAGCACGACGTCGTTCGACTTCACTTCATTGTCTATAAATTGCTCGATGCTCATTTTCGCGTCCTTTGCGGCTCAGCTCTTGAATAGCCCTTGGGGCCGGCATCAGCCCGTTAAACCCGACATTGCCCATATATGTACCCCAAACCGTTGTGCATCCAAAGTAAAATGGCGGGGAGCTGGCATACAGGGGGCTTTCCGGCCGGGATATCCCACGGGCCGGCTATAGCCTGACGGCAGCAATATCATAGCCTCGGGAGGCTTTTATCTCGCGCGGGACCCCTTATCTAGGACAGACTGATGTCGGGGAACTCAAGCGCCGGTGCAACGTTCTCTCCCCCGATCGGAGACTCCAGTGACGAAACCAGCATCCGCTGCGGCCGCGTCTGCCGCCCCTTGCCCGTCATCATTTTCCGATTCCAGCGGTCTCGCCCAAAATCTGGTGGAAGCCTATCTGACGGTCCGCAACGAGACCGAGTGCCGCGCCGCCCCCCTGACGCCGGAGGACCAGCTGATCCAGTCGATGCCGGACGCCAGCCCGGCGAAATGGCACCGCGCCCATACCACCTGGTTCTTCGAGCAATTCCTGCTCGGCGAGCACTGCGACGGCTATCAGCCGTTTCACCCCGACTACGCCTTCCTGTTCAATTCCTACTATGTCAGCGCCGGACCACGGCACGCCCGCCACCAGCGCGGCCATCTGACCCGCCCCGGCGCCGGGGAAATCGGCGCCTACCGCCGGCATGTCGACGCCGCGGTGGTGAAATTCTTTCACGAGGCCGGCGAGGATGCGCTGAAGGCGATCGCGCCGCTGGTCGAGGTCGGCCTCAACCACGAACAGCAGCACCAGGAATTGATGCTGACCGACATCCTGCACGCCTTCGCACAGAACCCGATTCCGCCGGCCTACGATCCGGCGTGGACCTTCCCGGCGGCAACCCGGGTCGGAGAAGAATGGGTCACCCTCAACGAGGGCATCCACACCGTCGGGCATGCCGACGACAGCTTCCATTTCGACAATGAAAAGCCCGCGCACCGCGCCCTGGTGGGCCCGGTCAGGCTGGCGCGCCACCTCGTCACCAATGCGGAGTGGCTCGCCTTCATGCAGGACGGCGGCTACACGAGGCCGACGCTGTGGCTGATGGATGGTTTTGCCGCCGTCGAAAAGGAGGAATGGCGGGCGCCCGGCCATTGGCGCTGTAACGACGGGCAATGGCACATCATGACGCTGGCCGGCCTCAAGCCGGTCGATCCGTCGGCCCCGGTCTGCCATGTCAGCTATTACGAGGCCGACGCGTTCGCGCGCTGGAGCGGCCGGCATCTGCCGACCGAGATGGAATGGGAGGTCGCGGCCAGGGCCGGGCAGCTCAACGACGCCTTCGGCATCGTGTGGCAATGGACCCGCAGCGCCTATTCCCCCTATCCCGGCTACCGCGCCATCGAGGGCGCGCTCGGCGAATATAACGGCAAGTTCATGGTCAATCAGCTGGTGCTGCGCGGCTCTTCGCTTGCAACTCCCGAAGGCCACAGCCGTATTACCTATCGCAACTTCTTTTATCCGCATCACCGCTGGCAATTCACGGGGCTTCGGCTTGCCGACTACGCCGCCTGATTTTCCAGATTCAATCGCGCCGGAAAACGCGACCAGGAGATTGTCATGAATGTGCACGCCCCCGCATTGGCCAAAGCGCACGATCTCGACGAGCAGGCCGCGGCGTTTGCCGGCGACGTGATCGAAGGGCTGTCGCAGCAACCGAAGCGGCTGTCGCCGAAATATTTCTATGATGCCGCGGGCTCGGAACTGTTCGAGCAGATCACGGTGTTGCCGGAATATTACCCGACCCGCACCGAACTCGGGATCCTGCGCGATCGGGCCAGCGAGATCGCCGCCATCATCCCCGAAGGCGCGGCCCTGGTGGAATTCGGAGCCGGCGCCACCACCAAGGTCCGGTTGCTGCTAGAGCAATGCGCGGTCGGCGCTTATGTGCCCGTCGACATATCCGGCGATTTCCTGAAAGCCCAGGCCGACGCGCTGGACCGGGATTTTCCCGATCTCGCCGTCTATCCCGTTACCGCGGATTTTACCGCACCGTTCGCCCTGCCCGATGCCGTCAGCGCGATGCCGAAGGTCGGATTCTTCCCGGGATCGACGCTCGGAAATTTCGAGCCGCACGAGGCCAGCGCGTTCATGCGCAGCGCCCGCGAGATTCTCGGGCACGGCGCGCAGATGGTGATCGGCGTTGACCTCGAAAAGAACGAGCGCGTGCTGTACGACGCCTATAACGACGCCGCCGGCGTCACCGCGCGCTTCAACCTCAATGTCATGGTGCGCATCAACCGCGAACTCGGCGGCAATTTCGACATCTCCGGGTTCACCCACCGCTCGATCTACAACCGCGAGCGTCACCGCATCGAAATGCACCTGATCAGCCGGAGGGCGCAGAGCGTGCGGGTGCTCGGCCATAGCTTTTCGTTCCGCCCCGGCGAAACCATCCATACCGAAAGCAGCTACAAATACAGCCTCGACCGCTTCACCGCGCTGGCGCGCGGCTCGGGCTGGACGGTGCGCCAGTCATGGACGGACGACGCCCGGATGTTTTCGGTTCACGTGCTGGTGGCGTCGGAGTGAGATCCGGACCTGGCTGATTTCAGCGAGAACGATTCCCACACCGCGACGATGACCATGATCGCCGTGGTGAGGATCGAGAGCAGCAGCGGCGATATCCCGCCCGCGAACCAGGCGAGAATGCCGAGCGCGAGAATGCCGGCGCCGTGCGAAAACTGAAGAAATCCGCGAATGGTGTACTTGAACAGGATGGTCCCGATCAGGAACAACAGCGGTCCGCCGATCAAGCTCAGAACCGTCTTGAAGTCGGAATGGCCGCCGGGATGCTTGAGCACGAGTTCGTCGGCCACCGCCGCAAGAATGATGCCGGCAACGATCGGCATGTGCAGGTAAGTGTAGGCCAGCCGCGCCAGCCGCCCCGGCTCGGTCGATCTTGAAATCAGTTCGGAGCCGGCTTCCGCGCCCTTGTGGAAATAGATCCACCACATGACCACGGTGCCGACGAAACTCGATGCAAAAGCGCTGACCGTCTCGATGGTCCAGGTCAGCTTGGAAAACGTCGCGCCGGTGACGACGATGGATTCGCCGAGCGAGAGGATGATGAACAGCCCAAACCGCTCCGCCATGTGGCCGCCCTCGATCACCCAGTCGGCGACCTGCGAAGCGCCGTATTTGGGAATCCAGAACCGCGCCGCCGCCGAGCAGTATTCGATGCCAAGCGCCACGGCCCACAGCAGCAGCCGTGTCTGTCCTTCGGCCAGGCCGCCCGCGATCCAGAATACCGCCGACAGCGACAGCCAGGCCGTAATGCGAATTGCATTCATGCGCGCCGCCGGCCGTGAAGGCGGCGTCGACACCCACAGGAACACGGTCTTGCCGACCTGCATCGAGGCGTAGGCCGCGGCGAACCACAGCCCCCGCGATTCGAAGGCCTGCGGAATCGAGGTGGAGAGCACGAGCCCGCCCAGCATCAGCGCGAACAGCAGGATCCGCACCGGCGTCATTTCCGGATTGAGCCAGTTGGTGATCCAGGTGGTGTAGACCCAGACCCACCACACCGCCAGGAACAACAGGGCGGTCTGCAACACGCCGAGAGGGGTGAAGTGTGCGAGCAGGCTGTGCGAGATCTGCGTGACCGCGAAAACGAACACCAGGTCGAAAAACAGCTCGGCATAGGTGACGCGGCTGTGCTGGTGCGGCGCGTGCACCCGATACAGCGCGCCGCGATGCTGGTCCGCCGTCATTGCCCCGCCCCCCGAGCTAGCCTTCCGGTACCCCGGGTCCGCCAGGTACCCCGGTCTGCAGCGCCAGTGCGTGCAGCACCCCGCCCATCTGCCCCTTCAGCGACTGATAGACGATCTGGTGCTGCTGGACCCGGGATTTGCCGCGGAACGACTCCGAGATCACGGTCGCGGCATAATGGTCGCCGTCGCCGGCCAGATCGCGGATCGTCACCTCGGCGTCGGGGATCGCCGCCTTGATCATCGATTCGATATCGTGCGCGTCCATCGGCATCCAACAGGTCTCCAATCCGGCGTTTCGAATCGCAGCCAGCCTCGCTGCGGCGCGGCAGAACTTAGCCCGGTCACCCTTCCACGTCACGCTCTCAGCACTATATTCCAGGTCCAATCCTTGCAAATCCCCGACATCGTGGCCCACGATCACAACGGGCTGACCGAAGAGGCTGTACTCCCATGAAACTCCCCGGCCCCGACCACCCCATCACCATTACGGCGAACCCGAAGCGGGTCCGCGTCACCGCCGGCGGTGTCGTGATCGCCGACACCGCCCATGCCCTGACCTTCAAGGAAGCGAGCTACCCCGCCGTACAATATGTGCCGCGCGGCGACGCCAATATGGCGCTATTGGCGCGCACCGACCGGGTGACGCACTGCCCCTACAAGGGAGATGCGAATTATTTCAGCGTGATTGCCGGCGGCAAGACGCTGGAAAACGCGATCTGGAGCTATGAGACGCCATTCCCGGCGATGGCGGAAATTTCAGGCCATCTGGCGTTCTATCCCGACAAGGTCACGGTCGAGGAAGTCGGCTGATCCCATGGCGAGCAGCCGCGCCGCCCTGCCCGGCCGCGGTTGGACCTTGCTCAATCGGGTTCCCGGCGGCAACATCACCCTGTAACCTTGGGCTGGGGAGACGCGCTTGTCATCGATATCCGAAACGGCTGCCGCCGCTGACGTCAGCGCCGCGCCCAAGGCCAAGTCGCGCAATCCTTCGCTCGACCGCGCCCGCACATTTCTGACCCTGGTGGTGCTGCTGCACCACGCCGTCATCCCCTATACATATTACGGTCACACCGATCCGACGTCGTTCTTCGGCTTCGACATGATCGTGCTCGCCACCGACAGTTTCTTCATGGCGATGTTCTTTTTCCTGTCGGGCCTGTTCGTGTGGCCGGGCATCAGCCGGAAGGGACCGCTGAACTATCTGGCGGACCGTCTGCTCCGGCTCGGCCTGCCGTTCGTGATCTGCGCGTTCACGGTGATTCCGCTCGCCTACTACTCCTTCTCGCTGCGGAACCACCCCGAAATCGGCTTTTCGGAATTCTGGTGGAACATGATCACCGTCGGGCCGTGGCCGAGCGGGCCGATCTGGTTCCTCTGGGTGCTGCTCAGCTTCGACGTGGTGGCCTGCATCCTGTATCGGCTGTCGCCCAACATGCTCGATCCGATCAATCGCCTTTCGCTGCACGGTCGCCGCCGGCCGGCCGTGTTCTTCGCGGTCATGCTGGCCGTCACCGCGGCCTTCTACATTCCCGGGCGGATTCACTACGGCGCAGGCAGCTGGTTCGAGTTCGGTCCGTTCTCGGTCCAGCACGGGCGCGTGATGCTTTACGCCACCTACTTCTTTTTCGGCGCCGGCATCGGTGTCGCGTTTCTGGATCGCGGGCTGCTGGCGGCGGACGGCCGCATGGCGAAGGTCAGCTGGGACTGGTTGGTGCTGGCGATCGTTCCCTATTACCTGATGTGGGTGCTGATCACCATCAAGCGCGACATCATGGGCAATCCGCCGGACTTGCCGGACTGGTACGAGGGGCTCTACGCCGTCTGCTTCACGGTCTTCAGCGTGGCCATCCTGTTCCTGATCCTGGCCTGTTTCCTGAGGTTCGCCCACTCGGGCAGGAGCATATTCGATTCCATGCAGGCGGATGCCTACGGCATGTTCCTGGTGCACTATCCGATCGCGCTGTGGCTGCAGTATTGGCTGTTCGATTTCACGCTTCTGCCGGCGACCGTGAAGGCACCGATCGGATTCGTGCTGACGGTCGCGTTCAGCTGGGCGCTGACCCGCGCGTTGCGGCAGATACCGGGGGCGAACAAGGTGCTGTGAGAGAAGCGGGTGCTGTGAGAAGCGACGCCGAGTTCTCTCAACGTCATTGCGAGCGCTTGCGAAGCAATCCATGCGGCAGCCCGCAAGCTGTTGGATGGATTGCTTCGCTGCGCTCGCAATGACGCTGTTAGAGCTTCGCGTTCATGTAGGCCGGCAGCCAGCTCTCGAACGCGGTGTTGAGCGTTTTCACCGGCACCGCCGCCTCGCCGGCGATCGCGATGGCGTCGCCGCCTGACGTGCCGATCCGCGCGCAGGGCACGCCGGCGCCTTTCATCTTGGCCAGCACCAAGCCGGCCTGCGCCTCAGGGACCGTCACGATGTAGCGCGCCTGGTCCTCACCGAACCACCAGGCATGCGGCACGATCGCGGCAGGCGCCGCCAGCAGTTGCGCGCCGGTGCCGCCGGCAATCGCCATCTCGGCGAGCGCGATCAATAGCCCGCCGTCGGACAGATCATGCGCCGCGGTCGCGGTGCCCGCATGGATCATGCCGCGCACCACGTCGCCGTTGCGCTTTTCGGCGGCGAGATCGACCGGCGGCGGCGCGCCCTCTTCGCGGCCGCAGATGTCGCGCAGATAAACCGATTGCCCGAGCCAGCCATGGGTCTCGCCGATCAGCAGGATCGCCTCGCCGGCGGCTTTGAACGCCAGCGTCGCGGATTTGGTGAAATCGTCGAGCAGTCCGACACCGCCGATCGACGGCGTCGGCAGGATGCCGCGGCCGTTGGTTTCGTTGTAGAGCGAGACGTTGCCGGACACGACCGGGAAGTCGAGCGCGCGGCACGCTTCGGCGATGCCCTTCAGGCAGCCGACGAACTGGCCCATGATCTCGGGCCGTTCCGGATTGCCGAAATTGAGATTGTCGGTGATCGCCAGCGGCCGACCGCCGACCGCGGTGATGTTGCGCCAGGCTTCCGCCACCGCCTGCTTGCCGCCCTCAAACGGATCGGCCTCGCAATAGCGCGGCGTCACGTCGACGGTCAGCGCCAGCCCCTTCGGCCCGTCCTGCACCCGCACCACGGCGGCGTCGCCGCCCGGGCGCTGCGCGGTGTTGCCGAGGATGACGTGGTCGTATTGTTCCCACACCCAGCGCTTCGAGCACAGTTCGGGCGTGGCGATCAGCTGTTCCAGCGCCGCCGCGATGCCGACCGGCGGCGTGACCTCGCGTGCGTGAATCACCGGCAGCGGCGGCGACGGCACGTGCGGCCGGTCGTACAGCGGCGCCTCGTCGCCGAGTTCCTTGATCGGCAGATCGACCATCACGTCGCCGCCATGCCTGACGACGAAACGCTTGCTCGGCGTGGTGTAGCCGACCACGGCGAAATCCAGTCCCCATTTCCGGAAGATCGCCTCGGCCTGCTTTTCCTTCTCGGGCTTCAGCACCATGAGCATGCGCTCCTGGCTTTCCGACAGCATCATCTCGTAGGCGCTCATGCCGGTTTCGCGGGTCGGTACCGCGTCGAGATCGAGATCGATGCCGAGATTGCCCTTGGCGCCCATCTCGACCGCCGAGGACGTCAGCCCGGCCGCGCCCATGTCCTGGATCGCGATCACGCAATCGGCCGCCATGATTTCGAGGCAGGCTTCCAGCAGCAGCTTTTCCGCGAAGGGATCGCCGACCTGAACCGTCGGCCGCTTGTCGGCGGAGTCTTCGTCGAATTCGGCCGATGCCATCGAGGCGCCGTGAATGCCGTCGCGGCCGGTCTTGGAGCCGAGATAGACGATCGGCATGTTGACGCCGGAGGCCGCCGCATAGAAAATCTTGTCGGTGTCGGCGAGGCCGACCGCCATCGCATTGACGAGAATGTTGCCGTCATAGCGGGTGTGGAAACGCACCTGCCCGCCGACGGTCGGCACCCCGAAAGAGTTGCCATAGCCGCCGATCCCGGCGACCACGCCCGACACCAGATGGCGGGTCTTCGGATGTTCCGGCGCGCCAAAGGAGAGCGCATTGAGGCAGGCGATCGGACGCGCGCCCATCGTGAACACGTCGCGCAAAATGCCGCCGACCCCGGTGGCCGCGCCCTGATAGGGCTCGATATAGCTCGGATGGTTGTTGCTCTCCATCTTGAACACGACGGCCTGGCCGTCGCCGATGTCGATCACGCCGGCATTCTCGCCCGGCCCCTGGATCACCCACGGCGCCTTGGTGGGCAGACCGCGCAGATGCAGCCGCGAGGATTTGTATGAACAATGCTCGTTCCACATCGCCGAGAAGATCCCAAGCTCGGTAAAGCTCGGCACCCGGCCGATCAGCTTGAGAATGCGCTCATACTCGTCGGGCTTCAGCCCATGGCTGGCGACGAGTTCGGGGGTGATCTGAGGCTGGTTCATGGGGCTCTTTGGCTGATTGAGGTCCCTTATTAGGGAGATCGAAGCGGCTGGAAAAGGCCTTTTATGGCCAATTATCCGCTGTCCAGAGGATTGCGGGCGCCCCATGCGCCAGGAGCGTTTGCACATCAGCTGTGGATCGGATTTAAGACTCAAATCGCGCAAATGAAGGGCCTTTTCCGTTGGACGACCTGACCAATTCCGCATTCCTCCACCGCCCCGATCTCCATGTCGAAACCGAGGGTGAATTCGCCGGCTGGCGCACCTGGAGCCGCGACAACTACGAATCCCATAACGGGCCGTTCTGGCACCGGATGGAGGACGACGGCAGCGTGCGTTGCGCGTTCCGGGTCGAGAAGAAGCACCTCAACGGCATGCGCAACGTCCATGGCGGCGCCTTCATGACCTTTGCGGATTATTGCCTGTTCGCGTTTGCCGCACCGGTGCTGCAGGGGCCGGGGGTGACGGTGTCGTTCGGCTGCGAGTTCATCGACGGCGCGCGCGAGGGCGAACTGGTCGAAGGATCAGGCGAAATCATGCGGGCCGGCGGCTCGATGATCTTCCTGCGCGGCGTGCTGAAATCGGGCGAACGCTCGCTGTTCACATTCTCAGGCACCATCAAGCGGGTAAAGTGGAAGCCGCCGGCCAAAGCAGGTGCCGTTGCCAGCTAGCATTGCAGAAGTCGAAAGCGGCGCCGCGCCCACGCCGCCCGCCGGCCCGCCACGGGCGCAGCGCGGCTGGCGTGATTACGCGCTGCTGCTGACGCTGGCCTGCTGCTGGAGCTCAACCTATCCATTGACGAAAATCGGCCTCGGCTCGATCCCGCCGGTCACCTTCATCTCGGCGCGCTCGCTGGTCGCGGCGTTTTTTCTGATCGCCATCCTGTACGCGCGCGGCTTGCGCATCCCTGCCGATGCCCGCGCCTGGAAGCTGTTCGCGCAGCAGCAGACCATCAACTCGACCATCCCGTTCCTGATGATCACCTGGGCGCAGCAATATGTCGCGGCGGCGCCGACCGTGGTGCTGGCCTCGACCACGCCGATCTTCGCCTTCCTGATCACCTGGGGCATCACGCGGCACGAGCCGGCCACGCTTTTGAAGCTGGCCGGCGCCGTGCTGGGGCTCGCCGGCACCGCCGTGATCATCGGTCTCGATGCGCTGGGTGGCCTCGGCGGCAATATCTACGCTGAGCTGGCGATCCTGCTCGCCACCGTCTCCTTTGCCTGCGCCACTATCTTCGGGCTGCGGCTGACCGAATACGACCCGATGGTGGTGGCGGCCGGCTCGCTACTGTTCGGCGGCCTGCTGCTGCTGCCGGTGGCGCTTGTCGTCGATCAGCCCTGGACCTTGCGGCCGACGACGGAGGCGCTGGTGGCCACTGTCGCGATGGGGATCTTCTCCAGCGCGTTCGGGCTGATGCTGTTCTACATGTGCCTGTCGCGGCTCGGCACGCTCACCACCAACGCGCAGGGCTATTTGCGTATTCCCATCGGCGTCGGCCTTTCGGTCGTCCTGCTCGGCGAAACCGTGCCGTCGAATCTGGCGCTCGGCCTCGTCCTCGTGATGGCCGGCGTCGCCGCCATGACCATCCCCGGCGATGCTTACCGGCGCTGGATCGCCCGGTTTCGCAAAGCCTGACGACGAAGCAGTTGCCCTCGCAACCGCGGCTGCCTATTTTGCGGAACTGGAGAAAAATCGATGAGCTCATTCCCGATCGAGGGCGGCTGCACCTGCAGGGCCATACGCTACCGCATGACGGCGTCTCCCCTCATCGTTCACTGCTGCCATTGCCGCTGGTGCCAGCGCGACGGCGGCGCGTCGTTTGCGCTCAATGCCATGATCGAGGCGGATCGGGTCGAACTGCTCACGGGCGAGCCTGAAATCACAGTGACGCCCTCGCTGAGCGGCAAGGGCCAGAAGATTTCGCGGTGTCCGAAATGCCGCATCGCGGTCTGGAGCAATTACGCGGGTTCAGGCGACCGCTTCCGCTTCGTTCGGGTCGGCACGCTCGATACGCCGGATCTGCTGCCGCCGGACGTGCACATTTTCACGATGTCGAAGCAGCCCTGGGTCGTGCTGCCCCCGGATGTTCCAGCGGTTGAAGAGTTCTACGACCGGGAAAAGCTCTGGCCGGAGGCCAGCCTCGCGCGGTGGCGAGCGGCGCGCAGTGCCGGCGCCGGTTAGCTCGCCAGTACCTGGGATCATAAATCCGTGTTGCTGCCATCCTTCGAGACGCGGCGAAGGCGCCGCTCCTCAGGATGAGGTTTAACTTGTTGAAACACAACAACCTCATGCTGAGGAGCGAGCGACGCGAGCGTCTCGAAGCATGGGCAGCAAGCGATGACCGATCTCAGATGGTCGATACCAGGCTGCTCACGCTCGAGCGACGCCGCGGCAAAAGCCTCACGCCGCGCGCTCCAGATGCGCCACCAGCCCGGCGAACAGGCCGCGGCCGTCGGTGCAGCCCATGATGTCTTCGACGTGGTTTTCCGGATGCGGCATCATACCGAGCACGTTGCCGCGCTCGTTGACGATGCCGGCGATCGAGGCTGCCGCGCCGTTGATGTTGGACTGCTCGTCGACCACGCCCTCGGCGGAGCAGTAGCGATAGAGCACCCTGCCCTCGCCTTCGAGCCGCTTCAGCGTCTCTTCGTCGGCCTCGTAATTGCCCTCGCCATGGGCGACCGGCACGCGGATCACCTGCCCGGCGTTGTAGCCGCGGGTGAACGGCGTATCCGAGCGCTCGACCCGCAGATGCACGTCATGGCAGATGAATTTCAGCCGCGCATTGCGCATGAGCACGCCGGGCAAAAGTCCTGCCTCGCAGAGGATCTGAAACCCGTTGCAGACCCCGAGCACGAGGCCGCCCTGGGCTGCAAAATCACGCACCGCATCCATGACCGGCGCGCGCGCCGCAATGGCGCCGCAGCGCAGGTAATCGCCGTAGGAAAACCCGCCGGGCACCACCACGAGGTCAGTTCCCTTCGGCAGCGCGGTCTCGGCATGCCAGACCATCGCGGGTTCATGCCCCGATGCAAGTTTCAGCGCGCGCGCCATGTCGCGCTCGCGATTGATTCCGGGAAAAACGAGGATTGCGGATTTCATCGGCGAACGTACCTAGCTCAGAACTTCGACCCGGTAATTCTCGATCACCGTGTTCGCCAAGAGCTTGTCGGCGGCATCCTTCAGCGCCGCTTCGGCCTTGGCCTTGTCGGAGCCGGAGATTTCGATGTCGAATACTTTGCCCTGCCGCACACTGGCAACGCCATCGACGCCGAGCGATTTCAGCGCCCCCTCAATGGCCTTGCCCTGCGGATCCAGAATGCCGGTTTTTAGTGTAACGGTAACGCGCGCTTTCATATTTCTAACCTAGCATTCCGCTGCGTCACCCCCGCGTAACGGCTGTGCCGTTATCGCTCGAGGTGCTCGGGCGAAGCCCGAGCCTCGAAGGGCGCCATTGTCGTTCGTATCTCATCCTTCGAGGCTCGCCCAAGCGGGCGAGCACCTCAGGATGACGGTTAATCTCTAGCTCTTCACCAGCACCGGGCCCGAGCCGATTGGCCGCTCGTTCTCGGTCAGGATGCCCAGACGCTTGGCGACCTCGGTATAGGCCTCCAGAACGCCGCCGAGATCCCGGCGGAAGCGGTCCTTGTCGAGCTTCTCGTTCGACTTGACGTCCCACAGCCGGCACGAATCGGGCGAGATCTCGTCGGCGACGATGATTCGCATCATGTCGTTCTCGAACAACCGGCCGCATTCCATCTTGAAATCGACCAGACGGATGCCGATGCCCAGAAACAGCCCGGTCAGGAAGTCGTTGACGCGAATCGCCAGCGCCATGATGTCGTCGATTTCCTGCGGCGTCGCCCAGCCAAACGCCGTGATGTGCTCCTCGGAGACCATGGGGTCGTTGAGCTGGTCGTTTTTATAGTAAAACTCGATGATCGAGCGCGGCAGCTGGGTGCCTTCCTCGATGCCGAGGCGCTGCGACAGCGATCCCGCCGCCACGTTCCGCACCACGACCTCCAGCGGCACGATCTCGACCTCGCGAATCAGCTGTTCGCGCATGTTGAGTCGGCGGATGAAATGGGTCGGCACCCCGATATCGTTGAGGTGCTGGAACAGGTACTCCGAAATCCGGTTGTTGAGGACGCCCTTGCCCTCGATGACCTGGTGTTTCTTGGCATTGAACGCGGTCGCATCGTCCTTGAAGTGCTGGATCAGGGTTCCCGGCTCCGGTCCCTCATAGAGGACCTTGGCCTTGCCTTCATAAATGCGGCGTCGACGGCTCATTGGGATGTACCGTGTGTTGTTGAAATCCATGAATTTGGTGTGCTCCGGATGACAAGGGATTGCGACCCACGACGGAGCTGCCGTGAAGGCCAGGAACGGGAAACAGAACGAGAACCGGGCCTCATGCCCAACCTATCTGATTGGTCTATCGAGCACAATCGATCCGGTCCCCTGGGGCCAAGTTTTACCCCGCCGCCTGCGGCTTAACGCCGGTTGTCTTAACCATTGGCTATCGTTATCTAAGCGCGCGAACGGGCGGCCGCAACGAGGCCGTTGCACCATTTTGGCAGGGATCGGAACCCAGAGAATGAGCTCATTCGACAAGCGTGAAGAAGGTTTCGAGAGGAAATATGCCCTCGACGAGGAACAGAAGTTCAAGGCCGAGGCGCGCCGCAACAAACTGCTCGGATTATGGGCAGCCGAGAAGCTCGGAATGTCCGCCGATGAAGCCGCGGCCTACGCCAAGGAAGTCGTCGCCTCCGATTTCGAGGAATCCGGCGACGCCGACGTGGTCCGCAAGGTGCTGGGCGACCTGACCGCCAAGGGCGTCGCCATGGCCGAGCCGGAACTTCGGGTGAAGATGGACGAACTGATGGCCACAGCCGTCATGCAGGTGAAGGCGGGAACGTAAGGTTCCACGTCATTCCGGGGCGCGCGAAGCGCGAACCCGGAATCTAGAGATAGCTGACGACTGCGAGATTCCGGGTTCGATGTGGAGCCTGTCATCGGGCCGGCCAAAAGGCCGGACCCGTTGGCATCGCCCCGGAATGACGTTTCCGTCGCCATTCGCGCCCTCACCCCTCCTTAAAGCCATACTCCGGCACGTTGCCGCTGGCGCCGTAGTATTTGTACGGCAGGAATTTGCCCGACATCGTGATCTTGACGCGGTCGCCCTTCGGATTGGGCAGACGTTCCATCACCATGTCGAAATCGATCGCCGACATGATGCCGTCGCCATATTCCTCCTCGATCAGCGCCTTCCAGGCCGGGCCGTTGACCATCACCAGTTCGTAGAAGCGGTAGATCAGCGGATCGGTCGGCGGCATTTCCATGCCGCGCATCGGCGTCTCGTTCAGCATCGCCACTTCCGATTTGGACAACCCGAACAGTTCGCCGGCATTCGCCGCCTGCGGTTTTGTCAGCTTCATCTGGCCGAGGATGGCGCCGACGATCAGCACTTCCGAGTAGCCGCCGATCTTTTCGCAGATATGTTTCCAGCTCCATCCCTTCTCGCGCTTGATGTCGAGCAGCTTTTCGGTGAGGTCGGATCGTTTCATGGCAGTCTCCTGTTGATATCTAACGCGCGATGGTCTGCGCCGGATGGGTTTCGATCGCCCTCGGCGCCGCCACGATGGTCGGTTCGGTCACACCGATCTTCACCACCGGCACGTTGCGCGGGTCATGGCCGGGCACGTCGGCCGCAAAGGTCTTGCTGCGGCTGACCAGGAAGTCGACGATGTGGTTGCGCACCGCGTAGTAATAGGGATGGCGGTGCAGGTCGGTGCGGCCGCGATCCTTCGGCAGCGGGTTTTCCACGATCTCGGCCAGCACTGCGCCGGGGCCGTTGGTCATGAGGAAGATCTTGTCGGCGAGATAGATCGCCTCGTCGACGTCATGAGTGATCATGAACGCGGTCTGGCCGGTCTCAAGACAGATGCGGCGCACCTCGTCCTGCAGCGTGCCGCGGGTCAGCGCATCGAGTGCCGAGAACGGCTCGTCCATCAGCATGATTTTCGGCGTGATCGAGAGCGCGCGGGCGATGCCGACGCGCTGCTTCATGCCGCCGGAGAGTTCCGACGGCCGCTTGTGTTCGGAGCCGGTGAGACCCACGAGATCGATGAAGATCTGCGCATGGGCCTTTACCTTGGCGCGGTCCCAGTCGCGCCATTTCGAGGTCACGGCATAGGCGACGTTGCCGAGCACGGTGCGCCACGGCAGCAGCGCGTGGCTCTGGAAGATCACGGCACGGTCGAGGCTGGTGCCCTCGATCGCCTGGCCGTCGACGATCACGGCGCCCTCGCTCGGCTCATCGAGACCGGCGAGAATGTTCAGCACCGTGGTCTTGCCGCAGCCGGAATGGCCGATCACACAGCCGAACTCGCCGCGCGCCATCGACAGCCAGAGATTCTCGAACACCGCGATCTCGCCGCCCGACGCGCCGGGATAGCGCTTGGCAATCGCCTCGATGGAGATGAATTTATCGGTCATGGTATCCGTGTCCCGCGCGCGGTGCAGCACGCAGTGGTGCACCGCAGATGCGGGACCCAGCTTGCTTCAATGGGTCCCGGTTCTGCACAGCGGCACTTCGCGCCGCAGTGCGCCCGGGACACGAGGTCAGTCCTGTCCATCATCCGCATCACTCCGGGAAGGTGACCAGGCGCGTGAAACGCGCGAGGATCTGGTCGAGCAGCATGCCGACCACGCCGATCGTGAGGATGGCGATGATGACGTTGGTGATCGAGAGGTTGTTCCACTCGTTCCAGACGAAGTAGCCGATGCCGGTGCCGCCGACCAGCATCTCGGCAGCAACGATCACCAGCCAGGCGATGCCGATCGAGATCCGCATGCCGGTCAGGATCGTCGGCGCCGCCGCCGGCAGGATCACCGTGAAGGCGCGCCTGACGGTGCCGACTTCCAGCGTGCGCGCGACGTTGATCCATTCCTTGCGCACGGCGGCAACGCCGAACGCGGTATTGAGCAGCATCGGCCATACCGAGCAGATGAAAATCACGAAGATCGCCGACAGCCCGGAATCCTTGATGGTGTAGAGCGCCAGCGGCATCCAGGCCAGCGGCGAGATCGGCTTCAGAACCTGGATGAAGGGATCGAGCGCCTTGTTCATCAGCGGCGACATGCCGATCAGGAAGCCGAGCGGGATCGCGACGATCACGGCCAGAAAATAGCCGAGCGCTACCCGCGCAATGGAATAGCCGAGCTGGATGCCGAGGCCCTTGTCGTTCGGCCCGTTGTCGTAGAACGGCTGCTTCAGATGTTCCCACAATTTGACGCCGACATCGAGCGGCCCCGGCATCGCCGATTTGCCGGCGGTCGCGGTCAATCCCATCAGCTTGGCATATTCCGGCGACATGTTGCCGACCGCGCCGGTGCCGCGGGTCGCGATATGCCAGATGCCGATGAAGGCGAGAAACAGCGCAACCGACACGATCGCCGCGCGCAGGCGAAGGGAAGCGTTCATGCGAGATCTCCACCCTCCCCTGGAGGGGGAGGGTCGGCTGCGCCCGGCGATGCGGAGCATCGTCCGAAGCAGTCGGGGTGGGGTGAAAGCATCACCCCCACCCGCCGACGCTTCGCGTCGTCGACCTCCCCCCTCCAGGGGGAGGTAAGCAAGTGTGCGGCGCCGCCCGCCATCAGGACGCCTTCCTGATCTTGAAGCTGTTGAGATATTCCTCCGGCTTGGCCGGATCGAAGACCTTGCCCATCACCGAAAAACTCTTGGTGGTGGTGGTCGGCGGCGTCAGCCCGGCTTCCTTCATCAGGCGGGTGGCGTCGGTGGCGAGGTAGACCTGGGAGGCGATGCCGGCGTAATCGATGTCGCCCTTGACCTGGCCCCATCGCTTCATCTGCGTCATGATCCAGATCGCAAAGGACTGCCACGGGAACGGATCGAAATCGACGCGGTTCGGCTGCTTCACGATATTGCCGAGGCCGTCGGCGAAGGTGCCGGTGAGGATCTGCTCGAGCACGATCTGCGGCTGGTTCAGGTAGTTGGCCGGCGCGATCGCCTCCGCAATCTGCTTGCGGTTCTCCGCCTTGTGCGCGAACGCGGTGGCCTCGATGATCGACTTGAGCAGCGCGCCATAGGTGTTCGGCATCGAGGTGATGAATTCCTTCGAAGCGGCGAAGGCGCAGCAGGGATGTCCCTCCCAGATGTCCTTGGTCAGGATGTGGATAAAGCCGACGCCGTCATAGACCGCACGCTGGTTCATCGGATCGGGACCGAGATAGCCGTCGATATTGTTAGCGCGCAGGTTGGCGACCATCTCCGGCGGCGGGACCGAGCGGATCTGGACATCGACATCGGGGTCCAGTCCATGTTCGGCGAGATAATAGCGCAGCAGGTAGTTGTGCATCGAAAAATCGAAGGGAACCGCGAACTTGAAGCCCTTCCAGTCTTTCGGATTGCGCTTGTCCTTGTGCTTCATCGCCAGCGTGATCGCCTGGCCGTTGATGTTTTCCACCGCCGGCATGGTGTAGGGCAGCGGATTGGAGCCGACGCCCATGGTGATGGCGAGCGGCATCGGCGACAGCATGTGGGCGGCGTCGTATTCCTTGTTGATGGTCTTGTCGCGCACGACGGCCCAGCCGGCGGTCTTGATGACTTCGACGTTGAGGCCGTTCTTGGCATAAAACCCCATCGGCGCCGCCATGATGATCGGCGTCGCACAGGTGATCGGAATGAAGCCGACCTTGAGATCCTTCTTTTCCAGCGGCCCGCCCTGCGCGAACGCCTCGGTCGCGGTCTTCAGCGGGAAGAACTGCGACAGCGCCGCGGCGGCGGTGGCGGCTCCGACCGATTTCAGGAAGGCGCGGCGCGCGACATCCTGCGGAAACATCGCGCGCATGACGGCGGAAGCCACCACGCCCTCGTAGCGGCTCTGTTCGCTCTCGATCGTGGCTTGCAGCTGGAGCTGGGCCGCGGCCTGATGCTCGGCTTCGCTGATATGCTGGCCGCAGCTGCAGCCGCCGGCGCGAAGCCTCCGGTTGGGATCGAACGGATTGTCGAATGTGGACATGAAGCCCTCCTGCTGTCTCTGATGTAGAACCAGCAAGGAGCATGCCATCCGTCGATTTCCGCGATTGCCCAATAGATGCAAGCGTTTCGTCGGATCGTTGCCGATTACGAAAACTCGTGATACACGAGAATTCGTGGTTCAATTACGAGTTTTCGGAGTACCTCTCCATGGATTTCGGGCAGCAAGAGTCGTCCGGGGGCGATGCCGATCTGCGCACCATGGCATTCGACTATCTGGTCGAGCCGACCCTGCTGCTCGATCCGCATGCCGATGAGATCATCGACGCCAATCCGGCCGCCTGCAGCCTGCTCGGCTACGACCGGGCGCTGCTGCGCGAAACCAGGATCAGCGCGCTGCATGCCGGCCAGCTGCCTGCGCTCATCGTGTTCACCCAGGCCGTGCTCGACAAGGGCGCGTACTGGACCAATGCGCTGACGCCGCGCCACGCCACCAGCCAGCCGCTGCGGCTCGAATACATGGGATCTCTGCTGCCGCACGACGGACGCGCGCTGGTACTGCTGACCCTGAGCGCTCTCGAGCTGCGCCGCCGCCGCGCGGTCGATGCCACCGCCGAGGACCACATGCGCAGCGGGCTGGCGGTGTGGCAGCGGGTCGAGCGGGTATTCCAGGACATCGAACGGGAAAACCAGCTGATCCTGCGCGCCGCCGGCGAAGGCATTTATGGCGTCAACGCCGAGGGCAAGACCACCTTCGTCAATCCGGCCGCCGAGCGCGTGCTGGGCTGGGCCGCCGAGGAACTGGTCGGCAAGGCGATCCATCCGATCGTTCACCACAGCCACCATGACGGCAGCCATTACCCGGACGAGGATTGTCCGATCTATGCCGCGTTCCGCGACGGCGCCGTGCACAATGTCGACGGCGAGGTGTTCTGGCGCAAGGACGGCTCACCGGTCTGGGTCGAGTACACATCGACGCCGATCCGCGACCGCGGCATGGTGGTCGGCGCCGTCATCGTGTTTCGCGACGTCAGCCAGCGCCGCGACGCCGATGAGAAGCTGCACGCAGCGCTTGCCGAAGTCGACCGCTTGCGTGAGCGGCTGGAGCTGGAAAACGCCTATCTGCAGGAGGAAATCCGGATCGAGACCAACCCGCGCGGCATCATCGGCCAGAGCGCCGCGATCCAGAAGACGCTGCACCAGGTCAAGCTGGTGGCGCCGACCGCCGCCGCGGTGATGATCACCGGCGAGTCCGGCACAGGCAAGGAGCTGATCGCCCGCGCCATTCACGAGGCCTCCAGCCGCCGCGACCGGCCGCTGATCCGCGTCAACTGCGCGGCGATCCCGCGCGAACTGTTCGAGAGCGAGTTCTTCGGTCACGTCAAGGGCGCCTTCACCGGCGCGGTGCGCGACCGCATCGGCCGGTTCGAGCTTGCCGACGGCGGCACGCTGTTCCTCGACGAGGTCGGCGAGATTCCGCTGGAGCTGCAGGGCAAGCTGCTGCGCGTGCTGCAGGAAGGCAATTTCGAGCGCGTCGGCGAGGAGCGCACCCGAACCGTGGACGTGCGGCTGATCGCGGCCACCAACCGGAACCTC
>JBDRNF010000318.1:0-85318 GCA_043811435.1 Pseudomonadota bacterium
ATGCCGGCCATCTGTTGGAGATGATGTTCGGATGGAAAACGAATCCGCATTTCGGGCCTTTCCATATTCTTAGTTTCGCGTTCATCATCGCTGGTTTCTTCCTGACCTCCGCAGCGTGGAGGATCCTCTACCAAGCGCAGCAGAATAGCAGCCTGGCGACTAGAGGGCCTTATAGCTACGTGCGCCATCCGCAATATGTCGGCTTCATTCTCGTCATGTTTGGCTTTCTTGTGCAGTGGCCGACGCTTCTCACGCTCGCGATGTTTCCGGTACTCGCCGTAATGTACGTCAAACTTGCGAGGAATGAGGAGCGCGAAGCGCTCGCATTTTTCGGCGACGATTACCGCAGATACATGGCGGATGTGCCGGGATTCGTTCCGCGTCTTTCGCGCTTGTTCGGAGGCGCGGCGCAGAAGAAATACGGCAATGGCTGACGGGACGGGACGCTCTTAAGGTCTACGGCTCCATGTGGCGCTGTGCTTCTCAGGCACGTCGGTAGGTCTGGAATTTGCGTATGACCAACGTCACCAGCTGATTGGGTTGATGTCATGGTGATGGGAACGCGCGGTTTACTCGAAACCGCCGAAGGCCTCCGCGCCTATACAAATCGTGGTGCAGCGCATAACCGACTCTGTGCTTGTCGTGGCGGGCGCGGGACGATCACTTTGCGCCTGTCGAACAGGTCAAACAGTTTGAAATCAGCCTGACCCAAGGGCGCAGTGTCACGCCTGTCATCTACGACCGCGAATCCGACAAACCTCACTGTTGAGAATTCCACATGAAACCTGAAAGCAAACGATGGACGCCCTCATCGATAGTACTGATCATGGCGGGGGTGACCCTGATCGGCGTGGGGGTATACTTCTTCCTATTTCGACCACCGCTGCTACCGGAGGACATCCGCTACATGGCCCTACCCGTAGCCCAGCTTGATATCCTCAGGCCCAGGCTGGAGCTGTGGCTGACGCACGTATTCCGTGTCATGGGCGGCTACGTCCTCGCGACCGGAGTGCTCACCATCACACTAGCTGCAACATCATTCCGTGCACATCAAGAAGGCGCAGCAATAGGCGCGTTGATTGGCGGCGCAGCGTCGATTGGCTGGATGGCTGCCGTCAATTTTGTGATAGACTCTGACTTCAAATGGGCTCTGCTCGGGATGGCACTGTTATGGACGTGCAGCCTCATGCTTTTCTGGTTCGAAAGGAACGCTCCGACGCATCGCTGAGACTGATGTGATGCACATCATCTTCTTTCAACACTCAGCGCCTCGAAATTCGGAGATGACGTCGAACAATTCCTCGTCGATCCCATTCTGGCGCAGACGATGGAATGTCCCGTCTAGGTCTTACAGCAACTCGTCGATGTTTTTGTCGGCGCGTTGCATCGCGGCTAGTCGGCTTGCGTTTTCGCCCGAGAGGGGAATCGCGAAGATGTTGTAGCTCGCCGCCCACGACAGTCAGCACCCATTGACTCTCAGTTCATTTTTGAAAGTGTTCGACATGATCGGCTCGCAATTGCGCCCTCCGATGTGGTTCCAAATCGGCTGATCGCTGCGCATCGAGAGAACTCATGATCCGCCGGCCTTGTGCGCCGCGTGGCCATTTCCGCGCTTTTCGGTCCATCGACTGAGATAAATCCGCTGGAAGCCGAACACCGCGCCGATCGCGATCACAGCGTAGAGGACGATGGCGGGATCGCTTTGCAGCTTCATCGCAGTGAAGGCCGCGAGCACCACCGCGTCAAAGGCGATCGCCGCCAGCAGGACAGCGCCCGCGGCGCCGATTTGTTGCCGACGGTAACGGTACACGCCCCAATGAATGATCATATCCATGAACAAATAGAAGAACGCCCCCAATGAAGCGATGCGGCCGAGGTCGAAGAACACCGCCAGTGCCGAAGCGACGACCACAGTGTAGATCAGCGTGTGGCGCTGGATCGGGCCGGACATGCCGAAATGACTGTGCGGGATCATTTTCATATCGGTCAGCATCGCCAGCATCCGTGATACGGCGAAGACGCTGGCCAGCACGCCCGAGGCGGTCGCCACCGTCGCGAGAAGCACCGTGAGCAGGAATCCCGCTTGGCCGAGTGCGGGCTCGGCGGCCTCGGCCAGCGAATAGTCGCGCGCGGCGATGATCCGGTCGATGGTCAGGCTCGATCCCACGCCGAAGGCGACGAGCAGATAGACGACGACGCAAAGCGCGATCGAGATCATGATCGCCCGGCCCACATTGCGACTCGGATCGGTGATCTCGGCGCCGCTGTTGGTGATCGTGGTGAAGCCCTTGAAAGCGAGAATGGCAAGCGCAATCGAGGCGACGAATCCGGTCGCGGTGAAGTCCCGACCGGTCTCGGAGGCGGTGGCGAAGGAAAAGCCGCTCGCCCACAAGGCAGCGATCCCAAACAGGGCGATGCCGCCGATCTTGATCGCGGCCATGACAAGCGAGAACATCCCGACCGACCGGTTGCCCGCGACGTTGACCAGGAACGCGAACAGGATCACCCCGACGGCGAGGATCGGCACGAGCGGCCCGCCCGTTATCTCGAAGGGCCGCAGCACGTAGGTTGCGAAGGTCCGCGCCACCAGGCTTTCGGCGATCACCATACTGAGCGCCATCAGCAGCGCCGCGCCTGCCGCAACCGCACCCGGCCCGTAGCATTTCAGCAGGATCATCGCGATCCCGCCCGAGGATGGCCAGGTGTTCGACATGCGGACATAGCTGTAGGCGCTGAAGCCGGTGATCACGGCACCAGCGACGAAGGCGAACGGAAAGAGCGGCCCGGCCAGTTCCGCGATCTGACCGGTCAGCGCGAAGATGCCGGCACCGATCATCACGCCGGTGCCCATGGCGACGGCGCCAATCAGCGAAAGGCTGTCCGCCTGATATTTTGACGTTCTGTCTGGCGTAGCGCCCATGTGATTACAGTTTACCCGGACGAACGCCCAGATTGTAATTTCCCGCGATAAATACACCTGCGAACCAGCACATAAGCGCGCGCCCCCCAAGGCTCCGGGTATGAGCATTTATTCTGTCACGATTAACGGACCGCCGCCTCATAAGCGAATAGGCCGTCGCGCGAATAGTTCCCCGGCCCTGATCTACTTCTGCAAGTCCGGATTTGTTACTGAGTGAGCAATATTGATCATCAGGCGAAAAGGGCGAGTCCGCCGAGGACGGCAGCCACGGTCGCGAAGATCGCAATCCCGAAATGTTTCGTCATCTGGCACTCCCCTGTTCCATGCGAACATTATTGGGCCGCGGATCCGCAACGACAACCGCTTCGCGTCGCGCTGGCGCGTCGAGCGAACGCGACCACGTCCGATAAAATGCAACGCAGGTCATCAACATCCAGCCAGCCACACTGACCGCGATCTGCGTCACCGGATGGTTCGAATACATCTCGAGAATAAAGTGCCCGACGAACGACAGAAAGATGCCGACGCAAAACACTTCGAGAGAGCGCTGGCCGCAGATCACGAGCGGTCGCAACAGGTGGGAATGCAATCCAGTACAGCTTTCAGGCAGGATCCGAATCACGATGACGGCGAGCGCCAACAGGTGCAGTACACGGTAGGGGGCCAGATTCGTCTTGTCGTTGGGCGTGAAGATTTCTAGGAACCGGGCGGGCAGCCAGGACGCGAGCGCATCAAAACGGCCACCCAACGTCAGGACGAGAGCGAATACGACGAAGGCGACACTCGCCACGAGGACTATCGGCGAACGCGCCAACGCATATGCTCGACCGGAACCTCCCAATGCCGCCCAGGCGCCCAACGTGAACAGGAGTTGCCAGGCGAAGGGGTTGAAATACCAGCCGCCGGACGGATGCGCGGGAAAATTCCAGCCGAAATGACGCGCGAAGAAGTAGACGGTGATTGACGCGGCCAGCGCCGCATCCGGGAACCGCATCATCAACATCAGAAGCGGTGCAAATCCAGCCATCAACACGATGTACAGGGGAAGGATGTCCAGGTTCAGAGGCTTGAACTTCAACAGTAGCCCCTGGGTAAGTGTAGCAACCGGTTGTTCGATCAGCCCGGCGACGTTGAATTCATCCAGCAGATGCGAGTGACCGAGCTGCGCGACGTAGCCAATGGCCGCCGCATAGGCAACGAACAGAAGTACGTGCGCCACATAAAGCTGCCAAACGCGGCGCATCAGCAGGGCCGTTCCCGCGATAAATCCCTGTACCGCCATCCTCCTCGCGTAGACGAACGCAGCCGTAAACCCGGAAATGAAGACGAAAATGTCGGCGGCGTCGCTGAAGCCGTAGTTCCTCGTCGTTAGCCAGGCGACGCCATTGTTCGGAATGTGGTCGACAAAGATTGCCCAATTGGCGAGGCCGCGAAACAGGTCGAGGCGGAGATCCCGCCCCTTCGACAACCGTAATGCGTCGCCGGCCATCAGTTGAAGGCCCCTCTCTGACGGACGGTGGCGTCGCCTACGAAATCGGTCATTTCACCTGCCTGGCCGGAAGATCGGGCGCTTCGGATCGCGGCGGATTGCGTGAAAGATCGCCGATCAGCTGCTTCATCTCGGCGATCTCCCTGACCTGCGCCTCGATAATGTCGTCGGCAAGCTTCCGGACGCGGGGGTCCCGGATGTGGGCGCGTCCGCTGGTCATGATGGCGATGGAATGATGAGGTATCATCGCCTTCATGTAGGAAACGTCGTCGACCGTCTGCTGGCTGCGGACGAGCCACAGGGCAACACTGAAGATCACGACGCTGCCAATGGCGATCGCAACGTTCGCCCGCTTGTCCGGATACATCTTCAGCATGAAGGCGAGCATGATAACGGCCATCACGGCCCCCATCACGAATGCCATCCACATCCGCGTCTGGCTGAACCAGACGTGGTCGAGCGCATAGGTGTTCAGGTACATTAGGCCGAACATCACGATCGTGGATGTCGCAATCATTGCGGCGAAGCGGGTATATGCCATCGGTCATTCCTTCATAGACAGTCGAACAGGGTATGGATCAGTCGGATAAAGGGTTCGCCGGCTGGTCCGCTTCGATAAATTCTCTGGTGATGGGGCGTGGACAACGCCGTCGGCCGTCTCTCCCATGCCGGATTCGAGCAGGGCGAAACGTTACTGAATGTGCCTTCATCTTGGTCGCCATCTGGTTCCGATAATTCGATCTTCCCAAACCGGGCTGCAGGTGGCGAACACGTTGTAGCCGACCCAGGTGTACCGCTTGATGCGATCCAGAAAAAGCCACGTCATTGACGCGGACAAAGCGCGATACTTCAGGATCGAAGATATAAACGCGCAACGGCGTGGCGCTCATCAGATACTGCGAAACAATGTGATCGCGGTCGGATCCGTGTTCTTCGCAGATAAAGATCGTATTGCCGGAAAGAAGTCTGGTCCCGCCTCGTATCGCATCGACTTCGACCCCCTCGACATCGAGTTTCACGACGATCGGCTGCGCAGGATCGATGAGGCCTTCGCTAACCAGGCTGTCGAGCGAGACGGTCCTGACAGCGTTGTCCTCGCGGTCCGCAAGGAGAACCGTTCCGAACGCTTCGTGCTTGTGGCCTGTAATGCGCGCATAGCCCCCGGATGTTCGCCCAACGGCCGCATTCAGACACGGGAACCGGTTCCCGTTAAGGCGGGCATTGAGTTCCAGCCTTTCGGCGTTTTTCGGCGAGGCTTCGATCGCCAGCGCAGTCTGCGCACCGAACGGTTTGCTGGAAGCAAGAACCGGCCAGTACCCGAAATTGGCTCCGCAATCGACAAACACGTACCTGACGTCGGCGATGCTCTTCAAGAACGCCTCGATTTCCTCCTCGTAGTCATATCGGCTGTTAAGGAGCCTGCTCCAATAGCCGTCGGCCAAGGGCATCGCAAACAAAGCGTCAGGGTTCAGCCTCACGGTGATATCTTGGGCTGAAACCGCGGCAGAAACCGCTTCGCAGCCCAATCCATAGCCGCGATGGCCGAAAGGCCGGGTGAGCGTCGATCCCGCCTGCAGCGCAAGAACGGCAATCCTGTCGATTATTCCGGCACCAGTCAGCATTCCGCTCTCGCGATCGTATGCGAGTAGTGGATCGGCTGAGGCCGCTTCAGCTTGGCGCATAGATGATCCCATTCGCTCCGCACGCAACCATCGCTGATGGACGAGTCCGTGCAGCGAGCACCGACGCCGTCGCGTATTCCGCGGCGGCGTCGGATTCCCGGTCCTACTTGCCCTTCTGCATCTTCGTGATGGTGATGCCGGCGTCGGCTTTCTCGGCCTCGAATTTGACCTTGTCGCCGACCTTTATCTGCTGGAGCATCGCGGGATCCTTGACGCGGAACACCATCGTCATGCCCTCGTCCATCCCGAGGCTTTTGATCGGGCCGTGCTTTAGCGTGATTTTTCCGGCGCTCTCGTCGATCTTCCTGACCTCGCCGCTGACCGTCGAGTCCTGGGCAATGCCCGGCGTACCCGAGAGCGCGAGAGTGAGTATCATGGCGGTTGCGAGTTTCTTCATGGCGTTTTCCTTATTCGGGTGGTGGTAGATTGCTTGACGATGATACTTCCGGTCATGCCGTAGTCCCGATGGTCGGGGATCAGGCATGCATATTCGAATGTGCCAGCCTTGGTGAATTTCCAGAGTATCTCTGCCGATTTCTTCGGCGCGAGGCGAACGCCGTTCGGATCGTCATGCTCCATCTGGGGATTTTTCTTCATGGCTTCCGCGTGCTTCAGATTGTCCTCCGTGCTGGCAAGAAGAAATTCGTGATCTTCCGTGCCGACGTTACGGATAATGAATCGTATCTGTTCGCCGCGTTTGACCTCGATGCGGAACGGACGGAATTCCATCTCGCTCATTTCGATCTCGATCGTTCGTGAAGGCTTCTTCGGATCGCCGGGTTCTCCGGCCGAGTAGGTTTCGTGGCTGTGCTGCTCGTGGCTAGTCGCCGGAGCGGCTGCGGCCGACAGCGCCAGGAGTGCGATACCGATCGCCGTTATGCTCTTCATGGTTTCTCCTTTGATTGCGATTGATTGCATGCCGCGTTCATCGCTACATCTTCATGCCTTTCTTCATGCCTTTCATATTCATCGGTTTGGCGTCCTTCTTTTTTGCGGGCGGCGATGCCTCGTCCAGCCGCGGCGGTTCGGTGGTCGGCGCATCTATTTCGTAGGCAACCGTACCGGTGGGATTTTTGTACGGGCCGGGATCGCGATAATCGTCGCGCGCCAGGCCCTCGCGTATCTTCATCACGGTAAACATGCCGCCCATTTCGATTGGACCGAACTGCCCGGTGCCGGTCATCAT
Source organism: Pseudomonadota bacterium (assembly GCA_043811435.1). Taxonomy (GTDB): domain Bacteria; phylum Pseudomonadota; class Alphaproteobacteria; order Rhizobiales; family Xanthobacteraceae; genus Bradyrhizobium. Next base: position 7,278 of record JBDRNF010000318.1, read on the forward strand.
GGGCAGCGTATTGTCGGGCGCCGGCATTTCCATCTCGCCCATCGCCATGCCCGTCGAGCCCATGACCATGGCGTCAGGCGCGAGCTTGCCGACCGCCCTGGCGAGATCTTTCCTCGATACGCCGATCATATTTCGCATGTCGTGGCCCATCGCGTTCATGGTGTGATGCGATTTATGGCAGTGGAACGCCCAATCGCCCGGATTGTCGGCGAGGACGTCGAAGGCCCGGGTCGCTCCGACGGGAACGTCGATCGTCGTTTCCGGCCACTGCGCGCTTTCGGGAACCCAGCCGCCGTCGGTGCAGCTTACCGCGAAGCTGTGGCCGTGCAGATGGATCGGATGGTTGGTCATCGTCAGATTGCCGATGCGCACGCGCACCTTGTCGCCAAGGCGAACCGGCAGCGGATCGATCCCGGGAAACACGCGGCTGTTCCATGTCCACATGTTGAAATTGGTCATTTCGTTGACCTTGGGCAGATAGGTGCCGGGGTCGATGTCATAGGTGCTCATGACGAACACGAAATCGCGGTCGACCGGACGAAACGCTGGGTCGCGCGGATGCACGATGAGCATGCCCATCATGCCCATTGCCATCTGCACCATCTCGTCGGAGTGCGGGTGGTACATGAAGGTGCCGCTGGTCTTGATCTCGAATTCGTAGACGAAGGTCTTGCCGACCGGGATATGAGGCTGGTTAAGGCCACCCACGCCGTCCATGCCGTTGGGCACGATCATGCCATGCCAGTGCACGGTGGTATGCTCGGGGAGCTTGTTGGTGACGAAGATGCGGACTTTGTCACCCAGAACAACCTCGATGGTCGGTCCGGGCGATTGTCCGTTGTACCCCCACAGATGGGCTTTCATACCGTCGGCGAACTCACGCACGACCGGCTCGGCAACCAGATGGAATTCCTTCCAGTCGCCATTCATCCGCCATGGCAGCGACCACCCATTCAGCGTTACCACCGGCCGGTAGTCGGGGCCGGAGGTGGGATAAAGCGGCGGCTGCATCACCGCTTTTTCCATCATCGGCGCTTCCGGGATGTTGGCGGCCTGCACCCGGCCGCTGACGGCGCTGGCGCTTATCAGCGCCGCTGTGCCGATGAACCCTCTTCGCGTTAGCATTACTCGCCTCCTCAGTGGCCGCCGCCACCGCCGGCCAGGGCGGTGGTGGTTTGACGGGATGGGTTCTGGGACTCTCCGGAGCCGCCGCCGTTCACGACCGTCTGCAGGTCGGACTGGGCGAACCAGAAGTCTCGCTTGGCCTGGATCGCGGCCCGCAGCGATGCGATGCGTTGTCGTGCTTCCGTCAGCAGGGCGAACACGTCGATCTGCATGCTGGAGAAGCGCAGTTGCATCTCTTCGGTGATGATCTTTCGCAGCGGCAGCACTTCACGCTGGTACTGACCCGCGATTTCGTAGGTCGATCGGTAGACCCGATAGGCGTCCCTTGCCTCCGACCGGACGTTGATCGCCTTTTCGGTCAGGCGATTGAACGCCTGATTGTAGGTCTCGGCAGCCTGGCGGACCCGCACTTCGCCGCCGTCAAAGATCGGGATCTGGAACTGGATGTCGAAACCGCGTTCGCGAAAGGGCGGCCCTTCGGGATCGCGCGTCTTCCGATCGATCCCGGCGACGTCGAGCAGGGTCACGAACCGGCTCGCTTCCGTCAGATTGAGCGACTTAGCCAAGGCATCCAGTTCGATCCGCGCGATCTGAAGGTCGATGCGGTGACCGACCGCTTCGACCTCAATGCGCGGCAATGCCGACGGATGCCGTGGAAGCACCGGCAGGGTGTTGGGAATCCGGAAGGCCAGATCGCTTCCCCAAAGCCCCATCAGACGTGCGAGGCGCTCGCGCGTACTCGACGCTTCCTGACGGATCGATCCGAGTTCGGCCGTGACCTCGGCATAGAAGACCTGTTCGCGCGCCTGATCGAGCTTGTTCAGCGATCCGGTCTGACCGAGCTTCAGGGCGAGCTGGGCCGTCGCTTCCGCCGTGGATTTGGCGTCTGCCAGAAGCGCGACGAGCTCGTTGGCGGCGACGGCGCGGTAGTAGGACCGTCTTACTTCCGCAGCGAGCCGCAGCGTCTCGAGGGCGGCCCGCAGCTGCGCCTGGCGGAAACGTTGACGCGCGATTTCCGAGCGGAACGGCAACATGGCGAGCGCCAGAATGTCACCGACGACCTGCCGTTCGATTTCGACCGCTCCGTTGCCAGCTATCCGTGAAATCGAGAAAGTGGGGTTGGGCGGCAGGCTATCCTGGACGAGCTCTGCTTCCGCCAGCGCCAATTCGTTGTAGGCGGCCTGAAGTCCGCGGTTGCTGAGGAGCGCGACTTGCACCGCGGTCTCGACGTTGAGCGTCCGTCGCAGCAGCCGCCTGACCGCATCGCTCGCGACCAAGGCATCGTCGGCGGTCCGGATCGAAATCACGTCCTTCCTGATCGTCGCGCCCGTGATATCGGCTACGGCCGTCATGCCGCCGTCCGGAGAGAATGCCGCGCAGCCTGAAAGCACGAGAGCGGCGGACAGCGCAAGTAGCGCCGTCCTGCCACCGCCAGCGGCCGACCTGCGTCGCGCCTGGATGGAGAATGTTTCTGTCATGGCGCTCTCCTACTGCCCGGACTTCGGCGACGGAGTTACGCGCCGGTTCTGTTCCTTCCAGCCGGTAGGGGCCGTGGGCCGCATCCTGGTGTAGGGCGCAATGCCGGACCGGTAGCCGACGGCGGCCACGCGGACGTTCGGATCCGCAGGATCAGGACCGGCCAGCGGCGCCGCCGTCTGCATGCAACCGCCCAAGGCCAACGCCGAGACGGCCATCCCCGCTATCGCTCGAAATCTATTGCCGAATAGCTTCTCCACCACCGACTGAACGGCGGCGAGTATCGCCCCAAGCTGCGCAAGCATGTTGCTTTCCTGAACTGTCGATGGACCACAGACGTGCGAGCCCTTGAGGGACCGCGGCGCCACAATGTCTTGATCAGATCAGGAAATGGGGGGGCGATAGAGCCGAGGGGGAGCGTTGTCGGCGACGTTCCGGTAGCCTTCGGCTTCGCAAAGCGCCGGCAGAGTGGAAGGCTTCATGATGTCGATGACCGTCGCCGGGAGCGCAGTGACGCAGATCAGCCCGCAACATTGTCCGTCGGACAAATGAGGGGCTTTCTCGGGGAAGGAACTCGAATCCGATATCCCTGGCATCGAATGGTCATCGCCGGCGGAATGATCCTTCACCGCAGCATGATCATGGATATGGCCCTCTTTATGAATGTGCTGCGCCCCAGAATGAACATGGACCATTCCGGGAACGTGATTTTCGTCCGTCAGACACGGAGCGGGAGTGTGGACCCCGGGCAGCGCATAGGAGATCGTCGGCGCCAGTACGCAAAGCAGATAGGCCAAGGCTATCAGCCACCCTGCCCTCAATCGCTTCGTTCTGGTCAACCGCACGAGCATGCCGCCGTCAATATCTTTTCATACCGAGAGTTGCAAGCATAGCCGTGAATTCCAGACCCGCCAAGGTGGAACCTGCATCGGTGGGACCTGCATCGTTTTTCATCGTGCCGCCCGGCCAATGACGGCCATCAATTCGGCGATCTTCTTCCTCTGATCCGTTTTGTCGCCGCTCGCGATGGCGTGTTCGACACAGTGGGAGACGTGATCTCTCAACACCTCCTCCTCGACCCGCCGTAGCGCGGCTCGGACCGCCGAAATCTGCGTGACGATGTCGATGCAGTAGCGCTCCTCCTCCACCATCCTGGACAGGCCGCGCACCTGACCTTCGATCCGGCCGAGCCGCTTTTGACAGGATGTCTTGATGTCTTTTCGCATGGACCCCATATACCCCTACACGGTATGGGTTGCAAGTAGACATGGAGCTCGAAATGGCCAACGATCAGAAAGCGATGTCCCCAAGCGGATGCGGATGCTCGTCCAAGGCAGCCGCTGCCGCTGAAACGCCGGTCAAGGAGAGCGGGTGCTGCGGAGGCGTCGGCGCGCACGACCATAATCATCACGCTGCGGGCGGAGCCGGCGTTGTAGACCCAGTCTGCGGCATGACCGTCGATCCCGAGACCAGCAAGCAGAGCTTCGACTTCAAAAGCGTCACCTACCATTTCTGCTCAGCCAGCTGCCGGACCAAGTTCGCCGCCGCTCCGGATCAATACCTCGAGAAGGCGATCGCCGCACCGCAGCACGCCGACGTCCCGGAGGGCACCGTCTACACCTGCCCCATGCATCCGCAGATCCGTCAGATCGGACCCGGGTCCTGCCCAATCTGCGGGATGGCGCTGGAGCCGGAACTGGTCAGCCTAGACGACCAACCCAACCCCGAACTGGCGGACATGAGCCGGCGCTTCTGGCTGGGGCTCGCGCTGGCTCTGCCGGTCGTTGTCCTGGAGATGGGCGGCCATCTGGTCGGCGGCCACGGCTGGATTGACCAAACGCTCTCGAACTGGATCCAGTTCGTCTTCGCCGCGCCGGTCGTACTTTGGGCCGGATGGCCGTTTTTCGTCCGCGGCTGGCAGTCGCTTGTCACGCGAAATCTGAACATGTTCACCCTCATCGCGATGGGCGTCGGCGTCGCTTTTACATACAGCGTTGGCGCAACGGTAGCGCCCGGCATTTTCCCACCCGCTTTCCGGAGCCACGACTACGCCGTCGCGGTCTACTTCGAAGCTGCCGCTGTAATTACAGTGCTGGTCCTGCTCGGTCAGGTGCTCGAGCTTCGGGCCCGTGAAGCTACGTCCGGAGCGATCAAGGCCCTGCTGGATCTGGCCCCAAAGACGGCGCGCCTTGTCGACGACAATGGCGCTGACCAAGAAGTCCCGCTGGATAGCCTGAACGTCGGTGACAAGCTGCGGGTTCGGCCAGGCGAGAAGGTTCCGGTAGACGGCATCATCATCGAAGGGCGCTCGAATCTGGATGAGTCGCTTGTGACGGGGGAGTCGATGCCAGTCACCAAGGAGAGCGGTGCCAAGGTCATCGCCGGCACTCTTAATCAATCCGGCGGCTTCGTGATGGAGGCCGAAAAGGTCGGACGCGATACGCTGCTTTCCCAAATCGTGCAGATGGTTGCGAAGGCCCAGCGCTCGCGCGCCCCGATCCAACGGTTGGCTGACCAGGTTGCAGGTTGGTTCGTGCCGGCCGTAATCGCTGCGGCGCTCGTTGCCTTTGGCGCCTGGGCGATATTCGGACCCGAGCCGCGGTTTGCGTTCGGCTTGGTTGCGGCCGTTAGCGTCCTGATCATTGCCTGCCCTTGCGCCCTCGGTCTGGCGACACCGATGTCCATCATGGTCGGCGTCGGACGCGGAGCCCAGGCCGGCGTCCTGATCAAGAATGCCGAAGCTCTCGAACGCATGGAAAAGGTCGATACGCTGGTGGTCGACAAGACGGGAACGTTGACTGAGGGCAAGCCGAAGGTGGTCTCAATCACGCCTGCGGAGGGATTCGACGAGGTCGAAATTCTGAAACTCGCAGCGAGCGTCGAACGGTCCAGCGAACATCCGCTTGCCGACGCGATTGTTCAGGCGGCGAAAGAACGGAATCTGGCGCTGGCCGACGTCCAGGAATTCGATTCCCCAACCGGCAAGGGCGTCACCGGCAAGGTCGACGGCAAGTCGATCCTGCTCGGCAACGCCAATTTTCTCGAATCCGCAGGCATTGAAACACAACCGTTGGCGGCGCAGGCGGAAAAGCTGCGCGGCGACGGCGCCACGGTCATCAACGTCGCGGTCGGCGGCAAACTTGCCGGCATTCTAGCCATCGCTGACCCGGTCAAGGCATCGACGCCGGAAGCATTGAAAGCGCTGGCGGCCGAAGGCATTAAGGTCATCATGCTGACCGGCGACAACCGAACGACGGCGAACGCCGTCGCGAAGCGGCTCGGCATTTCCGAGGTCGAGGCCGAGGTGCTGCCCGATCAGAAGAGCGCCGTCGTCAGCAAGCTGCAGAAGCAGGGACGGATCGTCGCGATGGCGGGAGACGGCGTCAACGACGCCCCCGCCCTCGCCGCCGCCGATGTCGGAATTGCGATGGGAACGGGAACTGATGTAGCGATGGAGAGCGCGGGGGTAACGCTCCTGAAAGGCGATCTTGGCGGCATCGTCCGCGTCCGTCGTCTCTCCGAGGCGACGATGCGCAACATACGCCAAAATCTGTTTTTCGCATTCATTTACAATGCGGCGGGAATTCCGATCGCCGCCGGCATTCTGTACCCGACGTTCGGATTACTGCTCTCCCCCGTAATTGCGGCTGCTGCCATGGCGCTGTCATCGGTGAGCGTCGTCGGCAATGCGCTGCGGCTGCGAGCGGTTCGGATATAGCTGTAAAGAGTGCTGAATTGCCCCGCAGTGCGGAGAGCGCCGTGACGCTGCATTCTCCTTTCCGACCTCATTGTCGGGGCCGGTCCAGACTACGCGAGATACCTCGGCCCTAGCCATAGATGGTTGTGCCAATTTCGCAATCCAGGGCGCATCGGGGAGAGGAACACCCGTGACGAGTCTTTCAGCATCGACGCAGTAGTAAAAGGTTCGACGATGACAACCAAACTCGACTGCCTGGTAATCGGCGGCGGCCCCGCCGGCCTTACCGCTGCAATATATCTGGGCCGTTTTCGGCGCAATTTCGTCGTCGCGGACGCCGGTGCCAGCCGGGCCCTTTGGATTCCGAAATCACATAATCATGCCGGCTTTCCGGAAGGAGTAACCGGCAGCGAACTGGTGGGCCGTATGCGCTCGCAAGCCGTGAAATATGGAGCGCGTATCGTTTCAGGCACCGTATCCGAACTTGAGCACTTGCCGGACGGAACGTTTGAAGCAACACTCGAAGGCACACAAGTCAGTGCAAAAACCGTCCTGCTCGCCACAGGCGTGATCGACAAGGAGCCGGCGCTTCCTAACCTCTTCGATGCGGTTCAGAAAGGCCTCATCCGCCACTGCGGAATTTGTGACGGATACGAAGTGATCGACCACAAAATTGCGGTCATCGGCCATGGCGAAACCGGTCTCGGTGAAGCGCTTTTCCTGAGGACCTACACGTCCGACATCACGCTGTTCTCGCTGGACGAGCCGCTAAGGCTCGATAGCGCGCAGCGGCAAAAAATGCATGCCGCCGGCATCAAGGCCGTCGAAGAGGCGGTCACGCAAGTCGAAATCGATGAGGGCAAGATCGTTGGGCTCACCATGAACCATCACGGTACGCTTGCGTTCGATACCCTCTACTCGGCTTTAGGCTGTGCCCCGCAATCCTCTCTAGCGGGCGCACTGGGAGCGGCTCTCGATAATCACTGCGTGGTTGCCGACGAGCATCAGCGAAGCACGGTCGCGAACTTTTTCGTTGCGGGAGACGTCGCGAAGGGTGTCGACCAAATCAGCGTCGCAATGGGACACGCTGCTGCCGCAGCAACTGCCATTCATAACTCGCTACGCGAATAGCCCCTTCGTGGGGCTATCGTCCAGGATCGGTGCCATTATCGTCAGGCCGATCGCACGGTCGTAGTTGTCCAAGGCCCGGTCGTCCTGGCCGATTTTCTGGTAGACATTCCCGATATTATTGAAAACGAGCGGATCGCTCGGTTTCAATTTGCTGGCCGTCAGAAAGTCCTGAAGCGCGCGCTGGTATTCAGGTTTGTCACCCCAGATGATCCCTCGATAGACATAGACGTTGGGAAAGTCCGGGAGTAGCGCAATGGCCGCATCGAAGTCGGATAGTGCGCGGTCGCGACTTCCGAGCGCTTCGAATGACGCGCCCCGACTATATAAGAGAAGGCCACGTTGCTTATCCGCGAAAAATCCGCACTGAAGTGCCTCGTCAAACAGACGTACCGCCAAATTGAACTCCCCGCGATCTTTCGCTAGGAAGCCGGCCTGTGCGAGATCGAGAGGATCCCGTTGAGCGAAGCTCGGGGAAACCAGGCATAACGCCAAAGCCGTCGCCGTTGTCAGGACTACGGCGACCGTTCTGACAAAATTCAAAGATAAGCCACGCATCGGATCATATCTCGAGGAGGCAGCGCCATTGGGCGAAGCAAAGATATCACGCGCAGGACCGGATAGCACCTTTGTTGGACGACCGGGCCGAGCAAAAAGCATGGCTTTTTTGACCCGGCTCGAGCTCTCAGGATTTGCCTCCCGCTTCGCGATTCAGAACTCGGAGTGAATGCGCCCCGAGACGATCGAGACCGGACCCTTGTCAGCGTTGTGGGCCGGATTCGCCACGAATTGATAGTTCAAAGTCAGCGTAGTGGCCTTGGAAACGTTGTAGGCGTAGTAGGCCTCCAGGATCTTCTCAGGCCGGTAGTTTAGCTGGCCGTCGCCGATCAACAGGCCCAGCCCCCCGCCGCGAGGAAATCGCGATGCGATTAAGTCAGACCGATGACTGCGCCACAGCCCGAAGGTGTCATTCTTTCGTCCCCAATAGCTGCCTTTGACGGAGACGCCGCCCGACACGCTGCGATCGACGTCCGCAAACGAAAGAATTTCGTTCTGGCCGTCGGCCCAGCTAACGCGTGCGAAGATACCAACATCCTTTGCAACCTGCTGCTCCGCGTTAAGATAGAATCCGTATTGAGGCGGTCCCGTCGGAGGCTGACCATCGTGGCGTTGATGTCAAGCGTCGGACCTACCGCAACCGCTGCTAGCGTCTCCTGAAAGTTGCCCGTCTTGCCTCGGTTCGCGAAAGCGCCCAGCCGCAGTTTGCCGGGCTGATCAAGGATTGTATAGCGCTCTTCGAGCCCGACCACCGCGCCGCCGGTTTGGAATGTGAGAACGTCGCTATTAGGAGCGGCGGGTACTTGGAAAACGCCCGCCCTGACCGCCCAATCCTTGCGATTGAACTCGACAACGGCACCTCGAGTAAAGCCGGGCAAATCCGCTGGAAAGTCGTAGGCCGCGGACGCCCACATCGCCCAATTCATGAAATCGAGCCGGGGATCCTTGGCGTAAGAGTTGCCGTCGAAATAATCCCCGACGGCGAAACGTCCCACCGTGACCGTAACGCGATCGACGTCGCGCTTTCCGGGCAGTTGGTTTGGAGCGTCGGCCACGTCTTCCTGCTCGCCACCGACCCCAACTGTTTGTCGGAAAAAATATCGCTGGGGCCGAAACTTTGGGAAATCACCGCCCCCTTTTGCGCTTCACCGTTCGAAAAGCCAACCAAACCGAGCGTGGTCCCGATACCAAATCCCTGAGCCAGCTCCGGATTGAAATAGAATTCGCCGCCCTTCCACAGCCGCCATCCGAGAAACGCATCCACCGTCCAAGTCTCTCGCCCCTGCCCTCCGCCCGGCAGGCTGTTGGTGCCTTGATAAGGCGAACGGAAGCGCGGATAACCGGGAACGCTGCGCTAGTGCTAGTGGCGAGGGTCACCGCTCGGAGTTGGCGAAGATCCAGCGCACCTTGAAGCAAATGCTGAGTGTGATTGAAGGAGGCGGCCACACACGCGGCATGACCGATCGCATGCGCGAATTGGAGGCCCGCGAGGACGTGCTGAAGGAAACTCTAGCGCAGGTGCCGGCAGATATTCCGGACATCCATCCGAACGTGTCGAGTGTCTATCGGAAGAAGGTCGAGCGGCTGGCGGAGGCGCTCAACAACCCCGAGGATCGTGGTGAGGCAGCGGAAGCAATCCGGGGCTGGTTGAGAAAATTACGCTGCGCCCTGACCCGAACCGCGGCGGAATCGACGCCACCTTACACGGCGAATTGGGCACGATCCTTGGCTGGATCGAAGCGCAAGTCATTGTAAAGACTCGGAAACGCGAAACTCCCGCAGCTTTCGCTGCGGGAGTGTATCGGTGGTTGCGGGGACAGGATTTGAACCTGGGATTTCACGCAGTGAGTAAAACCTGAAACAGTACGGAGAAGTCGGCGCGATCAGCGTTCTCGTTGCTGAATTCTCACCCGCTCACCGTTCCGGATTTGCAAAGCATCACCTTTATTGCCTTCCGATCGATCACGGTCCTGAGCTGGTTCCATGACGGTTGCTCGGCCGAATGAGTGTCCTTGTCTGAGATGGTGTGCAATTCGTTCCCTCGCCGCTTCCATGATGCTGTGACGCGCGCGTTCATCCTTGGGAAACACTCGTTCCAGTGCTTTCTCGATCAGCACCATTTGGGATTGAGCCGCGACCAGGTCGGGATCGCGCGCCACCGTCTTCCGATCGGCCGTGCGAAATTTCTCAGCTGTCACCTGCCAACGATTGCGTGGCACTTGCCGCTGTTCGATATGCGCGTGCCCATTGGTGCCGTCGATCACCTTGATTTCTTTTGTGACGCGCTCGACTCCGTCCCGGCGCACGTGAACGCGATCGCCGGGCTTGGCGTTGCTGTCGGCGGTCGCCTTTTCAAGACCCACGCCCCACACCTGATGCTGCCGGATCCGCCAGGACCCAATAAAAACTTCACCACCGACCTCGCTTTCTCTGCGTCCCGATCTCTTTGCGACGAATAAAGTCAGCTTCCAAAACAATGCCGACCAGCTTGCCGGCTTCGCTAACCACGGGAAGACCACCAATGTGCTCTCGCAGCATATAGTTTGCAGCTTCGAGGATCGGCGTCTCAGGTCTGACGGTGATCACCCTGCGTGCATGATTTGATCTGGCGCATTTTAAGCTTCTCCGAAGAAACTAACATTTAGGGTTGACATCCGAAGATTGCAGCAGAAAATTCATAGCAACCCAAGGTCTCAGTCGTCCGAGACTTCGATTACGTGCCCTATGGTCGCGCGAGGCCGGCGCCTGCAGTGCCAAGGTACCAATCGCGGGTGCCTATCCTCAATGAGCTAGGAACCAGGACATGTCCGTGCTTTTCAGAAGTTCCCTAGTGACACCACCGAGCACCCGCTCGGTCAGCGGGCCGTGGCTATAAACACCGGCGACTATGAGGTTCGCGCCCTCGCGTTCCGCCTGAGCGAGCAGATCCGCGCACACAGCTTCTTGTGAGCGCGAGATGTGCGAATGGCGAGCCTTCACCTTGTGACGACGCAGATGGCCCGCCACCGCCTCAAGCCCGTCGGCGGACACTTCGTCCCCGACACCGACGACCGCGACACTCTCGGCGCGCTCAAGCAAGGGGAGCGCATCATGCAGAGCGCGACGGGCTTGTGAGCAGTCCTTCCAAGCCACCAGCACATTTGGGAAGCGGCCGTTTGCCGACTGTCGTCCCAGGCGCAGAACCGGAGTGCCGGAGCGGCAAGCGAGGTCGGCCGGATCTGGCAAGACGCAGGCGTCGGCCTCGGCAGAACTCGTGATTAGCAGATCGGCGACGAGCAGATGGTCGCGCATAACTTCGGTCGGCTCGCCGATACCTGAACACCACTCGACTCCCTTCGGATTCACTCCAAACACCTTGTCGAACGCACCTCGGGCGACAGCCACAGCATCTTCCATCGATCGGGTCTGCTCTTGGACAGAGAAGGCGTTAAGAGCCAGCGCCTCCGTCATCGAAAACGGGGGCCAGGCATAGGAAACTACCGAAAGGTTGGCGCCGAACTCCCCAGCCATGTCGCGAGCTCGATCAAGCGTTCGATGTAGGTCGCTACGAGGGCATGCATCGACAACGATGTCGCAAAAGCTCATGGCATCACTCCCATTTCTCAAAGATTGCTCGCCGCGCTGAACCTGCTTTTAGAGATCGCACCCCGCCTGGGATAGCTATTCTCACCGGCCTGGCGCCGGGCTGAAAGTACAAAACGGAGCTCCGAATGATTTCGACCGTTACTGACTGTTGTCACGATACGCGAGAAGCCTGAGGGCGTTGAAGACGACGAGCAGCGTCGAGCCCTCATGGACTGCGACCGCCGGGCCGATGCCGAGACCGAGAATAGTCGCCGGCACGAGCAGCGCCACTACGCCCAGGCTGACGACCACGTTCTGCAGGATCACCCCGCGTGTCGTGCGGCTCAGCCCGACCGCGAACGGCAAGTTGGCGAGATCGTCGGCCATCAAGGCGACGTCGGCGGTCTCCATCGCCACGTCGGATCCGGCGGCGCCCATGACGATGCCGACTGTTGCATGGGCCATCGCCGGCGCGTCGTTGACGCCGTCGCCGACCATCGCGACCTTCGCCTCGGCGCGCAGCTTCTTGATCGCCAAGACCTTGTCCTCCGGCATCAGGTCGCCCCAGGCCTCGTCGAGCCCGACCTCGCGCGCTATCGCTTCGGCCACCTTCTGGTGGTCGCCGGATATCATGATCATCCGCCGGATGCCCAGTGCACGCAGCCGCGCTAACGCCGCCTTCGCGGCCGGGCGCGGCGTGTCCATCAGCCCTATTGCACCAAGATCACGGTTGCCCTGCCGCACGACCATGCTCGTGCGCCCATTCTCACGGAGCGAGGCGATGGCGTTCTGCATCGGCTCGGAAAGCGGCGGGATGCCGTTGGCGTCGAACATCTCGGCCTTACCGATCAGCACCTTGTCGCCCTCGACGGTCGCGGCGACCCCGCGCCCGGTCAGGCTTTCAAGATCGCTGGCGTCGGGGATCGCGTCCCCGCCAAGGCGCTCGCGGCCATCTCGCGCGATGGCGCGGGCGAGCGGATGGTCGCTCAAGGTCTCGACGGCGACCGCTATCCTCAGCAAATCCCTGTCCGCGACGCCGGGCGCCGGCATGACGTCGGTGATGCGCGGCTTGCCGGCCGTCAGCGTACCAGTCTTGTCGAAGGCGATGGCCGTGAGCGAGCCGAGATTCTCCAGCGGGCCGCCGCCCTTCACCAGGACACCGCCGCGCGCCGCGCGCGCTACGCCCGACAGCACGGCGCTCGGGGTCGCGATGGCGAGCGCGCAGGGGCTGGCGGCGACCAGCACGGCCATGGCGCGATAGAAGCTGTCGCGGAACGGCTCGTCGATCACCACCCACGCGAAGAGCAGTAGCACCGCCAGGGCCAGCACGCCCGGCACGAAGAGGCGCTCGAACTTCTCGGTGAAGCGCTGGGTCGGCGATTTCTGTGTCTCGGCCTCGCTGACCATCCGGACGACCTTGGCAAGCGCGCTGTCGGTGGACTTGCGGGTGACCTCGATCTCGATGGCGCCGCTGCCGTTGATAGTGCCGGCAAAAACGCGGTGGGCGGGATCGAGCTTGTCCGGGTCCGCCCGGGCCGCCACCGCGTCCAGGACGGCCTGCTTGTCGGCGGGGATGCTCTCGCCCGTCACCGGCGCCTGGTTGACGCTGCTCTCGCCCGCAACGACGAAGCCGTCCGCGGGGAGCCGCGCGTCCGGCTTGACCACGACGACGTCGCCGATGGCGAGTTCTTCGACCGGCACTTCCCGCAAGTCTCCGTCACGCCGGACGAGCGCCGTCCGGGGCGCGAGTTCCGCCAGTGCCTCGATCGCGCGCTTCGCTCGGCCCATCGCGTAATGTTCGAGGGCATGGCCGAGGCTGAACAGGAAGAGCAGGAGCGTGCCTTCCGCCCATGCGCCGAGTGCGGCGGCGCCGGCCGCGGCGACCAGCATCAGGGTGTCGATCTCGAAGCGCTTCAGGCGCAGATTGTCGATCGCCTCGCGCAGCGTGAAGAAGCCGCCAAAGAAATAGGCTCCGAGATAACCGGCGAACGGCAGCCAGGCCGGAACCAGCAGGAATTGTTCGGTCAGATAACCGGCGGCGAGCAGACCGCCGCAGATCAGCGCGAAGATCAGCTCGGTGTTCGATCCAAGAATGCCGCCTTCATGGTCGTGCTCCGCCTCGCCTACGCCATGTCGCTCCGCTGGATGACCGTGTTCGGCATGGTCTCCTATCCGCGGGCGGGCTGCCGCGGTGGCCCCGATCCGCATCTTTTCCAATTCGCGTCGAAGCTCCGCCTCGGAAGTGACGGATCGGTCGAACTCCGCACGTATGATGCCGGCCGCACTGGCTTCGGCCTCGATCACGCCTGGCAGCGTCCGCAGCCGCTCCGCGACCGTGCGCGCCCGTCTCGCATGGGGGATATCGAGCTGCCACACAGCATGGCCATAGCGCTCTGCAATTCTCGCTCCGGCGCCCGACACGAGCTCGCGAATGCGCGGGAGCGGCAGGACCTCGGCATCGTAGTGGATGCAGAGCTGGGCAGGCTCGCCATCGCTGGCCGGGGCGACGTGGACCTGTTCAATGCCTTCCCGCCCGCGCATTTCCGAGATCAGCCGCGCCACGCAGGCGTCGGCGGCATCGTGTACCTCCGGAAGCAGGATCGGAATGTCCAAGCGCAGCTTGTCACTCATTCTCTGTCCTTTTACTCATCGAAGGTGTCCGAAGTGCCCACGTAGTGGCCATCCCCGAACGCAATGTAATGGCCGTCAGTCACAATTACCTAAATCTCGCGCATCCCACGCAAACATACATCGATGCCGGCGATGAGCGACACGGCAGCATGCGCAGCACTGCAAGAAGCGATCGGGGTCATGGGAAAGGCGTCCTTACAGAATCGCGCTCGACAGAGCACTCCGCAAATCCCCGACGGGCGGCATCCGGCCAATTGAGCCCGGCTACATCCATCAGATGACTAGTGGCTACACGGTCGCGGACCAGGCCGTTCTCCTCCAGACGGGCCGTTTTCGGAACGAGCTTGGTCAAGCTCTGGATGCTTGCACGGGCGCGGCCCGCGGCAACGCCTTCCAGGAGTTCACCGATCAGAAAGAGGAAGACCACGGTCGCGGCCTCTTCGGTCGGGCCGATGATCGTGGCTCCCACCGCCGCGATCGACATCAGCATCTCGATCGAGAAAGGCGTGCCGGCCCGCGCAGCGGAGAGCGAGCGTCGTCCGATCGGAATGAGGTCGACCAGCATCGCAACAAGGAAGGCCCACCATTCGATGGCCGGCGTGATTTTTCCGAGCAGAAATGCGATCGCCAGGGCCCCGCCCGATGCGATCGTGAGCATGCCCTTTCCGGTATTCCATCAAGCCCGATCCGTCGAGGCATGCTCGTCAACGTGGGAAGGCTTTTCTCTGTGCGGGCGCGATTCTCCCCTGGCGTCGCCATGGGTATCGCCGAGCGCAAGCGCCGGCCAAGCCACCCGGTAACCAATATCCGCAATCTGATTGCGGATATTGTCCTCCCCGACGCTGCCGGCGTCATGTTCACCGTCACCGTGCCACCAGAGACAGAAGCGGCAACGTCGCTGACGCCCGGCATTCGCTGCAGGGCATTTTCGATCTTTGTCGCACAGGAAGCACAGTCGATCCCTTCGACGGGGAGGCGGAGCTTCGCTGATTGAGATGTACCGGTCATGGTACCTTTCCTTGCCCGGCGTGACCCGCGAGCGCTATTTCTTGAACTTGGCCTGCCCCGATTTGCCCCTTTGCGTCTTGAGCATCAGCGTAATCGCGGCATTGGGCGCAATCGGCTTCTTGGCTTCGCCTTTCATTGCATTTCCCGTAGGTGAGAGGTTTATGGTTTCGCGCTCCGAGCCGCTTACAACGAGGACAGAGCCGGTAAAGCCATTCGTGGCGACCGGCTTGCCACCTTCATCGAGGATGTTGAACGTGATGGAATTTGCTGAGGTCACGAGTTCGGCGTGCACACCGGCTACGTCCTCCATCGCACCGCCGCTCGGGCCCTTCTCGCTATGAGAATGCTGCGCGAAAGACGGCGCTGACCAAAACAGCGAAAGAGCGAGGATGACGATGTACTTCATGTCGATACTCCGTTGGTGGTGGGTTGAGGCATTTCGGCCCGTTCGCCGCTTTCGCGGCGAAACAACACGTAGAGCGCAGGTAGGACGAGAAGCGTGAGCAGCGTCGACGAGATGATGCCGCCGATCACGACCGTGGCGAGCGGCCTTTGAACTTCGGCACCGGCGCCGGTTGCGATGGCCATCGGCACGAAACCGAGCGATGCGACGAGAGCCGTCATCAGCACAGGGCGCAATCTCGTCAGCGCGCCTTCGCGGACGGCATCGACCAGCGCGTGGCCTTCCCGGCGCAACTTTTCGATGAAGGTGATGATCACGAGGCCATTGAGCACGGCCACGCCGGATAGGGCGATGAAGCCGATGCCCGCGCTGATCGACAGTGGAATATCCCGCAGCAGAAGCGCGAGAATCCCTCCGGTCAGCGCAAGCGGAACACCGCTGAAGACCAGAAGCGCGTCCGCCGCGGAGCCCAGACTGATGAACAGCAGGAGGAAGATCAGCAGCAGCGCGACCGGCACGACAATGGTCAGCCGCTTTGTCGCGGAAACGAGCTGCTCATATTGGCCGCCCCATCCGATCCAGTAACCGGCCGGAAGCTTTACCTTCTCCTCGATCTGGCGCTGCGCATCGCCGACGAACGATCCGAGGTCCCGCCCCCGCACGTTGGCGGACACGAAGATGCGCCGTTTTCCATTTTCCCGACTGATCTGGTTCGGTCCCGGTGCCACGTCAATTTGAGCAAGTTCGGACAAGGGGGCATACCGGATCTGCGCCAGGGGAGAATTACCCCAAATTGCAGGCGTCGCCTTGCCCTGGTTTTCGAGCGGCGGCAGCGGCACGGGCAGCGATCTGATGGCATCGACATCGGACCGGAGGTGCTCGGGAAGGCGGACAACGAGTTCAAAGCGCCGGTCGCCCTCGAACACGAGTCCCGCGTTTTTTCCGCCCACCGCGATTTCGACCAGGTTCTGAACATCGCCGACGCTGATCCCATAGCGGGACAGAGCCTGCCGGTTGAGCTTGACCGTCAGTACCGGCAATCCGGATATCTGCTCGGTCTTGACATCCGCTGCGCCCTCGATCGTCTGCAGGACGGTTTGTACCTGACCTGCGACTTGTGCTAACGTACCAAGATCATCTCCGAAGATCTTCACCGCTACATCCGCGCGCACGCCGGATATCAATTCATTAAATCGCCGCTGAATGGGTTGCGTAATCTCGTAGCTGCTGCCGGGTATCTCCTCTGCGGCTTGCTCAATTTGGGCGACAAGGTCCGCCTTGGCCCGCTTAGGATCAGGCCATTCGGTTCGCGGCTTTAACATAATAAATGAATCGCCTGTTGAGGGCGGCTCTGGGTCTGTGGCGACTTCTGCCGTGCCAACCCGCGTGAATATTTCCTTCACTTCAGGAATTTTTATTAGCCGTTTTTCCAGTATTGCCTGCATCTCAAGAGTCTGAGAGAGACTTGTCCCAGGTATGCGTGCAGCTTGAAGCGCTATATCACCCTCATCCAAACTCGGAATAAACTCGCCACCCATGCGAGAGGCTGCGAAGCCGCTTACTACAACGAGGATCGCGGCCACGAATGCGACAAATCCACGATTCTGGATCGATCTGGAAAGCAGGGGAACGTAGATGTGGCGCGCTCCGCGCATGAACCAGTTCTCATGCTCCGAAACTCGTCCCGTTACCAGTAACGCCACCGCGGCTGGTACGAACGTCATTGAAAGGATGCTGGCGCCGAGAAGCGCCATTAGCACCGTCAGCGCCATCGGCGTAAACATCTTCCCCTCGATGCCGGTGAGCGTCAGGATCGGCAGGTAGACGACGGCGATGATCAACGTGCCGAACAAGCTTGGTCTGATGACTTCCCGCGATCCGGCCAATATCGTCTCGAACCGTTCCTCCCGGCTCAAGACGCGGCCCAAGCGATGCTGCTCGACAGCGAGCAGCCGCAGGCAATTTTCGACGATGATCACCGCCCCGTCGATGATAATGCCAAAATCGATCGCGCCCAGGCTCATCAGATTGGCGCTGACCTTGGTTTCGAACATCCCGGTGACGGTGAAAAGCATCGACAGTGGAATGACGAAGGCCGTCGCGATAGCCGCTTTGAAATTACCCAGGATCAGGAACAGGATGATGATGACGAGAAGCGCTCCCTCCACCAGATTCTTCTCGACCGTTGCGATCGTGGCTTCCACGAGGGCGGTTCGGTCATAGACAGCGCGCGCGATCACTCCGTCCGGCAACGAACGGCCGATCTCGTCGAGCTTTGCGGCGACGCGCTGAGCCACCGTGCGGCTGTTCTCCCCGATCAGCAGCATGGCGGTCCCGAGCACTATTTCCTTGCCGTCAAGCGTGGCGGCCCCGGACCGCAACTCCTTGCCTTCTCGAACGTCCGCAACGTCGGAAATTCGAACGGGCACGCCGTTCCGGGATCCGATGACGATCTCGTTAATCTCTTCGATGTTGGCGACCTGGCCGGGCGTGCGCACAAGATACTGCTCGCCGTTGCGTTCGATATAGCCGGCCCCGACATTGGCGTTGTTGGCGGCGAGCGCCGTCATGACATCGCGGAAACTGAGCCTGTAGGCCATCAATTGCGTCGGATCGGGCAGCACGTGGAACTGCTTCTCGAATCCGCCGATGGTGTTGACCTCGACGAGGCCGGGGACGTTCCGCAACTGCGGCTTGATGATCCAGTCCTGTATCGTGCGCAGATCGGTCGGACTGTACGGCTCGCCATCGGTCTTGCGGGCCTCTGGCTTCGCTTCGACCGTGTACATGTAGATTTCGCCCAATCCCGTGGACACCGGGCTCATCGCGGTCTCAATGCGTGAAGGTAGCTGATCCCTAACCTGTTGAATTCGCTCGTTGACCGTCTGCCGCGCGAAATAAATGTCGGTGCCCTCCTTGAACACGACGGTCACCTGACTCAGGCCGTAACGGGACAGCGACCGGGTGTTTTGAAGGTGAGCTAGGCCGCCCATGGCGGTCTCGATCGGAAATGTTATCCGCTGCTCGACTTCGAGTGGCGAATAGCCGGGCGCGGTTGTGTTGATCTGCACCTGGACATTGGTGATGTCGGGGACAGCATCGATGGGAAGCCGCGTGAAATTCCACGCACCCAAAGCAGCCATGATCAGGACCGCCATCATCACCAGCCAGCGCTGGCGGATCGAAAAGGAAAGAATGCCGTCAATCATCGCGCTGCTCCGGATGTTGGCCGATTTCCCGGATGCTAGCGAAGGAATGGACCGGCGTCGTAAACACGACGCCGTCGCCTTTTCTGCCCGTCCATCCAGCCGACGCGATGCGATCGCGAATCTCGTCGGCAAGTTCGGTCCGGCACACCAACCGCAGCTCCAGGAACTGGTGATATGTCAAGTCGGTCTCGCTGGAGACGTAGTGGCCGCCCGCTCCACGTCCTCGACCCTGCCCTCGAACCTGGGTGAACGTGAAACCCGGAAAATCGGGTAAATCATGAAGAGCCCGCACCACATGGCCTTCCATGTGCGGCCGAATGAGAGCGGTAATGAGAGTCATTTCGCCATCAATGGGCATGTTCGACCGTTCCTTTCGCCATCTCCGCCTTGATGATGAAACTGTTTTGAGCGGCGTAGGTCTCCCCCTCCACGACACCGAACGCGATCTCGACGAATTCCTTGTCGCGATCCCCGATTTCGACATCGCGCACCTCGAACTTTTCGCCATTGCGCACGAACACGACGGTTCGGTTCTCCACCGTCTGGAGTGCCGACGACTTCACGGCGACGTTGATCTTCTTCTCGGATAAGGTGAGCCGTCCCGTGATGAACAGCCCGGGCCGCAGCCGCTGCGCGGGGTTCGCCACCACGGCTCTGGCAATTGCGCTTTGAGTGTCGGCGCTGCCGACCGGCGACAAATAGGATACCTTCGCCTCTATGGGCGATCCGCCATCTGCGGGATCGATGAAAACCTGGTCGCCGATGCTGACTCGCTTCAGGTCCCGTCGATAGACCGAGAAGTCGACCCACACGGTTGAAAGGTCTGCAATCAGAAATGCCGATTTCTGTTCGGAAACGAACTCGCCCAGGGTGGTCTGCCGGTCGATAACGGTCCCGGCAAGCGCCGCTTTCAACTCGTAAGGCGTCAGGCTCTGGTTACTCTCGACCACCGCCAGGACATCACCCTTCTGGACGACATCGCCAATCCGCTTGCGCACATCCCGAACAATTCCAGGGAAGCGCGGCGTGACCTGGACGAGCGATTCCTGGTTCGGCTGGACAATGCCGTTCAGCAACAGGCTGTCGCGGAGCACGCCCGACGTGGCCGTGGCGAGCTCAATGCCAGCCGCGGCGATCTTGGCGTCGCTCAACGTAACGCCGTCGCCGTGTTCTTCATGGGCCCCGTGCCCCCCATGTCCTCCATGTCCCTTTCCGGATGTTTCGGTCGGTGCTTTCGACGCTGCTTGGTTCATCACTCGATAACCGCCATAGGCGAGCCCGGCCGCGACGAAAACGAATATCGAATAACGAAATGCTGCCTTGATCATCTATTGTTGCTCTCACGCACGAGCGTAAACGGGTTGCCGGCAAGACCTTCGATGGTCGCGATGGCAATATGAAAATTCTGCAGGGCCTCCTGTTCGCGCAACAACGCTTGCAACAGCGATCCCCGGACATCGAGCAGTTCGAGCAGGTTGAACCGGCCTTGCGTATAGCCGCTGAAGATCGTGTCGGACGCGCTGCGCGCGTTCGGAATAACCGAGGATCGCAGCAGCTTGATCTCGGCCAAGGCGCCGGTCAGCGTGTCATAGGCTCGGCCCACGATGCTGATGAGGACGAGCTTGTTGATTGCCCGTTCCGCGGCGGTCTTCGCGAGCGTTTCCTGGGCCGCGATGATGTTGCCGGTGTTCTGGTCGAAGACCGGGATGGGAATCGAGACGCCGAGCCGGACGGCGTTGTCGTTGGTATCCTGGAAGTGGCGCCAGCCGGCAGAAATTCGCGGATCGGGAATCGCCTTCAGGCGGGCGATGAGAAGTTCGGCATTGCGCTGTGCGGTCACAGCGGTCCAGCGCAGCAACTGCGGATTGGCTTCGATAGCCTTGACAATGCTTTGGAAGGATGGCGGCTGGCCAGTATTGGTGAGCCGCCCGACTGCATTGCCGAATCGGGGACTGCTGTGGCCCATGAGTATTGCGAGATCACGGCGCGCGAGGGCCAATTGAGTCTTGGCGCGTTCGCGCTCGGCTCGGAACAGATCGGCGGCAACCTGCGCCCTCAGTGTCTCAGCCGGCGATGAAGCCCCCTCCTCGACGCGCCGTTGCAGCAATGGAATGAGCTGGTCGAAGCTTGCGATCTGCTGGTCGAAGATCTCGATGCGCCGCTGCAGACTGACGATAGTAATGAAGGCAATCGCCGTCTCGGACAGCACTTCTAATCGGGTTGCCCGCCGCTGCCAGACGGCTGCACCGACGCCCGCCTCGCCCGCCGCGATTCGGGCCTCGCGCTTGCCGCCAAGTTCGATGAGTTGGCTGAGCTGCAGATTGGTTTCAGCCGAGCGGAGGCCTTTGTAGGGACCGGATCCCAACGCATTGTCGACCTCGAACGAGGCCTCCGGATTGGGCAGCACGCCAGCCTGAATTCGGAGCCCGCCCGCGATGCCGATGTCGCGTTCGACCGCGGTCAGGCGCGGATTCGCCGCCAATGCGCGCTGAAGCGCTTCCGGCAACGAAATGGCGCGCGAGGAACGTTCGGCAGCCTTGACTGGAATGGTAAGAACAAGCAGTGCGCACGTCATGCGCAAAGCCGCTTTGAAACAATGCATAATATCGACCCGAAATGCGAACGACGACGCGCAGGACTACCCGCGCGCGGCTTACGGTATTCAGGTCAGATGTTTGGGGGGCGGCGTATCGAGCCGCGGGCCGGCTTCGACCATGAGCGTCGGTGTCACGAAGGGCAATCGGACCGATTGGACCGAACGGGCTGCAACCGGAGCAGGCACCGGAATCAGGACGGTTGCATACACATGGCAGTGCTCAGCGACAGCCGATGGTTCGCTTGAGGAGTCATGGCCGTCAGACCCGTTCGTGGTTGCCACGCTTATGCCAGACGAGATTGTCGCCGGTAAACCCTCGCTCGCATGCTCGGTCGCATGGACCAGGCCAACAAAAAGATACGTGAACGCAAGGAATAACAGTAGCGCCCGGCGAATCCCCGGCGATTTCGACTTCGGTGTTGTGCGACCGATCCGATGTTCCATTGTCTGCGATTAGCAAACTTCGTTTCCGAATACTATCACAATGTTGGCGGCCATATGCGCGGGAACTTCGCGCTTTCCGTGAATGTTTTTCTTAAAAACACCGTCCAAGGGTCGCCGTAGGGCGCTATGAACAGCAAATGCGGGCATGATACGCAAATGACTTCGGCTGGAAGTTCTCGTCAGGAGGCCCAGGAGGAAACTTGCCCGATCAAGAATCTACAGTTGAACCTGGCAACGGGTCGGCTTGGTGCAGAGCGGTTTCGGCATCGAGCACGCAAAATTTCTGCATTCCGATGCTTCGGCCGCCTTGCCAAAATTCGAAGGCCCACTCGCCAGGTACGATCTCCCATGATTGGTCAAACAAGAACTCGCGGTAGGCAGGTGCTCCAATAGCGCTTCGAATGGTATATTCACTCTGGTAATGTCGAACGCCACTAATGGGGTCGAGCAAGCCCGTTTCGGGAAAGCGGGTTACGAGGCGTATCTCCACCGGGGCTCCGATCGGGGTGCCAGTGATGACGTAGCGCAATCCGAATCTCAACGATTTCCTCGCAGGAATGGTCGTCGTGCTTTTAACAAGAGAGATATCGCGGACACTCGTGACCGGGCCGAAGCTACTACGGCCAGTCGGCATGCCGCGGCTGCCGGCTTGAAAGATTCCGCGCTGTAACACTGAAACTCGTTCGGCGCGATACTCTTGAGACTCCGAGGCGGATGCTGAGAGGACGGCAAACAAGAACGCACCGGCGGCCCAAGGAGCATGATGCGCTGTCATTGCGCGCTTAGCATAATGGCGACATGTCTTGGTGAGGCTTTTGATCAAAGAGGACACAAATCCAACCTCCCCGCTGATGGGATCATACCGCGTTTTACAAGCATGTCACCGTTCTTAACGGTTGGCTAAGACCCGATTTCCCTAAACCGGAGGCGAGTACGTTGGGTACAGGTCATTCGCACGTAGGAGCTATCCCGTCCGCCGCGGGTCGTCATCGTAAGCCCCTCTATGCCGCGCTAGTGCTGACCTTGGCCTACATGACCGCAGAAATCGTAGGCGGAATCTGGACAGGCAGCCTCGCACTGATAGCCGATGCTGCCCATATGGCGACAGACGCCGGGGCTTGGCTCTTGCATTATTCGCGATCTGTTTCGCGCAAAAGCCGGCCACCCCGCAGAAAACCTATGGCTATCTCCGCACCGAGATCCTTGCGGCGCTTGTCAGCGCGGTGGTGCTCCTTCTTCTGACAATTTACATTCTACACGAAGCCTACCAACGGTTCCAATCCTGAGCGGCCCAATGCTGGCGGTCGCCAACGCCGGACTGGTCGTAAATCTCATCAGTATGAAGCTGCTTTCGGCAGGACACGTCACCTGATTGCCATCTTCGCCAATTCAGTTGCTAACCATGGATACGCCAGCACGATGCACAAGACGGCGATCTGAATAACCACGATCGGCACGACGCCCCGATAGACGTGGGCCATCGTCACGTCAGGGGGGGCCGATCCCTTCAGAAAGAACAGGGCAAAACCGAACGGGAGAGTCAGGAACGAAGTCTGCAATACAAGTGCGACCGCGACGCCGATCCAGACGTTGACAAGAACCGCATCGCCAACATGTGCGGTGAAATCGAGCTTCGCGATCACCGGCACAAAGATGGGGAGCGTGATCAGCACGATTTCGAGCCAATCAATGAAGAAGCCAAGGACAAAGATCACCGTCAAGATGAACAGCAACTTGCCCCAGTTTCCCAGACCGAGCGAATCCAACACCCGTCCGAGCCCCTCATCGCCCCCGAAGACGCGAAAGACCAACGAGAAGGCGTTCGCCGTGCCAACGAGAACGAAGGCCTTCCGAGCATCAGCAGGAAGGCGCCAGTTGCGCCAATCGCGCCCGCCTGCGACGGAGGTCACCGCGTTGACGAGAATGTCGTGCTGCGCCAATTCCTTGCCGAGCGACTTTGTCAATGCAATCAGGCCGGCCTTCGAGGCCGAGTAGTGCGCTGCATTTGGATTGCCTTCCTTGCCGGCGATCGAGGCGATGAGCACAACGGTCCGGAAGGGGCCGGAAGCCTCGGTATTTGCCGGTACGCTCAACGGCGACGGATTGCTTGCTTGTTCTTACTGTTACCTGCCGCCTCGGAATAGCAAGACTAAGCTTTCGTTTACCCTTGCCGAGCGATTAAAACGCGCATCATTGTCGCATCTCGTGTGGCTGGACCGCGAACGGATAGGAGAACGGTCGAGGTTTAATCTCGGACTTCAACAGCTGCCGCACAAACGCCGCTGCGCCACGCTCCAGATACGTCCTATATGCGACGACCGCAAAGCCTTCCGGGTTCATACTATAGGAGAATTCATTGATCTCCGTGAGGTCCTTGACCGCACCCACAACCCCGTGCGCGACGAGCACCTCATTGCGTAGATCAGGGTCCATCAGGTCGAGCTGGATTGCATAGGCAATAAACTCATGCCACTCGTGTCGCAATCGCTTCCGATCTCCATTTACTGTTTGCCAGATGGCGAGATGGACAATTTCATGACGCAGGAACGACCCGACAAGCTTCGACGACCATGCCTGGCCCCAGGGCCTAGCGTCTGACGCCCGATAGATCACGATCCGCGATTGGAGCGGATCGAACAGCCCGTGCGCTGGTGAGTGCCCAGCGGAGCCATTGCTTATACGGTTCGCGAAGTGAACCGAAACTTTCGAGGAGACATCAACATCGATGCGCTGGAAATACCCGACGACATCGCGGATCGCTCTGCAAGCTGCATCCAATTCCGATGCATCCTCATAAAACACCGCGACGTCATAAGAACTGCACTTCCCCAAGCGTGCCAGCCGCCAGCAACCGCAAAAAAGCGTGCCATACCGCCGCCAAAGCCACTCGTGCTCGCATCAAGGACATCACCACCTCCGGCTGTGCAATACTAACGCTGGTGAATAGGTCGTCCGCCAAGCCACACTTGGCGAGTGCCCACCCATGAAGATCAAGGGTGGTATGGCGGAGAATATCAGGCTCTCGGCAAGAAGACTATAAATCCGCAGCGGGAACGCGCGAATCATTGGGACACTCATTTCCCCGGCAATGATGCCAATGGCCAAAAAACGTCATGGTGACGGCGATCAGCACCAGGGCCACCGGGTACCCTGAGAACAGGAACGTCATCAGGGCCACGACCATCAAGATGGAAAGCAGTTCGGAGGTATCCATTACCAAATGCTCTCTCAAGTGGATGGCTGATCAGGGTCCGGTCGCGACAGGAACTTGAAGTTGCGGAACGTAACGACCAGGCCTGCCAGAAGTAACAAGAGAGCGCCGACTGGAATCATCGACTTTGATAATCCACCGATTGGAGAGCCCAAGCGCGGCCCGCGAACGTTCTCCAATGAGAAGGCGTCCCATGCGGGGATCGTGCCGAGAAAAAGGACAATTAGTGAGAACGGCAGGAGTGCCAGGAAGAAGCCACCAGGATCGCGGGAACGGCGAGGTCGAGGTCGCCGCCATCGACCCGACGGCCTCGATGGCGCAAGTTGGCAGCCCCGAACTTGTCGAACTGGCCAGAGCCGTCAAAGCAAAGCTGCAGGCGGTGCTTGATCGGCTTTGAGTTTGGGTTGTCAGCGCCGCGGATGGCTTAAGGCATCAAGAATGCGGCAGTCCTCCATGCGTGCGCCACTGCACGACGCGATCAGATGCTTGAGTTCCTTTTCCAGTGCGCGCAGCCGCGATAGCCGCGACCGCACGGCTGCAAGTTGCTCCTCGGCGACCATGATCACCTCCTTGCACGGTCGGCCCGGGTTACTCGCAAGCTCAAGCATCCTCTCAATCGCTTCCACCGAGAAGCCAAGTTCTCGGGCGTTGCGGATGAAGGCTAGGCGCTGGACGTGGTCTTCGGAATAGCGGCGTTGGCCGCCGACAGTTCGATCGGGTGGCGATAGAAGACCGATTTGCTCATAGTACCGAATGGTCTGGATATTCGACCCGGTCTCGGCTGCGACACGACCGATGCTCAGTTCCCGCGCCCTCATTTTTCTCGACCATTCTGTGATTCTAACGGACCCATCCAGTAAACATTGCAATCAGTGTATCACAAGTCGGTCCTCTTCGTGCTCGTTCTGACCAATGAAAAAGACCTGCGTCTCAAAGAGCCGTTAGGTCGCAGAACTCAGACTGCCAAGACTATCACCCCAGTTGATGGCAGGCGTCCACCAATGCCCTCTGGCACTATATGACGCGAGGTTCGCGCGGCGCGGCGGCCTAATGCCAAGAATCAGCTTACTTGAATCTACAGCCTTTGTAGGTTTATGATTACACTAGCGTCCCGAGCGGTCCCTTCGGAAGGCTTGAGGAACGAATGCGGGGAGGGCTGAGGAGCACGGCCCAGTCGCTCAGTGCGGACTGCGTATCCTGCTCGTGGTGGGGGTAAACGAGTGATCAGTCATATCGAGCGGCTGGTACGCGGCATCGGCATTCTGGCCGCTTGCCTCCTGATCCCCGGTCAGGTTCTGGTGTCGCTAACTTATCTGCTCGGCAGTCGCTTGCTGAAAATTCCCTTAACGCCGCTGCAAGAACTCGAGTGGCACTTCTTCTTTGCGCTCGTCTTTCTGACGCTCGGATCGGCGCTTCTGGCCGATCACCACGTTCGCATCGACATTCTTAGGGCGCGGTTCCCCGAGCGAATTAGGGCGCGGATTGAGATCGCCGGTTTCCTGTTGGCGCTTCTCCCCTTCTGCCTCGCCGTCATCTATTTCGGTGCCCTGTCTGCGTGGGACGCGTTTCTCTCGGGCGAGCGCTCGCGTGCCGCACTTGGCCTGCCGTATCGCTGGATCATCAAGTCGATGGTTCCGCTCGGCGGTCTGTTGTTGCTGCTTGCGGGTTGCGCTGTCACAGCACGCAACTTCGAAGTTCTCGCCCGCCCAACACGCGAGCCGGTGCCCTCCGTTTGAAAGCTCTCCATCATGGTCGACCTCTTGCCAATCTGGATGGTGCTGGCACTTGTCGTGCTTCTGTTCACAGGTTACCCGGTCGCGCTCGTTCTTGTTGGCGTCACTGCCGTGTTCACAGCAGTCGCTATCGGCCTTGGGATTATGGCCCCGGTCCAACTGAGCATCTTCTCTCTCCGCGTTTACGGATTGATAGTTGACAACCTCATCTTTCCGGCGGTGCCACCCTTGATCTTCATGGGTCTCGCTCTGGCGCGCAGCGGACAGGTCGCCACATTGTTCGCCGTCATAGGGCACCTGCTGCGTAGCGTACCGGGCTGTCTGCCGATCACCGCGCTACTCATCGGCGTCCTCCTTGCCCCCACGGCGGGCCTCATCGGTGCAGCCGTCGGCCTACTCACCGTCGTAACCCTGCCGCCCATGCTCGCCCAGGGTTACCCGCCGTCCGTCGCGAGCGCCTCAGTAGCTGCTGCCGGTAGTCTCGGCGTTATCCTTCCTCCTGCCATCATGCTGTTCTTCCTAGCAGACCTTGCTGGTACACCAATTATGGGCGCATTCTCGGGCATTCTATTGCCGGCCGCCCTGCTGCTGACCGGGTACTTCCTTTACTTCGCATGGCGTGGTGGTGCGCCCGCCACAGTTCTGGCGTCAGTAAGTCCAAGTCCAACTCGCGGTCGTGCCCTGCTCGCAGTCGCCGGTCCAATTTTTGTGATTGCCTCTGTGCTGACTTCTATCGCTCTTGGGTGGGCAACACCCTCGCAGTCGGGCTCGTTCGGTGCTCTCGCCGCCTTCGCGCTGATGGCCGTCACGCGCACGCTCACCTGGCCTCGTCTGAAGGACATTTTGACCGAAACGGCTTACGTCACCGCTATGGTTTTTCTGATTATCATTGCAGCTAATATGTTCTCCTTCGTCTTCCGCTATCTTGATGGAGACGGCTTGATAGCGCGCTTTCTCGCATCGCTCGGTCTCGGCGATTGGGGCACTTTGTTGTTCATCCTGGCCTTGATCTTCCTTCTCGGCTTCTTTATCGATTGGCTGGAGATCGTCCTGATCACGCTCCCGATCTTCGTTCCGGTGATTGAGAAGCTGGACTTTGCAGCCCACGTGGGTGAGCCCATGATGGTCAAGGTCTGGATCGCCACACTGTTCGCCCTCGTGCTGCAAACTTCGTTCCTAACGCCGCCCTTTGGCTTTGCTCTGTTCTTCGTGCGCGGTGCTGCGCCGCCTTCGGTGACGATGTCCGATATCTATCGGGGCATTGTCCCAATCGTTCTCATCCAACTCTGCGTGGTGGCCCTCGTGCTGATGTTGCCTCGATTGACAACTGTACTCCCGCAGATGTTGATAAACTAGCGGCCGGGGTGCGGTATCAGCTCAAGGTGCGGTCCGGCGTCACACCCGCGTCATTGCTGCGCGCTTTCCCGTATCGACGCGGATAGTGACACATGTCCCGCGATGACATCGCCAAATCATCTGCGATGGTAGCGGTCTCTCAAACACAGGAGCGCTTGCATGACGCTTGATGATCGCATTTCCCTCGCCTCGAAATTGATTGCGCAACGCGAGCGCGCGGATTTCGAAGCCGAGCGCAGGAAAATCCGCATGCTCAGGCTTAGCTGGGTCATCGGTGCGCCTCACGAAGTTTAGCGGGCAGAATCGCCTTAGCCCAACATGTCAGTGTAGTCACCGTGCGGTGACCGCAGGCACATGATCAACGCGTCCTTCATCGAAGACGAAGCAGCGACGGCATCACGACGCCGGGCGCAGACCGAAGGCAATCTGATTGGTGGCTTTTTTTCAATCCCGGCGAAAAGCCGTTGTTGCCCGGCCAGGACTGCCCGGCGTTCTGGAATTATGAATTGCGGATCCCTCGATAGAGCGAGATCGAGCCGCTGATCGTTGGAATGCCCAACGTCTCCTCTACGCTCCGGAATCCGGCTGCGCGCATCAGGTCCGGCAGAACGCCGCGGGCGTTCGATTCGGTATTGACGCGTCCGTCGAGGTTCTGAATGACTCCCCTGAATAGAGCCCGCATGAGCGGCGTACGCTGTAAACCATAATCCGCAATGTGAAGCTCGCCGCCATCCTCAAGCGCGGCGTACATCGCGGCGAGCGCGGCTACCTTCTCTTCCATTGGCACCTGATGGAACACGAGGCTCGACACCAACTTTGTCGGCCGCTGTCCCTCCAGCAACTGGGCAGCTTGCCGTGCCAAGCCGATGTGCAGTTCGGCCGAAAGTCCTGCGGCCACGATTCTCTTCCGCGCACGGGCCAATACAGCGGGATCAGGATCAATCCCGTGAGCCGGGCGGAGGGGGCAGCCTTTCCCAGACGCACGAGAAGCGATCCGGTGCCGCAGCCTACATCGACGATCACTTCACCAGGTCTCGGACGGACCTGTTCAATGAGTGCACTCCTCCAGCGGTTCTCGCGCGTGAGCACGGCTACCCCAAAGTCGTAGAAGGGGGTAATACCAGCCTTCAAAAAGATTGATCGATGGTGACCCAATCGCGTTGTGCGATTGACGTGATGCGGCCGGTTTCGGCGAGAAGTTTTCGCCAGGTGTCCTGGCAGGCGTCGAGAACGGCGGTGTAGTCTGCGAATACACGGTTGGCGAGATAGGTCTGGCGCAGATATTACCAGATGTTCTCGGCGGCGTTGAGTTCCGGGCATGCTGGCGGTAGCGGGACAAGGGTGAGATTGCTGGGCGGCTTAAGCTGGCGCGTGGTGTGCCACCCGGCCTTGTCGAGGATGAGAAGCGCATGCGCCCCCGGCGCGACGGCGCCGCCGATCGCGTCGAGATGCGCCTGCATGGCCTCGGTGTCGGCGTACGGTATGATGAGGGCAACTCCGGTGTCGCGGCTCGGACAGACGGCGCCGAACACATAGGCGTTCTCGTAGCGCTGGTCCTTGGGCTGGCGTGGGCGCGATCCTTTCCTGGCCCACTGATAGACAAGACTGTTCTTCTGGCCGACCCGCATTTCGTCCTGGAACCAGACTTCGATCTGCGTCCCCGGGGCCAGCGTGCTTACGATCTGCGCGACCTGCGTTGGAAAGTTTTTTTAAAGTTGCGATCGCCTCCGGATCCTGGACGGGGTGCTGTGGTCGGGCGCTGATGTGGGAGAAGCCGAGCTTCTTCAGAACCCGCCCCAAGCTCACTTCCGACAGATCGACGCCGAAGCGCTGCCCCAGAACACGCTTCAGATCGACGCAACGCCAGCGCACGACTCCGTCGGTCGCCGGGTCGGGTCCGGTCTCCACCAGCTGCCTGAGCACTTCCTTCTGCTTCTCGGAGAGCTTCGGCGGTCGCCCGGGCGGCTTGATGTCGATCAGCCCTTCAGGGCCGTACTCGTTAAAGCGATGCACCCAGTCTCGCAGCGTCTGGCGGTCCATGCCGCCGATCCGCGCCGCCTCGGAGCGGTTCATCCCGTCATGAACTGCCGCCAGCGCTAACAGCCGACGGGCTTGCGCGCCGTTTTTGGTCTTTGTTGCAAAGTGTCGCAGCTCATCCGCCCCGAAATCCTGCCGTAGCCTGACCGCCCCGCCCATCGCTGATCTCCCGAATCAATTCGGTCAGGCAAAAGAGAATCACAGCGACGGTCGCTTTACAAAACAGAGCCAGCACTTCCGAAGGCTGGTATAAGCCAATGTTGCCCAGCGGCAGGTGTATAGGTCAGCTCCGGCGGCATGATGATCCTTCTTTGATTCTGGTAAACATACAAAAACATGGCGATGATGGACGATAAGAAAGCAGGAAGATCCGCACAAGCGGATGGAGATGCAAAGATAAGCGGCTTAAACCTGCACTTCCCTAAAATTCCAGGTAGCGCTGGACAAGCGCGCCTTCTTCCTTGTTGCAGCCTCGCTGTTAGCGCCCCTTCATCATTTGGGGAGAGACGACCTGAACCGGTCGTCAAAGGAGTGTCCAGCCGTCTGACCCGGGGGCGGTGCCGGGGCCGGAACGGGTGGTGGAGCGGGCGCTGCGCGTTCCGATTTTTGCCGGTTTATCGCGGTAATCCCCGGATTGGTTTGAACCGGCTTTGAGGAAAGCGTTCCGGATTCATTGTAACCGCGAAGCGATGGTGCAAGATTTCCTTCGATCGGTATTTCGCGCGGTTCGGAAGCCAGTGCGTCGGGACGGCTGATGTCGCCAATCGAACGCCGCGTGCGCTCATCAACATCGGAAGAGCCCGGATTTTTCGCAGCCGCCAGTGCCAGTTTCTTGAGCGAGGGATGACCGCCGCCATCTTCGTATACGAGCCGGATCGCAGGCACGCCGTTTTTCACATGGGCGGCAATTTCGCGGTGGTCACGGGCGCTCTTGGCGGCGATCTCGTCCGCGAAAGCTGGGTCGCTATCAAACGCGTAACGGCGGTTCGCCACACGCCATGTTGGCTGCTGCCCGGAGATTTCGAAAATGTCGGAACCTTCCTTCAGATTATTCCAGAAAGCGAGATGATCGTCGCCGCGATGTCTGGCGAGGTTCGCCGCCGTCATCCGGAATGGATAGGATTGAAACTGGAAGGAGCGTTGCCCGGCGGCGAAGGCCTCGCGTGCGATCGCGTAGACTTCGCTGATCGCCTCGTCGGTCATGGCAAAGCATCCCTGCGACGAGCACGCGCCGTGAACCATCAGGTGCGAACCGGTGCGCGCGTGCGCGCGGTCGAAGGCGTTCGGGTAACCGATATTGAAAGACAGAAACAGGCTGGAGTTGGGGTTCATGGCCGCAGCGGTTACGTCATAGAAACCTTCAGGCGCCTGACGATCGCCTTCGCGTATTTTCGGCCCGAGCTGTCCTGACCAGCGGCACATCGGGTAGGTCTTTAGCAAATTGTACTTGTCGTTGGAGCCAAGTTTCCAGATTTCGATTTCGGATTCTTTTTTGAAAGATCGCATCAGAATGGGCGCGGCGGGTTCCATGCCCTTTTCAGACATCAGCGCAAGCGTCGCCTTCGGAATAGGGGCCGCACTGCGCTCGGACCGGTATGCGTCTTGCGCGCAGGAACTCAAGACCGCTACGAGGCCTGCGCCCAGCAGCAATCTTTTCAGCAAAGTTCCGTAAGCTGCCATAGTCCGTGTCATTGTGATGGAATAGCCGATCTTTATGAAGATAGATTTTACCCGAATTGTGTCGCGCTCCGATGTTGAAAGACGTTCACCTCCGGGCGCGCAGGATAGTCACGCGCGAATGCCACTCCGGAACAGTCTGCAACCGTTTGTTATGCGTAAACCCGGCTTTTTCAACAGCGCCGGTCCATGTGCCGTCGCTATGCGGAGCCGCGCTTTCAAAGCCGAATTTATTGGATAATCCCCGCAAGATAGTGCCCTGGCGCTTTTCCACCGGCGCATCGAAGTCGGCCACATAGAGCTTGCCACCGTTGCGCAGCACGCGCCTCAACTCGCCAAGCAGGACGAGCTTGCGCGCAGGAGATAGCGGATGCAGCACCATGCTGCATATGACTTTGTCAAACTGTCCTCCGTTGCAAGTCAGGCGATTATCCTCGAATGCGACGCTTCCCGTATTGGGTGCGCCGGGCGGCGGGTCGATATCGACCAAGGTGAATTGCGTCTTCCGATGGCGCGGGATGATGTCAGCCGTAACACATGAGCCGCGCCTGTGAACTTCGAGTATCCGCTCGCCGTCCCGGACATTCAGAAGTGCGGCAAAGGGCGTTCGCCATGCGCCGTCACGCAAGACAAAGCCGTGATAGTACCAGTCGAAACCCGCTCGAAAAATAAAGAACCGGCAGGCTTCGACGGAACGCTTGAATACATCTTGCATAGAGGAGCTTGCACCGAAGTCCGGATCAGGCTGCGGCTGCAAGTAAACCTTCGATGACTTTGCATCTTGAGACGCGTTGACGGCAGCCATTGCCAATCATGGTCTTCAACTCCTTGCGCAGACCCTGCAAATGCCGAATGCGCTGTTCCACCTCGGCAAGCCTGGCGCGCGCTATGACGTCCGCCTCGCGGCAGGACTGCGCCGGATCATCCTGAAGGGCGATGAGCGCCTTGATGTCGCTCATGCTAAAACCAAGACTTCTGGCATGGCGGATGAAAGCGACCCGCTTCAAGGCATCTTCGTCGTAAAGACGGCGGTTCGCCGCCGTGCGGCGGGGCACTGGCAGCATGCCTGCGCCCTCGTAATACCGGATAGTTGGAACCTTCACGCCTGTCAGATCGGAGACCGCGCCAATCGATAAATCCTGCATTGCAATCACCTCTTGCTCCTCTAGTCACTAGAGGAGTTATGGTGGGACACGCAACAAAAAAGAGGATGGTAGGGCCAAGAATGTTTACGGCGCGGTCAAGAACCGTTTTGTTGATTGCAATTGTGGTTCTCGCGCTCGATCAGATCAGCAAGTTTGCGGCGCTCGCGCTGCTTAATGAGCATGTTCCGCTCGAAGTCGGGACGATGCTTGCGTTGCGCCTTGGTTACAACACAGGCATTTCCTTTGGCATGTTCGCATCGGATTCTCCCACCAATCAGCTCGTGCTGATCGGTGTGACGGCGCTTGTCACGGCCCTGATGCTGATCTACGCCCTGCGCAGCCGCGATATGCTTGAACGTGCCGGGCTGGCCGCCGTCGTCGGAGGCGCCGCCGGTAATTTAACGGACCGGGTCTTGCGGGGCCGCGTAACCGATTTCATCGATTTTCACATAGCGCAATGGCATTGGCCTGCGTTCAATCTAGCTGATACCGCAATCTGCCTCGGAGTAATGAGTTTGATATGGGCAGCTTTGCGTGATCAGATCGGGCAGGAACGGAAAAGAAGTTTATGAACGAGATACTTGAGAAATCACGTTTTCATGTTGGCGGTATGGACTGCTCGGCGTGCGGCACCAAGGTCGATACGGCGGTGCGGCGTCTGCCCGGTGTCGCCGATGTATCGGTGGCCGTCAGTGCCGAAACGATGATGCTGACGCATGCGGCAGGGGCGGATCTCGATGCTGTCGAGCAAGCGATCCGCCGTCTTGGCTACAGCGTTCGCCCGCTCGATGCGAAAGTAAAGTCAAAGTCGCTTAACCGCGAAAATGCATTGCCCTGGTGGCGGACCCGCCGCGCCTTGCTGGTGGGCGCATGCGGTGCGGCTCTGGTCTCTGCCTACGGGCTTGGCAAACTCGTCCCATCTATCTCGGAAGCGGCGTTTTTTGGCGCGCTCGGCATAGGCCTCGTGCCGATTGCGAAACGCGCATTCGCGGCCGCACGTTCGGGCACGCCGTTTTCGATTGAAATGCTGATGAGCGTCGCCGCTGCCGGTGCGGTTGCGATCGGGGCGACCGAAGAAGCGGCGGCGGTGGTCTTTTTGTTTTTGGTGGGCGAGCTTCTTGAAGGTGTCGCGGCCGGGCGCGCGCGCGCCAGCATTCAAAGCCTTGCGCGCCTCGTTCCCAAGACCGCGCTCCTGATCGAGAACGATCAGAGCCGCGAAGTGCCGGCCGAGTCCCTCAAAGTCGGGCAGATCATTCTGGTGCGGCCCGGTGATCGGATTTCAGCGGACGGCGTGATTCTGGACGGCGAGAGCGGCATCAACGAAGCGCCTGTGACAGGTGAAAGCGTTCCCAAGCAGAAAAAGACCGGCGATACCGTCTTTGCAGGCACGGTCAACGGCGACGCCGCGCTGCGCGTGAGCGTGACGGCGGGCGCCGCCGACAACACTATTGCGCGGGTCGTGCGGCTGGTCGAGGAGGCGCAGGAAAGCAAAGCGCCAACCGAACGGTTTATCGACCGGTTCTCCACCTACTACACACCCGCCGTCGTTGCCGTAGCGGTCCTGGTCTCGGTGCTACCGCCGCTTCTTGCGGGCGGCGCATGGAATGAATGGATTTACAAAGGGCTGGCCGTTCTGCTGATCGGCTGTCCTTGCGCGCTGGTAATATCGACACCTGCGGCGATCG
Organism: Pseudomonadota bacterium; assembly: GCA_043811435.1. Classification (GTDB taxonomy): domain Bacteria; phylum Pseudomonadota; class Alphaproteobacteria; order Rhizobiales; family Xanthobacteraceae; genus Bradyrhizobium. The sequence goes on from JBDRNF010000318.1 coordinate 41,961, forward strand.
CAGCGGCGCTTTCAGCCGGTGCGCGGCGCGGGCTGCTCCTGAAAGGCGGCGCGGTACTCGAACAAATGGGTTCGCTTACCACCATCGCTTTCGACAAAACCGGCACGCTGACGCAAGGTCGGCCGCTTGTGACCGATGTGGTCGCCGTCAATGGCAATGAGCGCCGGATTCTGTCGCTTGCCGGCGCGCTGGAGGCGGGTTCAAACCATCCGCTTGCGCTGGCGATTCTTGAACGCGCGCGCGCCGATAAAGCGCCGTTACCGCCTGCGGGAGAATCGCGGGCGATTCCGGGCAAGGGCGTAGGCGGTTCGGTCGGCGGTGAAAAACTGTTCCTCGGCTCGCCGCAAGCGGCCGCAGAATTCGCAACGCTCACGGCTTATCAAAGCGAGCAGATTGCAGTGTTGAACGCCCAAGGCAAAACGGTTTCGGTTCTGGTCGCTGGCGGTGAGGTCGCGGGTTTGATTGCGATGCGCGACGAGCCCCGGCCCGATGCCAAGGCAGGACTTGCGGCGCTGAACGACGCCGGAATCAAAACCATCATGCTGACGGGCGATAACGCGACGACCGCTCAGGCAATCGGAAGCGTGCTCGGCATCGAAGTGCGCGGCGGGCTTTTGCCGCAAGACAAAATGAACATCGTCGCCGAACTGCAAGGCGCGGGCGAGAAAGTCGGCAAGGTCGGGGACGGCATTAATGACGCGCCAGCTCTGGCGGCCGCCGATGTCGGGATAGCGATGGGCGGCGGGACTGATGTTGCTCTTGAGACGGCGGATGCGGCCGTCCTGCACGGCCGCGTTGGCGATGTCGCGGCGATGGTTGATCTTTCGCGCCGGACCATGCGCAACATCCATCAAAATATTACGATCGCGCTCGGCCTCAAGGCTGTCTTTCTTACAACGACTATCGCGGGGATCACCGGGCTCTGGCCCGCTATTCTTGCCGATACCGGCGCTACGGTGCTGGTGACCGCCAACGCGTTGAGGCTGTTGCGTGCAAAGTCTTTGCCCGGACCCAATGGCCCCGGCTGACAAATCAGCGCAAATGACCTTCACGCGCAACGCGGGGCCACCTGGCTGATGACGACGACCTGCCAGATCTTTCCACGGTAACGGGAGCCTACAAAAGGGCCTTGTGGGTGGTCGTCGCCTTGAACATCGGTTTCGGCGCGGTGGAAATCGCCGGTGGATATTTTGCGGGGTCACAGGCTCTTAAAGCAGATGCTCTGGATTTCATGGGCGATGGCCTGATCACGTTTCTGGCATTGATCGCGGTGAACTGGGGTCTTGCCGCGCGCGCCCGGGCGGCGCTGCTGCAAGGCATGTTCCTGGCGCTGCTCGGCATCGGCGTCATCGGTGTTACTCTTTACCGCGTATTTGTAGTGCAGCAGCCGGAAGCGCATATGATGGGCCTGTTTGGCATCATCGCTCTTGGTGTGAACGTCATTGCGGCCCTCGTGCTCTTCCCGCACCGTGAGGGCGATGCCAACATGCGCGCCGTCTGGCTTTTCAGCCGCAATGATGCGATCGGCAATCTTGCCGTCGTCGTGGCGGCCGGACTCGTCATCTGGACACAAACGGCCTGGCCCGATCTGTTTGTGGCGATCCTCATTGGAGGGCTGTTCATGCAATCCGCGATTTCCATCATCAAGGACGCGCGGCGCGATCTCAAGGAAGCCAGGACCGAACCGGCCTAGCTATGAGCGCGGCTGAGCGCAAAGGACCTAATCACTATGGCGATTGAACTATCCGCAGTGGCGGCGGCGGGAGCCTTTGCGGCGGGCGCCATCTCGTTCCTGTCGCCTTGCGTCCTGCCGCTTGTACCGGGCTATGTGTCTTTCATCACCGGGCAAACCGTAGATTCCGAGAACGAGAAATCCCTTTGGCGTCCGCTTCTCTTGAGCGCGTGCTTCGTGCTCGGATTCACGACTGTTTTTGTCATTCTCGGGGCCGGCGCAAACCTCCTTGGTGCGGTGCTCGCGCCCTATCGCTATCAGGCGACTTTGTTCAGCGGAGCATTGGTCGTCCTGTTCGGCATCTTTACGCTTGATCTCTGGCGTCCGGACTGGTCACAGCGGGAGTTGCGGGTAAGCGTCAATCATAGGCGTGCAGGGGCAGGTCCGGCCTATTTGCTTGGAATGGCATTCGCCTTCGGCTGGACGCCGTGTATCGGTCCGGTCTTGGGAGCCATATTGTCGCTTGCCGCGTCGTCAGGCGGATATGACGGCATGCTGCTTCTGGCCATTTATTCATTCGGGCTGGGTGTGCCCTTCGTATTGGCAGCGCTCTTTCTGGGGAGCTTGGCCGCACGCATGGGGCATTTTCGCCGCGCGGGCCGCGTGCTGCGCTATCTCGCCGGAGGCACCATGATCCTCATGGGTATTGCGATGATGACCGGCCATCTGACGGATTTCGCTTTCTTCCTCATGGAAATGTTTCCTGCTCTTGGAAACATCGGTTGAGGTTATCCAAACTAGTCGCCGAGTGCCGAAATCCTAATGTGAGCGGAGCGGCGTTAATGGATTTTCGCCAGCACCGCGAGGCGGCGTATACCCTTATTACGATAAGCGTCGAGGAACGCATAATGATCCTTGAACGATACGCAGCCGTTGGACTGACCGCTCGGCCCGAGCAGATAGGGGTGCGCGAGCAAACCGTCCCGGTTGAAGATCTTCTCCTTGCCGCCGATCGGCGTCAGCCGCAGCACTGGAACGCCGTGAAACAGCGCTTCACGCGGCTTTAGCTCGTAGATGTGCGGCGGCGTTACGCCCTGCATCCGCACGTGCGAATAGCGCACGTCGTCCATCTTGGAGCCGAGGCCCGAATGCGCCTCTAGCTTGGTGCCGTCGGGCAGATACACCATCTTCGCGGAAATGTCGTAGACTGCGGTTTGGCGGTCATAGGGCGGAGATCCGCCCATCATCGGGCTTTGGCTTCGCGTATCGATGATACTGCCGGTGACGTCGGCGTCGGCGGATGCATAGGCCAAGAGCCCTCCAGCTGCCGGCTGTTTGCCCCAGAGCTTCTCGACCATGTTCGGCTTGTCGTTGGAAGCGATCGACATCACGGCGGCCTTGGCGCGCTGCGCCATGTCGCGAGCGCTGGTGGCGGGGGCGGCCTTTGCGGTTTTGTCGCCCGACGTCTTGACGTCTGTAGGCTTCGTTTCGATCTCCTTCGGCGCCTTTGCCAACGCGAGATGGGTGGCCGGAGCGGAAATTTTCGCCTTCGCCGCTTCAGCAGCCTTCAGCGCCTGGACGGCCTCCGGCGCTGCGACCAGCGGCGAAGCTTCCGCTAGCTTCGTCGCTTCGATGGGTTGCGGCTCGACAGCTCTGAACGGCTCGCCTTGCGCTGCTGCCGCCGCGAACCTTTCATTGAACATCAGCGAGGTCGCGACGTTTTCTGGCGCGGGCATCACCAGCGGGCGCTGCTCCAGCGATACGAATTTTTCGTCGAAAGTTGGTCGCGCCCGGCGAGCAACAACGGTGGCCGTGTCCTTGATGACGGGTGCCTCGAATGCCGCGCTGTTCACGGATGGATAGATGCTGGCGCCGATCACGTTGGTGTAAACGGTCCAGGCGCAGCCGAGAACGAGGCTTGCGACCGCGACACCGCCGAGGAAATATTGGGGAATGCCCTTGCGAGAGGATTTCATGCGGTTTTGGGCCGCAAAGCCAAACGCACGCCTACTCTTACTCATTCACACAACGCCCAGAACAATTCACAAAGTCCCCTCTCTTGCCGCGTCCGGAGAGTTTCCGGCAGCATCTTTCAGAGGCAGACAGCCACATTAAGGCGAATTTTAGTTAAATCCGACTTAAACGCGGGCGGATATCAGGCCGGTCTATGCAGCTTTTGGCAAAATTGCCCGTAATGATGCGGGATTAGTTTCATTCGGGACCGACACTGTGAGTGCCGGATTCCACATCAGGTCAATCTGGGCCTCATCCCTGAAGATCCCAACCCATTCTCTCCGGCCGACGCTACCGCAAACGGCGGCAGCGTGTGCTGCGCTGCTGCAGCCAGCGTGTTCCGCAAACACCTCCGGCAGCCGGCGGTAGCCGTCGGACTATCGTCTAGCTCGGCCCCACCCTTCCCCTCCTCCCGTATCGACGCTTTCAGCAATCACCGCTTCGTCACCATCGAGCCGCTGATGAAGTTGTTCCCGGGCAAATTAGATGAGACCCTTTGCCTGCTTACCGGAAAGATTCATTGTTAAACAAGGAATCGAATACCCGAGAGGCAAGTCGCGCTATTTCAAGCGCTATGTCTCGCGCGGAAAAGACCGTCACAAGGAGCCGAAAGGAAAGCGCCGGATCAAGAACCCATACTTTGCCCTCTGCAAGGGTCGGCGTGGTATGGTACGGTTTCAGTATCAACAACGCAAAAGTTCTGCACTCCGATGTTTCGGCCGCCTTGCCAAAATTCGAAGGCCCACTCGCCCGGTACGATCTCCATGATTGGTCAAACCAAAACTCGCGGTAGGCAGGTGCTCCAATAGCGCTCCGAATGGTATATTCACTCTGGTAATGTCGAACGCACTGATGGGGTCAAGCAAGCCCGTTTCTGGAAAGCGGGTTACAAGACGTATCTCCACCGAGGCTCCGATCGGAGTGCCAGGGATGACGTAGCGCAATCCGAATCTCGTCGATTTTCGTGCAGGAATGGTGGTCGTGCTTCGAATAAGAGAGACATCGCGGACTCGCGTGACCGGGCCGAAGCTACTAAGGCCAATCGGCATGCCTCGGCTGCCGGCTTGAAAGATTCCGCGCTGTAGCACCGAAATTCGTTCGGCGTGATACTCTTGAGACTCCGAGGCGGATGCTGAGAGGACGGCAAACAAGAACGCACCGGCGGCCCAAGGAGCACGATGCACTGTCATTGCGGGCTTAGCAGAATGACGGCATACCTCGACGAGGCTTTTGATCAAAGAGGACACGAAATCTAAACCTCCCCGCTGATGGGATCATACCGCGTTTTAATAGCATGTCACCTCTTAGCGGTTGCCAGTTGTCGGAGAAGCCGATTTCCTAAACCGGAGGAGAGTACATTGGGTACAGGTCATTCGCACGAGGAGCTATCCCATCCTCGCCGCGGGTCGTCATCGTAAATCCCTTTATGTGGCGCTCGTGCTGACTTGGCCTACAAGACCGCGGAAATCGCAGGCGGAATCTGGACAGGCAGCCTCGCACTGATAGCCGATGCCGCCCATATGGCGACGGACGCCGGGCCCTAGCTCTTGTATTATTCGCGATCTACTTCGCGCAAAAGCCGGCAACCCCGCAGAAAACCTATGGCTATCTCCGCACCGAGATCCTTGCGGCGCTTGTCAGCGCGGTGGTGCTCCTTCTTCTGACAATTTACATTCTGCATGAAGCCTACCAACGGTTCCGTTGGCCTCCGGAAGTCCTGAGCGGCCCAATGCTGGTGGTCGCCGCCGCCAGACTGATCGTAAATCTCATCAGTATGAAGCTGCTTTCGGCAGGTTCATCGGAGAGCCTCAACGTCCAAGGCGTCTATTTCGAAGTCCTCAGCGATATGCTGGGATCGCTGGGTGTGATCGCTGCGGCTTTGATTATCATGTACACAGGTTTCTACCGGAACTGGAGAATGCGTTGCTTGAAATTCCAGGCGTCGTGGCGGTCCACGATTTGCACGTCTGGACAATCACTTCAGGGACGGATTCGTTGACCGGACATCTCGTCGTGAGGGACATGAAAGACGCAGCGGCGGTCTTGAGGAGAGCCAAGGTCGTCCTGGACGAAAAGTTCAAGATCGAACACGTGACCCTTCAGGTTGAGGATCAGGAAATTCGGACAACAGAGGCCGTCCTGCGGGTCTGATGCCGACGGGCGACCCGGACGGTGAATTGAAAAGGAGCCACCCTTTAAATGAGGCGGCATTGATTACGATCTCGATGATGCCGAGGTCGAGCCGGTGGCCGTTGCCCATCAGCATCTACCCATTCACGTGAGGCTGAACAGCATGATGCTGTTTGATTTGCCTCTGCACTGGTTACGGCATCCAAACCCAAAAGTAACGGCTCAGCCGTTCGAAGCCTGCACCTTGACACAGCCCCCGGCCCAAGCGTACGTTAGTTGCGTTTACTTTGATATTTTATATCCTCGGGAGTAAACTTATGTTTCGCAATATTTTCAGCATGCTTGCAGCGTTGATTGTTACGACTGGTGCGGGCTCGGCCATTGCCGACGCGCCGCTCAATCAGCGGATCGCAAACGCTCAGATCAAGATTTCGGAACTTAGTAGCCTCGCTGCGCCAATTGACGCAAGCAGCGAGACCAAATCAAAGGGCGAAGGCTGGCAACTTGCACAGCACTGGCATAATCATCGTTGGCACGACTGGAACAACTGGCACAATTGGGGCGACCACCACCACCGCCGCCACCACCATTGAACCGAATTGCGTTTCGAGTGACAAGGCTTGCTCGCCGGGAAGGCGAGCAAGCAACGTGTATGGTGACGTCAGATGAAGTATCCCCAAACTGGTCTCTTGGTCATTCAGCCAACTCCATTTTGCAACATCAACTGTTCCTATTGCTATCTTCCCCATCGATCCTCGAAGAATACTCTCTCGTTCGAGCGGGCCGAAATTATATTCAAGAAGGCCCTGAGATTTCCTACTGTTAGAGGCTCGTTGACGGTTGTATGGCACGCAGGAGAGCCGCTGGTTCTACCGGTGAGCTACTACGAGCAGATGTTTGAGCTAATCAGGGGACTTACGCCGCCCGGACTGACGATCCGGCATTCGTTTCAGACCAACGGAACGCTGATTTCGGATGCTTGGTGTGATCTTATCACGAGATGGGACCTTAACATTGGCGTTAGCATCGACGGGCCGCGTGAGCTGCATGACCTGTACCGAAAGCAAAGAAACGGGGCTGGCTCGTTTGACCGCACCTATGAGGGTCTGCGGAAATTGCAGCACGCGGGTATTCCGTTCCATGTGATCAGCGTTCTGACGGTAGAGAGCATGGCGCAGCCGGAAAAGCTGTTTGAATTCTACGTCGAGAATGAACTGGATTACATTTGCTTTAATATTGAGGAACAAGAAGGCACAAACGTGGACTCGAAACTTGTGGGCACCGGAAACTCGGATGTGCGGTATCGAGCATTCTTGCAACGTTTCCTCGATCTCGCTCTGCAATGCCAACGGCCTCTTCTTGTGCGCGAGGTAGAGCACTCGATGCGGATGATCCATGCGCACGGAGCCCCTGTGTGCAACGATCAAAACGAGCCTTTTGGGATAATCTCCATCGACTGCGATGGGAACCTGTCGACGTTTTCGCCGGAACTGCTCGGGCTTGAGCATGAACGGTATGGATCGTTTTGTTTCGGCAACTTGGTCGAGGACAATTTCGAGGAAATCGCCGCCCGGTTGTACAAAAGTACCCTTTATGCCGACGTCACCGGGGGCGTGCGCCAGTGTGCAGACACGTGTGACTATTACGGCCTTTGCGGCGGTGGAGCGCCATCGAACAAGATTTTTGAGAATGGTTCTGCAGCGACCACCGAAACGGCACACTGCCGAACTTTCATGCGGTCAGTGGATGTCGTGCTTGATTTGATAGAACGGCTTCCAAATGATTTGCGCGCCGCACTAGCCGCAGGCCAAACGCGCGTCGGCGCGCCAGCCATGAGCATGTGGCCTGGTTGAGCCTGCGGAAGCACAACGATAATTTGCTAAGACTTCTCTGACGGATAATGACCGTCTACACGCGAATAAATTAGGATTGGCGCGGACCGCGGAGATCGACTCGGATCTGGTTTCTTTGCGAATTCATATCTACGATTTCAGAAAAACGTTACCGCGCCTGTGTGCTCCAGATCACATTTAGTCGATAGCACCTGTCGTAGGCTTCGCTATCGGGAGCAGATCCCCTGCTTCCAGAGAGCTAAAATGGAGCAGCCATGTCATTCCGTTCATTAATGCTGTCCACCATCTTCGCGGCCATCGGATTGTCCATCAGTATCTCTGCAAGCATCGCAGCGCCATTGGCGCCGACTTCGATTGCCCCTGAGAACGAGATAATCCAGGTGCAGCATCATCATCATCATCGTCGTCACCATCACCACTTTCAAGGACTCGGCCATATCGTTATAGGGCATGGTCACCACCACCATCGCCGCCACCATCATCATGGTGGTCATCATGGTGGTCATCACGGCGGTCATCACGGCGGTCATCATGGCGGTCATCACGGTGGCCATCACGGTGGCCATCACGGACACCACTAACGACGAAAAGCCGGCCGGGATCGACGGCCGGCTTTAACTCCTCCAGATTGCGGCCTTTTTCGAGGCACGTGCAGGATGCAGTTGTAGCTCAGTTGGTTAGAGCGCCTGTCTGTGGAACAGGAGGTCGGTGGTTCGAGCCCACCCAACTGTACCAATGAAAATCAACTAGACTACTTATATTGCGAAATTGCCACCGGCCGCTTCGCCGTGCGCGCCGTTTCGATGTCCGCGTTCTCCGCTATCCACGCGGCCCCCAGAGAATGACGGCTGCGCCGATCAGGCATATCGAAGCGCCCGCAACGTCCCACCGATCGGGGCGCACACTCTCGACGACCCAGAGCCAGGCAAGCGACGCGACAATGTAGATGCCACCATAGGTGGCGTAGGCGCGGCCCGCCGCCTCGGTCTCGACGAGCGTCAGCAGGTATGCAAACGCGATGAGCGAGCATACGCCCGGGAATAGCCACCAGACCGGCTTGCCGAGGCGCAACCATCCCCAGAACGCAAAGCAGCCTGCGATTTCGGCGACAGCAGCGCTAACGTAAACAATAGCAGTCTTCATAATTCGAACTTCTCACGGCATCCGCTGCCGTTCAAGGCGCGGATCATATTGCTGCACGGTCTGGCCCAATGCGCGTAACTGCTATCCCAGGGTTGTTGCACGCCAATCGCCGGCCCTCTGGTTGCCGTCCAACGGTGATAAAGTACAGGCCAACCAAAGAACAGTTGGGATCACGTCGAGAACTCGCCCGCTTCGCCCGGGCGAGTTCCTGCGTTCATCGGATCAATAGTTCGAGCACACGTTGATCAAACCGTGCGGGGTGATCCTCCAGCAGCTGCTGTGACGATGGCCGTGGAAGTGATGGCCGTGGCCGTGTCCACGGACGTGATGGCCATGACCGCCGCCATGACCGCCGCCATGACCGCCGCCGTGACCGCCGCCGTGGCCGCCATGCCCGTGCCCACCAGCGACAGCCGCGCTATTGATAGATAACGAGGCAGTGCCCAATGCGAGAACGGCAATTGCGGATACAATGAGTTTTTTGATCCCTGTCATAGTCGGCTCCAGATATGTGCAGGGCGGGTATCGCTCTGCTGTAACCGAACCGTAGACAAGCTCGACCTGATGCGATGTGATCGCGGTCACACAAGCCGCTAAGCGCCCTTGCCGATTTGCCTTTAAAAGGGGAAATCACTTCGGTTTATGGGAGAATCCGACAAGCCCTTCGTGCAAAGGTTATTTCACCGGCCAACTCCACCTTTAGGAATTTGCCCGGCTCACCCAACACGGGGCGGATCGCGAGCCGTAATGAACGCGCGGTGGGGATGCGATGGACGCGACGTGTCGGGCGCGCGGACAGTGAAGTAATAGGGATCCTGCCCCCGGAGTCGGTGTCAAGCCTTGGGGGATGCATCCGCTCAGCCGGGTGTGAAAAGCCTGGCAAGTGGAAATCAGTACTGGGACAAGAATTGGACTTGGCAGTACTCAGCGATAATAATTTCTTCCTCGGCCATCCACCCGAAGAACTTCAACTACGCGTTCTGAAACCTGTCGGCTGTATATGGCGCATGCTTTCGACCAATCGCCAATTTGATAAATTAGGGACCGGTAGTTTGATATCAACCGTGCGGCCTCGAATATCCGCCGCGCACCCCGCGCAACTCGCCTGAGGTTGAGTGACGTTAGATCGGGTCGTCTATCAATTTCTCCGCGCGGCTGATACAGTTAATACCCAATTGTGCGTGAAGACGCCATTATGCGCCCGGGGTGCCCTTGTAAGCATGGCCAACTCCGATAAGTTATGCGATATGCAGCATCGGCCGCTTCATCGTCTCCGCCGGTTCGCCAGAACAGTCATGTTCGTGGCGATTTCGGCGTTCATGCTGCAGGGAGTTCTGATTTCGATCTCCCAAGCGGCGGCCGCCTCGGGGACGATGCTGGAACCTGCCGTCCCCTTGAGCGGTTCGCTGCACTACCACGATCAGCTCGCCGGACATGTGCACGATCACGGCGGCGAGGGTGCTGAAGGTCACGTTCATGATGGACTTGGGTCCGACCATGAAGACCCGGGCGCCGGTTCGAGCTCATCCTGGAGCATTTTTAGCTCCTCGATCACGATTCCGACCGTCGTAGCGACGATTCCGTCATTCGATTTGGTCGGCCGTGTCGGACTGCCAGCCGGGGTGAGTGCGGACGGCGTCGAACCTGCCGCTCTTACCCGACCACCAAGTACCTTCAGCCTCGCGTAGCTCGGGCGACCTTTCCGGTCGCCGCCATTTCGCGTGACTGAAGAGGTTTCAATGTTCCCGATACAATGCCGCCTGAAGAGGCGGATCGCGAGGCTTGGCGCAGCCGGTCTCGGTTGCCTGGCCGGCCTTATTCTCAGCGTTGCCGTTTCCGTGGCCCACGAGGGGCATGATCACGGCGACGAGAAGATTTCTGCGGTGGCGTCCTCGGTATTTCCCAGGGTCGCTGCACGATCGGAGCTGTACGAGATCGTCGGCATCCTGAAGGACAACCGGCTTTCGATCTTCCTGGACGACGCCGTCACGAACGAACCCATTCCTGATGCAGCGCTGCAGGTGACCATCGGGGAAGCTGCGGCGATCGAAGCGACGAAAGAACCCGATGGTTCCTATACCGCCATGCTGCCGGACCCGCGGCCAACAGGTTCGGTCGAGGTCATCTTCGCGGTAGCCGCCCAGAGGGGCGACGACCTGTTGGTGGACTCCCTCGCCTTGTCTCAACCCATTGTTGCGCCCGCACAACACGAACACCATTGGTTCTCGGCCGGCCCGATGGGGACTGCGCTCGTCCTTGCTGCTTTGAGCCTAGGCTTGGCATACCGCTTTCTGAAACGCCGGCGCCGCACGGTAGCGGCTACATGGGCGGCCGTGGCGGCGAGCGCCTGCGTCGTCCTTGCCTCGATCTCGTTCGGCGAATGGCGCAGCACGGCAGCCTATGTGGTCAAGCCGACGCTACCGGCTGCCCTGAGCGATGCCCCGCGGCGGCTTCAGGACGGCTCGGCATTCGTTGCAAAGCCGACCCAGCGCCTGCTGGACATTCGCACAGCCTCCGCCGAGCCGCAGAGCGTGCGGCCCGCCCTCACTCTGATTGGACGCGTCATTGCGAATCCCGACCGCAGCAGCATCGTGCAAAGCGTCTACGGCGGTCGCGTCGTTCCCAGCGAAAACCCGATACCCCGCATCGGGCAGCAGGTCCGCAAGGGCGACGTGCTGATCCGGATCGAACCCCATATGCCCGTGGCGGACCGGACGACGATCCTGGAGAAGGTAGGTGAGATCGAGCAACTGATTGCGGTCGCAGAAAATAAGATACGCCGGTTGCGCCCGCTGGCGGAACGAGGAGCCGTCCCGCAAGGTCAGGTCAACGATCTGGAAAGCGAGTTGGAAGGCCTGCGTGCCAGACGCGAAACCGTTCGAAACTCCCGCAGCGACCATGAAGTGCTGCGCGCATCGACTGACGGCATTGTCACCGCAGCCAAGGTCGTACCGGGCCAGGTCATCCAGCCGCAGGATGTTCTGTTCCAGATCGCCGATCCCAATGGACTGTGGGTCGAGGCACTCGCCTACGGCGATATCGATCTGAGCAGCCCGATCGGGGCAACGGCCGTCGCTTCGAACGGGCAATCGATTCCGCTGTCACATCTCGGAACCAGCCGGGCACTGAGGCAACATGCTTCCGTCGTTCATTTTGGGATTCCGGAGGCGCCGGCAGGGCTCAACATCGGCCAGCCGCTTACCGTGATGGTTCAAAATGGCGCCCCCACCCAAGGGCTGATCTTTCCGCGCGACTCCGTGGTTCGAAGCAGCAACGGAGAGAGCATCGTCTGGGTACACGTGGCGCCGGAACGCTTCGAGCCACGGCCTGTGCGGGTTCTGCCGGTCGACGCCACCCGCGTGGTCGTTGCCGCCGGTCTCGGTGGCGGTGAGCGCGTCGTCGTGCGCGGCACCGACCTCATCAACCAGATCCGGTAGGAGCCAAGATGTTTCAGCTCATCGTCCGGACCAGTCTGCGCAATCGCCTGTTCGTATTGGCCGTCGCGGCGGCACTCGTGGCCTATGGTCTGTATATCCTGCCGCGCATTTCCGTCGACGTTCTTCCCGATATCAACCGGCCGACCGTCAACATCCTGACCGAGGCGGAGGGCCTGGCCCCTCAGGAGGTCGAGCAGCTCGTCACGTTCCCGATCGAGACGTCCATGAACGGCATGCCGGGCGTCATCCGCGTGCGTTCGGTCTCCGGCGTCGGGCTTTCCGTCGTGTACGTCGAGTTCGACTGGGGCGTGGACGTCTATCGCGCCCGCCAGTTCGTCTCGGAGCGCCTCGCGCTGATCCGCGAGCAACTGCCGTCGTCGGTCAATCCACAGATGGGCCCGGTGACCTCCATCATGGGCGAGATCATGCTGATCGCGCTCACCAGCGACGGCAAGGCATCGCCGATGGAAGTCCGTGAGATCGCGGATTTCGTCGTCAGGCCGCAGCTGCTGGCCATCCCCGGCGTGGCCCAAGTGATACCCATCGGCGGCGAGGTCCGCCAATACCGGGTGACGCCGAACGTAGCGACCATGCAGGCCCTTGGCATCAGTCACGACCAGATCGAAAAGGCGATCGCCGGGTTCGGAACCAACAGCGGCGGCGGCTTCGTCGACCAGCACGGCCGCGAATACCTGATCCGCAATGTCGGACTGTCCAAGCAGATCGACGACCTCGGCAACACCGTGGTTGTGGAGCGCGAAGACCAGCCCATACTGCTGAAGCAGGTCGCCGTCGTCGAATTCGCCGCGCGTGCCAAACGCGGAGACGCCGGCTACAACGGGAAGTCCGCCGTCATCGTCAGCGTGCAGAAACAGCCCGCCGCGGACACCGTGGCACTGACCCGCAGCATCGAAGCTTCCTTGCGCGACCTGCAGCGCACGATGCGGGCCGGGGTCACCGTCACCAACGTCCAATTCCGTCAGGCTACATTCATCGAGACATCGATCGGCAACGTCAAGCAGGTCTTGATAGAGGCCGCCGTCGTCGTAGCCCTCATTCTCTTTGTCTTTCTGATGAATGCACGCGCGACGGTCATTTCCTTGACCGCAATCCCGATATCGATCGTGATCACCATCCTGGTCTTCCACGCCTTTGGACTGACCATCAACACGATGACACTCGGCGGCCTGGCCATCGCGATCGGCGAACTGGTTGATGATGCCGTGGTGGACGTCGAGAACATTCTGCGGCGCCTGAGGGAAAACTTCGCGCTGCCGGAGCCGCGGGCTGTACTCGAAGTGATCGTTCAAGCGAGTCAGGAAGTCCGTTCCAGCATCGTCTATGCGACTGCGATCATTGTTCTCGTTTTCGTGCCGCTGTTCGCTCTTCCCGGCATCGAGGGGCGGTTGTTCACGCCGCTCGGCATCGCCTACATCGTCTCGATACTCGCTTCGCTGCTGACAGCGATAACGGTAACGCCGGTCCTGGCCTACTACCTGCTTTCCGGCAGGGCTCAATCGCGCGACCGCGATAGCGCCCTCGTTCGGATTCTGAAGGAGGGTAACCGCCGGCTGCTGGGCTGGGCATTCGAACGGCGTTGGCTTGTGCTTGGCACGGCGGCCGTCGCCGTGATATTCGCCGCCTATGCAGCGACGCTGATGCCGCGCAGTTTTCTGCCCCCCTTCAACGAGGGAACGCTTGTTCTTTCCCTGCAATACAATCCAGGCATATCGCTTGCCGAATCGCATCGGCTTGGACTGCTGGCCGAACGATTGCTGGCAAAAGTCCCGGAAGTGAAATCGGTGGGACGCCGCACCGGTCGCGCAGAACTTGATGAGCATGCCGAGGGGGTTCATTTCAGCGAGATCGACGTCGATCTCGTCCCGTCGAAACGCCAGAAGACAGACATCTATGCCGATGTCCGCGACGCTCTTTCCGGACTGCCGGCTTCGGTCGCCATCGGGCAGCCCATCAGCCATCGGCTCGATCACCTGCAGTCGGGCATCCGCGCGCAAGTTGTTCTGAAGATCTACGGGCAGGACATCGAGGTACTGCGCCGGCTTGCGGAAACGTCACGTCAACGCCTTTCGACGATCCCGGGCCTGGTCGATCTCCAGGTGGAGAAGCAGGTACTCATTCCCCAGGTGCGGGTGCAGATCGATCATGCACGCGCGGCCCTGTACGGCGTGACCCCCGCTGCCGTGACGCAGGCGCTCGATACGCTGTCGAACGGACGCAAGGTGTCGCAGATCGTGGACGGCAATCGCCGGTTCGACGTCGTGCTGCGGCTCTCGGACCAGGATCGCTCGACCACGGGCCTCCACAACCTCCTGATTCCGACCTCGTCCGGATTCCTGCCGCTGAGTGCGCTGGCGGAAATCATCGAGACGGACGGGCCCAACCAGATCCAGAGGGAGGGAACCCAACGCAGGATCGTGGTCTACGGCAATGGAGACGGCCGCCGGGACATGGCCGAAATTGCCGCGGACATGCGGCACGCCCTTTCGGAGCTAAACTTCCCGCAGGGCTACACGACGAACCTGGAGGGGACGTTCCAGGCACAGGAGGAAGCTGCATTGCACATCGGCATCCTGTCGCTCGCCTCGCTGGCGATGATATTCATCGTTCTCTACAGCCGCTATCGGTCCCCCGCCCTGGCACTCATCGTCATGGGCGGCATTCCGCTGGCCCTGATCGGCAGTGTCCTCGCCTTGAAGATCGCCGGGCAGCCGCTGTCGGTCGCATCGATGGTGGGCTTCATCACACTGGCGGGCATCTCGGCCCGGAACGGGATTCTCAAGATTTCCCATTACATCAATCTCGCGCTCTACGAAGGCGAGCGTTTCGGAATCGGCTTGATCGTTCGCGGCAGCTTGCAGCGACTTAGCCCCGTTCTGATGACGGCACTTTGCGCCGGGCTTGCACTGACCCCGTTGCTGTTCGGCGCGGATGAACCGGGACGAGAGATCCTGCATCCGGTCGCGGTGACGATCTTCGGCGGCCTCCTCAGCGCCACGATGCTCGATATCGTGGTGACGCCCGTCCTCTTTCTCTTGTTCGGCAGAACACCACTGGAGCGCCTTCTGACCGAACGCACCGCAAGACTCGAACCGGCCGAAGCGTTCTAATCGACACTCAACCCAATGGAGAAAGAGATGATCAAGTATGCATTCCTAGCGTTGATCGCCGCAATCACCGCAATGCCCGACTTTGCCGCCGCACAAGCCAAGAAAGGCAGGAACGGCGGTCCCATTGTCACCTCGCAAGGGCATCCTATCGAGTTCGTCCGCAAGGGCATGGAGATCGTGTTCTACGTCAGCGACGACGACGGATCTCCGCTTTCGACGATGGAGATGCGGGGCCGCGCGACCATTCGGGACGGCGGCAAGACTGTCAGGGTGCCGCTCACGCCGAATAGCCCGAACATGATGGTCGGCAAGCTCCAGACGGAGCTTACTCCGCAAGCGCGGGTGGTGTTTTCAGCCAGCCTGCACGGCCACTCCCTGACCGCCAGATACACGACGGAATAGAGGCCCGATGGCATCACGGGTCGTTGTGTCGGCCACTGACCTACGCGGTCGACCGCGAGAGTTTCCATGCTGTCGGTCCTAGCCGATCGGACCTATCGCCATCTGTTCGCGGCGCAGATTATCGCGCTGGTGGGAACGGGGATGATGACGTTGCGCTCGGTCTGCTGGCCTTCGAGATTGCGGGTGACAAGGCGGGCGGCCGGAACGCCAGCAGACCCGTCGGGCACTGTCGCCCCCACGTGATCCAGCGCATAATTGGAACAACAAGCCCGCCAAAGCTGCGGCGCCACAGTTCCGAGCGGCAGTCTTGAGACCGGGGCCGATAATCGAATCACGCGGCAAAGGTAAGCGCGAGCGGTACGCCCGGCAAGCGATCGGTATGTAGGTTGCTGAAGCTTCTTCGACGGCGGGTGGAGCAGTTCTTTTCGCCATGTTCAGGGCTAAGTGATTGTTACTGCCCAAGCAGCTTCATTTCGGCAACGGCCGCACTGTATACGACCTCTTGCGGTCCGCAGTCAGCGGTCACCTCGCGCAAAGCATCGCGCGCCTTCCCTGTCTGGCCCGAATGCACGGCCCATTCACCCAGAAAAAATGTCGCCTCGCAATGTCGCTTGATCTTCTCGGGATCATCCCAGGATAGAGCCAGGGCCTTGATCGCGTCCGCATCGAGAAGCCCCAAATACATGTTCAGCACGGTTCCCGGCCAAACATCGCGTGTGACGTTCTTCGCGTTTGCCTCGAGTTCTTGTTGGTCCGATTCTCCCTTATGAACGCGGGCAATATGCAGCCAAATGACGGGGTACGGATTCGAAGGCTGCAGCCGCACCGCCGTTTTGAAATCCTCGATGCTCTCGTCAAGTCTCCCTGAGAACAGGTACGCTCGCCCTCTAGCCAGGTACATCGCTGCGTTGCCTGGATCCACGGTCAGCGCCAGGTCTAAATCGCTCAACGCTGCCGCGTATTCTTCCACCGCCATGTGGACGTTCGCCCTATTTGACAGGGCCGCAACATTTTGCGGGTTCAGCCCGATCGCAGTGTCGAGGTCGGCGAATGCGCCTTTCAGATCTCGCCGCCGCAGATGCAGAACGGCTCTGTTAACGTACGCGTCGACAAAGGTCGGCTGCAAAGAGATCGCCTTGTCATAGTCTGCGGTAGCGCGCTTGTCGTCCTGCTTCAAGACAAACGCGTGCGCGCGATTGTAATAAGCTTCGGCGTAGTCGGACCGTAAGTGGATCGCCCGGCCGTAATTCTCAACGGCTTGATCCAACTCTCCCAATCTTTCGTAAGCGTTTCCGAGGTTGTTGAAAACTAGCGGATCGACCGGGTTCAATTTTCGTGCGGTGAGGAGGTCCTGCAAGGCACGCCCGTTTTCGCCCTTGTCGCCCCAGATAATGCCCCGATAGAGATAGACGTTGGCAAAGTCTGGAAGTAGCACGACTGCAGCGTCGAAGTCTGATAGTGCCCGGTCTCGATTTCCGAGCGCTTCATATGACGCGCCTCGGCTGTACAGCAGAATGCCTCGCTGTTTGTCCGCAAACAGTCCACTCCGAAGGGCTTCGTCAAATAAGCGTACGGCCAACGTGAACTCGCGCCGGTCTTTCGCGAGGAAGCCGGCGTTGGCAAGTTCGAGAGGATCACGTTGGGCTAAGCCCGGCGAGATCACGCTTATCGCCACGGCCACCGCCGTTGCTAGGCCAAAGGCGGTCCTTTTAGCGGATTTCAATAAACGATGCATCGGACCATTCCTTGAGCATGCGACGCACGGGGCAAAAGGATATCATATACGTTGCAGGATAACACTCTCCCTTTTTGAAACGGGTAAGAACTTTTCTGCCGAGATTGCGGTGCGATAGACAAGGTTGCAGTTCATAACTCGGAATGATGAGAGGGCTGCTGCTGGGTCCGGGCTTGCTATGGCTCGACGCAGCCACGACGCGCCCGGGAGTTTCCACGAGCGACGTGACCATCCGACCAAACGTACGGTTTCCTGAGAAAGGTTCCGGTTCTTAATGCTGAACGAACCCGACGTTACCTTTTCCTGCTGTTGAAACGAAGATGGTATGGATGGCGGATGGAGCGTCGGATTTTAGACGGGGCAAGCAGGCGCAATGCATTCAATGTCACCAGCACCGTCGCGCCGGTATCGGCGAGAATGGCGGGCCACAACCCGGTCAGCCCGATCACGGTGGTGACGAGAAACACCGCCTTCAGTCCAAGCGCGACGGCGATGTTCTGACGGATGTTGGTTATCGTCTTTAGCAGGGCCAGGCAGATAGGTGAAGGATTTCATGGCCTAACGCCTTACGATTGCGGAATCGGCCGAGCCGAACTTCAAACCCCTTGGAAGGGTTTTTCGGGGAAGCTTGATCAATGGTTCGCACTCGAAGAGCTAATCCGCTCTAAACCTGATGGACCACTCTTCGTTCACGGTCGGACGGAGGATCCGTTGCTCGATAGCGGCCTCGCGCTTGTTCAGGTGTATTGGGCACACAAGCAGTGGGGTGTCGATCGTCTCGCGAAGGAGCTTTCCGCCCTCCCCTCGCACGACTACGTCGCCGCCATGTATGAGCAACTTGGTCGGAAATATCCAGCTCTATTAGAGAACATTGCACAGACCCCTATTGCTCACTTCGTCGAGGCCTGTCGCAATCGCACGTCGAACCTTGCAAGCGCGTTCAAGACCGCTGTCAAACGCCTCCATGCAATGAAAGATCGGGCTTACGGCGGCGCGTGGAAACGCCGCGGCGAGCTGGTCAGTATCCTTCCGAACATTGCTCGAAAGTCTGACCGACTGGAGACGGTCGTGACGACTGGCGCAAAAATGAGCGGAGAAACGATGCTGGACACTGCAATTGACCTTCTTGTCTACGTTGAAAAGTATCGATTGTTCTTGGCGGAAGACTTAGATGAGGGCGTCCTCCTTCCACCGGATTCCCCGCAACCTCTCAGCGATCATGATGCAAACTTCGATGTCTTGGTTGACCGCCTCGAGCAGCGTCCATGTCCTCGGGACGATGGACAGCTCGAGGCCGGCGCCGATGATCGGATCGGCAAGCACCCAGCCCTTCCCCATGATCAACAAGGACGCGACGATGACGCCGAGGGAGCCCAGCATGTCGCTCAGGACCTCGAAATAGGCGCCCTTGACGTTGAGGCTTTCCGACGATCCTCCCGCAAGCAGCCGCATACTTGATGAGGTTGACGACGAGCCCTATCGCGCCAACGATCAGCATCAGCCCGCTCCGGATCTCGGGTGGTGCCTGGAACCGCTGGTACGCTTCGTACAGGATGTAGACTCTCAGCAGCAGCAGTACGACCGCGTTGGTGAGCGCCGACAAGACCTCCAGCGTAGGTAGCCGTAGGTCCGCTGCGAGGTCGCTTCGCTCCGCGAAACGAATAGCGAGCAGTGCCAGCGCCAGACCGCCGACGTCGGTCATCATGTGCGCGACATCTGCCAGCAGCGCCAGAGTTTGCCCGCGCAGACCAGCCCGACCACGGCGTCATCCTGCTGCAGCGTCTCAGTGAACATGGTGCTTCTCCTTTCCAGGGCTTGATCCATGACCGTAAACGTCGGCCTCGCGATGGGCTTGGTCAGCGCGCTCGAAAGCGTCGGCGAACCTGGCATGCTCGCCGATCGGCCCGGCAGCGAAGTGGCGTCGATGGTCTCTTTGATACTCCTTCTCAATTTTCTCCAAGGCGCGGCGTCTCGCTTTTGCTTGCCCTCCCTGTTCATGGTTCTGGCGATTGGCCTCATGGCCATAGGCGCGCACCACGACCACCACGTACCGACCGGCGGTGGCGAGGGCGCACAGCGGGTTCAGGATCGTCGCAGTCGTGCAGCCCCTGCCCGATCGTGTTACCGTCGCTGCCGCGGCACGTGTCCGCCGGCGCGATGGCCGTTGCGACCGTTCTACTGCCCGACGGCATGGATGGGCAACCACGTCGCGATGGATGGCATCGCGAGGATGAGCCCCACGACCAACAGCTGGATCGCCACGATAGGGACGACCCCGCGGTATATGTCGGCCAGCGAGACGCCGGCCGGCGCCGATCCCTTGAGGAAGAACAGTGCGAAGCCGAACGGCGGCGTCAGGAAGGATGTCTGGAGGACGAGCGCGACCAGCGTGGTCATCCAGATCGCCGCGGCCTGTGCCGAGCCCACGTAGCCTACGAAATCGAGCGCCGCGAGCACGGGATGGAAGATCGGCAGCGTGATGAGGGCGATCTCGATCCAGTCGATGAAGAAGCCTAGCACGAAGATGATCGTCAGCACGGTGAGCAGCGTCCCCCAATCGCCGAAGCCCAGTCCGCGCAGCAGGTTCATGATCAGCGTGTCGCCGCTGAAATACCGGAAGGTGTAGGAGAACACAGTCGCCGCGATCACGACGAAGAACACCATCGCGGTGAGCCGGGCTGTCGACACGACGATCTCGTGCAGGAGCTCGAGCGAAAAGCTGCGGTTGATCAGCATGAGCAGGATGGCGCCGGCCGCACCGACCGATGCCGACTGCGTCGGCGTCGCCAGCCCCGCGACGATCGAGCCGAGCACGAGCGCGATGAGCAAGAGAGGTAGCGCTAGGCTGCGCGCGACATAGAACGCAAGCTCGACGGCGCTGCGCTTTGGCAGATCCTTGGGCGCCGGTGCGATGTGCGGAGCGAGGGTTGCGGCTGCCACGTAGTAGGTGAGGTACGATGCCGCGAGCAGAAAGCCCGGCACCACCGTCGAGAGAAACACGTGCGCGATCATCACGCCCAGGAGATCGGCGAGGAAGAACAGCATGATGGCGGGTGGCAGGATGATTCCGAGCGTGCCTGCTGCGGCGATCGACCCGCTGGCGAAGGACGGGCTGTAGCCGCGCGCCAGCATCGTCGGCATGGCGAGGAATGTGAGCGTCGCCACCGAAGCGCCGACAAGGCCCGCAGACGGCGCCAGGACGATCCCGATCAGTGTCACCGCGACGGCCTGGTTCGCCGGCACCCTTCGTAACAGAACCTGGAGGCAGACCAACAACTCGCGGCCGATCCCGCTTTTCTCCAAGGCGATGCCCATGAAGAGAAGCATCGGCACCGCCGGGTAGATCAGGTTGTCGGCCAGCGTCGAGTAGACCCTGAGCGGCACGGTGAAATAGGCGATGAACGGGAACTCGCCGAGGGCGTATCCGATCAAGCCGAAGCCGAGGCCGACGCCGGCCAGCACGAAGGCCACGGGAAATCCGGTGAACAGCAGCAAGGCAAGCGCCACGACCATGAACAGCGCGAGATTGTCGACCAGAAAGCCCATGTCATGTCCCGCTCAGCCGGCCTTCGTTCGTGAACCATGGACGACGTCTGGTGCCCATCCGAGGAGGAATGCGCCATTGCGCGCGGCGATCGATAAGCCGGCGAGCAGGAGCAGCAGGCCGCCGAGCGGCAAGGTGGACATGATGATCCAGCGCATCGGCAGGCCGAGCGCGGCCCGCGAACGTTCCCCTGTCGCGAAAGCGCCGAGCGCAAATTCGCCACCGTAGATGATGAGCAGGAGGCAGAAGGGGACAATGATCAAGACGCAGCCCAGGACTTCGATCCAGGCGCGGGTGCGCGGCGTGAGACGATCGCGGACCAAGTCGATCCGGACATGCGCATCGGCGACGTAGGCGGAACCAAGGCTCAGCATTACGAACGCCATGAAGAAGTGCCACTCGAGCTCCTGCAGGCGCGTCGAGCCGGTGTTGAAGAACTGTCGCCCGACGATGTCGTAGACGGACACGATGATCAGGGGGATCAATGTGATCCATGCCACGAACGCGCCAAGCCATTGGATGCCGCGCTCCAACGCACGGCAAACCCGAACTACTGACATGAGCGCCCCCGACGCCGACAGCATTGCCCGCGGTCGTGTTGCCAATATTCTTATATCTATGATATTTGAATAACTGTTGAATTGAGTCAAGCCATGAAGCTGATCGATCCCGTTTCCCTTGCCGCCGGCCCCCGCGCCGCAGCGGATGTCGAACGGATGCAGGTACTCGCCGATGTCTTTCGCCTGCTCGGCGAGAACTCGCGTCTGCGCATCGCCCTATTCTGCCTCGATCGGCCGCGAGCGGTGACCGAGATCAGCGAAGGTCTTGGTCTTGGAATCAGCCTGGTCAGTCATCATCTGCGGCTCTTGCGCGCCGCCAGGCTGCTGCGGGCGGAACGGCGCGGGCGTCAAGTCATGTACCTGACCGCTGACGAGCGCGTGCGCTGCGTCCTGATCGACATGGTCGAGCACGTCGGCGAGCCGGCCGAAACCATGGAGATGCCGGAATGATGCTGGCGAACGTCGATCAGACCCTTCCCAACGGCGCGTCCATGGCGCGATACCGGGTCACCGGCATGGATTGCCCCTCGTGCGCTGCGAAGATCGAGAAGGCGGCACGGCACGTCCCCGGTGTTGCCGCGGCGAAAGTCTCCATGGCCTCCCAGGCTCTGTCGCTGAGCGTCGATGACCCTACTCGTCTCGACGACGTCGTGGGTGCGGTGACGGCGCTCGGCTATCGGCTTGACCGTGTTGACAGCGAGGTGCGGACAGGCGGCGACGGCGACGAACTCCAGAGAGACCTCAGCCATTTCGCACCCGCGTACAGACGGGCGCTGTGGATCGTCGTGCTGCTCAACGTCGGGTACGGCGTGGTGGAGCTCGTCGGCGGCTTCTTGTCCGGTTCGCAGGCGGTCAAGGCCGACGCGCTCGACTTTCTCGGCGACGGCTCGATCACCTTCCTGGGTCTGCTCGCCATCGGCTGGAGCCTGGCTTGGCGCGCACGTTCGGCACTCCTTCAAGGGCTCTTTCTGGGCGCGCTGGGTCTGGCAGTGCTCGCGAACACGGCCCATCGCGTGTTCGTTCTGCAGCAGCCCGAGGCTGGGCTGATGGGTGCATTCGGTATGATGGCACTCGTCGTGAACGTTGTGTCGGCATTCGTGCTCATCCCGCACCGTACGGGCGACGCCAATGTGCGCGCAGTCTGGCTCTTCTCGCGCAACGACGCGATCGGCAACCTCGCCGTGGTGGTTGCCGCAAGCCTGGTCTGGTGGACCGGGAAACCTTGGCCCGATCTTGTCGTGGCCGCTGCAATAGCGGCTCTGTTTCTACAATCCTCCTGGGCGATCATTCGCGACGCTCGGCGGGACTTGCCTTCGCGGTACAGGAAGATACGGATGAGCCGGTAACCGACGCGCAGGTATTGCGCGCCCAGCGTCGCGAGCAGGCGTACACGATGCGCCGCGGGCGGACTCTTCAGATCGAAGCCAACGCGTGCGCCCAGCGAGCGTGCAGCAGCTATTTTTTCAGAGACGCGCCTCGGCCTCGCATCCACGCGACATCATCGTCGACTTCCCGAGTGACAACCCGGATGGAGCGAAGCTCAACTCGGGAAGGACCGGGACGCATGCCCGAGATTCTGGCTTCAAGCCGACATCAGGATAAAGATGTCCCTTATCCCTCTCCCGCGGCACTAGCTGGCCTTTGTTGCACCCTCATCTTCGGGTGATTTGAACGACAGTCCGGACGCTGCGTCAAATAGATAGATATGGTCGTGAACCAGTCTCACGCCCGAAACATTCTCCGTAGCCACGATCGCCGCCTTCCGGAAACGCTCGTCCGTGATGAAGCCATTGAGGTGCACGATCCCATCGCGCACCGCGACGCCGAGATGCTGCGGCCGCCATTCTTTCGCCTCAAGGGTTCCGATCACGCGTTCGCGTATGTGATCGTCGTCCGCTGTCGGATCGGGAACGTCTCGAGCTAAACTTGCGATAGAGCGAAGCAGGTCTGAGCGCGTCACAATCCCAACGAGCGCGTCACCGCGCACAACGGGCAAACGCTTGACATTTCGGCGCTCCATCAGTTGCACGACATCATCAAGGGGCATGTCCTCTGTCGCGGTATGCAGATCGTGGGTCATGATCTCCCCAACCTTTCGCCCCTGTTCATGCACGAAGTCGGATGCAGCCCCTCCCGGACCCAATAGTATCCCAAGCCATCGGCCTCGCTTTCCCTGCGTCCCGATCTCCCGGCGGTGAACAAAATCGCCTTCCGAGACGATACCGATCAGCTTGCCCGCTTCGTCCACTACTGGAAGCCCGCTGATGTGTTCACGCAACATAGTGTTTGCAGCCTCGAGAATTGACGTCTCGGCCCTGACGGTGATGACCTTCCGTGTCATGATTTGATGCGCGCGCACTGTAAGCGTCTCCCGGGAAGATATTGCTCGAGCATTGTAAGAAGATTGTAGAAGATTAATCTGAAGAGCCTCGACCAAGCTTGGCCCACCCATGGCCTACCGAGACCTTGTCGCCATGTCATTGGTCGATGCTGCGGCAATGCACAAGCCTCGAGACGTCCGGATCGAGCGAACCTTGGCATTCATCACATGCCTCACGACGTATTTGAAGAGCAGACGCCGGACTCCGCGAAAGTTGGACCCCTGCGCGGCGTAGAAACTGTCCGGGTCGTCGTAGACGCCGAAGTCGTTATTCACACCTTTGATCTGGATGAAGGTGTCGCTGCCGTTCCACGCAACAGGCGGATTTCCGAGGTCGTCGATTCCAACGCCGAATCCGACGAACTCGCGGGTATCCGGAGGTAGCGCGGCGCGCAGTCCCGACAAATAAGCGAGATCGAGGATCACGCCTTCCAAGGCGATCCAGCGGCCCTCGTAGAAGACCTCGGTCCAACTGTGAATGATGTCGGCCGGCGCCAGATAGTAAAAAAGTCCGCTGACGACACCCTTCTGGAGCCGCTTGTGGATCGTCGCTCCGTGGAAACGGCACGGAATCTTGCAGCCGCGCAGCAACGCCATCAATAGAGTGGTCTTGGTGTTGCACTGACCGTAACCATCGCTCAGCACGCGCGACGCCGGCAAATCGTCGGATTCGTTGTAGCCGAAGGCGATCCGATCGCGGACGAACTCATACACCACACCGATGCGTTGCCGCTCTGGAAGCTGCATCCAAGCCTGGGCCTGAACTAGGTTGCGAAGGACTGGACTCTCGAAGTCCAGGAGCCGCGTCGACTTTAGATAGATATCCATCGCGATCCTGTCCCTGTCCGGGCTCGCCCGTTCCTGATCCCTTACGTTGCCCAAGGCACAGAGGCCGCTCACTGAAGCGACCTTTTGGAAGTTGCGTTGGCGGCTCCGCCCAACAATCAGGTACTCGACGTCATGGGTTCAATGCCCGTGCGTTATCATTCCCACAGCCCGTTCCTCCGCGGCCCGGTCGAATTGCTCGCGCGTCATGAAGGTCCATGGAGTGATCCTGAGAAGGCGCAGCGCGTTCGTGACGACAAGGAGCGAGGCCCCCACGTCGGCGGCAATCGCCGCCCATAGGCTCGCTACGCCGGCGAAGGTCAAGACCACGAATATGGCCTTTACTCCAAGGGAGAACGCGATATTTTGGCGGATGATACGGAGGGTCCGCCTGGAATGTCGGACGAGCCAGGGTAGCTTCGAGATATCGTCGGTCATCAGTGCGATATCGGCGGTCTCGATCGCCGCGTCCGAGCCGATTGCGCCCATGGCAATGCCAAGGTTCGACCGCGCCAGCGCTGGCGCATCGTTTACCCCATCGCCAACCATCGCGACCGTACCGTAGCGCGCGACGAGCTCGTGGACCTTGTTGACTTTATCCTCCGGCAAGAGTTCAGCGAACACTTCATCGATACCGACCTCGCGGGCGATGGCTTCAGCCGTGACACGGTTGTCGCCCGTCAGCATCACCACGTGCGCGATGCCGGCGGCGTGCAGTTGCTCGATTATGTTACGGGCCTCCGGACGGATGGTATCAGCAACTGCGATGATGCCACAGACGTGGCGCGCATTGCCAACGACCAGGACGGTCTTGCCATCCGCCTCCAGCGCCTCCGCCTGCCGCGCGACTTCCGGCGTGTCCTGGCCCCTTTCGATGACATAACGATGCGAGCCGAGCCAGAATGGCTTTCCGTCGAAGGTGCCGATCAACCCCTTGCCCTTCAGCACCTGAACGTCCTGTGCTGGAGCGGGGACGATGCCCTTGGTTTCGGCGTACCTGAGCACGGCGCGCGCAAGGGGATGAGTGGAGCGAGTCTCAAGCGCGGCGGCGCGGGCGAGCAGTTCGGCCTCCGTATGGTCGCCAAACGGCACCACGCGCACAACCTCCGGCTCGCCGCGCGTGATGGTTCCGGTCTTGTCCACGGCGATTGCCTTCAGACGCGCGGGAAGCTCGATGTAGGCGCCGCCCTTGACGAGTACGCCGGCTCGTGCCGATGCTGCAAGCGAGGCGACAATCGATACCGGCGTCGAGATGACGAGGGCACAGGGACAGGCGATCACGAGCAACACAAGGGCTCGATAGAACCAGGCATGCCACTGGCCGTCGATCAGGACCGGCGGCAAGACGAAGACGAGGAGTGCCAGCATCATGACGGCGGGGGTGTAAACGCGGGCGAAGCGTTCCACCCACTGCTCGGAGGGAGCACGCCGCGCATGGGCTTCTTCGACCATTTGGATGATGCGGGCGAGCGTGGTATCCGCGACTGTCTTCGTAGCTTCGACCGTGAGCACTCCGTCGCCGTTGATCATGCCGGCGTAGACCTCCGCGTCGGGGCCCTTCTCGACAGGCACGCTCTCGCCGGTGATCGGCGCCTGGTTCACCGCGCTGGTGCCGGCGACAACACGTCCATCAAGCGGAACGCGTTGACCTGCTTGCACGATGAAGTGATCGCCAACGCTGGCTTCGGCCGCCGCGATCTCTGCTTCCGATCCATCCGCGCGAATAACCCGCACGACGGGTGGCGCCAGATCGAGCAACGCTGCAATAGCGCGCCTGGCTCGCCCCACGCTCCAGCTTTCCAGCATGAGCGACAGCGCGAAAAGAAAGCTTACCGTCGCCGCCTCGAACCATTCACCGATGGCAATTGCGCCGATTACGGCCACCGTCATCAGGAGGTTCATATCGGGGCGCAGCGCTTTCGCGGAGTACCACGCCTTGGCGATCACGAAGCGTCCCCCGAAGACGATCGCAGCCGCATAGGCGGCGATTTCCGGCAAAGGCATGGCCTGTCCGGCGTGCGTTCCAAGTAGCCGCACCGCCTCCGCCAATCCGCCGGCAAACCAGACGTGAATCATCAGGCCAATGACAACGCAGCACCCGCTGAGCGTTGTGAACCAGACCTGGTGGCGGTAGTGGACTGCAGCCGCGTCGTGCGCCTCGGTATCCTTTGATTGCCATTCCACGGCAGTCATGCCGGTTCGCCCCACAACCGCCCGTACTTCGTCTGCCGACACCGGTATAGCGGAGTCGAGGATGGTCATCCGGCCGTTAAGCACGTCGAAAGCAAGGTTGCTCTCACCGCCAACGAGGGGCCCCACCTCGCGGCGAAGCACCGCCACTTCCTCGGCGCAGTCCAATCCCTGGACTCGAAAGGAGTAGCGCGTAGCTAATCCGGCATTGGCAGGTTTGCCTTGCTCACTCATGCTACCGTCCTTCGATACTCATCCATGGGGTTGTGTTGCCATTTGGATTCTATTTCTTGAACTTGGCCTGGCCGGACTTGCCCTGCTGGGTTTTCAGCATCAGCGTAATCGATGCATTGGCGGCAATCGGCTTCTTCGCTTCGCCCTTCATCGCGCTATCTCCCGATGGCGAGAGATTTATGGTTTCCCGCTCCGAGCCGCTTACAACGAGAACGGAACCAGTAAAGCCTTTGGCGGCGACCGGCTTGTTGTCTTCATCGAGAATATTGAACGTGATGGCATTTCCGGAAGCCATGAGTTCGGCGTGCACACCGGCGACGTCCTCCATCACACCGCCGTTAGGGCCTTTGGCGCCGTGGGAATGCTGCGCGAAAGAAGGCGCGGACCAGATAAGTGACAAAAGCATGATGGTTACGAACCTCATGTCGAAACTCCGTTGGTTGCGGGTTTAGAAATTTCTCCTCGTTCGCCGTTTTCACGCCGAAACAGGACGTAGAGCGCCGGCAGGACAAGAAGCGTGAGAAGCGTCGATGAAATGATTCCACCGATCACGACGGTGGCGAGCGGCCTTTGGACTTCCGCGCCGGCGCCCGTTGCGATCGCCATCGGTACAAAGCCAAGCGATGCGACCAATGCCGTCATCAACACCGGCCGCAGCCTGGTCAGCGCGCCCTCGCGGACGGCGTCGATAAGCGCATGTCCTTCCCTGCGCAGCTTTTCGATGAAGGTAATGATTACGAGACCGTTTAGAACGGCCACGCCGGACAGTGCGATAAACCCGATGCCGGCGCTGATCGAGAGGGGAATGTCCCGCAGCAGAAGCGCTGCTATCCCCCCTGTCAGCGCAAGCGGAACACCACTGAAGACCAGAAGCGCGTCTGCTGCGGAGCCCAGGCTGATGAACAGCAGGAGAAAGATCAACAGCAGCGCGATCGGTACTACAATGGTCAGCCGTTTTGTGGCGGAAACAAGCTGTTCAAATTGGCCGCCCCAGCCGATCCAGTAACCCGCCGGCAGCTTTACCTTCTCCCCGATCTGGCTCTGCGCGTCCCCGACAAATGATCCGAGGTCCCGCCCTCTCACGTTGGCCGAAACCACGATCCGCCGCTTACCGTCTTCCCGGCTGATCTGATTGGGCCCTTCTGCGATATCAATCTGCGCAAGTTCTGACAGTGGAGCGTATCGGATCTGCGCCAGCGGCGAGTTGCCCCACAACGCGCGCACGGGCGTCGATTGGCTTTCCTGAGGAGGCAGCGGTATCGGTAATAACCTGATGGCCTCGACATCCGATCGAAGGTGCTCGGGAAGTCGAACGACGAGTTCAAAACGGCGGTCGCCTTCGAACACAAGTCCCGCGTTTTTTCCACCGACCGCGATCTCTACGAGGTTCTGGACATCGCCGACGCTAATTCCGTAGCGGGAAAGCGCCTGCCGGTTGAGCTTGACCGTCAGCACCGGCAATCCGGATATCTGCTCCGTCTTGACGTCCGCTGCGCCCTCGATCGTCTGCAGGACGGCTTGTACCTGACCTGCGACTTGCGCCAGAACGCCAAGATCGTCGCCGAAAATCTTCACGCCGACGTCACTGCGCACCCCGGAAATCAACTCATTGAAACGCAACTGAATCGGTTGCGACAATTCATAGTTGCTGCCGGCGATTTCTTGCGAGGCTTCTTCAATATCCTTCACGACGGCCGATTTGGGTTTCTTTGGATCGGGCCATTGATCGCGCGGCTTCAGCATGACGTAGCCATCCGAGATCGAAGGCGGCATGGGATCGGTCGCTACCTCGGCCGTGCCGGTGCGTGCGAAAACCTCCTTGACCTCGGGTATCTTGAGCAGGCGCTTCTCAAGCATCTCCTGCATGGCAACCGATTGAGTCAGGCTGGTTCCGGGCATGCGGAGCGCCTGCACCGCGACATCTCCTTCATCCAGACTTGGAATGAATTCGCCGCCCATTCGCGTTGCAGCGAACCCGCTCACGACTACCGGTGCGACCGCAATGAAGGCGACCAGCCCGCGATTTTGAATAGACATCGAGAGAAGCGGAACGTACACGAGCCGGGCGCCGCGCATGAACCAGTTCTCGTGCTCCGAAACGCGTCCCGTTACGAGTAACGCCACCGCGGCTGGCACGAACGTCATTGAAAGGATGCTGGCGCCAAGAAGCGCCATCACCACCGTCAAGGCCATCGGCGTGAACATCTTGCCCTCGACGCCCGTAAGCGTCAGGACCGGCAGGTAGACGACGGCGATGATCAAGGTACCGAACAGGCTGGGCCGGATGACTTCCCGGGAGCCAGCCAGGATGGTCTCAAAGCGTTCCTCGCGGCTGAGAACACGTCCCACACGATGCTGCTCGGCTGCGAGCAACCGCAGACAATTCTCGACAATGATGACTGCGCCGTCGATGATGATGCCGAAATCGATCGCGCCCAGGCTCATCAGGTTGGCGCTTACCTTGGTTTCGAACATCCCGGTAATGGTGAAAAGCATCGAGAGCGGAATGACGAAGGCCGTGGCGATAGCCGCTTTGAAGTTCCCCAGGATCAGGAACAGGATGACGATCACGAGCAGCGCACCTTCGAGCAGGTTCTTCTCGACCGTCGCAATGGTCGCTTCGACGAGGTGGGTCCGGTCGTAGATCGCCCGAGCGATTACGCCCTCCGGTAACGAACGGCCAATCTCATTGAGCTTCGCGCCGACCCGCTGAGCAACCGTGCGACTGTTCTCCCCGATCAGCAGCATGGCCGTCCCAAGCACGATTTCCTTGCCGTCGAGGGTTGCGGCTCCGGTTCGCAGATCTTTCCCTTCCCGCACCGCCGCTACATCGGAGATGCGAACTGGCACGCCGTGCCGCGAACCGATGACCACCTCTTTTATTTCTTCGATGTTGGCGACCTGCCCCGGGGTACGAACAAGATACTGCTCGCCGTTTCGCTCGATGTAGCCGGCACCGACGTTGGCGTTGTTGGCGGCGAGCGCCGTCATGACATCGCGGAAACTGAGCTTGTAGGCCATCAATTGCGTCGGATCGGGCAGCACATGAAACTGCTTTTCATACCCGCCGATGGTATTGACCTCGATGACGCCGGGCACATTCCGCAACTGCGGCTTGATGATCCAGTCCTGTATGGTACGCAGGTCGGTCGGACTATACGGCTCGCCGCTGGCGTTCAGTGCCCCCGGTTTGGCTTCGACCGTGAAGAGGTAGATCTCGCCAAGGCCAGTGGATACGGGCCCCATGGCGGTTTCAACGCCTGTAGGTAACTGGTCCTTGACCTGTTGAATACGTTCGTTGACCAGTTGCCGGGCGAAATAGATGTCCGTGCCGTCCTTAAAAGCCACTGTCACCTGGCTCAATCCGTAACGCGACAATGACCTGGTGTATTGTAGGTTGGGCAAGCCGCCCATGCCGGTTTCGATCGGGAATGTTATCCGCTGCTCGACCTCGAGTGGTGAATAGCCAGGAGCGCTTGTGTTGATCTGGACCTGCACATTGGTGATATCAGGCACGGCATCGATCGGAAGCCGCGTAAAATTCCACGCGCCCAAAGCAGCCATGATCAGGACCGCCATCATCACCAGCCAGCGCTGGCGGATCGAAAAGGCCAGGATGCCGTCAATCATCGTGCGGCTCCGGATGTTGGCCGATTTCCCGGATGCGAGCGAAGGAATGGACCGGCGTCGTAAGCACGACACCGTCACCTTTTCTGCCCGTCCATGCAGCCGACGCGATGCGATCGCGAATCTCGTCGGCAAGTTCGGTCCGGCACACCAACCGCAGTTCCAGGAACTGGTGATACGTCAAGTCGGTCTCGCTGGAGACGTAGTGGCCGCCCGCTCCGCGGCCTCGACCCTGCCCTCGAACCTGGGTGAACGTGAAACCCGGAAATTCGGGTAGATCATGAAGCGCCCGCACCACATGGCCTTCCATGTGCGGCCGGATGAGAGCGGTGATGAGAGTCATTTCGCCATCAATGCACATGTTCGGCCGTTCCTTTCGCCATCTCCGCCTTGATGATGAAACTGTTTTGAGCGGCGTAGATATCCCCCTCCACGACACCGAACGCGATCTCGACGAGTTCCTTGTCGCGATCCCCGATTTCGACGTCGCGCACCTCGAACTTTTCGCCGTTGCGCACGAACACGACGGTTCGATTGTCTACCGTCTGCAGCGCCGACGACTTCACGGCGACGTTGATCTTCTTCTCGGTCAGGGTCAGTCGTCCCGTGATGAAGAGCCCGGGCCGCAGCCGCTGCGCGGGGTTCGTCACCTCGGCTCTGGCAATTGCGCTTTGAGTGTCGGCGCTGCCGACCGGCGACAGATAGGATACCTTCGCCTCTATGGGCGGTCCGCCATCTGCGGGATCGATGAACACCTGGTCACCGATGCTGACTCGCTTCAGGTCGCGTCGATAGACCGAGAAGTCGACCCACACGGTTGAAAGGTCTGCGATCACGAATGCCGATTTTTGTTCGGATACGAACTCGCCCAGCGTGGTCTGCCGATCGATAACGGTCCCGGCAAGCGCCGCTTTCAACTCATAAGGCGTCAGGCTCTGGTTACTCTCGACCACCGCCAGGACATCACCCTTCTGGACGACATCGCCAATGCGCTTGCGCACATCCCGAACAATTCCAGGGAAGCGCGGCGTGACCTGTACCAGTGATTCCTGGTTCGGCTGGACGATGCCGTTCAGCAACAGACTGTCGCGGAGCACGCCCGACGTGGCCATGGCGAGCTCAATGCCAGCCGCCGCGATCTTGGCGTCGCTCAATGCAACGCCGTCTCCGTGCTCCTCATGTTCCCCATGTCCCTTCCCGGATGTTTCGGTCGGTGCTTTCGACGCCGCCTGGTTCATCACCCGGTACCCGCCATAGACGAGGCCGGTCGCGACCAAAATGAATATCGAATAGCGGAATACTGCCTTGATCATCTTTTGTTGCTCTCACGCACGAGCGTAAATGGGTTGCCGGCAAGACCTTCGATGGTCGCGATGGCGATATGAAAATTTTGCAGGGCCTCCTGTTCGCGCAACAATGCCTGCAACATCGATCCGCGGACATCGAGCAGTTCGAGCAGGCTGAACCGGCCTTGCGTATAGCCGCTGAACATCGTTTCGGACGCGCTGCGCGCGTTCGGAATGACCGAGGATCGGAGCAGCTTGATTTCGGCCAGGGCGCCGGTCAGCGTGTCATAAGCCCGGCCTACGATGCTGAGGAGGATGAGCTTGTTGGTTGCCCGTTCCGCAGCGGTCTTCGCGAGTGTCTCCTGGGCCGCGATGATGTTGCCGGAGTTCTGATCGAAGACCGGGATCGGAATCGAGATGCCGAAGCGGACGGCGTTATCGTTGGTATCCTGGAAGTGGCGCCAGCCGGCAGAAATTCGCGGATCTGGAATCGCCTTCAGGCGAGCAACGAGGAGCTCGGCATTGCGCTGGGCGGTGACAGCGGTCCAGCGCAGCAGCTGCGGATTGGCTTCGATAGCCTTGACAATGCTCTGGAAGGATGGCGGCCGGCCAATATTGGCGAGCCTGCCCACTGCGGTGCCGAAGCGGGGGCTGCTGTGGCCCATGAGTATTGCGAGATCACGGCGGGCAAGAGCCAATTGCGTCTTGGCGCGTTCGCGCTCGGCTCGGAACAGATCGGCGGCAACCTGCGCCCGCAGTGTCTCGGCCGGCGATGACGCCCCCTCCTCGACTCGCCGTTGCAGCAAGGGAATGAGGGGATCAAAGCTTGCGATCTGCTGGTCGAAGATCTCGATGCGCCGCTGCAGACTGACAATGGTAATGAAGGCTATCGCCGTCTCGGACAGCACTTCCAATCGAGTTGCCCGCCGCTGCCAGACGGCTGCACCTATGCCTGCTTGCCCCGCTGCAATACGCGCCTCGCGCTTGCCACCCAGTTCGATGAGTTGGCTGAGCTGGAGATTGGTTTCGGCCGAGCGAAGTCCCTTGTAGGGACCGGATCCCAGCGCATTGTCGACCTCGAACGAGGCCTCCGGATTTGGTAGAACGCCGGCTTGGATACGCAACCCACCGGCAATGCCAATTTCGCGCTCAGCCGCCGTTAGCCGTGGATTCGCGGCTAACGCACGCTGCAAAGCCTGCGGCAAGGAGATCGCGGACGACTGCCGCTCGGCAGCCTGAGCTGGAACAGCAAGTACAAGCAGTGCGCACGTCAGGCGCAAAGCCGATTTGAAACAATGCATGATACCGACCTAAAACGCGAACGACGACGCGCAGGACTACCCGCGCGCGGCTTACGGTCTTCAGGTCAGAAGTTTGGGGGGCGGCGTATCGAGCCGCGGGCTGGCTTCGTCCATGGGCGTCGGTGTTGCGAACGGCAATCGGGCCCATTGGACCCAACGGGCTGCAACGGGAGCAGGCACCGGAATCAGGACGGTGGCATAGACATGGCAGTGCTCAGCGACAGCTGACGATTCGCTTGAGGAGTCATGGCCGTCAGACCCGTTCGTGGCTGCCACGCTTATGCCCGACGAGATTGTCGCCGGTAAACCCTCACTCGCATGCTCGGTTGCATGGACCAGTCCAACAAATAGATAAGCGAACGCAAGGAACATCATGAACGCCCCGCGGATCCGCGGCGCTCGGAGTCTGATTGGTCTTTGGGCGAACCGAAGTTCCATAGGTCTCGTTTAACAGATATGACTTGGTAACACTATCACATTATCCGCCGAACAAAACGACTTTCGCGGTAGCCGCTCGGCGATCTGCCGCTGCTTGCTAAAGGAACGGAATGAGATGGCCACAACCGCCCTGGACGCCCCGGTACGCTATCGGGTGACCGGCATGGATTGCTCATCCTGCGCCGCGAAAATCGAGGGCGCAGCGCGCACGGTTGCCGGCGTACAGGACGTTTGAGTCTCAATTGCCTCCCAGGAGATGACGCTGCGCGTCGATAAGGAGGGGGCGACGCTGCCGGAAGTTGAGCGCGCTGTGACGGGGCTTGGCTACAAGCTCGCGCGCCTCAAAGCGGACGATGACGACGACAAGATTCCAGACCTCTCCCACGTCGCAACGCCTACAAGCGCGCACTATGGATTGTGGTACTGCTCAATGTCGGATATGGCGCGGTCGAGATCTTCGGCGGGTTCATCGCAAGCTCGCAGGCACTGAAAGCCGATGCGCTTGACTTTCTTGGCGATGGCTTAATTTCGTTTCTTGGCTTGATAGCGGTCGGCTGGGGCCTCGCCGCGCGTGCTAAGGCGGCGCTCTTACAAGGCATTTTTCTCGGCCTGCTCGGCTTAGGTGTACTGACGGTCACCGCGTACCGCGTGCTGGTAGTGCAACAGCCGGAGGCTGAGCTCATGGGAATACTCGGTCTCGTTGCGCTCGGCGTGAACGTCGCGGCGGCCGTGGTCCTCATTCCCCACCGACACGGCGATGCCAATGCGCGCGCGGTCCGGCTATTCAGCCGGAACGACGCAATCAGAAACATCGCCGTCGTATTCGCCGCTTTGACCGTGGCTTGGACGCAAACACCGTGGCCCGATCTTGTGGTCGCCGTGATCATCGCCGGCCTGTTCCTGCAGTCGTCGTTCTCAATTATCCGTGACGTCCGCAAAGATCTAAATGCGTCGGCGCGTGCGCAGCACGTTGCATGAAGTGATTTTCCGTTCGGTCATCGGGTGACACTCTGTTTATTGATCGAAGGCGTGGGAGCAGAGAGTTCTCAAGGGCACCCCTGCTTTGCCAGCCGAACTGCGGACATCGTGATTAGTTAGGAAATTGACCTGGCGGTGACCGTGGGGCACATGCTGGCTCAATCGATGTGCGGCGAAGTTCCGGAAGCCTCGCGAGTAACTTTGTCAGAAGGCACCCAGGAAGCTCGCCCGATCAAGAAATCACAGTTAGCTTGGGGGGAAGTGGATTCGGCATCGATCACGCAAAATTTCTGCATTCCGATGTTTCGGCCGCCTTGCCAAAATTCGAAGGCCCACTCGCCAGGTACGATCTCCCATGATCGGTCAAACAAGAACTCGCGGTAGGCAGGCGCTCCAATGGCGCTCCGAATATATTCACTCCGGTAATGTCGAACGCCACTGATGGGGTCGAGCAAGCCCATTTCCGGAAAGCGGGTTACAGGGCGTATCTCCACCGAGGCTCCGATCGGAGTGCCAGTGATGACGTAGCGCAATCCGATTCTCATTGATATTCGCGCAGGAATGGTAGTCGTGCTTTGAATAAGAGAGACATCGCGGACTCTCGTGACCGGGCCCAAGCTACTACGAACAGTCGGCAGGCCGCGGCTGCCGGCTTGAAAGATTCCGCGCTCTAACACTGAAACTCGTTCGGCGTGATACTCCTGAGACTCCGAGCCGGATGCTGAGAGGACGGCAAAACAGAACGCACCGGCAGCCCAAGGAGCACGACGCGCGGTTATTGCGCGCTTGGCAGATAGACTCACATAGTCTCATATAGGCTATGTCTTCCGTTGAAACACTGCGCGCAGTGTGAAAACGACAAGAGTTCGAGGTAAGTTGAGATCGGCTGCGATGACGATCTGGCGGTAGAGATGCGTGCGGAGCGCACCGAGCAAGAATGGCAGTTGTTTTTCAAGATGCGACAATTCCTGGATCATGTTAGCCCTTCCAAAATGGTTCGCCATCCAAAAGATGGCGATACGCCTTAGAGGCCGATCGTAGCAGCGCAGCGGTGCGCTTATTCTCTTCATTGCGATGAGCTGCGGCCCCCGCAGCTTCGGATACCCTGGCTGCCGCAGATTCGGGGCGTGCCAGCTTGGCTGCGATCTCGTGCTGCGTCTGGATGTCATTGAGGTCGCCGAGACGCGCTTGCAGGAATTCGAGTGTTGCGATGAATGACTTGAGTCGCTTACGGCCCTTTCGATCAGTTACGAGACTTGAGAAAAACTCGGACCCGTACCGCAGTTTCTTTGCATCGATCCGAATTCGGTGAACCTCCTCTGGTGAAAGCTGCTCGAGATGATGGCCACCTCGCTTTAGCTTGCGCCAAAGACGATCGAGGACTTGGCCTGCGAAATCCTCGATGGCCTGGTCACGCACGGCCTGTCTCTGCGGCTCATTACTAGTGCACCATGGGCCGGCATCGATCCATGCGACGAGTTTCTGTATAAATTGACGAAGGCGCTTGGACTGGAGCGCACTTATCGCAGACTGATAAGCGCGTTCCCGTTCAGCTTGGACCCGCTCTCCGGGATCTAGCGTGAATGGAGGCAAGCCCTCGTGTTCACCGACGTTCGCAAGTGCGATGCGGGCGCAATAGACGTCCAGATCGCGAGCATCTCCGAGTTTGTGGAAGATATCACTCAGACCGCGTTTGAATCGTTCGTATTTTTTGTCTGTCGCAATCGGCTTGAACAGCGACAGTGCCGAGCGCAGCCGCCGCATAGCGACACGCGACTGATGTAGCGACTCCGCCGACCGCCTTGCTATCAGCAGCGGCTCGTTGAGGCCGAAATGCCGGATACAGGCGCGCGCGATGGCCTGGAAAGCTTCAGCAGCCGGCATATCCGGCTTCAGCTCGATTGGCCCGGCCTTGAATGAACTCGGCTCATCACCGTCCCCCACTGCGTATCCGCGCTCCGATTTAGCGAGCGCGCCAAAACCGTTCGCGCGGTTGAAGCTGTCGGCAAATACTAACAAGTCGGCCGGTGAACCGCGCTTCATCTGACGTTTCATTCTATTGCTGGGCGGTTGGCCAGGACCAACCCCGACCACCACCGAGCCGGTGAAGCGTCGCTTCCAGAACCATATCTCCTCCGCGACCTATTTGCTGCGCTTCGGATAGGTGGCCGATTATTTGTTTGCCGCAACGTCGCAGAAACACGTCTCGACCGCTCTGGCATGCCCGAGAGCGTACGGATCGGCGGGCTTGGCGGTCTTGCTCGCGGGATCCGCGCGCGTCACCCCCCGCAGCAACCTTGGGCCGGCCGCGGGCACAGCTTTGGGGATCAATTTGAATCAGTCGTGGTTCTGTCAGTCATCCCTCAACTCCTCTTCGTCATTAGCACGCGCGCAATTGCAGGCGCGATCATGATGTTATTAGTGTCCGACGATCGGATGAGTCTTTAATCCACATCAAGCCGCCGTGCCCCAATGTGATACTATTTCACTAGTGCGGCGACCGGCATGAAAGCCCATTAACTGGCCCCCCTCACCGAAGCCGCAAAGCGCTTGCGCGCAGTTCGGGGCGAGACGTGATAATCGTGCTTCGCCTAAGTTATCGGCTGGCGTCAGTGGCCAGGCGAGCCATGAGTGGTACCATTATCGGGTCTCTTAGCGTAGCGGTCAGGGACTGCACGGAAACTCTCCAGACATGATTTGGAGCAGAAATAATAGGTCTGCCCTTGCCAGACCTCGCGTGCCGCGGCCTGTTCGCTTTCGATCGCCATGTTGCAGACCGGATCGGTGACTTGCATATCCGTTCACTCCCCTCAATGGAACACCATACCCTCGACATGGAACCCGCCGTCGACGTGCAGCGCCTCTCCCGTGATGGCTGTCGTATAGTCGCTGGCGAGCATGAGTGCCGCCCGGCCGACTTCGCAAGAGTCCACCGTGCGGCGGAGCGGCGCCTTGCGTACGGTCTCGTTCAGAAGCTCGTCGAAATGCTCGATGCCGGATGCCGCGCGTGTGGCGACGGCTCCTGCGGAAATTGCATTGACGCGGATTCGCTTGGGACCAAGCTCGTGGGCAAGGTAGCGCACCGATGCCTCCAGCGCCGCCTTGACCGGACCCATGACGTTGTAGTGGTCGACCACCTTCTCGGCGCCGTAGAAGCTCAGTGTCATCAGGCTCCCGCCCTTGTCCATCAGCGGCTCGGCGAGCTTGGCCATGCGGATGAACGAGTGGCAGGAAACAAGCATCGACTCGACGAAGCCTTCGGCCGAGCAATCGGTCAGCCGCCCGGCTAGGTCGTCCTTGCGTGCCCAGGCGATCGAATGGAACAAGAAGTCCAGCCGACCCCATTTGGCCTTGACGGCATCGAAGACGGCGTCAACCTGACCGGCTGTCATGACGTTGCAGGGGAGGAACAGCGCTGCCTCCACCGCGCGCGCAAGCGGTTCGACATAGGGCTTGGCCTTGTCGTTGAGATAGGTGACGGCGAGTTCGGCGCCGGCACTGCGGAAATGTTGCGCCGCCGACCAGGCAAGGCTGTGCTCGTTGGCAATGCCGACGATCAGGCCTTTGCGTCCATTGAGATCAATGACTTCCATGACTGGTTTCGTTTCTAGCCTTTCCTGTCTATGCCGGCAGAGGACAGCATGCCACTTCCGGCTGGGGCGCGACGTAAACCGTAGATTCGGATTCAGCATGGAGCACGGGGGATTTGAGCACTTCGCTCTTATGAAGCAACACGGCCAATGCGATCGAGGCGACGCGGGCCGCGACAGGATCGGCACGCGACGTCAGGATCACCGGCGCCGCGAGCCCAACGACGGCCCCGGCGAGCGTAGCACCGGCGAGATATTCCAAATTTTTCACGAGGATGTTGCCGGAGACGAGATCAGGAACCAGGATGATATCGGCGTCGCCAGCCACCTCCGATGCAATGCCCTTCTCCTTGGCGGCGGCGGCTGAAATCGCGACATCGAACGCCAGCGGCCCATCGACCAGAACACCGGAAATTTGACCGCGCCGGGCCATCAGCGTGAGCGCGGCCGCATCAAGGGTCGAGGCGATGGCCGGGTTCACGGTCTCGACCGCGGAGAGAATCGCGGCCTTCGCCG
Organism: Pseudomonadota bacterium; assembly: GCA_043811435.1. GTDB lineage: Bacteria > Pseudomonadota > Alphaproteobacteria > Rhizobiales > Xanthobacteraceae > Bradyrhizobium. The sequence goes on from JBDRNF010000318.1 coordinate 80,943, forward strand.
TCGCTATCCCGAGGGTACGAGTAACCTCTGCCGCATTCTGGAGGATTTGTGCCTTGGCAATGAGATCTGGCGTGATGTTGACCGCCGCATCTGTGACGCACAGCAGCTTCGGATAGGACGGGACCTCCACGATGAACACATGGCTGGCGCGGCGGCCTGGAACGCGCAGACCGTTGGTCTCATGAAGCAGCGCCCGCATCAGTACATCGGTGTGAATATGGCCCTTCATGATCGCATCGACCCGCCCCTCGTGGACGAGCCGGGCGCCTGCCGCTGCCACCTGGGAGTCACCGTCCACGGCGGCGATACACACCGCGCTTTGATCCCATCCATGCTTTGTGGCGAGATCGGAAATCTCGCGCGCATTGCCGATCAGGCAGGGTTCGATGAGTCCGAGGGACTTCGCCTGCTGCAAGCCGTCGAGTACCAGGCCCTGGCCAGCGCCGACGACGGCGAGCCGGATCGGGCCGCAGGTCTTGGCCCGGTCAATCAGGTTCTGCATGCGGGTGAACTCAGTCGCCATCGATTTTATGCCTCTTGGGCCACGGCTTGCCGCATCAGCGACACCGTGTGCCGCGCTATCATTGCTTCCTCGTCAGTCGGAAAGGCCTCGATCCGAACTTTGCTTTCGTCGCGGGAGATCGCTCGCTCGCCGTGTTCGTTGCGTACCGGATCGAGGCCGATGCCGAGAAACCCGAGCCCTTCGCAGATACGCTCGCGGATTTCCGGTGCATTGGCGCCGATTCCGCCAGTAAAGACCAGACGGTCGAGACCGCCGAGCGTCGCCGCCAATGACCCGATGTATGCACGCGCCCGTGTGCAGAAATACTCGATGGCTTCGGCAATGTCCGGACGATCCACCTGCCCAAGGAGCTCCCGCATGTCGGAGCTTGCGCCCGAAATTCCCAATAGGCCGGAGCGCTCGTAGAGCATGTGTTGAACGGTCTCGGCCGAGAGGCCTTTCTCCATTAGGAGGTAGAGGACGATGCCTGGATCGAGATCGCCGCTGCGCGTGCCCATCGGCAGGCCGGCCAGCGTGCTGAAGCCCATGGTCGTCTCAATGCTGCGTCCGCTCTTGATCGCGGCCATCGAGGCCCCGTTGCCGAGATGAGCCACGATTAGACGCTGGTCATCGACGGCGTCTCCATACGTCCGTCGCAGATCATCGACGATGAACTCATAAGAGAGCCCGTGGAAACCGTAACGACGGATATCCTTCCCGGCGATGTCGCGGGGCAGACCCGTCATGCGTGCGAGCTTGGGCAACGTCTCATGAAACGCAGTGTCGAAACAGGCGACTTGCGGCAGGTCCGGCAGATGCGCTCGCACTGCCGCTATGCCGGCAAGGTTGTGCGGCAAGTGCAATGGCGCAAGCGGAATCAGTTTTCTAAGCCGATCCTCAAGCTCAGGCGTCACGAATTCGGGGCAGTCGCAATCAGGGCCGCCGTGGACAATGCGGTGACCGACCGCAGTGATCCTCCAAGCAGTGGCCAGCCGCGCCACCGAGGACAGCACGAGCTCGATCGCCTCTTCCTGATTGGAGACGCGTCGCACCTCGTCCGCCCGGCTGCTTCCGGTGGCGTCGGCGGCGTGGAAGCGACCTTGGCCGCGGCCGACACCGTCGACCGCGCCGGAGAGATGGCGCAATGGCTTTTGGTCGGCGGAAAACAGCGCGAACTTGACGCTGGACGATCCGGCATTCAGCACCAAGACACACGATTGAGAACTCGTGACTGCGCTGCTTATCTGCTGTCGGTTCGGCATCGAATTCGTCACGTCACTCCTTTCGTCCGAGAAATGCCCGCAGGGCCGGCGCACCACCCAAGCATTGGCCTTGCTTGCTCTCGACGGCGCCCTTAACCGTAGAGCCTTCGGAAACTTGCTTCCTCCACGCTATCCCGGACCTGACGTATCGTTTCGATCGCCTTCTCCGCGTCACTGCTGAAAGCCTTCTCGGCTTCCCGATATGGATTGCTGTCGGGGACCGTCACCCGGCTGTTGCGGACTTGCTTGGCGACCGCGGCGACACCGTGCATCCATGGAGCAAACTTCTCCGATAAAAGGTATCGGCTGGTGCGCATCGGATGCAGCCACTTCAGCATCGCCGCTGACCAGGGTGTCACCGCCGCCTGCACCCATGGGCTCACGAAGGTTCGGTAGAGCGCCTCATTTGTGTCCGAGACCTGGCGGACCCGCTCGAATGCCTTGCGTGGGTAGTCGAAGTGAATATCCTCGACCCGACGCTCCTCGAAGGTGACACTATACTGCGGTTTGCGGCAGTCCGGATCACCGGTCGGATTCGATATTTTCATCTCGTAGAGCCCCGGCGCGAGCGCCTCGACGTCGCCGAGGCTCTCGAGGATGGCACGGTGCTCGAAGCGGGCGACCGACGCCGAAACGAAAATGCCGAGGTGCCCGACATGCGGGTTGATCAGGTAGACGATGCGCTGCCCGGCCTCTTTGAGGGCCGCAGTGGTCTTGTACACCGCGCTGAGCCAAGCGAGCGCTTGATGGGGCGGCGTGATATTGTCACCGTACGAGGCAAAAATCACCAGCGGGCTGCGCAGTTCGTGCAGATCGATCTTGACGTCGTCGCCGAGATTAAGCGTGCCTTGCTCGAGCTCATTGCCGATGAAGAGGTGATCGACGATCTCGACGATCTCTTCGCGACTGAAACTGTACCAGGCGTTCCACCAGCGCTCGAACTCGAGGAAGCGCTCTTCCTCCTTGTCGACGTTGAGGAACAGGTTGGCGTACTTTCCCCACACTGCGGATTCGGGCTTCAGATTCTCGAAGTTCTGAATCAGCCATGCGCCGTCAAAACGGCCGCCACCGAGATCGGCCAGGAAATTCGTCATCCAGCTGCCGCCGAGCAGGCCGCCTGCAAGCCGCATCGGATTGGCGCCGGATTCGCCTGCCCAGTACGACAGTGGCGAACCGTTAAGCACAACAGGTCCGACAGGGCCTCTGCAATGGATTGCAACCAGCATGGCCTCCCATCCGGCCTGGCAATTGCCATACAGCACAGGCATCTTGCCCGGATGCCGGGCCATGACCTCGTCGACGAACCGGCGCAGGGCATGCAGCACATCAACGATGCTCTGGTGGGGACTCGGTGCCGGAAAAAAAGTGATAAAATAGACCGGATGGCCCTCATGCAAGGCGATCCCGACCTCGGACTCGCGCTTGAACCCGCCGATGCCAGGCCCATGACCGGCACGCGGGTCGATGACAATGACCGGCGGCTTGCTATCATCGATGCACTTGTCCGCATGCTCCTCGCCAGCCGTCGTAATGCGCAGCAGAGCATAGTTGGCCGGCCGTTCGAAGCGCCGCGCGTCGAGCAGCATCTCGTACTGGAATGCAAGCACGGGCGGCATACCTGCCTCCTCATGTTCCATCATATTATTGGCGCGCTGGCGCAGCACGTCCCAGAACAGCACCGATCGTTGCCACGCATCCAGTCCGTAGTTCCAGAAATCACCGACCTGGATGGGCGGGGTGTCCGGCTTCGCCGGACCTGCCTCAGCAATGGCCGTGGATGTCGTGTTCGGCCCGGTGGCGAGCGCAACGGGTGACACGTCCTTCACGGAAGTGACCGCCACTTCGTCTCTCGATTGATTTGCGGGGATATAGAGCATGCAACAAAATCCTTTCAAGCACGGCCCGCGATGAAGTCATGCCGATTGACCGCGATGTGGTGCTCGCGTTCGTTAGACGCCAGACGAGCAACGGATTCTTTGATGCACATCAAGCTATTGCTTTGGAATGGCCCTGACAGATGTCGTTGGGATTTGGAGACCGCGCGAAGCCAGTATTGAGAATGCCCAAACGCCGAACAGTCTGACGAACAAGGAGTAGTTCAGAGTCCCCCAGCCCTCAAAAAGCGCCTTCTTGACGAGAGCATCAAATTGGGCGGGACGATTACGGTCAGCTGCTGCCAATTGCCTTCCTACCCGACTTAGTCCACTGCCGGCTCGACGGAATCACACGGCGGGTTCTGCTCCGCCGGATCGACGATGCAACGATTAAGGCCGACCAGCGGGGTTCTCGCGAGAAGTGCCTTTCGATGCGAGTCCCGAGAGCGGGAGGCAAGATTGCCAACAATCGCCAAAGAACACATGGTCGATCACGGTTTCCGTGCGGCGGGCGGGCCGACGCTAACCTATTCATAGTCGTCCGATGGCTATCATATCCGACGACACTTGCCGGTGGCCTATTCTATTCAATATACCAAGGGACCCATGTCGTCTTCCGGCACGCGGGGCAAGCAATGCGTCGATGGAGCACTCCCTTGACTGATCTGCTGCGAGTTTTGATCGAACGGTGGCGAGAGGACCCGGGATCGACCTATCGGACATGGTTCCTGTGGGAGG
>JBDRNF010000319.1:0-10047 GCA_043811435.1 Pseudomonadota bacterium
CGGGAGAAGGCGCGAGCGTTGTGGCGCGCCTGAGGAAGTGGGCCGTTGAAACACCCGATCGGCGATTCTTCTTCTATGGAGAAGACGGTACAAGTCTGAGCTTTCGGCAATTCAACGAAATGACGGACCGCATTGCGGGAAATTTGGCCGCGCGGGGAATCAAGAAGGGCGATCGCATTGCGATACTGACACGGAATCAAAAGCTTTCGGTGTTGTCGATGTTTGCGGTCTGGAAGGCCGGTGCGGTATTTTGTCCAATCAACTTTAACTACACGGGCGTGCTCCTTCATTCGCTGATTCAGGACATCAATCCATCCCTGCTTATTGCGGACGACGAAATGAAGTCCGTGATTGAGGATGCCGCGCGGCTTGGCCGCAGCATCGTGGGTATTGAGCGAATTGTGATCGATGGCAGCGACCCCTCGTGGTCGGTCGCCAGCCAGGCGCCCGGCCGTGTGCCGGTCCAGGAAAGCTGGTCGCAATATCTCGGGCCATCGCAGGCTCCATCGGTCGACCTCAATTTTGATGATATCGCGAACATCATCTATACGTCGGGCACAACCGGGCCTTCAAAGGGGGCGCTTCAGACTCATCGCTGGATCAACCAGATGACGTTCTTTCTGCGGAAGTTGCTCACACCGGATGACGTTATCTATAACGACCTGCCCATTTACCACATCGGAGGCGCAATCTGTAATGTTGCGCGTGCCGCATGGGTCGGCTGTGAGGTGGCTTGCTGGGACCGGTTCAGTGTGGGCGATTTTTGGGACCGGATCGAAACAAGTTCTGCAAGCTGTGCGATCTTGCTCGACGTTATGATTCCCCGGCTGATGAAAGCGCCGGCAAGTGTTCGCGACCGTAACAATACCTTGAACAAGGTCAACCTCCAGCCGCTGCCGCTCAACCATAATGAAATCGCCCGGCGATTTGGATTCGATGTTGTTGCAACGGGATTTGGCCAGACCGAAAGCGGGAATTCGCTGGTTGCATATATCCTCGAAACCGACGAGGAAACCGAAACGCCCTCAACGATCCGTCGAGGCATGAGCCGTGAAGGTATCCGCCGCGCGATGGAAACGTACGGTGCGACCGTGGTCTCGCCGTCTGAAGCGTCCTGGAAGGGTTTCATGGGACGCGAAACCATGTTTGTGGATGCGACAATTCTTGATGAACACGATCAGGAATGCGAACCGGGCGAAGCCGGCCAGTTGGCGATCCGGCCGAAAGTACCGGCCCTGCTGTTTTCCGGTTATCACGGGCGCCCGGAGGACTCCCTCAAGTCGATTCGCAATTTTTGGTTTCACACCGGCGATGTCGCGCGCAAGGAGCCCAGCGGCATCTTCACCTACATCGATCGCATGGCAGACCGAATCCGCGTGCGTGGCGAAAACGTATCCTCGTTTCAGATCGAGGATATCTTCAACCAGAATCCGTCGATCAACATTTGCGCTGCGTTTCCCGTGCCTGCTCTGGAAGGCGACGAGGACGACGTGGTTGTTTATGTCGTTCCCTCAATGGCGGACGCAGGCTTTGAGCAGCGTCTGCAAGACTGGATCAAAAGCGCGATGCCGAAGTTCATGCAGCCGAAATATATTCGGATCGTTGACGACATTCCGCGCACGCCCACGAACAAGATCGAAAAGTTCAAGCTCAAGAAGATGTTTCTGGAGGAGCGGGCCAACGAAATGTCGTCAGCAGGGGAGAAAAAATGAGGCCGGTGTTTGATGAGGCGGAGGAGCTGTCGCTGTTACGTGACACCATGCGCCGTTTTGTGAATGACGAAATGCCTAGGCCGGAAGCGGCGCGATGGGACGCGGAATCGATCTTTCCTGCCCAGGCGTTCCGCAAGCTCACAGCGCTTGGGGTTTTAGGCCTGACGATACCGGAGGAGTACGGCGGGGCAGGACGGAATATTCCGGCCACGATGATCGTGATCGAGGAATTGTCGCGACGAAGCCTCGCGATGTCGGTGCCTTACGTGCTCGCAGCCTGTTATGGCGGCATGAACATCCTTGAGTGCGGCAGTGAAGACCAGAAGCGCACATTGCTTCCGAAATGCGCCGCTGGCGAATTGATGCTGGCGTTCGGATTGACCGAGCCGGATGTCGGCGGCGACGTCGCCAGTGTCAGGACCACCGCTACTCGCTCCGGCTCCGTGATCAAGGTCAATGGAACGAAGCGGTATATCACCGGCGCGAATATCGCGGACTACATCTATACGCTCGTCCGGTCTGACGAAGACTTGCCGAGGTACAAAAATCTTTCGGTGCTGTTGATCCCGAGAACCGCTAAGGGAGTCCAGATCCGCAAGCTCGACATGATGGGGATGCGGAGCGGCGCCTGGACCACCGAGATCATCTTCGACAATGTCGAGATACCGGCTCAAAATATCGTGGGCGGTGAGCCGGGCTGGAACAAAGGCTGGTCGCACATCGCCGGACCGGGCCTCGATGTCGAAAAGCTGGAGGTAAGCGCGATGGCCCTCGGGATCGCCGAAGCGGCCGTCGACGATGCCTGGGACTACGCGGAGACGCGCGAGCAATTCGGAAAGTCCATCAGCAACTATCAGAACATCCGGCACATGCTCGCCGATGCGAGAACAGACCTGCATGCGTGCCGGTTGATGCTATACAGCGCCGCAGGTCTGGCACAGGCCGGGCGACCCTGCGGAATCGAGAGTTCGATGGCGAAGCTGTTCATCTGCGAGCGCGCAAAGCAGACCGTCCTCAACTGCCAGCTAATCTTCGGCGCTTATGGATGCGATCTCGATCTGGATATGCAGCGTTACGTGCGGGACATCCTCATCCTCCCTATCGCCGGTGGGTCGTCTGCTATTCAACGCAACAACCTGGCGAACAGAATGAACCTTCGCCAATAGTCAGTCTAGGAGTCGGAGAAGCAAAGTGAAGTATGGTTCTGTCTTCCGGCCCGGACTTTTTGCCGGCGAACATTTCGTTATTACCGGCGGCGGAAGCGGGATCGGCCGCTGCACTGCGCACGAACTGGCTTCATTGGGAGGACAGGTGGCCTTGGTGGGCCGCAATTCCGACCGGCTCAAGGTTGTCGCGTCGGAAATCGAAGCCACCGGGGCTATACCGCCAACGACTCATGTCTGCGATATCCGAGACGAGGAAAGCGTAAAGCGAACGGTCGCAGCAATCTTGAGCGACCACGGCCGGATCGATGGTCTGGTGAACAATGCCGGCGGTCAGTTTCCCTCTCCATTGAGGGACATCACACGAAAAGGCTGGGACGCCGTTGTTGCCAACAACCTGACGGGTGGATTTTTGATGGCTCGCGAGTGCTTCACACAATGGATGGAGGCAAATGGCGGCTCTATCGTTAACATGATCGCCGACATGTGGTTATCGATGCCCGGAATGGGACATTCCGGGGCTGCAAGGGCAGGCATGCTGAACTTGACGATGACCGCCGCCGTCGAATGGAGTCCCGCTGGCGTACGAGTCAATGCTGTGGCGCCTGGCGCAATTGCGTCTTCAGGTCTGGACACATACTCGGAGCCAATGAAGGCTCGGCTGAAGGATTATTGGCGACATATCCCTGCGAAGCGGCTGGGAACGGAGGCGGAATGCTCCGCGGCAATCGTATTCCTGCTTTCTCCGGCTGCTGCGTTCATCAGCGGCACCTGTCTGCGTATCGATGGCGCTCAACCAAACGGGAAGAGCACCTGGCCCATGCCGGATCACAAGAAGTCGAAGCCATTCCGGGCCTTTCCATTGGAACGGGCTCCCGAATATCTGGAACCTGGTGAAGTCCAGGATGAGCCCCGCTGTACGGCCTTGTCGCTGCGCCAGGACCATTGAGCGGCGAATGCCGGAGCAAGGAGTGACCATGCTGGGTCTTATGCAAGACAAACCTCTGCTGATAAGCGACATCATTACTTATGCTGAAACTTATCATCCGCTGCGAGAAGTAGTCTCGCGGACAGCGTCAGGGTCCGTCAGCCGTTCGAATTATTCGACGGTAGCGACCCGGGCGAAAAAGCTCGCTAATGCTCTGGGGGCCTATGGAATTAGGCTTGGCGATCGGGTCGCCACGCTTGCGACCAATACCACGCGCCATCTTGAACTTTACTATGGGGTCTCCGGCATCGGCGCGATTTTGCACACCGTCAATCCACGGCTTTTTGACGAGCAGCTGGTGTACATCATCAACCATGCCGAAGACCGGATGCTTTTTATAGATCCGGAAATGCTTCCGATCGTGTCCCGACTGAAAAAACGACTCCCGACCCTCGAGCGCATCTTCGTCCTTGGAGACGTCGATAAAGCTGCCGTCGGCAATCTGGAGGTCGCAAGCTACGACGATTTCATCGAGCAATATCTGGGCGAAATCGTCTGGCCAAGTTTCGATGAGAGAACGGCATCTTCGCTTTGCTATACCTCCGGCACGACCGGCAACCCGAAGGGCGTCCTGTACTCCCATCGGTCGACGGTGCTCCATGCCATGAACGCTGCTCACGCCAGCGCATACGGCATCTCAGCGCACGACATCGCGATGCCGATGACGCCGATGTTTCACGTCAATGCCGGGGGCCTTCCCTACATTGCCCCGCTTTGCGGCGCGGCCCTGGTTCTTATAGGACCGAAAATTGATGGCGAGAGCATACAGTGGCTCGTCGAAACCCAAGGGGTGACTTTCACCACGGGGGTTCCAACGATGGTGACGATGTTGATGGAGTATCTGGACCGTACCGGTAAACGTATTGATAGCCTGAAGCGGGCTGTGATCGGTGGATCTTCTGTGCCTGCAGCGATGATAGAGCGTATGCGCACTGAGTACGGCTGCAGAATCATGCAACTCTGGGGAATGACGGAGACGAGCCCCGTTGGCGCGCTTTGCACGGAAACGCCAGCGGTGTCGGCTCTGCCTGAATCGATCCGAAAAGAAATAATGTTGAAAGCCGGGCGCGTATTGTTCGGACTCGAAGTGAAGCTGGTCGCTGATGAAGGACAGCCTGCTTCTTCGGCTGGAAGCTCGCGAGGTGCATTGTGGGTGCGCGGCCCTTGGACGGCAAAAGCGTACTTCAAGGAGGAAGACGATCCAATGGTGGACTGCGATGGCTGGTTTCCGACGGGAGACGTCGCCGCATTGGACGAGTACGGTTTCCTTCAGATTCTGGACCGCACCAAGGATGTCATTAAGTCTGGTGGCGAGTGGATTTCATCGATCGATATCGAGAACATTGTGTATGGCCTTCCTGAAGTGCGTCAGGTTGCTGTCATTGGAGTTCATCATCCAAAATGGGAGGAGCGTCCTCTGCTTATAATTGTACCTGCGCCAGGGACTTCCCCGACAAAAGAAGCTATACTTGATCATTTAAGATCTAAGATTGCAAATTGGTGGCTTCCCGACGATGTCGTGTTCGTCGATGCAATGCCAATGACGGCGACGGGAAAAATACGGAAGGCATCACTTCGCGAGATGTTCGGTAACTATGCATCGCATACAGAAACGGGTCCCGAGAAAAGCTCATCCCGGTCTGCACCGGTCACTGGATGATGATGCGTCGGGCCTGGTTCAGTACGCAGAGGCATCGCTCCATGGAGATCTCCCACGACGAGTCACCTGCAGATTCTCGTTTCGTCCGTTTACGAATTTGGCGCGCTTGTTTGCGCAGCATATTACCACTGACGACGCTACACGCCATGTTTCACTGGAGCCGCCGTTGATTGTATTGGAATTATCTTCATACTTGACGATAGTATCGCTTCAAAGGATGCGTCGATGAACCTGTCCATGTCGCTGCGAACCGCGGCCATGCGGCTTCCCAGCCATCCCGCGATTACGGCGGGTGAGATGACGCAATCCTATGGCGTACTTGAGGACCGTGTAGGGAGATTGGCTGCCGGCCTGAAGTTGCGACTAAAGCTGGCGCCCGGCAGCCGCGTCGGCCTCGCTATGGAGAACGGCACCGACTACCTGATGATCCTTTATGGTGTCTGGCGCGCAGGTTTGGTGGCCGTGCCGATGAACGCCAAGTTGCACGCCAAGGAGATGGCATTCATCCTCTGCAATTCTGGCTGCAAGCTCTGTTTCGCGACGCCTGACGTCGCGGAGCGCTTGGGCAGTGAAAGCCGCGGTAACCTGCCCCGGATCGTGGTGGCGGGAACGCCAGACTTGGAGCGGCTTCTTGTGAATGAGCCGGTCACGGCAGTGTCGAGCGCGCCTGAGGATGAAGCCTGGCTGTTCTATACCAGCGGCACCACTGGGCGACCCAAGGGAGCGGTTCTGTCGCACCGCAACCTGATGTTCATGAGCCATTGTTACTACGCCGATATCGACCAGGTCGACGAGCGTGACGTCAAGATCCATGCTGCACCACTGTCGCATGCCTCTGGCCTGTATGCCATCCCGCACCTTGCCAAGGGATCGCATCAGATCGTTCTGGCAGGTTCCTTCGACCCGGACCAGATTTACGACCTGCTGGCGCTGCATGAGAATGTAACCTTGTTCGGCGCACCGACCATGGTCACCCGGCTTGTCAATCATGGCCGCGCTGGCGCGGCCGCGGTCAAAAACCTCAAGACGCTCTATTTTGGCGGCGCGCCGATGTACGTGTCGGACCTCGAGCGGGCTCTGGAACTATTTGGCCCACGCCTGACGCAGATCTATGGACAGGGCGAGTCCCCCATGACGATCACCAGCTCGCCGAAACATCTGCTCGGCCAGAGCCATCACCCGCGCCGCGAAGCGCTGCTGGCGAGCTGTGGGTTCGCGCGGACCGGCGTGGAGGTCAAGGTCGTCGACGAGAACGGCCAACCGGTGGGCGCTGATGAGATAGGGGAGGTAATTACGCGGTCGGACTGCGTGATGCAGGGCTACTGGGACAATGCCGAAGCCAATGCCAAGTCGCTGCGCGGCGGCTGGCTTTGGACCGGAGACCTTGGGTCGATGGACGCCGAGGGCTTCCTGACGCTCAAAGACCGCTCCAAGGACATGATCATTTCGGGTGGCTCCAACATCTACCCCCGCGAACTGGAGGAAGTGCTGCTCAAGCATCCTGGCATCCTCGAGTGTGCGGTGATCGGCGTGCCGGATCCCGAGTGGGGGGAAGCGGTCACGGCCTTTGTAACCCTGCGACCCGGGCACGAGGTGAGCGACGACGCACTCGATCAACTCTGTCTGGATCACGTTGCGCGCTACAAGCGGCCAAAGAGCTACCATCGCGTCGAAGCCCTGCCGAAGAGTAGCTATGGCAAGATTCTGAAGACGGAGCTGCGGGCGCAACTCGCGGCGAAGCGGATCAAGGAGTAGCCCGGTGGCTGACATTCGCGTCGACAGGCAAGGGGCGGTGTGGCTGGTCACAATCGACCGCGTTGAAAAAATGAACTCGCTCGACTTTGCTGCGCATGAAGCGCTGGTCGATGTCTGGCGTGCATTCGATGCCGACGATTCGGCCCGGGTTGGCGTCATTACCGGCGCCGGAGACAAGGCATTCTGCGCCGGCGCTGACCTCAAGACCTATACGATGTCGTTTGCAACCCTGCCGCCACACGAGTTCCGCCGGAAATGGGTTGACGGCGTTGGCCTCGGCGGCATTACGCGGGGCATGGAGATCGACAAACCGCTGATCGCCGCCGTCAACGGCTTCGCGATCTCGGGCGGATTGGAGATTGCGCTCGCCTGTGATCTCCGCTTTTGTTCCGACAATGCTGAATTCGCATTGCAGGATTTGAAGTGGGGCTTTCACGCCTGCGATGGCGGTCTGGTGCGGCTGCCGATGATCGTCGGCCGCGGCAACGCGATGGAGATGATCCTTTCCGGTGAAAGGATCGATGCCGCGTCCGCGCATCGAATCGGCCTCGTCAACCGTGTCTGGCCGCAGGCCGAACTGCTGGCAAAGGCGCTCGACTACGCCCAGATGCTGGCACGGCGGGCGCCGTTGGCGCATCGCTTTGCCAAAGCAACGATGCGGAGAATGGTCGGGATGCCGTTTGCCGACGCGCTCAAGGCGGAGGTGCGGTCGTTTTATGATCTCGGCCAGTCGGAGGATCTGGCAGAGGGAACGCAATCGTTTCGCGAGCGGCGCGACGCAAATTTCAAGGCCAGGTAGTGTTAACGGTATCACAAAAAAGCAAGTCAACCCGGGAGGAACAAGCAGATGAAGAAATTTGGCGTGACTTTAGGTGCAATTCTCTCATCCGCCGCACTCGGGGGTGCGAGCTTCGCCGCCGACGTGAAGGTCGGCGTAGTCATGGGCCTGAGTGGGCCGCCGGCCATCGTCGACTTCGGCGAAAGCTATCTGCAGGGCATGAAGCTTGCACTTAAGGATTATTCTGCTGCCGGCAAGCACAAAGTCGAGTTTATCATTTACGACGACGAAGCCAATCCGCAGAAGGCCGTTTCGCTGGTCCAGCGGCTGTTACAGAGCGACAAGGTTCCGCTCATCATTGGTACCGTGTCGAGCGGCAACGTCCTTGCGTTCGCGCCGATCGTCCAGAAGGCCGGCGTGCCGTTGATTGCAGGCCCTGCGATCGCATCCAACATCACATCCCAGTTTATCGATGAGAAACCGAGCTTCATCTTCCGCTGCTCGATGGTCGAGAAGTTCCAGATCGAAGGCATGCTCGATTGGGGCGTGAAGACATTCAAGAAGATAGGTCTCGTCCATTCGACCACGGGCTACGGCAATTTCGCGGCGAAGGAGATCGCGGATGGCATCAAGGCCCGCGGAGCCAACCTCGTCGCAGTGGAAGCCGTGGCGCCGAACGTTTCGGATTTGACGCCGCAGATGCTGAAGATGAAGGAATCCGGTGCCGAACTTGTGCTCAACTTCCATGAGTCGTTCGAGCTGGTGTTCCGGCCGATGTCGAAGATCGACTACAAGCCGACGATTGCCGGTAACTGGGGGTTGTCGTCGCTGAAAGTGCGCGACATCGTCGGCGCGAAGGAGATCGAGGGAACGGTCATGGGCCAGGCCCTCGATCTGTCACTCGATGCTCCGAAGGCTTTCGTCGCGCGTATGGAGAAGGAGTACGGCAAGGAGTTCCGCTGGCCGGTGCTGGCAGCCTTGGGCTACGATGCGGCACAGGTCGCGCTCAAGGCGCTCGACACGACCAAGTCCATGGAGGCGGAAGCGATCCGCGATGCGCTGGAGGCGGTTGACGGCATCAAAGCGATCTCGGCGACGCCGGCCAAGCCCTACGGACCCAAGGATCACGAGTGTCTTGACCGGGAGCACGTCTTTCTCGGAGTTTGGAAGGACGGGGCCGTCGTTCGCCTGAAATACTGATTGAGGCGTCGCGGACCTCTCGCAGCGTGGAGCATCGATGTCGACGGCGAATTTCATTCAGCTCTTCCTGAGCGGCTTGACGATGGGTGCGCTCTACGCCCTCACTGCCAAAGGTCTGTTCATTGCGCACTTGGCTACGACCCGCATGAACTTCGGGCAGGGCGAGTTCCTGATGATTGCCGCCTATCTGAGCATGACTTTGCTCTTGGTGGGCGTGCCGGTGATCCTGGTTGCCGTCCTCGTGATCGCGGTGCTGGCGCTCATGGGCTGGGGGCTGGAGCGCATCGCACTGCGGCCACTCGACCGGCTGAAATCGCTGGTCGGGGGGCAGTATTCCTGGGTGCTGACCACCATGGGGGTCGCGCTGATCATGCAGAACGTGGCGACCCTGGTATGGGGCAAGTCTGCGCAATATTCCCCGCCGCTGTTCTCCGCTTCCCGCGACAATGTGATCAAGATCATGGGCGTCGGCGTTTTCGTGGAGGAACTGCTGGTGATCGCCGCTGCATTTCTCGTGGTCGGTCTGTTTTATGTCTTCCTGTTCCTTACGACCCATGGGCGGGCCATTCGTGTCGTCGCATTCAATCGCGAAACCTCTGCATTGCTAGGAATCGACGTTACCCGCACAACGGTGCTCGTTTTCGTGATCGCCTCGGTACTGGCCGCGATTTCGGGCATACTCGTTGGGCCGATCGTCACGGTGCAGCCACATATGGGGCTGGTCTTCACGGTGAAGGCGCTTGCGGTCGCTTCGCTCGGAGGCTTTGCCAATCCGCTCGGCGTGTTGGCCG
>JBDRNF010000320.1:0-3255 GCA_043811435.1 Pseudomonadota bacterium
GGCCGCATCGACGACAAATCGATCGACGCCCTGACCGACTTCTACGCCGAGGTCGGCTGCGACGGCGTCACGGTGCTGGGCATTCTGGGGGAGGCGCCGAAACTCGATGCCGCCGAGGCCGAGCAGGTCGCGGTGCGTTTCGTCAAGCGCGCGAAAACCATGCAGATCATCGTCGGCGTGTCCGCGCCGGGCTTTGCCACCATGCGCTCGCTGGCGCTGAAATCGATGGATGCCGGTGCCGCCGGCGTCATGATCGCGCCGCCGCCGCATCTGCGCACCGACGACCAGATCACGGGCTATTTCAAGCAGGCCCAGGAAGCGATCGGCGACGATATCCCATGGGTGCTGCAGGATTATCCGCTGACCCTGACGGTGGTGTTCACGCCTGCCGTAATCCGCAAGATCGTGATGGATTCGTCGTCCTGCGTGATGCTCAAGCACGAGGACTGGCCGGGGCTGGAGAAGATTTCGACGCTGCGCGCGTTCCAGAAGGACGGCTCGCTGCGGCCATTGTCGATCCTGGTCGGCAATGGCGGGCTGTTCCTCGATTTCGAGATGGAGCGCGGCGTCGACGGCGCCATGACCGGCTACGCCTTCCCTGAGTTGCTGATCGACGTGGTCAACCTGTCGAAGGCCGGCAAGCGCGACGCCGCGCACGATCTGTTCGACGCCCATCTGCCGCTGATCCGTTACGAGCAGCAGCCGGGTGCGGGCCTCGCGGTGCGCAAATACGTGCTGCAGAAGCGCGGCATCATCGCGTCATCGGCACAGCGCAAGCCCGGCGCCACCATCACCGCCACCGCGAAGGCCGAGGTCGACTACCTCCTGTCCCGCGTCGCCCGGATCGACAAGCGCGCCAACCTGCAGCCGCAAGCCAGCGCGGCGGAATAGTCCTCAACCCTCTCAACGTCATTGCGAGCGAAGCGAAGCAATCCATCTTGCCGCACAAAGAAAGAATGGATTGCTTCGTCGCAAGGGCTCCTCGCAATGACGGCATTAAAGCCGAGTCCAGGAACGCAATGATGTCCACCGTATCAGCCAAACCGCCGCGCGCCGCATCCACCATCCTGCTGTTGCGTGACAGCCTCGCGACATTCGGCGAAATGGAAGTCTTCATGATGGTGCGCCACTATGAGATCGACTTCAACTCCGGCGCGCTGGTGTTTCCCGGCGGCAGTGTCGACAAGGGCGACCAGGAGATCATCGCCGATCCCGCGCTTTACTCGGGCGGAGAGGGGCTCGACGCCGCCACCCTGAGCTTCCGGATCGCCGCGATCCGCGAGACCTTCGAGGAAAGCGGCATATTGCTGGCGCGCCCCAGGGGATCGAAGGCGCTGGTCGATGCAAAGCGGGCCGGCGAAATCGAAACCGCGCACCGTGCCGATCTGTGCGACAGCAAGATCAGCTTCCAGAAGGTGCTGACCGACAACGGCATGGTGCTGGCGCTCGACGAACTCGTGCCCTATGCGCACTGGATCACGCCGGAAGGCATGCCGAAGCGGTTCGACACCTGGTTCTTCCTCGCCGCGGCGCCGCCGGAGCAGGCCGGTGCCCATGACGGCAAGGAATCCACCGATTCGATCTGGGTGTCGCCGCGCGAGGCGTTGGAAGGCGGCGACAGCGGCCGCTTCAAGCTGCCATTCCCGACCACCCGCAACCTGGTCCGGCTCGGCAAACAGCCCAACGTACAGGCCGCGCTCGAGGACGCCAGGGGCAAGGCGGTGGTGACCGTGATGCCCGTCATGACGACGTTGAACGGCGGCCGTCAGCTGCGGATACCGCTGGAAGCGGGGTATGACGGCGACGTGTTCGAGGTCGGCTCGGTCGGGTGAGGGCGCGGAGGGTACGTTCCCCGGACGCAGGGCAGCACGCAGTGATGCGCTGCTGAGCCGGGGCCCATCTTTCTTCGCTTCGCAGACATGGGTCCCGGCTCTGCGGTGCATCGTGACCGGACGATGCTTCGCATCGCCGGGAGAACGCTGCACCGCGTCCGGGACACGGACACTTCGTCACACAACGAAGTATTCCAGCCGTCGAACCCTGTAGTGTCCATCTCGACAGCAATCGAGAAGGACCCTCATGCAACACCCCCATCCGCACCCACCCAACATCGCCGTCGAACTGGCGCTGTTGCTGACGCTCGCGACGCTGTGGGGCGCGTCCTACAGTTTCATCAAACTCGGCGTCGCGACGATTCCGCCGGTCACCCTGATCGCGGCGCGCACCCTGATCGCCGGCCTGCTGCTCCTCGTCATCATGCGCTGGCGCGGGATCGTGCTGCCGATGGATGCCGCGACCTGGCGGCGTTTCCTGTGGCAGGCCTGCCTCAACAGCGTGATCCCATGGACCATGCTGGCCTGGAGCGTGCGCTCGCTCGACGCCGGGCTCGCCACCATTCTCAACTCAACGTCGCCGATTTTCACCTTCTTCCTGACGCTGGCCGTCACCCGCCATGAGGCGCTGGCGCCGCGCAAATTGTTCGGCGTTTGCGCCGGGATGGCCGGCATCTGTCTGATCGTCGGCGTGGAAGCGCTCGGCGGATTGGGCCAGCAGCTGGTCGCGCAGATCGTGGCGGTGCTTGCCGCCATCTGCTACGCGGGCGCCGCGATCTTCGGCCGCGGTTTCAAAGGCCTCGACCCGATGGCGCCCGCCGCCGGCTCGCTGCTGGCAGGCGCGGCGATCCTGATTCCGCTCAGCCTCGTGGTCGACCGTCCCTGGACGCTGGCGCCGTCAGCCGGTTCAATGCTGGCGTTGCTGGTTCTGGCGGTGTTCTCCACCGCGCTGGCCTTCGTGATCTATTTCCGGCTGGTGCAGACGTTGGGCTCGGTCGGCACCACCGCGCAGGCCTATCTGCGGGTGCCGATCGGCGTCGCCGTCGGCGTGGTGTTTCTCGGCGAGAGCCTGACGGCCACGGCCTGGATCGGGTTGGCTTGCGTCGTGGTCGGCGTCGCCGCCATGACGATCCCGGAGCGGAAGAGGGCGGCAGTCGGCGCGTCGTCCTGACGGCTGTGTGACTACCCGACGGGCAAATCACTTCTGATTTACAGAAGTCGTGTCAAGCCCGTCGCGCAAAAATATTTCTGTTTTCCGGAAACGAAAATCAGGCTATATGTCCAGCCATCCCGTCCCACTCAGAGGGGCATTGCGCAAGGTCACCAGTGCGGGACGGGGACGCGGTGGACGCGGATGGCGTTCCTGACCAGGGCGCCTGAAGCGGATGGCAAAGACGTGTGGTTCCGACACCCCAAAGGCTGG
>JBDRNF010000321.1:0-2900 GCA_043811435.1 Pseudomonadota bacterium
GCCTTACCCGACGGTTATCGACCCCGCGGATCCGCCCTTGCGGCCTGAACGCCACATCCCAAATTCGATCGCGACCATGCGTGCGCGCTTGATCAGGGCGCTCGTGGCTTCCCTCCCGCGATGTCCCTGTTGCGGCCTCCACAGCGTCCAATACCGCAGAGGAGTGCGCCTGACGCAGTAGGACAAAGGCGCGCTTGCGCCGTGCCCACCACTCATCAAGCAAAAAAGATGGTGGGCACGGCGCGAAAAGTGCGCCTTTGCCCACCCTACAAAAGAGAACGCCCCGGCGCGAGCCGGGGCGTTTTGATGTCTGCATCAGGCGAGCGCCGTAAAAGGCCTCAGTCCTTCTTGAGGAAGCCGGAAAACTTCTTCTGGAACCGGGACACGCGGCCGCCGCGATCGAGCATCTGCTGGGCGCCGCCGATCCAGGCCGGGTGCGACTTGGAGTCGATATCGAGGTTCAGCTTGTCGCCTTCCTTGCCCCAGGTGGACCTCGTCTGGTATTCGGTACCATCGGTCATGACTACCGTAATCATATGATATTCCGGGTGAATTTCGGCTTTCATGGCAGATCCTTCGGCGCGCCGGCGCCTGTCTATCGATGGCTGTTGGGACGGATTTGGGCCGCTCTATAACGCAGCGAAGCCCTCAAAACAAGCCGGGTTCGGTCAAGTTCGGCCGGGTTCGGTCTTCGGCGGGATCCCCACCTTAGTATCTTACCGGATTTGCCAGCGCTGGCGGGTGGGCCTATCTGGGGGCTGGCAAAGCGATTGGTTCTGATCTCATGAGCGCAGTGGAACGGCTTGAACAGCGGCGCGGCGAGACGCCGCCGCGGCACGACCTCGTGGGCGCCGAGGTCCCCTCCATCGAGGCCGAGCTGACGCAGCTGCCGGTCAAAAGCAGCGCGCGGCTTCGCCCGTTGCTGGCGCTGATGCCCTATGTGGCGCGCTACCGCGGCCGCGCCATTCTTGCCCTCATTGCATTGACGGTTGCAGCGGTCACGACGCTGCTGGTGCCGATCGCGGTGCGGCGCATGATCGACTTCGGTCTCACGCCCGAAGGCATCGCCATGATCAATTCCTATTTCAGCGTGATGATCGCGCTGGTCGCGGTGCTGGCCGGCGCCAGTGCCGCGCGCTTCTACTTGGTCATGACCGTCGGCGAGCGCATCGTCGCCGATCTCAGGCGCGACGTGTTCGCGCACCTGATCTCGCTGTCGCCGGCGTTCTTCGATTCCGCGCGCTCGGGCGAACTGATCTCGCGTCTGACCGCCGACACCACCCAGATCAAGTCGGCGGTCGGCGCCTCGGTCTCGATCGCGCTGCGCAACATCATGCTGTTCGTCGGCGCCACCGCGATGATGGTAATCACCAGTCCCCGGCTCTCGGGCTTCGTGCTGCTGGCGATTCCGATGATCGTGATTCCGCTGGTGGCATTCGGGCGCTGGGTGCGGCGGCTGTCGCGCAACGCCCAGGATACGCTGGCGGAAGCGACATCCTATGCATCGGAACTGATCGGCGCGATCCGCACCGTGCAGGCCTATACCAGCGAGGCGCTGGCCAATGCGCGGTTCGGCGGCGAGGTCGAACAGGCCTATGCGGCGGCGCGCAATTCGACCAAGGCGCGGGCGGTTCTCACCGCCGTCATCATCTTCATCGTGTTCTCCAGCGTGGTCGCGATCCTGTGGGTCGGATCGAACGACGTGCTGACCGGCGCGATCACCCCCGGCCGGCTCGGTCAGTTCGTGCTGTATGCGGCGTTCGCCGCCGCCGGCCTCGGCCAGCTCAGCGAGGTCTGGGGCGAACTGTCGGCGGCGTCCGGCGCCTCGGAGCGGCTGTTCGAAATCCTTCGCGTCAAGTCGCAGGTCGCAGCACCGTCCACGCCGCGTGCGATGCCGGTGCCGGCGCGGGGCGACGTCGGTTTCGAGAATGTCAGCTTTGCCTATCCGACGAGGCCGGATGCACTGGCGGTCGACGGCGTTTCGCTCGCCGTGCGCGCCGGCGAGAAGGTCGCGATCGTGGGCCCCTCGGGCGCCGGCAAGAGCACGCTGTTTCACCTGCTGCTGCGGTTCTACGATCCGGCGTCCGGCGCCATCGCGTTCGACGGCGTGCCGATCAGGGCGGTCGATCCGAAAGAGCTGCGTGGGCGCATCGCGCTGGTGCCGCAGGATTCCGTGGTGTTCGCAGCCAGCGCGCGCGACAACATCCGCTTCGGCCGGCCCGATGCCACGGATGCGGAAGTCGAGCACGCCGCCGACCTCGCCCATGCCGGCGAATTCATTCGCCGGCTGCCCGGCGGCTTCGAGGCGCAGCTTGGCGAACGCGGCGTGACGCTGTCGGGCGGCCAGCGCCAGCGCATCGCGATCGCGCGCGCGATCCTGCGCGATGCGCCGCTGTTGCTGCTCGACGAAGCGACCTCGTCGCTCGACGCCGAGAGCGAGACCCTGGTGCAGACCGCGCTGGAGGAATTGATGCGCCACCGCACCACGCTCGTGATCGCGCACCGGCTCGCCACCGTGCTGTCCTGCGACCGCATCATGGTGATGGAGCAGGGCCGCATCGTCGAACAGGGCACGCACGCGGAGCTGGTCGCCGCGGGCGGACTCTATGCGAGATTGGCGCGGCTGCAGTTCGAGGGGGTGTGAGGGTCGCTTTCTTCCCTCTCCCCTTGTGGGAGAGGGTGGCGCCTCACGAAGTGTGGCGACGGGTGAGGGGTCTGTCTCCGCGGATAGAGACCCCTCATCCGGCGCTGACTTCGTCAGCGCCACCTTCTCCCACAGGGGGAGAAGGGAAGAAAACCGCTACCCCTTCCACGTCAACTTCAGCACCAGCCGCTTCGACGCCGGATTCACATCCTCTCCCGCATGCACAAATCCGCTGCGCTCATAGAAGCGGATCGCG
>JBDRNF010000322.1:0-37250 GCA_043811435.1 Pseudomonadota bacterium
TCGCGCCGACCGAGCCGGCGCTGACGGGTTACGATCAGGAACATCTGGTGACTTATCTGCGCCTGCTCGATGCCGATACTGAGGGCGCCGACTGGCGTGAGGTCGCGCGGATCGTGTTGCACATTGACCCGGACCGGGAGCCGGATCGCGCGAGACATGCATTTGACAGTCATCTGGCCCGAGCAAAGTGGATGACTGAGCACGGCTATCGAGATTTGTTACGCGGCGGTGCCTCAAACTAGAATGAATCACCTGCGATTCAACCTCTCCGGGATACGGATTTTCTCTAGAAAAACGTGAGCGCGATTCCGCATCACGCGATGCGGAATCGGGGGCTTCCCTCAACCTTCGATTGTCAAAATGATGCCGGCGCTATCCTGACCGGCGCACGTGACAGGAGAAACGACGCGATGCCTCATTCCGATTGGCGATCACCTGTAGCCTATGATCGTGCCCGGGAATTGGAGCCAACCGGCTTTGCCTGGGAATGCCTTCGACGCAATCCAGACTACCACCGCGATCATCGTGAGCTCGCGCAGTCGACACTCGATCCAAACGTGATCACAGCATTCAGAAGGAGATGGGGCCTCTGCTTTTGTGACTGACCCGGCGGGGTCGTCGCAGGATCAGGCCATATTCTGGGCACCTGAAGTTCTGCCGACAATCATTCCGATTGTTAAAAGCACAGCCGCGTCCAACGGAAATACGCTCGGTCTGGCCGAAATGTCCGCCGGCGAATTCCGGCAGGCCTCCGATGGCTGGCACGTTCTGTTGCGTATTCGTGGGTTCGAGCACCGGCTTTGGCTGAGAGAGCCTCTGGTCGTCGGCTCGTCTTACGCCGCCGAATTGCCGCTCGACGTGGATTTCGAGATTCGCGCCCATGCCGCGCGGCGGCTCTGGCGCGCGCTCAATGGGCGCGCCACGGGTCCGGCTTTTCATGAATTCTCCCCGCAACGCCGACAGCGATTGGCACTGGCACTGCGCGCGCTCGATGCCAGCGTCGAGGGCAACAGTTATCGCGCGATCGCCGAGGTTCTATTCGGCGCCAAGCGCATTCCCGAACGGGCCTGGAAGACTCATGACCTGCGCAACCGAACCATCCGTCTCGTGCAAGGCGGTCTCGCGCTGATGCGCGGCGGCTACCGCGAACTGTTGCGCCAAGGGCGTCGCAAGAAGTAATTACCGATTTGGGCGAGGGGTGCCGAAACTTCGCCCCCGCATCATCGGCATCCCCCTTCGCGGGTCTGCTCCGCCATCGTGACCTCAGATGCGCGGCGAACCTCGCCGGCGCTCCAAGAGTTCACGGAGCCTCTCAGATGTCCGATCCCAACGCCGGCTTGCCGCCGCGATACCTGCGCACGCCCGAGGCCGCGCGATTCCTCAGCCTCTCAGGCCGAACCCTGGAAAAGCACCGGACCTACGGTACCGGTCCTGCCTATCGAAAGCTCGGCGGACGTGTCGTCTACGCGCTGGAGGATCTGAAAGCATGGGCCGATCGCGGTGCCAAGACTTCGACCTCCGATCCCGGCGCCGGAACCGTATTGCCCGCCAAGCGGCATGCTGCCGTTCCGCGCCCGTATGCCGGCCAGGTGCGCCGCTGATCGCCACGGGAGCAGTGTCGATGCGGCGCAGACAGACCTCGGAACGCGAGCAGCTTGATCTGTTTCGTGCGCTTCCCGGCGATCTCGCGCCGCGCGACGCGCAGGACTTGATGGCCTATCCCTTCTTCTCCCTCGCCAAATCGAAGCGCGTTGCTCCGATCGACTTCCATGCTGGCAAGATCACCATTCGTGTCGAAGCTGTGCCGGAGCACGGCATGGCGACCATCTGGGACGCGGACGTTCTGATATGGGCTGCCAGCCAAATCGTCGAGGCCCGTGACGCCGGTCTGAAAACATCGCGCCTAATGGCGGCGACGCCTTACGAGATCCTGACCTTCGTTGGCCGCGGTACCAGCGCGCGCGACTACGACCGCCTCAAGGCAGCGCTCGATCGTTTGCAATCGACGACCGTCATGACGTCGATCCGCCAGCCGACGGAACGGCGGCGGCATCGCTTCTCCTGGATCAACGAATGGAAGGAGACGGCCGATCCGCACGGCCGGCCGCTCGGGTTGGAACTCATCCTGCCGGACTGGTTCTATGCCGGCGTTCTCGATGAAGCGCTCGTGCTCACCATTGACCGGGCGTATTTCGACCTGACGGGTGGCCTGGAGCGTTGGCTCTATCGGCTCGTACGCAAGCACGGCGGCCGCCAGGACGGTGGCTGGAGCTTTGACCTTAAACACCTTCACGCCAAATCCGGCAGCCTCTCCCCACTGAAACATTTCGCCTACGACCTGCGCGAGATTGTTCGCCGCGAGCGGCTGCCCGGCTATCGGCTGGTCATTGAGCGCAACCTGCGCGGCGCCGAGCGCCTCAACTTCATGCCCATTCCTGTCGATCCGCTGACGGCTGCTCTGCGCCGCCGCAGTCTCGCAGCCGCGCCTGGGGACAACCTGTGAATCATCTCGTGCTATCGGGGACCGCAACTCTCGTGCCATCGGGGACCCGATCCTCGTGCTATCGGGGACCGAAATCGAACATAACGTGCTGGCGCTCCAATTCCTTTCGCGCTCGTAACTTTACTAACCTGGAATCCTGCGGATTCCTTCTAACGGGCCGCGCGTTTTTCACAGATGTCGGTGTGCCGTGTTCAGCGAACCGGTGCCGAGTCAGCGAACTGTGTGCCGAGAGAGCGAACCCAGTTCACGAACTGGGAGCCGAATCATGATTAGGCTCGGCACGAATCGTACACCTCAGCGGCTTGGGCTTCCAGAGTCGTCTCCGGTGTCCCGGTCCGGCATGACGATGGACGCGCAGCACGGCGTACGCCTCGTCGGTGTTCAAGCTGACGCCGAACATCGTCAAGGCTTGGGCCATCACGGCCTTGCGGCTCTGATAAGCGCGCGCGCCCGCGATCCATCGTCCCAGCGCCTCGGCCTGAGCGCCGGTCAATTTATTGCCGCGTCGCGGCCGCTCCAACGCAGCCTCCAGGCCGTTTCGAGCGCCTTGATCCAGCAAGCGATAAACGGTCCTCGCTCTCATGCCGGCGCTATCCGCGGCGCTTTCAACGGTAGTACCATCACGAATGGCAGCGAGCACGAACAAGCGACGACGCCTCAGCTTGTAGCGTTCGCCGAGCGCGCGTTCGCGCAGATCGGTCCCGCTTTCGGGAAGCGTGTCGATCCAATCGCGCCAGCTTCTCCGGCCTTGTGGGCGCGACGCGGCGGCTGGTGCGAGGATCGCACGCAGTCGTTCGCTCATCTCCTCTGGCAGATTCGGGAGGCGGGCCAGCAACCGATCACGGTGAACTGTGTGCAGGGTCGCGATTGCCGCGCGCAGATGCGCATCCAGATCTTCCAGCAACCATGCGAGGATCAGCAACCCACCATAGTTCGAGCGCCACGGGATGCTATCGGCCTGGTCTTCGCCAAGATCGAGATCATTAGCGATGCGTTTGAACAACCGGCGACGATATTCTCTCGCCGTACCAATCCACACCATGCCGAGCAATACGTCGATCAACGCCATCATTGTTGGCCAGTCGAGATCACCAATCCTGGGAAGCGCCAGCCGGCCCGATCGCTTTTCAACGATAAGTGCTTGCTGGAGACGCAACGTCGCCTCATGGGCGGGAGCACCACTGCCTGCCAACTTCGCTCCGCATTTCCGGCAGGCGATCAGATCCGTGGTCTGGCGAGCCTTCAGACTGTCCACGTAGAGCGTGCATCGACAGGACGGACAGCGCCCGGTAAGCGCGATGCGATGTTTCGGGCAGACACCCGCCCACCCGTTCATCCAGAACAACCGCAGATAAGCGCGCGCGTCTTCGGCCAGGCACATCGGGCAGATGCGTATGCGGCGGCCGCGGCTCTCGCACGCGGGCGGAGCAGACGAATGCCTGCCGTCGAATCGCTCTGGCCACTCATCGTCGCGGGCGTGGGACCAGCCCGCGAACGTCATCGCTTCGAGCACGCCGATGTCGATGCCAGTCTTGCTGCCAATCACCACCAGTGTGTCGGCGGACGGGCGTCGCCACCATTCTCGATCGGCGGCCGCGTCAATCTCAAACACCATGCGACACAGCGCCAATGGCGACAGCCTCAGAGTGGCAGCCAGGCTGATGATCCAAGAGGCCAGCGCCTCATCCTCCGCCGGAGCAACGTGCAGGGGAAGTGCACCAACTCTCGCCTGTACAGGTGGCAGCACCGTCACAGCAAACAGATCAGACCGCGACACGACGACGCTCGGAGGGCCGGATGAAGCTTGCACGCTCGATCATGCGCGCGGAGATCGTCTCGGTGCCGGAATCGACCGCAATGACGGCCGAACGGACGATAATCGCGACGATCTCGCCCAACACGCCCTCGGCCGCCGTGAGAATGCGGCCCGCCATCGCGGGATCGGCGAGATGCGAAGGCTTGCGCAGCGGGAGTACGGCCTCCAGCGTGCTGAGCAGCCGGCGGTATTCGTCGTCATCCGTCCAAAGAGGCAGTGCATACGGTTCAAACCGATTGACGAGTTGCTCATCGCTGCGGATCGCCCGCAGCGCCTCCGGTGTACCGACGCCGACCAGCGGAATCTGCAATTCGTTGCCGAGCCAGCGCAGCACATTAAGCAATCGCCGTTGCTGCAACGCCGTGCCCGACAGAAGGTTGTGCAGTTCGTCAATCACAAGGAGCCGCACGCCCGTGGCGCGCATGATGCGAACCGCGGTGTCTTGCTTGGTCGCCACTCTGTCGCGCGCACCGTACGGCATACCGAGCGCCTCCAGTACCGCGCCAAAGAACCGGCCCTCGTCGGGCCCAGCCGGCATCTGTATCTTCAACACCGGAACGATCGCCGCGCCCACGTCGGTCTCACCTGCGGGGACCGATGAGTGGGCCCGCCGGAACTTCTCCACGATCATTGTCTTGCCGTTGTTTGTCGGACCGACCAGCAACAGGTTGGGCATTCGCAACCGCTTCGGGAACGTCAGCAAATCCTCCAGCGCCGCAAGGACGGCTTCCGCCCGTGCGTAGCCGATCCAACGATCCGTGCGGATGCGGCGTATCCGCGATTGCGCATCTTCCGCGGCGAACGGCCGCGTCGCAGGTTGCAGATGCACATAGTCAACCATCACCATTCCTCGACCTGGAACATCCGCTCATGCGGCTGCTGTTCCTCGCCCGCCTCGCGGCAGATATCGGTGTCGGCAGAGTTCCCCTGCGGCAAGTCGCGTTGCACGGCGGGCACGATCAGAAGACGGCGTGCGCGCTGCCGTCTGGCCTTCTTGCTGGCGTGCACCGCATCATCGGCAATTGCCCGCATGGTCTCGACAGTGCGGAAGATAGCGGCTTCGTCCACCTGCATCCGGCCATCCTCGCGCAGCCGTTTCAAGGCCAGACGATGCTCCCACAGGCTGATCGCCGGCCGCCGCAAGTCGCGGTAGCTCAGATCGTAATAGCTTCCATCTGGGCCGAGCAGATAGATGCGGCTCAGATCGCGCGGATCATAGCGGACGATCATCGGTTCGGGATGGCCTATCCATGTGCTCAACACATCGGACCAGTAGGCGATCGAATGCAGCGCGACGCCATCGCGCCGAATCAACCGGCGCTCGATTGGCAGGAAGTCGATCAGGAAGCGACGCGGATCGGCCACGGCAGTCGGCTCACCACGCCCGAGTGTCACGTCGTCGCCGGCGATGCCGCGTTCCCAGGCGGCCAGCGGTGTCATGGCAATCCCGCGATGCAGTTCGCGATGATAAACGCCTGCTATCGCATGACCGAGCCAACGCTCGACTTCCTCCAGTGTCATTGCCGCCGTTTTGTCGGGGTTGAGATCGCCCTTTGCCTGGACGTTGGAGAACGTCGTTCCCGGCAGCAGATGAACCTTGCCCATCATCGTACCGATGAGGCGCTCGATATGGCCGCCATAGTGCGGTGTCCGCACCGGCCTATGGTCGATCGCGATCCCGTATTGCTCGCAGCCGCGCTTCAGCGCTTCCGAACGGAACTCCTTCGCATTGTCGAGATGCAGCCGTTCCGGAATGCCTCGCACCGGCCACACCGCATCGATGCGCCGTTCGGCAAGCCAACTGTCCTTGGCGAGCGCGCCGTGGCTCAGACACAGCGCAACCGACGTTGCAGACGGTGGTTCCAGCGAGAGATGGAAACCGGCAACGCAGCGCGTGCAAACGTCGATCGCCAATGTCAGCCACGGGCGCTGGATCGGCGCACGGGTTTCGCTGTCAACTACGATCACATCGACCAGCGTATGGTCGATCTGGATCAACGACAGAGGCCAGTTGGCTTCGAGCGAACCGATCGCTGGAACGTAACGATCGCGTGCCGCCTTGCGGCCTTCGCGTTTGGCGACGATCTCCCGTGCTGGACGTTTCCGCACTCTCGCAGTGACTGCCTTCCGGCCTGGCTTCGCCAGACCGCGGGAGACGCATTGGCGATGCACTTCAGCGACCAAATCCACGATCTTGGGGCGCTGCCGGGTCAAATACACAGCGTCAATCGCCTCTTCAATCACGGCATTCACTTCCGCTTTGAGCTTCGAGTATCCCCATGGAGGCCCACACCCGGTTGGCAACAGAGTGGTAAGCCTTGGGTCGTCCAGATAAGCGCGCAAGAACGCGTAGATCTGCGTGGCGCCGAATCCCAACTCGGCCGCGCCGGCAAGAACATCGGCCCGGGTGCGCGTTCGATTTTCCGCCAAACGACGGATCACCGGCATGCGGCGCCGGGCTTCGTTCCAATCGGCCTCACTCACCATCGTGAGGTCCGGCGTGCTCATGATGCCGTTATCCGTGTATCGGCCGTGATTGGCACCGACAGATCGGCGACCAAGGCGCCACGGGCGATCAACCGCCAGATCAACGCAAGTCCCGCTTCGCGGCTTGCTGGCAGAGCATCGAGCAAACCACCGAAGCTCGTCGCGCCGGCCCGCGCCGTGGCTATCGCCTCTTCTGCCAGCGCCGCGTCGACCGGAGCGCTCCTGAGTGGCAGCAGCCGTTTCGCGGCATCGAGCGCTGATCCGCGGATGCTGCGTTCTGTGACGACGCGGAACCGAGCGCCCTGGGCGCCGGCCCACGCCCGCGCGGCCGCGAAAGCTGGCCGCAAGTGGTACCAGTTCGCGCGCAGATCGACCCGGTATTTGATCTCCACAATATCGATCACGCCATCGCTCCAGGCGACGCGGAAGTCCGGCGTATACCGCCGTCGTCGACCCTCATGCTCGAACCGGATTGTGACGGGCTGTGCGGTCAACACCGCACCCGCATCCCTGAAGCTGCTCAGCGTCACGAAGTCCCGTTCGAGCGCGCTTTCATGCTCCGTCAGACCAGTCCCGAGGGACTGGAAGCCGGTCACATGGGACCGATGGCTGAGTGGGATGCGCCGCAAATCGCCCTCCACATGGAATGCGACTCAATACGCCAGCATCGCACATTTCAGAGTCAGTTCACAGACATGGAACCAAACACATGGACTCAAATCCTTGCGTCGACTCAGTTTTCCATCCGTGCCGATTCACCGAACACGGCACACCGACAACAGATGTCGGCGGGGGAGGTTTCGCGAACTGGAGCCAAGGATCGCGAACTGACTACTTGCTTCAGAAGCTGTATTCACAGTTCAAAAGCCGAATCATCAATCGGCTCGGCAAGAATCTTACGCCTCAGCGGCCCAAATTTTCAGAGTCCTATTCCAACAGCAACATCGGTGGCAAGGCGGCTCTCACGCCGCAACTCGCAAGTATCTCGACTCGGCGGTTCCGCGAGGGCAGAGCAGCATGAGTGACCTCACGCATGTCGAACTTCTGTGGCTCGAGAAGCGCATCGAGAACTGGATCCGCTTCGGCCACGCGGCCGAGGAGCAGATTCTCGATAAGCGGCGGCGCATCCTTTCGTTTGCGCCGGGCAGCATATTTGCGTTCGTGCGCTGGACCTCGAACGACTTCGGCACGGTGATCTCGCGCATCGACATTCTGCGGGCGGTTGCCCCCGGCCAGCGCTGTGCGACGGTCCCCTATGTGCGGCCCGGCGGCGACATCCTGTTGCGGCTCTCCGGCTGGCCCAAGGTCGAACGTGTGTTGCAGATTGTCGACGCCGTCGAGGCGCTCGGCATCGATGCCGCCGACGCTGCACCCGACTACTGGCATCACGTCCACAACCGTCTGTCTGTCAACGAAGTGCCCCGGTCGTACACACGCTCGCGCCATCAAGCCTGGCTGCATCGGCGGAGGATTGCGCCATGAAGTGCCGCGTCATGACGCTTCTGACGACGCTTGCAGCCACGGCCGTCGTGCTGTCAACGATCTGGGCGAAACCGGCGATACATTATGTATGGAACGTCTCCGAAAGCGCGCCCGTAGGTCTCTACCTGATACAGCCGACCGGCCGACTCTTCGTCACCAAACTAGTCGCGGTCGAACCGCCCGAACCCCTCGCAACATTCCTCGCAGATGGCCGCTATCTGCCGCGCGGCATTCCGATGCTGAAGCGTGTCCTGGCGCTTCCGAGGCAGACGGTTTGCCGGAACCATCTCACCATCACCGTCGACGCGGTTAAGGTAGGTGAGGCGCACGAACGCGATAGCCGGGGCCGACCGCTTCCCATCTGGCAGGGCTGTCGTGTCGTCGCCGATGGCGAAGTCTTCCTCATGAATTGGCAGTCAGCGGATTCCCTTGATGGGCGATATTTCGGGGTACTGCCGACCACCGCGATCATCGGGCGAGCGGAGCCTCTTTGGACCGACGAGGAGGACTGACCATGTCGCCAGCTTGCAAACCTGCCGTCATTCCTTTGTTCGATCAGAAGACCGGCCATTCCTTCGTCCCGGCCAAGGTTCGCACCGCCATCACGCGCAGCAGCGGTCCGGGGCGCCCGTCAGGCCGGCACGTCGGCGCTTCGCCCTTGACGGCCGCGAGCACGATGGCAGCCTTGCGATCTCTCGGGACGATCGTGTGCATCATGGCGATGTCAGCATCATCGATGCTGTTGAGCGGTGCAGCGCACGCCGAACGAGCGTTACCGATCACCCAGCAAGCAACTACCCCTCCGGCTAATCCCTTCGCGGCTTTTGTCGGCGAGGCGTCCAAGCGTTTTGCGGTACCGGAGCATTGGATACGTGCGGTGATGCGCGTCGAGAGTGGTGTAAAGGTGCGAGCGCGGTCGGGAAAGGGCGCCTTGGGGTTGATGCAGATCATGCCGCAGACCTGGAACGACTTGCGTGCTCGATATGGTCTCGGCGCCGATCCCTATGATCCGCACGACAACATCTTGGCCGGTGCGGCATACATCCGAGAACTCCATGATCGTTACGGCGCGCCAGGTTTCCTTGCCGCCTATAATGCCGGGCCTGGACGCTACGAGCGTCACTTGGCGACCGGCCGCACGCTGCCGGACGAGACGCAAGCGTACGTCGCGAAACTCGCACCGATGATAGGTGGCAAGCAGACTCACGGGAAGATCGCAACCATCCCCAAGTCACTCACTTTGGCTCGCTCACCGATTTTCGTTGAGCGGACTGCGAGCAACTCTTCTGACAATCGCCCATCGCCCAGTGTGCGGCCAGACCATCCATCAAGCGTTCATGGCGTTGTCGACCTCTCGGCTTTGGTCCCGCTGTCGGGCAACCTGTTTGTGCGACGTGCCAACGAGGTCCGATCGCAATGAGCCAGATCGCACTTCATCGCAGTCTTTCGTGGATGACAGCAGGTTCGGATATGAGGCAGTCCGAGCAAGCAGATACGGGCCACGGATGGCAAGATAAAAGCCCCGACCTCCGTCGAGGGCATGTGGTTGGTTGGTCTAGGTATTTTGGTCATGAGGCCAATGGCGCCTTCTGGCGCCTACGGCACAATGTTCAATGGATTCAACGCCCCCGGAGCCGTCGGCAGCAATTTCGCGGACGTCGAGCGACATGAACGCCCGCGACGACGAGATCAATCTTCGTCCGGGCCGCATCAAGCATGGCAATCAGGGCGCCAAGCGTCCGAAGAGCTTTGTCGGCCAGGTCATGCGCGCGGCGAGGAAGGCCGGGCATACCGGCAAGGACTTCGGACACGGGAGCGGGACAAAAGGCCATTCAACGTTTGGACGCGGCCGAAGAGCAGCGCTGTCTCTTGCATCGCGGTCGCCAGGCCGACGGGTCGTCGTCATGGCTCGGATCGTCCGCCATCAGGGCGGTAGATTTCGCTCCGCGCCACTTTCGAAACACGTTGCGTATCTCAAGCGCGAGGGCGTTACCCGCGACGGCGCCGACGCGCAAATGTTCGATGCCACGTCGGAGAGTGCCGACACGAAAACCTTTGCGGAGAGGTGCGAGGATGATCGGCATCATTTCCGCTTCACAGTTTCTCCCGAGGACGCCTCCGAGATGGCTGACCTCCGTACCTTTACTCGCGAATTGATGGCCGATGCCGAACGTGATCTCAACACCAGGTTGGACTGGGTGGCAGTGGATCATTGGAACACCGACAATCCCCATGTTCACGTCTTGGTGCGCGGCCGCGCTAATGACGGCAGGGATTTGGTCATCAGCCGGGATTACATCAGCCGCGGGTTCCGAGCACGTGCTGAAGAGCGGGTTACGCTGGAACTCGGTCCGCGCAGCGAACAGGAAATTCGCCTCGCCCTGGAGAGCGAAGTCGGGGCCGAGCGCTGGACCAGCCTCGACAGGGTACTGCGTAGCGCAGCCGACGAGGGCGCAGGTGTGGCCGATCTCAGACCAGGCATCCCGGATAGCGATCCCGAACTCCGAAAGTTGATGATTGGACGAGCCGCCAAGCTTGAGCGTCTCGGACTCGCCGAGCAAGTCGCTCCTGGATGCTGGACGTTGAAGCCCGGAATCGAGGGAACGTTGCGAGACCTTTCAGTCCGCGGGGACATCATCAAAACCATGCACCGCGCGATCACGGGTGCCGGACGCGAGCCCGACTTGACTGGGTTCGCCCTGCATGGCGATCAAGCTATCGACCCGGTGCAGGGTCGACTCGTGGCTCGGGGACTTCATGACGAACTGAGAGGTACGGCCTATGCCGTCATTGACGGTGTCGATGGACGCACTCACCACCTCATCTTCTCAGACCTCGATGTGACCGGAGACGCCAGACCCGGCGCGGTGGTCGAGATGCGCGCCTATGAGGACGGCCAGGGACGCAAACGATCGTCGCTCGCGATACGATCCGATCTGACCATCGAGGCCCAAGTCACCGCACCCGGTGCCACCTGGATCGATCGCCAGCTTCTTGCAAAGGAAGCGGCCCTGAGCGGAAGTGGATTTGGCGCGGAGGTTCGCCAGGCGATGGATGGTCGCATCGAACATCTGGCCGGCGAAGGGCTCGCGCGCCGACAACGACAGCGGGTCATCTTCGCCCGAGATCTGCTGAGCACCTTGCGGAAACGGGATCTGAACGCCGCGGCTACAACGCTTTCCGCCGAGACTGGGCTCGTCTACCGCCCATCGGCGGAGGGCGAGAACGTTGCCGGGATTTACCGCCAACGTGTCAGCTTAAGTTCGGGCCGGTTCGCGATGATCGATGGCGGCCTCAGCTTCCAGCTCGTGCCTTGGCGCCCAGCCCTCGAGCAGCAGCTCGGCCGTCAGGTCTCCGGCGTCATGCTGCCGAGCGGCGGCATCGACTGGAGCTTTGGTCGAAAGCGCGGGCTCGGGCTCTGATGCGGCCTACAAAATCGATAAGGACGATCGAGCGCTGCCAGATGCGATTACTCCCTGCGCATCGGTTATTCCACGCCCTCCTACGCAAAGTCACGATCCCAGGGATCGAGCGATTGCAACGTGATCTACTTTTCGGTCTCTGCACCCGACCGCGCACGTTGAGGTCGGGGGTGAGAAGCGATGCCATATGTCGAGGCGACCGGAGCGAGACTTTATTTCGAGGAATGCGGCTACGGGTATCCGATCATTTTCGTCCACGAATTCGCCTCCGACATGCGCGGATGGGAGTCGCAGCTTCGCCATTTTTCCCGCAGCCACCGATGTATCGCCTTCAACGCCAGGGGGTATCCGCCCAGCGATATTCCCCAGAATGCCGCCTCATACGGCTGGGAACTCGCGGTCGATGACATTGCCGCTGTGATGCGGGGTCTTGGAGTCGAACGCGCCCATGTCGTGGGTTCGAGCATGGGCGGATATGCGGCTCTGCAGCTTGGGTTGCGCTATCCCGGCAAGGCAAGCGCGATTGTCGCAGCCGGCGTGGGCTCGGGCTCCCATCCTGCTCACCGCGACGCCTGGCTGCGGGAAATCTCCGTTCTCGCGCGGGTCTTCAGCGAGCACGGAATGGCAGCGATGGCCGAACGGATGGCGCGCGGACCGGCCCGCATCCAGTTGAAGTACAAGGATCCGAAGGGCTGGCAGGAATTCGTTGCTGGGCTGCGCCAGTACTCGCCGCAGGGAATGGCGAATACGATGGCGCGCTGTCAGGCGTTGCGGCCGTCAGTGCATGATCTTCGTG
The DNA here is from genome assembly GCA_043811435.1 of Pseudomonadota bacterium. Lineage (GTDB taxonomy): Bacteria > Pseudomonadota > Alphaproteobacteria > Rhizobiales > Xanthobacteraceae > Bradyrhizobium. The sequence continues at coordinate 12,507 of JBDRNF010000322.1, forward strand.
ACCAGTTGTCAGGGATAACGGTGCCGGTATTGCTCGCGGTCGGGGATGAGGACGACCGCTGCCTGGAGCCGACGCTGATGCTGAAATCCACGCTCCCTAATGCAGGCCTCTGGATCTGCCCCAATACCGGCCATGCGATCAATCTGGAAGAGCCCGCAGCATTCAATGCTCAAGTCGAAAGCTTCCTCGCCGCCGTCGAGCGCGGGAGCTGGCGTCGTCGATACCTGTCGACCCAAAGTCGTTCAGAATTTGTCTTGCCTAGGTACGTCTGCCCAGACGGTTCGGCCGGCCAGGTCGATCAGAACCCCGCACTTCATCTGCAAGACGGTTGAGACCCTCCGCCCAAGTGGAATGAGCCCTTCGAGCCACCAGTCAGCCGATCGCCCCCAGCGAGTGTCCATTATGAAACCCAGAGTTGGCGTCTATCTCAGCGAAGGCATGGCCGCACGGTTGGCGGAGGCGGCCAAGCGGCCCGGTGCCAGCAAATCGGCGCTCGTCGAAGCCGCACTTGAACGTTTTCTCGGCTCAGACGACGATATCGGCGACGCCACTAGCGTCGGACGCCACCTCGCAGGTTTGAGCCGTCAGATGGAACAGCTCGATCGCAATCTCAGGATCGCGAATGAGACGGTTGCCCTTCACGCGCGGTTCCATCTCGCGGTGACACCGCTATTGCCGGTCGCGGCACAGGGGGCGGCATGCGCACTTGGGGCCCAACGGTTCGAGGAATTCGCAGCCCAGGTCGAACGACGCGTTGATCGGGGAATTCCTCTCATACGGGAGACGATCGATCGCCTTGGTACTACAAGGCCGATCCCTCCTGCGCCCGATTTGGGGCAGGGCGAGCCTCCTCCACCGCCATCGATAGATCACGAGCCAAGCCCGCATGCTTCGATAGCGCCTGATCACGTATTCGAATATTCCGCTGCCGTCCGGGAGGACGGCAGCGGTGGTAACTTTCCAGGGCGGATCGGCCGTCCCCTTCACTGAATCCGTCAGCGACGGTAGTCGAAGTGAGGCTACCCCTTGGCGATGCGTGCGGACTGGCCTTGCGGCAGTGAAAGGGCTGGCAAGAGACCTGATCGAAAACCGGTCTCTGATCCTGCGTGTATTCCTGCCGTTCGTCGCCGGCTATTACATCGCCTACCTCTTCCGGACCATCAATGCGGTCCTGGCGGCTCCATTGGCGATGGAATTGGGGCTCGGTGCCGACGATCTCGGCTTGCTGACTTCGGTTTACTTCCTGACGTTTGCCGCCGCCCAGATACCCATCGGCATCCTTCTCGATCGATATGGTCCGCGGCGGATCCAGAGCGCATTGTTGCTGGTCGCGGCCGGCGGTTCCGCACTATTCGCGGTGTCGGACCATTTTTGGCTGCTTCTGGTGGCCCGTGCGTTGATCGGTCTGGGTGTCGCCTCTGCGTTGACCGCAGGATTAAAGGCGCTCGTTCTCTGGTTTCCCGGTGATCGCGTGCCACTTCTGAATGGCTTGATGGTTATGCTGGGCGCGCTGGGTGCGGTGACCGCGACGTTGCCCGCAGACTTCTTGCTCGCCTGGATCGGCTGGCGCGAACTCTTTGGTCTTTTCGCAGCGCTAACTTTCGCCTGTGCGGTCATGATCTATCTCGTCGTACCAGAAGCTGCGCCGACTAAAAGCAGGGCTGTCAAGGTCGGCCTAAGGCAGGTTTATGCCGATCCGCGCTTCTGGCGTCTTATGCCACTCTCGGCAACCTGCATTGGAACGGCCTGGTCTCTTCAAGGACTCTGGGCGGCGCAGTGGTTCAGGGATGTGGAGGGTCTCGATCGGGCAGGGGTGGTGCAACACCTGCTTGCCATGGCGGTCGCGTTGAGTTTGGGTGCGATTCTGCTTGGGATCACTGCCGATCGGCTGCGCAGGCGCGGTGTTGGGCCGGAAGTGCTCCTCGGACTCGTTGCGGCCGTGTTTATCGCAGCTCAGTTCGTGTTGATCCTGCGCCTGCCATTGCCTTCATATTTGCAATGGGCTGTCGTGGCCGCCGTCGGCGCGGCTACCGTGCTCAGCTTTGCGATTTTGGCGGAGTATTTTCCGAAAGAGCTGGCCGGGCGGGCCAACGGGGCGCTGAATCTGTTTCACATCGCCGCGGCGTTCGCCGCGCAATACGTCACAGGCGTCGTGATCCAGCAATGGGCGCCTGAGGCGGGGCACTATCCAGAGATCGCCTATCAAACAGCCTTCGCTCTCAATCTCGTCCTCCAGATCGCGGCGTGGATCTGGTTTGCGCTTCCTCGGGCTTTCCTTCGACCTTCGGTGGCACACGGCGCACGACTGTCCCAATTATAGCCAACCGCCGCCGTCTGCACCCCGGAAAAGATACGGGTCTTGCCCTTGGGATTGGCGACGCTTGATCCTTCGCCATGTCCGCGACCAAGATACTCTGGGGCCAGATCGTCGTTGTCTTCATGGTTGTGCTCATCACCATGTGGGCGGCGACTCAATGGGTGGCTTGGAAGCTGGGTTTCCAACCGCAGCTTGGGCAGCCATGGTTTGAAGTCTTACCTGGTATGCCGGTCTATCTCCCGCCCGCGTTCTTCTGGTGGTGGTATGCTTATGATGCCTATGCGCCGCAGGTCTTCGTCGAGGGGGCTTACATCGCTGCATCCGGTGGTTTTATCTCCATTGCCGTTGCCATCGGCATGTCGGTGTGGCGGGCGCGCGAAGCGAAGACCGCCGCAACGTACGGCTCGGCCCGCTGGGCTGTTCCCTCAGAGATTCGTGCCGCCGGTCTCGCCACGCCAGATGGCGTCGTGCTCGGACAGTTCGAGCATGGCTATCTGCGCCACGATGGACCGGAACATGTGCTGTGCTTCGCGCCGACCCGATCCGGCAAGGGCGTCGGCCTCGTGGTGCCGACGCTTCTGACCTGGCCGGGCAGCTGCATCGTGCACGACATCAAGGGTGAGAACTGGAACCTGACGTCTGGCTTTCGCGCGCGACATGGCCGCGTGTTGCTGTTCGATCCGACCAATGCGAAGTCGGCGGCCTACAATCCGCTCCTTGAGGTTCGCCGTGGCGAGTGGGAGGTGCGCGATGTCCAGAACGTTGCGGACGTACTGGTGGACCCCGAGGGATCGCTGGAACGGCGCAATCATTGGGAGAAGACCAGCCACGCACTGCTGGTCGGCGCCATTCTCCATGTGCTCTACGCCGAACCGGACAAGACACTTGCCGGTGTTGCCAGTTTCCTCTCCGACCCGAAGCGGCCGATCGAGGTAACGCTTCGCGCCATGATGACCTCAGCGCATCTTGGCGAAGCGGGGCCGCATCCGGTGATCGCCTCCGCGGCGCGCGAGCTTCTCAACAAGAGCGAGAATGAACGCTCCGGCGTGCTTTCCACTGCGATGTCATTCCTCGGTCTTTACCGCGATCCCGTCGTAGCGAAAGTGACGCACCACTGCGACTGGCGTATCCGCGATCTCGTCGAGGGCAACCGGCCTGCTTCTCTTTACCTCGTCGTTCCTCCGTCCGACATCAGCCGAACCAAGCCGCTGGTGCGCTTGATTCTTAACCAGATCGGCCGGCGGTTGACGGAAGATCTGCACGCAAAAGGGCGGCGTCATCGGTTGCTGCTGATGCTCGACGAATTTCCGGCACTCGGTCGGCTCGATTTCTTCGAGTCAGCGTTAGCGTTCATGGCCGGTTATGGCCTCAAGAGCGTTTTGATCGCGCAATCGCTCAATCAGATCGAGAAGGCTTATGGAGCTAACAACTCCATCCTCGACAATTGCCATGTCCGCGTGTCCTTTGCCACCAACGACGAACGGACCGCCAAACGGGTCTCGGATGCGCTCGGTACTGCCACCGAGATGCGGGCGATGAAAAACTATGCTGGACACAGGCTTAGTCCATGGCTCGGTCATTTGATGGTCTCACGTCAGGAGACGGCACGACCATTACTCACGCCGGGGGAGGTGATGCAGCTGCCGCCCGCCGACGAACTGGTGCTGGTATCCGGTGTCCCACCGATCCGGGCCAAGAAGGCGCGCTATTTCGAAGATCCAAGACTGACCGAGCGCGTGCTGGCGCCACCGCAGATGGCAAGCAGGCAAAGCGGGGTAGCGCCGTCAGACGATTGGAGTCGATTGCCTGTTCCCGCAGCTGCTCCGGCCGGTCGGGACGTCGATGCGTCAGGCGACGTACGTATTGGCGATCCTGCGAATGCCGGTATTCGCCGCGAGCCCGAACTTCCGGAACATGAGGAGATCGCGCCTGAGCGGGCCAACCCCACGCCGGAATTCGTCTTCGGGGAGGAAGACCCCGATGATGACGCCGTGCGTGCCCGCGTACTTCGTCAGCAGGCTCGTGGTCTGGCGCGTCAGGCCGCGATGGATCCCGGCGATGGCATCGAACTCTGAGGCCGGCGGATGCGCACCAAACACACATTTCGCCTGCCGCCGGATCTCGCAGGCCAACTTGCCGATTACGCCAACCGTAAGCGCGTGCCGCAGGCACTTGTGGTTGAGACCGCGCTCACCTCCTATTTATCGCCGGACAATTCCGAGCGGATGGAAGCAGCACTTGGGCGCCGGCTCGACCGGTTGACGCGACAGGTCGAACGGCTGGAACGCCACGTCACCATCTCGAACGAAGCACTGGCGCTGTTCGTGCGATTCTGGCTGACCGTCACCCCACCATTGCCGGACGCGGCGCAGCCGGCCGCCCAGGCCAAGGGCCGAGAGCGCTACGAAGGCTTTGTCGAGGCGCTCGGGCGGCGGCTGGCGAAGGGGCAGACCCTGGCCCAGGAAATTTCGCAAGACGTGGTTCCCAAGAACGGGACGTCCGACCAAACAGATGGCTCCTCATGAGCGATCTCGCCGTTCACCGGTCTCTCTACGCCAGAACGCTACGCCTGATCTGATCTTGTTGCGCAGTCGCCCATCCTGCCTTTTCTAATCATCCCCGACATCACGACCGCAATTCGCGGTCGTCGGGCGGGGGACTTGAAGTGGCAATCCATCACCTCAATCAAGAGGCGACCTCGCGCGGCGCGCGCATGTTGCGTACCGCGCTCGGCCCTAGTATCGCACTTTGGTTGGAAGACCCCTCAGTCGTCGAGGTGATGCTCAATCCTGACGGGCGTCTTTGGATCGACCGGCTGGCGGGCGGGCTTGTCGATACCGGTGAACGTCTGTCGCCCAGCGATGGCGATCGCATCGTGCGGCTCGTTGCGCATCATGTGGGCGTCGAGGTGCATCCGGGTTCGCCGCGGGTATCGGCCGAGTTGCCCGAGACCGGCGAGCGCTTCGAGGGATTGCTCCCGCCCGTCGTTGCGGCGCCGACCTTTGCGATCCGCAAGCCCGCGGTCGCCGTGTTCACGCTCCACGACTATGTCGCCGCCGGCATCATGAACGCTCATCAAGCGGAGACGCTACGCGCGGCCGTCGCCGATCGCCGGAATATTCTCGTCGCCGGCGGTACTTCCACCGGCAAGACCACGCTCACCAATGCGCTGCTCGCCGAAGTCGCGAAGACTGCCGATCGCGTTGTGCTGATTGAGGATACGCGCGAACTGCAGTGCAAGGCGCCGAACCTCGTGGCGCTCCGAACCAAGGATGGTGTCGCTTCGCTCTCCGATCTCGTTCGCTCCTCGCTACGCCTGCGCCCGGATCGCATTCCGATCGGTGAAGTCAGAGGCGCCGAAGCGCTCGATCTACTGAAGGCTTGGGGCACTGGCCATCCCGGCGGCATCGGCACCATCCATGCTGGTTCGGCACTCGGAGCGCTCCGCCGGATGGAGCAGTTGATCCAGGAGGCCGTCGTCACGGTTCCGCGTGCGCTGATCGCCGAGACAATCCAATTCATCGCCGTGCTGGCAGGTCGCGGATCCGACCGGCGACTCGCCGAGCTCGCTTGTGTCGATGGGCTTGGCATGGGCGGCGACTACGTCCTTCACGTCGCGGGAGATCGGCCATGATGCGATTACCCTCCCATTTCCATCGGCGCATTGGGTTGGCCGCTGCCGCCAGTGCTCAGATGCTGGTCTCCGTTCCTGCCTGGGCCGCCGGTTCGAATATGCCCTGGGAGCAACCGCTCAATCAGATCCTGCAATCGGTCGAGGGGCCCGTCGCCAAGATCCTGGCCGTGATCATCATCATCGTCACCGGATTGACGCTCGCTTTTGGCGACACCTCAGGAGGATTTCGTCGCCTGATCCAGATTGTGTTCGGTCTGTCGATCGCGTTCGCAGCCAGCTCCTTCTTCCTTTCATTCTTCTCGTTCGGTGGCGGGGTGCTGGTGTGATGGATGAAGTTGATCCCATCGCAGGCTTCACCGTTCCCGTGCATCGCGCTTTGACCGAGCCGATCCTGCTCGGAGGCGCGCCACGCGCCGTTGCGATCCTCAACGGCACTTTGGCTGCGGTGCTCGGCCTCGGCCTGCGGCTGTGGATTGCCGGGCTCTTGCTCGGGATCATCGGTCAGGCCGCTGCAGTGTGGGCCGCAAAGCGCGACCCGCAATTCGTCGATGTCGTGCGCCGCCATCTCCGTATCGCCAGCTATTTGGGGTTTTGAGCCGATGATGAGCCTCGCTGAATACCGGCGCTCGACCACGCAGCTAGTGGATTTCCTGCCCTGGGCCGCTTTGGTCGATGAGGGCATCGTCCTCAACAAAGACGGCTCGTTTCAGCGCACCGCTAGGTTTCGGGGGCCGGACCTGGAGTCTGCTGTGCCGGCCGAACTGGTCGGAGTCGCCGGCCGGTTGAACAACGCGCTTCGCCGGCTCGGTTCGGGCTGGGCTGTCTTCGTCGAGGCGCAGCGTCATCCCGCAAGCAAATATCCTGAAGGCCATTTCCCGGATGTGGCGTCCGCTCTGGTTGACGTTGAGCGCCGCGCCGAATTTGAGCAGGAAGGCTCGCATTACGAATCGAGTTATTTCCTCACCTTTCTCTATTTGCCCCCGCCAGAAGACCCCGCGCGCGCCGAACGTTTCCTCTACGAGGGGCGCGATCGCAGCGAAGACGCGGATGCTCACGAAGTACAACGTGGATTCGTCGACCGGACCGAGCGTGTGCTTGGGCTCGTCGAGGGCTTTATGCCCGAGATCGGATGGCTCGATGACGAGGAAACGCTGACCTATCTGCATTCGACTGTTTCGACCAAGCGCCAGCGTGTTCGCGTGCCGGAAATTCCGATGTATCTCGACGCGGTGCTGGCCGACCAGCCCCTGATCGGCGGCCTCGAGCCGATGCTTGGGAATTCGCATCTGCGGGTGCTGACGATAGTTGGATTCCCGACCGCCACGACCCCTGGGATTCTGGACGAGCTCAACCGGCTTGCGTTCGGCTATCGCTGGTCGACACGCGCGATCATGCTCGACAAAACTGATGCGACCAGGTTGCTCACGAAAATCCGCCGGCAATGGTTTGCCAAGCGCAAATCGATTGCCGCGATCCTGAAGGAGGTGATGACCAACGAGGCGTCTACCTTGCTCGACACCGACGCCTATAACAAGGCGATGGATGCCGACGCTGCGCTGCAGGAACTCGGATCTGATGCGGTCGGACAGGCTTTCGTCACCGCCACGGTAACGGTGTGGGACGACGATATCAGCGTCGCCGACGAAAAGCTCCGCCTGGTCGAAAAGGTCATTCAAGGCCGCGACTTCACCTGCATGACCGAGAGCGTGAATGCCGTGGAGGCTTGGCTAGGGTCGCTGCCGGGCCACGCCTACGCCAACGTCCGCCAGCCGCCGATCTCGACACTGAATCTCGCCCACATGATCCCGCTCTCCGCGGTCTGGGCAGGCCCGGAGCGAGACGAGCATTTTGGCGCGCCAGCATTGTTTTTCGCGCGAACCGAGGGGGCGACCCCGTTTCGATTTTCGCTGCATGTCGGCGACGTCGGCCATACGCTGGTGGTGGGTCCGACCGGCGCCGGCAAATCGGTGCTTTTAGCGCTGATGGCACTGCAGTTCCGCCGTTATCCGGGAAGCCAAGTCTTTGCCTTTGACTTCGGTGGTTCGATTCGTGCTGCGGCACTCGCCATGGGCGGCGATTGGCATGATCTCGGCGGCGCGCTGTCGGACGACGCCAGCGAGCCCGTCGCGCTCCAGCCTTTGGCCTTGATCGATGATGCCGCGGAACGCGCTTGGGCGGCGGAATGGATCGCCAATATCCTCGCGCGCGAGACGATCGTCATCACACCGGAGGCGAAGGATCATCTCTGGTCGGCTCTGACATCGCTTGCATCAGCACCGGCAGCCGAACGTACGTTGACCGGTCTGTCGGTGCTGTTGCAATCGCAGACGCTCAAGCGTGCGCTGCAACCGTATTGTCTCGGCGGACCCTATGGCCGGTTGCTCGATGCCGAGGCCGAGCGTCTCGGAGAGGCCGAAGTCCAGGCCTTTGAAACCGAAGGTCTGATCGGGACGAGTGCCGCGCCCGCGGTGCTCGCCTATCTCTTTCATCTCATCGAAGGGCGGCTCGACGGGCGGCCGACCTTGCTGATTGTCGACGAAGGTTGGCTCGCACTCGACGACGTAGGCTTTGCCGGACAACTGCGAGAATGGCTGAAGACGCTGCGCAAGAAGAATGCCTCAGTCATCTTCGCCACCCAGTCGCTGTCTGATATCGACGGCTCCGCGATCGCGCCCGCCATCATCGAGAGCTGCCCAACGCGTCTGTTCCTGCCGAATGAGCGTGCCATCGAGCCGCAGATCACAGCGATCTATCGCCGCTTCGGTCTTAACGATCGGCAGATCGAGATCCTCGCCCGCGCGACGCCGAAGCGCGACTATTACTGCCAATCGCGGCGTGGCAATCGCCTGTTCGAGCTTGGGCTCGGCGACATCGCGCTCGCTTTCACGGCCGCTTCAGCCAAATCCGACCAGGCCGCGATCGAGCGGATCTTCGCAGAACACGGCCGCAACGGTTTCGTCGCCGCATGGCTTGTCCATCGTGGTGTCGGGTGGGCCGCCGACATCATTCCCAATCTCACAACTTCGGAGCGCTCGTCGTGACTCGTATCCGTTACCTCGCGGCAGTGAGTATCGCCGCACTCTCGATTGCGTCAGCAACTGCGCCGACTTCGGCACAGGTCGTGGTGTTCGACCCAAACAATTACGCACAGAACGTGCTCACCGCTGCTCGCGCGCTGCAGCAGATCAACAACCAGATCACCTCCCTGCAAAATCAGGCCCAGATGCTGATCAATCAGGCGAGGAATCTCGCGACCCTGCCGTATTCGTCGCTGCAGCAACTGCAGTCCTCGATCCAGCGCACCCAACAGCTTCTGACCCAGGCCCAGCGGATCGCCTACGACGTCCAGCAGATAGACCATGCCTTCTCGACCACCTACGCGCCGGCTTCCTCGGGGACATCTAGCCGGATGTTGATCACAAATGCGCAAGCTCGCTGGCAGATATCGGTCGCGGGTTTTCAGGATGCGTTGAGGGTCCAGGCCGGCGTGGTCGGCAATCTCGACACCAACCGCACTCAGATGTCGGCGTTGGTGACGTCGAGCCAATCGGCGACTGGCGCGCTGCAGGCGATGCAGGCTGGTAACCAACTGGTTGCGCTGCAGGCACAGCAACTCGCGGATCTGACCGCGACCGTCGCGGCTCAAGGGCGGGCGCAGAGTCTTGAAGCCGCACAGCGTACCACGGCTCAGGACCTGGGTAGGGAGCAGCTCCGTCGCTTCCTTGCGCCTGGCGTTGGCTACCAACCCACCACCGTTCAGATGTTCCACTAATGAGCCGCTATCTCACCCCTCGCCATTTTGCGCGGATCGCGGCGGTAGCTTTCATCGTCTTGATTGCCGCGTGGGCTGTCATCCATAGCCGCCGCGGCGAAGACCCCGGCGGCATTGCGCCGCTCGAGCGCGAGGAGGCGGATGCACTTGCCTCAGAACTTGTGCGCTGCCGGACAGTCACGTTGGATTCGACCGCGTCGCTCCAAAACTGCCGCCGGGTCTGGGCAGAGAATCGTCGGCAGTTCTTCGGGTCGCCCAAAACGACACCGTCGCCTGCCGGGCCAGATCCGACCGCAGCCAGTATCTCAGGGAAGATTGAGGATCGGGTCTCGCCGATCGAAGCCGACCAGCCGCAGCGTGAGGTCAGATGATGGGAGGCACCGGTGTCATCGATCGTTTCCTCGAGGTCTTCACTCGTTATATCGATTCAGGTTTCGGTCTGCTCAGTGGAGAAGTTGCGTTCCTCGCCACCACGTTGGCGGCCATCGACATCACCCTCGCAGCCATATTCTGGAGTTGGGGCGGGGATGACGACATCATTGCGCGGCTGGTGAAGAAGACCCTGTTCGTTGGTGTGTTCGCTTACCTAATTGGCAACTGGAATAGTCTCGCCCGCATCATCTTCGAGAGCTTTTCCGGCCTCGGGCTCAAGGCGTCCGGTTCGAGCCTATCGGCTGCCGATTTCCTTAAGCCTGGTCGTGTGGCGCAAGTTGGAATCGATGCCGGACGCCCGATCCTGGACTCGATCTCCGGGCTGATGGGCTACATCAGCTTTTTCGAGAACTTCGTGCAGATTGTCGTGCTGCTGTTCGCCTGGATCGTGGTGCTGCTGGCGTTCTTCATCCTGGCGATCCAGTTCTTCGTCACGCTTATTGAGTTCAAGCTGACAACACTTGCGGGTTTCGTTCTGATCCCCTTCGGTTTGTTCGGCAAGACGGCGTTTGCCGCCGAACGCGTGCTCGGCAACGTCATCTCGTCGGGCGTCAAGGTACTTGTACTGGCCGTGATCGTCGGCATCGGTTCGACCTTATTCTCGCAATTTACCTCGGGCGTCGCCGGCAATCAGCCGACCATCGAAGATGCCATGGCGATGGTACTGGCGGCACTGTCTTTGTTGGGGCTCGGCATCTTCGGTCCCGGCATCGCCAATGGCATTGTTTCCGGTGGTCCGCAGCTCGGTGCGGGTGCGGCTATTGGAACCGGCCTCGCGGCTGGCGGAGTCGTCGCTGCAGGCGGAGCCGGTGCGACCATGGCTGCGGGCGCCGCAGGCGGAGCACTCGCAGGTGCGGCCCGCGGTGGCGCATCAGTTGCCGCCGGAGCGTCCGCTGCCTATCGCGCGGGCGGTATTGCGGGCCTCGCGCAGTCCGGAGCCTCAAGTATCGCCGGTTCGCTTCGTCGTACGGCTGGCGCGGCGGCATCCAATGCCGCGGACGTAGGTCAGAGCGCAGCGTCAACCAATTCGTCATCCGCTGGCGGGCCACCCGCGTGGGCGGCGCGCATGAAGCGCTCGCAGACCGTGAGTCACGGCGCCTCCGCGGCAACCCATGCTGTTCGCTCGGCCGATCATGGTGGCGGTGGGGCTTCTGTAGATCTCTCCGAAGGTGAACGCTGATGTTTAAAAGGTCTTCCGTGCGCTACGGTCGCACGCCGCAACCCGAAACTCCCTATCAGAAGGCAGCGCAAGTTTGGGACGAGCGCATCGGTTCGGCCAGGGTTCAGGCGAGTAATTGGCGGCTGATGGCTTTTGGCTGTCTGCTGTTGTCCGGTGGTCTCGCTTCTGGCCTTGTTTGGCAATCGGTGCGCGGCACCGTGACACCGTGGGTGGTGCAGGTTGACCACGTCGGTCAGGCTCAGGCCGTGTCACCCGCTGATAGCAGCTATCAGCCGACCGATCCGCAGATTGCATTCCACCTCGCGCGCTTCATAGAGGACGTGCGTGGACTGCCGACAGACGGCATCGTGCTGCGCCAAGGTTGGCTGCGTGCTTATGATTTCACCACCGATCGCGGCGCAGCGGCGCTCAATGACTATGCGCGCACCAACGATCCCTTCGCCAATCTCGGTAAGCGTCAGATCTCGATCGAGGTCTCCAGCGTCATCCGGGCTTCGCCGACGTCGTTCCGTATCGCCTGGATCCAGCGGGCCTACGAGAACGGCAGCCTGAGCGCAACCGAGCGCTGGACCGCAATCCTCACCGTCGTGATCGATATGCCGCGCGATGCCGATCGTCTGCGAAAGAATCCGCTTGGAGTTTACGTCAACGCCGTCAACTGGTCGAAGGAACTGGGGCAATGAGATCATCTTATGTTGGCAAAGCCGTACTACCGGTTCTGCTTCTCTCCGTCTCCACGCTTGCCGGCTGTGCCATCCCCCTAAAGCCGCCGCCGCAGATTTCCTACGACGACGAGGCTCAGCCCGCTGTGCAACTGGGCGATCCGCCAAAGCCTGTCGAAGTGGTCGAATTGCCCAAGCTGTTGCCGCTTCCGGGCCAACTCAAGCCACTGCATGAAGCGCGTTCGAAGCCGGAGTCCGGCGATCCGCGAAAACGTGTTGAAAAAGCCAATGCCGCGGCCCGCGTGCAGCCGACCCGCAATGGCTACATCAATGCCGTCCAGGTATATCCGTTTTCATCAGGAGCCCTCTATCAGGTTTATGCCGCGCCGGGGCAGGTGACGGATGTAGCCTTGCAGGAAGGTGAGCAACTTGTCGGCTCCGGTCCGGTTGCAGCAGGGGATACCGTGCGCTGGATCATCGGCGATACCGAGAGCGGAACAGGTCCCACCAAGCGCATCCACATCCTGGTAAAACCCACGAGACCTGATCTCGTCTCCAATCTCGTCATCAACACCGACCGGCGGACGTATCTCTTAGAAATTCGCTCAGCCGAGAAAACCTACATGGCCTCGGTGTCGTGGCAGTACCCACAGGATCAGCTGATCGCGCTGCGCCGTCAGAATGCGAGCGCCGATGCTGCGACGCCAATCATGACCGGCGTGGACATATCGCGATTGCGTTTCCGCTATACGATCGAGGGCGATAATCCGCCTTGGCGGCCGCTGTCGGCATTCGATGACGGTTCCAAGGTCTATATCGAGATGCCCAGTGGTATCGCGCAGGGAGAAGCTCCGCCGCTGTTCGTCATCGGCCCCGAAGGCGACGGCCAACTCGTTAATTATCGTGTGCGGCAGAATTACTACATCGTCGATCGTCTGTTCGCCGCGGCTGAGCTGCGCATGGGTGCCGAGCATCAGCAGACTGTTCGGATCAGCCGCACCGACGGGAGGGCGCGGTGAGCTTGGAGCCAGAGCCCGACATTCGGCCGGGAAGCGACAATGAACCGGACCAGGTGGCATCGATGCGTTTGCGCACGGAACGTCCGCGTGTCACGAGGCTGTCCCGCAAGGTGTTAGCGGGCGGAGCTGCAATCGGGTTGGTTGCGATATCAGGGGCGGTTCTGTGGGCGCTGCAGAACAACCGGTCCCGCTCGGCAGCACCAGCTGAACTGTACACGACCGACCATCGCAATGTCGCCGACGGTCTGACTGGTCTTCCGCGGGACTATGCCGGCATTCCCCGCCAGGCCCCGCCGCTCGGACCGGCGCTGCCGGGCGATCTCGGCCGGCCGATACTGAATGCACAAAACGCTCCTTCGGCAACGATACCGACGGTCGATTCAGAGCAGCAACGCGTCAGCCAGGAAATCGAAGCGGCGCGCCTGAGTCGACTGTTTGCATCGACGAATATTCGCGAACTGGCGTCACCTGCCGCGCAACCGCCTTCGGCCGATGCTTCGCCTACGGCCCCGAACCAGACGGCTCAGCCAACAGGCGACGAAGCATTTGCGCAGAATGGTCAGGATCGGAAACTTGCCTTCGTCAACGGCCCCATCGATCGTCGTACGACGAGTCCGGATCGCGTCGCCGCACCGGCGTCGTCCTATGTGGTGCAGGCAGGCAACGTCATCCCGGCGTCTCTCATTACCGGCATCCGCTCGGACCTGCCCGGCCAGATCACAGCCCAGGTAACCGAGAATGTCTATGACAGCCCGACCGGGCGCTTCCTTCTGATCCCGCAAGGGGCGCGACTAATCGGCACCTATGACAGTAAGGTTTCGTTCGGCCAGTCACGCGTGCTGCTGGTTTGGACCCGCCTGATCATGCCGAACGGGCGTTCCATCGTGCTAGAGCGTCAGCCTGGCGCCGACGCAGCCGGTTATGCCGGTATCGAGGATGAGGTCGACAATCACTGGGGTGCTTTGTTCAGGGCGGCACTTCTCTCCACGTTACTCGGTGTTGGAAGTGAACTGGGGGCTGGCTCGGATACCGGCAACAACGGCGATATCATCCAGGCGCTTCGCCGCGGGTCCAGCGACAGCTTGAATCAAACAGGACAGAAGGTTGTTCAGCGCAATCTCAACATCCAGCCTACTCTGACGATCCGGCCGGGGTTTCCGGTCCGTGTGATCGTCAATCGTGACCTCGTGCTCGAACCTTACAAAGGGTAGGGGAGATACACATGACAAAACTAAAACTCGGCGCCATCACTGACGATAAGTCGGTGAAGTTGACTGTCGAACTCCCCGCAGCTGTACATCGTGATCTGCTTGCTTACGCCGAGACGCTTGCGCGAGAAACCGGGCAATCCATCTCTGATCCTGGAAAGCTGATTGCGCCCATGTTGGCGCGGTTTATGGCAACGGATCGTGCGTTTGCAAAAATCCGGCGGACAACTCAAGCACGATCGACCGGCAGCGGATAGCGCTCCCCCAATAACTTCAGGAAATTTGCCAGTGCTGGATTGTCATTATCCGATCTCCAATGTGCTGAAAAGCCGACTCGGCTCGGCCCAGTTCCGTCGCGGAGTTCGCGATAGGTCAGACCAGAAAAGTTTGCGCCGATGTCCGATTCGGCTACCAAGCTGACGCCGAAGCCGGCGGCGATTAAACTCTTGATAATACCGCGACTCACATCGTGACGAGCAATTTTAGGTCGGTCTTCGGGTGAGACGAGCTTTGACATCAGAAGATCCTCGAGCTCGCGGCCAGGATCATATTGACTCAGTAGCACCGTCTCGCCGCGGAGGTCGGTCCAATATACGACGTCTTTACCGGCCAATGGATGTCCTTCCAGCAACGCCAACAAAATGCGCTCGCTCCAAAGTGGCATGCCTTGACTTGCCAGCAACGGCAGATCTCCTGTGACGATTGCGATATCGAGCGCGCCACTGCGGAGCGCGGTTACCAGACGCACCCGCGAACTTTCCTTCAGACAGACATCTATCTGAGAGAAGCGCTTTTGGTAGTCCACTAACGTTGTACGCAAATTCCCGGCGGAGAGCGATGTATGGAAGCCGACCGACAGTCGCCCGGCCTCACCGCGGCCGGCGTGGCGTGTACTTTTCACCAACGAATCCATCTGTTCCAGGATTGATCGAGCAGTTCGAAGAAAATCGCGGCCCGCCGATGTGGCCCGTAGGCCTCCACTTGATCGTTCGAATACCATCATACCAATCGAGTGCTCAAGCTGCTGAATACAGCGGCTGAGTGTGGATTGCCGAAGCAACAGCGCATCGGCCGCGCGTCGAAAGCTGCCGTGATCCGCTGCTGCCACAGCGTATCGGAGATGCTGCAGATCGACGGCGGACGTTCGAATACGACTAGGCTCTCTATTGGAGTTGTCTTCGCCGGCCATTCCAACTACTCCAGGTTGAGTAAGATCAGGATGTAAGGCAATTGAGACTTTTTGGGGATCGATGGCCGCGTGCGTTGGATGCGCACGAACGGCAAGCCGGACGCGCTGTTGCATCACTCGGATCAAGGCGGCCAACATACCAGCCAAAAGTTCCAGCAGCTGATGGCAGACAGCTGAATCGTCTGCAGCATGAGCCGATCGGGCAATGTCTACGGCAACGCGGCGATGAAGAGTTTCTTCTCCTCGCCGAAGGCCTAACGCATTACGCGGAAAACATATCGCACCAGAGACAAGGCCAGAGCAGATGCGTTCGATCACATCAAGGGCCTCTACTATGCGATCCGGCGTCATTTCGACGATCGGATGCGAGATGATCTCCGCCTGATGGGGGCGATCACGATGCCGCGGCGAAGTCAGCCGCGTGCCGCGGATTGGTGTCATGCACGACGAATTGAGTACCGAAAGGCGCGCAATCTTGCCCGGCGAGCCGGCCGCGAATGTCGGCAAGCCACGCTTCGAAACTTTCGGTCGTGCGCTGATTGAGCACCGGGAAGGTGCCGAGCACGCCAACCTGACAGGCCTCTACGACCAAGTCCGGTCCCGAGACGAGAAACATCGGCGCCGCCATTACCGGGATTTTGAGATGTCGGCGTAGTCGACCAAGCAGCATGTTGGATGCCGATCGCCAAGGGACGAAACACGCGTCAGCGCGCTTGCATTCGGGCGCCCGCGTCGAGATTAAGCGTGGTCGCGTTCAGGTACGAGTTCTCGACGATGTGTTGCACCAGCCGGGCGAATTCCCGCGGTTGCCCCATCCGGTTCGGATACAGGATCATGCGATCGATGATCGACTGGGAGACGTTGTCCGGCATGCCTGCGACCATTGCAGTATCGAACAGCCCCGGCGCGATCGAGACGACGCGGATACCTTGCGGCGCCAGGTCACGGGCAACCGGAAGCGTCAGGCCGATTACGCCCGCCTTGCTGGCGCTGTAGGCCGCTTGACCGATCTGGCCTTGGGATGCGGCGCCCGAGGCGGTGTTGACGATGACGCCGCGCTCGCCGCCGTCGGCGTCAGGAGCGTTCCTGGTCATGGCAAGTGCAGCAAACCTGATGATATTGAAGGTGCCGGTCAGGTTGATCGCGATCACTTTGTTCCATGTCGCGATCGGGAACGGCTCGCCTTTCGAAACGGTCTTGGCGGCATCGGCAACCCCGGCGCAATTCACTGCTACATGAATACCGCCGAACGCGGCGACGACCGCCGCTATCCCGTCTTTCACGCTGTTTTCATCGGCGACATCGACGACGCGCGTGAGGCAGGCATCGCCGAGGTCCGATTTGAGTGCCTGCAGCTTTTTTTCGTCGCGATCAAACCCGGCGATGCGCGCGCCGGCCGCGGCGAGCACCTTGCAGGTCGCAAGCCCCAGTCCAGAAGCGGCACCCGTCACTACGGCAATCTTGCCATGAAGCTCCATGAAACGTCCTCGTTGTCTACTATTTGCTCAGGATGGTCACGCACGCTACCGCTTCTTCGATACCGTGCAGTCCGCCGCCATTTTCTGCGATCGCGATCCGCGCGCCGTCGACCTGGCGGGCCCCGGCCTCATGACGCAGTTGCGCGACAAGTTCGTGGACCTGCGCGAGGCCGGTGGCGCCGACCGGATGCCCCTTCGATTCCAGTCCTCCCGAAGGATTGACAGGTACGCGGCCTCCGATGGTGGTTTCGCCGCGTTCGCTGATGGCGCCGCCGTCGCCGAAGGCGCACAGGCCGAGATTTTCGATCTGGATGATCTCGCCCATGGCGGTGGCATCGTGCACTTCGGCAACCGAGATATCGCCCGGACCGACGCCCGCCTTTTCGTAAGCGCGTCTGGCGGCGCGTGCGGTGCAATGGTTTTCGAGGTCTGACGGGTCACGGTCGCTGCCGGTCTGGACCACGGATGCCAGCACCCGGATCGCGCGCGAACGATCGATGCCGTAGCGCTTGAGGCCCGCTGCAGTTGCCACCACAACCGCCGCGGCGCCGTCCGATACCGGCGAACACATCGGCAGCGTCAACGGATAGGTGATTGGCGGTGCGCTCAGCACCTCGTCAATGGAATAGGGCGTGCGAAACTGTGACAGCGGATTTTCAACGGAGTGTCGGTGATTCTTCGCCGCGACCGCGGCGATTTGGCGCTGCGTCGTTCCGAAACGCGCCATGTGAAAGCGGGAGAACGCCGCATAAACATCCATGAATACGCTGTAGGGCTTGTCGGACGTTGTGCCGGGCGGCGGATCGATGCCTTCGCCGAGCTTCATGAGCCGTTCGCCGATTTCGTCCTTGCGGCTGATGTCCCAGGCGCTGTCGAATGACCCGAACATCAGCTCGCGATCCCTCGAGAACATCTTCTCGGCACCAACCGCAAGCGCGACGTCTCCGTCGCCTGCTTTCAGGAAGTTGACGGCCAGGTTCAGCGCCGAGCTGCCGCTCGCGCACGCGTTCTCGACGTTGACGACCGGGATCTGCCCGATCCCCATCGACCGCAACGCGATCTGACCGCGCACCATGTGCTGCTTTTCCATGTGCCCTTGCGATGCGTTGGCAAAGTAAGCGGCTTCCAATGCCGTGGTCTCGATGCCGGCGTCCGCGAGCGCCGCGTTGACCGCCTCTTTCGTCATCGTCTTGATGTCCTTGTCGAGCATGCGGCCGAACGGCGTCATGCCTACTCCCACGACGTAAACGTCTTCCATGCTGGCGGCTCCCGTTCTCAGGTTTTATTTTGTGCCCGTCGCGATAGTTCGGATAGCACCTCGTCCGTGTGTTCGCCGAGGGCAGGTACGCCCCGCGTCGGTCCCGGATGGTGTCCGTCGATAATCAAGGGCTGTGCGACATAGCGGCGGCGTCTGCCATCGCTATCGGCCACGTCGCTGAACAACCCGCGCTCGATGAAGTGCGGGTCGGCTGCGACCTCGTCAATCGCACTGACGGGACCCCAGGGGATTCCAGCGGCGTCAAGTGCTTCGGCCCACTGCGCCCGCGGCGCGGCGGCGATGGCCTTGCCGATGCGCGCGACCAGCTCGACTTCGCGCTGAGTTCGTTGCGGGCGTTTTAGATCGGCGACGTCCTCCATGCCGATCAGCGTGCAAAGCGGCCGCCAGAACCAGTCCTCATGCGCGATCGAGAGCGACAGCAGCTTGCTGTCCTGGCATTCGAACAGCCCGTAAGCCGGCTCTGCGGCAATGTCGGCGAGCGGCTCGTCGTTCATCGCCGGGCCGACCATGACCGACATCCACGAGACCAGCCCGTCGGTCATCGACACGTCGATATACGCGCCCTTTCCGGTGCGCGCGCGCGCCAGCAGCGCCGCAAGCACGCCAAGTGCCGCAAACATCCCCGATGAAAGGTCGCCAACCGCGATATCGCTCGGAAGCTGCGTCGAGCGCGTGGCCACCTGGCCGTGCAGGAATCCGGCGAGAGCCTGGTAGGAGAGATCATGCGCAGGCCGGTCACGATAAGGGCCGGTCTGTCCGAAGCCGGAGATCGACGCATAGACCAAACGGGGATTGATCGCGGCCATCGCCTCGTAGCCTAGGCCTAGCCGCTGCATGGTGCCGGGGCGAAACCCTTCCAGCAACACGTCGGCGGTGGCGACGAGATCCCGGAACCGCTGTTTGTCGCCGTCCGCCTTGAGATCGAGCGCGACCGAGCGCTTGTTGCGATTGAGGGCGGCGTGGAAGGCTGGAAATTGCCGCGCGGGATCACCGGCGCCCGGACGCTCGACGAGGATGACGTCCGCCCCGAGATCAGCCATCAGAAGCGTCGCGTAGGGCCCGGGATATTGCTCTGCCAGACTGACAATGCGGATGCCCTCGAGCTGCAACATGACGACGTATCTTCCCCGGATGCGCAGAGCTTAAGCTTGTGAATTTTATTAGTTGGTCTATAATTTTACCCAGTAAATTATTTATTGACCCAAAAGTCAAATACTTGTTGTCGGGGTGGGAACAGTGACGACGTCAGAAAAGATCATGCCGGAGCAAAGCGTTCTGGTTGAAGTCCGTGCCGACGCGGTATGGATCACGCTCAACCGGCCGGCGGCGCTCAACGCGATCACGTCCGACATGGTGGCGGGAATTACCGCCGCCCTGACGCTTGCCGATGATCCGGCGATCAAGGCCGTGGTGCTGATGGGCACCGGGCGTGCTTTTTGCGCTGGTGCCGACTTGAAATTCGTCAACAGCGCGACGCAGCGCGATGAGGCCGCCGCAGCGCGATTCCTCGACAGCGTCCTCGACATGATGGCACGGCTGGAAAACTTTCCGCGGCCGGTCATCGCCGCGGTCAATGGGTTGGCCCTGGCGGGCGGTCTGGAATTGGTGCTGTGCTGCGATCTGGTTATCGCGGCGCGATCAGCGAAGCTCGGTGACGCGCATGCCAATTTCGGTCTGCTGCCGGGCGGCGGCAGTTCGGTGCGACTGCCTCGGAAAATCGGTCCGACCCGTGCGAAATACCTGCTGTTTACCGGCGATTTCGTGCCGGCCGACGATCTGGTCGCCTGCGGTCTTGTCAACGAAGTCGTCGACGACGCCGAACTGACGGCCGCGGTCGAGCGCCTGGTCGCCAAGCTCGGATCCAAGAGCTCACTGGTGCTCCGCCGCATGAAGGCGCTGGTCGCCGACGGTCTGGAACAGCCAAAGGACGTTGCTCTCAGGCTCGAATTGCTCGCAAGCGAAGTCCATGCCCATAGCCTCGACATGAAAGAGGGACTTGCCGCATTCGAGCAAAAGCGCAAGCCGTCATTCATCGGGCGCTGAACCACTCTCGACGCGTCAGTTATCCGAGCCATCGCTTGCGGCGCCGATAATGCTTGATGTTGCGATAGCTCTTGCGCTCGCCTTCGAGGTTGAGGCCGAGGTAGAATTCGCGGATGTCCTCGTTGGCGCGAAGGTCGGCCGCGTTACCTTCCAATACGATGCGTCCGTCTTCCATGACGTATCCGAAATCGGCGAGATCCAGCGCGACGCGGGTATTTTGTTCGACGATGAGCAGCGTCAGGCCGTCGTCCTTCAACGAGCGCAGAACGCCGAACACCTCATCGACCATCATCGGCGCCAGCCCCAGCGAGGGCTCGTCGATCATGATGAGCTTCGGATTGGCCATCAGCGCGCGGCCGATCACCACCATCTGCTGTTCGCCGCCGGACAAATAGCCGGTCGTGCGCGACTTCAGCAAGGCAAGCCGCTTGATCCGGTCGTAGACGCCATCGAGCCGCCGCCGCATCGCCGGCGCTGAAGGCTCCATATGACCGCCGGCAATCAGGTTCTGCTCCACGGTCAGATGACTGAGGACGCGGCGGCCCTCCATGACGTGGACGATCCCGTTGCGGACGATTTTTGCCGGATCACCGCCGTCGATCCGCGAGCCCTCGAACGAAATCGTCCCCGACGTCACCTTGCCGTCCTCGGTCATGAGGAGGTTCGAGATCGATTTGAGCGTGGTCGACTTGCCGGCTCCGTTGCCGCCCAGGAGCGTGACGCATGACCCCTTTGGCACGGCAAGCGTAAGGCCCTTCACCGCAAGGATGACGTCGCTATAGAGAACTTCGACATTGCTGAGCTCAAGCATAGGCAACTCCGCGGCCGGAGCGCTGTCGCGCTCCGGCCGATCCAGCAGGACTACCACTTCGTTATCGCAGGAACCGGCACGTTTTCAGCGGCGATAACATACTTGCCATCCTTGATTGTCGCGACGTTGACGGTCAGGCCTGCAACCGGGAACGGCGCATCGTTCGTGTAGGTCAGATTGGGCAGAATGCCGAAGGTCTGATCGCTCGGGAGTTGTGTCGCCATCAGCGCCGTGCGAACCGCCTCACCAGTGACTTTGTCGGCGCCGACCTTGCGTGCAGCAGCTTCGATCGCCCGCAGCGCGACCAGCGTCTGATTAAAGCCCATGACGCTCGCGACGGACCATGTCACCTGCGCCTTGTATTTTGCGACAACCATTTGCTGGAAATCATGGGCCTTGGTCTTTTCGTCGGTTGGCACGGCCATGCCGTAGACCTCATAATCGCCTTCCAGATCCTTCATCCCACCGATGGCCTTACCCGAGGCAATCAAGCCATTGTGCGAACTCATCATGATCGCAATGTCAGTCTTGCCGAGCGCCTGCAGCGCACGCTTGGTCGCTACGACCGCGGCCGTGTTGGTCTGGATATCGATCACTTGCGCGCCCTTGCGGATCACGCGGCCAACTTGCGTCGTCAGATCGGTCGGCTGCACTTCGGTATAAATCGTCTCGACGATCTCGGCCTTGTCCGGGTTGTCCTTGGCGAACTTCTCCGCACCCTTGGCAATATCGACATAAGCTGGCGAGGCTTCCGAGGAAATGATGGCAACCTTCAGCGGTCCCTTGATGCCGCGCGTACTGCGGAACCATTCGAAGAACGCCGCCGCCTCATGGCCGTAAGTTGGACGCGGGTTGAAGATCCAGGGATCCGGCTTCCAGGCGAACCCGTAAGCCGCGGTTGACATGAACATCGGCACCTTGTCCGCTGGAAGCCGGCCCTGGAGCGCGGCGACGTCAGGTCCACCGACGCCGAGAACGGCCACCGGATTGAGTTCGGCCTTGATGCCGGGCCAAAGGCTCGCCGTCTGGGCCGCGTCGTAACGGCCGTCATAGTCCTTCATCCCGATCTTGATGCCCATTCCCTTGCCGACTTCTTCGTTCCACCAATCGACAGTGGCGCGGCGGGCGCCGACCAGGTCCTTCATGATGTCGGCGTAGGGCCCGGTAAAGTCGGCAATCGAGGCAATATTGTAGGTCGTCTGCGCCGAAGCGGGCAGCGCGAGTGCGACGACCGCCACTGCCGCGGCGCCTGCGATCCATTTGGAAAGTTTGCTTTTCATCTCTACGTCCTCCCGGTGCTGTTTTGTTTCATGGACACCGCCCTGCGGCGGCTTCGTTACGTTCAGTATGGAAACGGCCACATCCGATACGACCGCTTCAGGATGTTCCAGCGATGCATCAGGCCGCGCGGCTCAAAGATCAGAAATGCTGCAATGACGCTGCCGAGAAACACATTCATCAGGGAAAATACGACATCGCCGCCAATCGAGGGGAATTGCGAGACGACGGAAGGCCCGAGCGACACGAAGCCCTCCTGAATGCATTTGATGACGACGACACCGACGAGAGCGCCCGTGATAGACCCCATGCCACCGACAATTATCATGGCAATGAACCATATCGAATTGAACAGCGTGAACTGATCAACCGCGACAAAGCGAACGAAATAAGCCCACAACCCGCCGCCGACGCCGGCATAGAACGCGCCGATCAGGAATGCCGTTGCCTTGGTAGCCACGACGTCAATTCCCATAATGCCGGCTGCCACGTCGTCGTCGCGCACAGCTACGAAAGCGCGTCCATACCGGCCGCGCACGATGCCGTAGGCGCCGTAGGTCATGAGCGCCGCGACGGCGAGACAGAGATAATAGATCGAGGTATCCGTCGCGAACACGAATCCGAACAGGCTGGCAGGATCGAGAGTCAGCCCGTTCGATCCGCCAAACCATGGCAGGTTAAGGACGAAGAAATGAAATAGCGCCTGGGCGGCGATCGTCGTCAGAGCCAGGTAGAAGCCCTTGATGCGCACCGCCGACAATCCGAAGATGAAGCCGAACAGGGCCGCGAAACACCCGCCGAGCGGGATCGTCAACCAGAACGGCAGCCCCAGCTTGGTGGCCAGAAAGCCGGTCGTGTAGGCGCCGACGCCCATGAAGGCGGCCTGTCCGAGATTGATCTGACCGGCATAGCCGGTGGTGATCTGAAGGCCGAGGACGATCACCGACGAGATCAATATCAGTGTCGAGATGGCGAGCAGCCGCGGCCCGAACAAGACCGGCAGCAGCAGCAGGAATGCCAGAAACAGGGCGAGGGCAATCTGCTGCGGACGCGTCCGCACCAACGCCGCATCGCGTGCAAAGCTGGTCGCGAAAATGCCGGCCGGATCCATTGCCTAAACCCTTTCGATCGTTCTCCACCCGAACATTCCGGTCGGACGGATGAACAGGATGACGAGCATGATGATGAACGGGAAGACCGAGCCAACCGCGCCGCCGATCACCGGGTCGACATAAGCCGTCACGAGTCCCTGCACAGCGCCGACGATCAGACCCGCCAGCAAGACTCCGGCGATCGACTCGAATCCGGCGAGCAGGGCCACCGGCAGGGCCGAAAGTCCGATGTCCGAAGCCAGGAAGTTCAATGACTTGCCGCTCAGATAGATGATTGCGCCGAGGGTCGACAATACAGCGCCCAGCGCCCAGGCGAAAGCGATGGAGCGCTTCACTGAGATTCCCATCGACAACGCGACCTGATGATCCTCCGCAACCGCGGTCATTTTGAGCCCGGCGCGGGTGTTGTTGAAGAACCACGACAGGCCCAGTCCGACGATCACCGTGATCACGGCGCCGATCAGCAGTGACCGCGGAATCAGGATGTCGCCGATGAACACCGGCTTCAACGGAAAGATGATCGGAAACGGCCGGACCTGCGGTCCGAATATCAACAGGATGAGGCCCCTGATGAGAATCAGCAGGCCGATCGTCACCATCACCATCGCGAAACCGGACTCGCCGACGAGACGCGAAAAAAAGATGCGCTCGATGATAAGCCCGAATATCGCCGACACCACCATCGCCAGCGGAAGTGCCACGACCAGCGGCAGGCCGGTTTGGATCACCATCCACCAGACGATAAAGCCGCCGAACACCACGAGTTCGCCTTGCGCGAAGTTGAACACCTTCGACGCGCGGTAGATGACGATGAAGCCCATCGCGATAAGGGCGTAAAGGAGCCCCACCAGCGAACCGTTGATCAGGTAATTCAGAAAGTCGATCGTGTCGAACATTATGACATCCTGACCATTTTGCGTCGCGGCTGGACCGCCGCGGCGGCCAGGGGTGCGGTATCCACGGAGTGAACCAGTACATTGGCTGCCATCGTCCCGCGGCGGCCGTCTTGGTAGGTGACGGGGATCGAAAGCGCCACGCGATCCTTGCCGGTGTAGAGGCCGTCTATCAACTCTGCATAGCGCTCCAGCAGAAATTCGCGTCGCAGCTTGCGCGTGCGGGTCAATTCACCCTCGTCCGGATCGAGCTCTTTGGGAAAATTCGCAAAGCGTCGGACTTGCGCATGATCGGGCAGAAATTTGTTGATGCGGAGGATCTCCTCGCGGATTAGATCGGCTACCGCCGTCATCTGCGACAGGTCGGCGAATGTCGAGTAAGCCAGCCTGCGTTCCTCAGCCCATCGCGACACGACGCCCATGTCGATATTGATCAA
>JBDRNF010000323.1:0-15056 GCA_043811435.1 Pseudomonadota bacterium
CGTAAGGGCTCGGCGTGTCACCCGACCTGCACCTCGACAGATCCGATCCCTTCGAGCTCGAACCGATAGCGCGCGTCGGCTTCCGGAAACACGGTTTTCATGACGGCTCCGGTCATCACCACCTCGCCGGCGCGCAATCCCGCGCCGCGCGAGGCCAGCTGCGTGGCCAGCCACGCGACGGAATTGAAGGGATGGCCGAGGATGTCGCGGCCGTGGCCTTCGCCGATCGCGACACGGTCCTTGCTGGCACGGCCGGGCACGTCAGCCAGATCGGGCCATTTCGCCGAAAATTCCGACAGCACAATGCCGGCGTTCCACGAATTGTCCGCCACCAGCGACTTGACGTCGAGGCCGGCATAATCGGCGCTGCGATCGTCGACGAGTTCGATCGCGGCGCACACGCCGTCGATGTGCGGCGCGATCGCCTCGGCGGTCAGCGGCATGCCCGCGGCGGGCACGTCCGATTTGAGGCGAACGGCGATTTCGAATTCGAGGCCCAGCCGCCCGTAATCCGCGCGCCGGGCGCTCGCGCCCGAACGCAGCACGCGCCGTGCCAGCACGACGCCGGCGATCGGGTGGTCGATCCCGCAGAACGCCTGCATCGCCGCCGAGGTCAATCCGACCTTGTAGCCGACGGGCTCGCCATGCGTGCCGCGGAGCAATGTGACGAACCGTTCTTGAATGTCGTAGGCGTCCGCGACGGTGGCGGGCCGGTCCGGCGGGCCGAGCGTCTGAAACCTCACATTGGCGGTGTGTTCGGCGAGCAGCGTTTCGGCTGCGCGCCCGGCCGCGGTATCGTCCATCGGTCTCTCCCTTCGCAAATCTTGGCGTTCACTTGAGATGGACGATACCTGAAACTGGCGCGGGAAGCTCGCCTTCTTCCGCGGTATCCATGCCTCGGCAGATCGGCGAAAGGGTCGTTTGCGCTCCTTACCGGGATGAGAGCTACTTCGAGGGCAGGGTCCGGGCGAAAGCCAGGACGTCAATCGCGTCCTTGAGAGGAAAGCCGCGAAGGTTGATCATCGCCGCGCCCGGATGGGCGTTGCGGATCTTGTGCAGCACCTCATGGGGGAATTTGCCGGCTTCGGTCCCAACATACGCCGGCTCCTTGACAGTCCCCCAATTGAGGGCGCGACCGTCGAATCCATGGCAGGCGGCGCAGGTGGTCTGAAATAGTCCAGCCCCCCGCGCAGGGTCGCCTTTTGTATTTCCGGTTTTCAGGTCGATCAGACGATCGGCATGATCCTGTCCCCGGCTGACGAAGATCGCCAGCCGCCGCATTTCCTCGTCATTGATCATTTCTTGTTTGTAATTGTGAGGTTCAGCCCGCAGCAGGGCCGCGATGCGATTGACGTCACGCCCGGCAGCCCGGCGTATGCCCTTGATACCGGTGTAACGCTCGCCACTGCCGTACAGTCCGTCCTTGCCGTTATAGTCCCAGCCGTGGCATTCCACGCAGCGCTAGGTGTTCGCGCCGGTGCGTTGCCCGGTCTTCGGATAGGCAGGGTGAGTGCTTTCCGGCTTCTTGCGGTCCAGCGCTTCCCACCAATTGTCGTAGATGCGCCCGCCCGCCGCGCGCAACCAGATTTCAGTGGGCTGCGGTGGCGCGCGATGGATGAAATCGGCGAGGCTGCCATGCTCCGCTGGCTCGGCAGCGCCTTTGACTTGCTGCGCGTGAAGCATCTGGATGCTCGACAGCAGCGCGCCTGCAATAACAAGCATTCCGAGAACTCGTCGGGCCGCTTCCATGGCACCCTTATCCCCAAGCGTTCGATGTCGTCAGAAGTTGAGACAGCATTCCTGGCGACGCTGTCTCCATCACCGGTTTCTGCATTGATATGAGTCAATTTGAGCGGCAGCGCCTCCGACAGGAGATGACTCGCTTCATGCGGCGAAACCGCGCCTTGGTCGTTCGATCCTGTTGGCTTGCCTGGGCTTGACTTGTTGAAACCAACGGATCCGCCCGGGCTGTCATTCCCGCGTCATGGCCGCTTGATAGTCGGAGGGAGTGAACAGAAGCCCGGTTTGTTCGGAACAGCCGAACATGCGGCATCTGCTCTCCGGAGCTCGACATGTTATCGCTCTTCAATGTGGCCGTTACATATCCCAACGGCGTGGTGGCGCTGCGGCCGACGACGGCGACGTTCCAGCGCGGCAAATTCATCGTGCTGCTCGGCACTTCGGGTGCCGGCAAATCGACCTTGTTGCGCAGTCTCAACGGGCTGGTGCGGCCGACTTCCGGCGAGGTTTGCGTCGAAGGACGCGGATCGATCTTCGCCAGCCGCGCCCGGTTGCGGGATCACCGCCGGCGCACCGGCATGGTATTCCAGCAGCATCATCTGATCGGCCGGCTGTCGGCGCTCGACAATGTGCTGACCGGGCGGCTCGCCGCGCATGGCGCGCTGCGCTCGATGTTTCCCCTGCCGCGCGCCGACCGCCTGCTGGCGCTGGAGGCGCTCGACCGGGTCGGGCTGGCCGACCGCGCGCTGAACCGTGCCGACCAGCTGTCCGGCGGACAGCAGCAGCGTGTCGGCATCGCCCGCGCGATGGCCCAGAAGCCAGAAATCATGCTCGCCGACGAGCCGGTTGCGAGCCTCGATCCCGCCACCTCGGTCCGGGTGCTGGAAGACCTTCACCGGATCAGCCGCGAGGACGGCATCACCGCGATCGTCAGCCTGCATCAGGTCGATCTCGCCCGCCAGTTCGCCGATCACATCATCGGCCTCGCACAGGGGCGCATCGTTTTCGACGGCGCGCCCGATCAACTCGGGTCGCATACGCTCGATCATATCTACGCGACCGAACGCCACAGCCTGGCGCAAGCGGCCTGATCAAACCCAGTTACAGGATGGAGAGAGTACATGATGTTACGCCGTGATTTTCTTTTGGCCTCGGTCGCGACCGGCCTCAGCCTGGTCGCCGGCCCGGCATTCGCCGACAAGGCCAACCCCGACAAGTTGCGGATCGCGCTGCTGCCGGACGAGAATGCCGCGACCATCATTCAGAACGCGCAGCCGCTCAAGGCCTATCTCGAGGGCGTGCTGAAGAAGCCGGTCGAGATCATCGTCACCACGGACTATTCGTCGATGATCGAGGCGATGCGCTTCGGGCGGATCGAGGTCGGATATTTCGGCCCGTTCTCCTACGTGTTGGCCAAGTCGAAGGCGCCTGAGATCGAGCCGTTCGGCGTCGGCGTCGAAAAGGGCAAGCCCAACTACCAGTCGATCCTGATCGCTACTGCCGACGGTCCGGTGAAGGAAATCGCCGACATCAAGGGCAAGCCGTTCGCGTTCGGCGACCGGGCCTCGACGTCGAGCCATCTGGCGCCGCGCGCGCTGCTCGCCAAGAAGGGGTTGATCGGCGATGCCGACTACAAGGTCGTCCATCTCGGACAGCACGAC
This sequence comes from Pseudomonadota bacterium, assembly GCA_043811435.1. Classification (GTDB taxonomy): domain Bacteria; phylum Pseudomonadota; class Alphaproteobacteria; order Rhizobiales; family Xanthobacteraceae; genus Bradyrhizobium. Next base: position 3,402 of record JBDRNF010000323.1, read on the forward strand.
GCGGTCGCGCGCGCCGTCGCCGCCGGGCAGGTCCCGGCCGGGGCGCTGTCCGAATCGATTTATCGGATCCTGGTCGAGACCAAAAAGGTCGATCCGGCCAAACTCAGGCAGCTCGCGCTGTCCGATCCGATCCCGAACTATCCGATCACGCTGCAGGGTTTTCTGAAGCCCGAACTGAAGGACGCGATCAGGAAGGCATTCCTCGACCTCAAGGATCCCGCCATCCTGAAGCTGTTCCGCGTCGAAGCCATCGCGGCGGCCACCGACAAGGATTACGACGTGCTGCGCGACATGGCGAAGATACTGCAACTCGACATCGCCAAGCTCTAGATGAAATCCGCTTCGCCTGTATTCGACGCCATTCTCGCCGATCAGCGACGCTCCGCCTTGCGCGGGGCGGGGCTGGTCGGCCTGATCGTCGCCGCCTGCGTCGCAGCACTCGCGGCCACCGGCTTTTTCGATGCGCAGCGCTTCATCGAAAGCGGGCCGGCGATCTCCACGCTGGCCTCGGAAATGATACCGCCCGATTTCGGCCGCTGGCGGACATGGCTGCGGCCGCTGCTGGATACGCTGGCGATGTCGATCGCGGGCACCGCGCTCGCGGTGCTGTTCTCGCTGCCGCTGGCGCTGCTCGCCGCGCCCAACACCAGCCCGCATCCGGCGGTCTATCTGGCGGTGCGGACCCTGCTCGCCTTCCTGCGTTCGGTGCCGGAGATCATCCTCGGCGTGCTGTTCGTCGCCGCGGTCGGCTTCGGCGCGCTGCCGGGCGTTCTGGCGCTGGCGCTGCATTCCGTCGGCATGGTCGGCAAGTTCTATGCGGAGGCGATCGAGCATGTCGATCCGAAGCCGCTGGAAGCGGCGCGCGCCGCGGGCGCGACGCCGATGCAGGTGATCATGCATGCGGTGTTGCCGCAGGTGCTGCCTCAACTGACCGACGTCACGATCTACCGCTGGGAATATCATTTCCGCGCCTCCGCCGTGCTCGGCATCGTCGGCGCCGGCGGCATCGGCTTCGAACTGATCGCGGCGCTGCGGCTTCTGAACTACGACCAGGTATCGGCGATCCTGCTGTCGATCCTCGCCTGCGTCGTGATGGTCGACAGTGTCGGCGCCTACTTGCGAAAATCACTTAAATGAGCGTGTATCCATGACCAAGCCGCCCCTCGTCGTCCTGACCAGCCGGGTTTTCCCCGAGACGCGGGCCGCGCTCGAACGTGTGGCCCGAATCGTCGCCAACGAGGCTTCCGAGCCGTGGCGCCGGGATGAACTGATCGAGCGGTGCGGGGAGGCGAGCGGCCTGATGGCCTTCATGACCGACCGCATCGACAGGGAATTTCTCGAGCGATGCCCGGAGTTGAAAGTCATCGGCGCCGCACTGAAGGGCTATGACAATATCGATGTGGAGGCGGCGCGCGAACGCGGCGTCCAGGTCACCATCGTGCCGGACCTTCTGACCGAGCCGACTGCGGAACTGGCGATCGGACTGATGATCGCGCTCGGGCGGCATATCCCGACCGGCGATGCCGGCATCCGCCGAGCCGGTTTCGCCGGCTGGCGGCCGGAATTGTATGGAACGGGAATCGGCAGCTCGACGGTTGGGATCGTCGGCTTCGGCCTGGTCGGCCGGGCTATCGCGCGCCGGCTTTCAGGATTCGGCTGCCGCATCGTCGCCTTCGACAGCCGGCCCTTCGGCGAAATATCCGGTGTCGAACAAATGGCATTCGATGACGTCTTGAAGTTGTCCGATTTCGTGGTGCTGGGCCTGCCGCTGACGCAGAGCACCACCGGATTGATCGATTCGGCGGCGATCGGCCGGATGAAACCAGGCGCGTTGCTGGTCAATCCCGCGCGCGGCTCGCTGGTCGATGAAGCCGCGGTCGCCGATGCGCTGGCGAGCGGTCATCTCGGCGGCTATGCCGCCGACGTGTTCGAATGCGAGGACTGGGCGCGGCCGCAGCGGCCGATGTCGATCGACGCCAGACTGACCGCGCCGGGCGCGCGCACCGTGTTGACGCCGCATATCGGATCGGCCGTGACCTCGGCGCGGCGGCAGATCGAACTGTCCGCCGCCTCGAGCATCCTGCAAGCCCTGGCCGGCCAGCTGCCTGCCGGGCTCGTCGATATCCCGAACGTGAAGACCGCGGCATTGACCGAATAAAATGCTCAACCTGACCCACGCCAGAACCTTCCTCACGGTGATCGCCGCCCGCGGCGTGCGCGCCGCCGCGCGTCAGCTCGATCTGGCGCCATCGACCATCGTGGATCACATCCGCCAGCTCGAAGAGGTTGTGGCGGCACCCCTGGTGCTGCGCCGGCGCGGCGGCGCGATGCTGACCGACCAGGGCGCGCGCTTCCTGCCGCTGGCGCGTTCGCTGGTGGAGACCGCCGGCCGCGTGCGCGGCCTGGTCCAGCTTCCGACGCTGCGCGTGGCCGCATCGAGCAATGTCGGCACCTATCTGCTGCAGCCGCATCTGGCCGCTTTCCGGCGCAGCGCCGGCATTCCGGTCGAGCAATGGATCGGATCGAACGGCGACGTCGTCGCCCGGCTGGAACGCGGCGAAGCCGATCTGGCCGCCATGGAATGGTGGGACGGAAGGGAAGGTTTTGTCGCGCGCACCTTCGCGCGCGAGCCGCTGGTCGTCATCGTCGCGCCCGATCATCGCTGGGCCGGCCTCGGCGCCGTCTCCGTGGCCGAGCTGCAGGGCGAACCGCTGCTGGACGGCGAATCCGGCACTGGCACCGGGTATGTGCTACGCAGCCAGTTGGGACCATCCGCCAACACCCTCGCCATCGTCGACGGCTTCGGCAGCACCGAGGCCGTCAAGCGCGCGGTCCGCGCCGGCGGCGGCGCCTCGATCGTGATGCAATCCTCCGTCGCCGACGAAGTCGCCGCGGGGCGGCTGGTCGCGCTCCACGTGGAAGGCGTCGAACTCGCCAAGGAGATCAAGCTGATCGTCCCCGACACGCTGCCGCCGACCGCGCCCGCGATGGCGCTGTTCGAGGCATCGCGGGGGTGGGGCGGGGCGCGCCCGCCGTGACAAGCCCGAACGTTGCTGTGCCTCTATTCAGCGATGCCCTTCGCTTCGTTGGAAAGGAAATTACAGAGGGCAAGCAGGCGAGGGTCCCTCGCGCGTGTTGTGGGAAAAATCAAATAGAACGCCAGCGGACTCCGATATTCGAACGCGAGTGGCCTGACGAGCCGGCGGATGTCGAGATCATCGCCTACAAGGCACCCAACACCCATAGCGACCCCGACCCCTTCGATGGCCGCCTGGTAGGCCAGGCTCAGCGATTCGAAGCGCGGCCCGCGTGTGGCATCGATATCGTTCGCCAAACCTGACCTGGAAAGCCATCGGGGCCAATCGTTCGGACGCAAGGTGCAATGTATCAGCACCTGATTGCCGAGATCTGAGGGCTTTCCGAGTTTCTTTCCAAGCTTCGGATTGCAAACCGGGAAGATATCGACAGGCGCCAGCATGATCGCCGTGTGTCCCCGAATGCGACCGTCGCAGAGCCGAACCACGGCATCGAATCCGTCGCGTGCCGGATCAACCGCAGCCATTGAAGTAGTGAGTTGAAGATTGATGCTGGGATGAAGATCGTGAAACTCGCGCCAGCGCGGGATCAACCAGCGTAGTGCGAAAGCGGGGTATGCGCAGATCGACAGGGGCCCCGGCTGGTTGCGGGAACGTATCCGGTCCGAGGCAAGCTCAAGCCGGTCGAGAATTTCCGCGACCTCGATGGCGTAGGTTCGGCCAAGCGGCGTCAGCGCAACCGCATGTCGCTTCTGTCGATCGAAAAGCCCAACGCCGAGATTGGCTTCAAGGCTTTGAATTTGCCGACTAACCGCGCCGGGCGTGACGGCGAGTTCGTCGGCGGCCTGAGAGAAATGCAGCCGTCGCGCCACCGCATCGAACGCGCTCAATGACGACAGCGAGGGTAGCCGGCGGGCCATTGGTGTCTCTCTTGAGAAAAACTCAACAATATTTTGTCCAAATATCGTTTGTCATGGTTTCTGCGAGCGATCAATACTCCGTGGAAAGCCAAGGAGATCAACATGAATGACATGTCATTCCCGCATGCCGCAGCCGAATCGCTCGGGTCCGATCTGATCGCGCCGGATTGCCGCGGGCTCAACTTCTGGGAATGCGACCCCTCGGCTCCCGATCTTCTCAAACTGTATCTTGATCCGGTCGAGTGGCAGCACTACGAACCGTATTTCCGTGAACTCGGGGCGTTGGCCGGCGGGCAGCTAGACGATCTTGCGGTGCAATCCGACAAGCACGGGCCGATCCTGCATCATCGCGACCGGTTTGGCCGCGACGAGGATTGGGTCGAATACCATCCTGCTTACAAGGAGATGGAGAGACTGGCTTATGGCCGGTACGGCATGCACGCCATGTCTCGACGCCCCGGCGTTCTCGGCTGGCCGCAGGTTACTCCTCCCATGGTCAAGTACACGTTCAACTATCTGTTCGTGCAGGCCGAATTCGGCCTGCTCTGCCCGGTATCGGCGACGGACACGTCGGTTCTCCTGATTCAGAATTATGGAAACGACGAAGTCAAAGCACGATTTCTTCCCCGGATGCTTACCCAGAACATGGATGAGCTTCTGACGGGCGCCCAGTTCATGACGGAAAAGGCGGGCGGATCGGACGTTTCGGGGATTGCGCTGACCGCAAAGAAGGTCGGCGATCATTGGGAGCTCTGGGGAGACAAGTGGTTTTGCTCGTGCGCCGACAAGGACGTTGTTCTTCTCCTCGCCCGCTGCGAGGGTGCGCCATCCGGGAACGCCGGATTGTCGCTGTTTGCGATGCCGCGCCGTCTCGATGACGGATCCCGAAATCGCTACCGTATCGTCCGCCTCAAGGACAAGCTCGGCTCGCGCTCGATGGCGTCGGGTGAAACCGTCATGGAAGGGGCTGTCGCCTATCTGCTGGGCGAGCCCGGCCGGGGGCTGAAGCAGATGATGGATCAGGTCAATCTGTGCCGCCTGTCGCACGGTTTTCGTGCAGCCGGCATGATGCGGCGTTGTCTCAACGAAGCGATGCAGGTGGCGCGGTATCGCAAGACCTTCGGTCACAGGGTCATCGAGCACCCGATGGCGCGTCGACAGCTTCTGAAGCTGATGCTGCCGACCGAGCAGGCGCTGTCCGTTGGCCTGGCCGCCGCTGCTGCGTTGGGAGAAGGCGACAAGGCCCAGCTGCGGATTCTCACGCCGTTGTTGAAGTACCGTGCCTGCCGGGACAACGTCAAAGTCGCGACCGGCGCGATGGAGATGCGCGGCGGCAACGGCTATATCGAGGACTGGAACAACGCGAAGCTCGTGCGTGACGCTCATCTCGGCGTGCTCTGGGAGGGGACCAGCAGCGTCAACGCGTTGGACATCGTGCGACGGGCGACGGGCAAGGAAAAAGCACATCTTGCGCTCCGGAGCGGCCTGCAGGCTAAGCTCGATGGCGCCCCGGTTCCCGGGCAGTTTCGCGGCAGGCTCTCGCAACTGGTCGACCGCGCCGTCGAATTTGTCGATCTCGTCGCCAGGCTTCCTGATGCGGAAGCATCCTGTCGGAAGGCCGCAACGAATCTGTATCACGTGACGAGCGCGGCCCTGATGGCCACCGAGGGCGCTCGCCTTGGCGCGGCCGGCGGCGACGCACGGCGGCTTCTGCTCTCGCGGCTGGTCGTCGATCATCGTCTGGGACAGACCGAAGATCCGTTTGGTTTGCCCGACAGCCGTTGGGAGAACGAGGTGTGTGAGCACCTTTTTGATGATCGCAAGGTCGACATTGAAAGCGCCACCCGGCTTCTCAACGCCTAGTGATACGGGGACTTTGAACACGCCGAATATTCGGTGCCGCTCGCCCCGGCGAACTGAATCGAAAGAGGAAACAAGCGTGTCGCAGGTGCTTGCTGGCGTTCGCGTCCTGGACTTCGGTCGCTACATTGCAGGGCCCTACTGCGGCGCATTGCTGGCCGATTATGGCGCCGAAGTGATCCGCATCGAAAAGAGAGCCGGGGGCGAAGACCGCTTCGTCGCGCCGGTGTCCGACTCAGGCGCCGGCAGCATGTTCATGCAGATGAACCGCAACAAGCGGTCATTGACGCTGGATCCGATGACGCCCGGGGGAACCGAGGTCGTTCGACGTCTGGTAGCCACAGCTGACGTCGTGATCGCGAATTTGCCTTCGCAAACCCTGAAGGCGATGGGATTGGACTACGAGAGTCTCCGGGCCGTAAGGGAGAATATCATCCTGACGACGGCATCGGCATTTGGCTCGACGGGACCTTACGCCGAACGTGTCGGCTTCGACAGCATCGGACAGGCGATGTCAGGCGCAATCCATATGACGGGGGTGCCGGGGCAACCCTATCGTTGCGCGGCTTCCTACGTGGATTTCGGCACCGCGCTGGGGCTCGCCTTTGGCACGCTCGCCGCTCTGATGGAGCGAAGCCGCACCGGACGAGGTCAAATCGTGGAGGGGGCGCTGCTTCGGACCGCCCTCAATATGATGGGCCCGGCGCTCATCGAGCAGGCGGTATTGAAAGTGAACCGCGAACCGACTGCCAACCGCGGACAGACGTTCGGTCCGAGCGATATTCTGGCAACCAGGGACGGCTTTGTGCTTGTTGCAGTGGTCGGGCAGCCGCTCTACGTGCGCTGGGCCAGACTGATGGGCGACGAAAGCTACTGGTTAAGTGATCCGCGGTTCAAGGACGATCTGGCACGGGGCGACAACGGTTCTCTGATCAGCGAACGCATGCGCGAGTGGTGTGCCGAGCGTACGACGCATGAGGCGATTGCAGCTCTGCAAGAGGCTCGAATTCCCGCCGGTCCCGTACTCTCGCCGCAGCAGGCGTTGGACGACCCTCATGTGGTGGCGACTGGATACCTTCAACCGGTTCAATATCCAGGCATGAATGAGCCGGCGCCGGTGCCGGGAAGCCCTGTGCTATTGTCCGAGACACCGGGCGAAATCCGTACCCGTGCGCCGTTGCTGGGCGAACACACGGACGAGATTCTGGCGAGTGTTGGCTATTCGGCAGGTGAGATTTACGAATTGCGCGAAGCGGGCGTGGTCTGAAGCCCTGCCGACGCCGCCCCAATCGGCGATCGATTCGACCGATCTGGTGTATGGCCGGAATCGAGCAGGTTCGTAACTATCTGGTATGGGGCAAACGAAAGTCGCTCAAGACCGCCACACAGGAAATCTCGCGCAACGATCAGCACGCCGCCGCGGGTTCCGCGCAAATGCAAATGAGGTCGAGTATCTCCGAGGTCAGCCGCGGCGCGAGCGAGACGGGTTCGGCGTCATTGCGCGGCAACCCCAAAAATCCATCCTTTCTCTAAAAATGATCCAACGATAGCAAGAAAGCTAATGGCAGACCTGCCTGCCATTGACGCAGGGACAGCCGGGCTCGGCCTTGCATGCCGCCGGCCTGCCGCCTCCGCCACAGGCGTTCAGGTCTTCCTGGCATTGTTGTTCCATCTCAAAATTCTCTCGCGGATGCCGGATCCGGGCAGCTGCTGCCATGCAGGTGTGAAAGGTCTGCTTGCAGCTTGGCGGCGGTGCCGGCGCGGGGGCAGCCGTCCGCACGCATTGCGAGCCCGAGAGGAAAAAGCCGGCAGGACAGCTCGGGGCCACGACCGCCGGGCCGCCGCTGCCCGCTGACTGGAGCCTGCGCGGACACCCCTGATTGGTGGCTCGGTCGAGGACACTGAACCGGCTGTACTTGTCGGCACCGGCCAGGCATGGCCCGGATGCGCCGACATCGCAGTAAGCCCCGGAAGACCGCTGGCAGCGCGGGCGCAATTGTGTGGTGCCGGATTGGCTCAGATCCCGACCGATCTTGCAGGCGTCGGCGTCGTGCTGATTGCCTCGCGCATCGTAATAGCAGACCAGCGCCTCCTGGGCGGCGGCGCCGCGGGAGGAGAGAAGGGCGATCGGCAAAAGCCAACCCAACGCCAGGATCAAGGCAAGAAGTTTTGTTCGGCGCATGACGGGGACTTCTCGCCTTTCCGATGTTGCGTTCATTTGTCGTGGCTTCGCTGGTCGGATTTCATCATTCCGGCTCGTTCATTTTATCGAGCACGCGCAGTCGCGACTGGTATGCCGCGAACAGGCAATTTTCGTCGCCGCCACAATCGTCGCGTTTGCGCAGCCAGGCGCGCTGCTCCCTCTTGAAGGAGAGCGCGTCGGCCACGGTACCGCCGACGGCCGCCGATGTGATGTTGCTGAGCGCCATGTTGTATCCGGCGTCCAGCGCCCGGTCGAGCGACGCCAGCTGGCTGTTGGCGCAGATCGCGCGTTCAGCCGCGGAATTGGCGGCGGCGCAATCGAAGCTGGGCGAAATCCGCTTGCCGGGCGCGGGGGCGACGGGATCGGCCGCCCGCGGATCGTTCTGCCGCTGGCCGGGACGCCAGTCACCGACCAGAAACACCGCACCGTTCTCGCCGCGGAATTGACCGACCGAGATCAGAATTGAATCCTGATGGAAGATCGCCCCACGGGGTTCGAAGCCGCCCGTGCTCAGCGTGATGGTCCGCTGCGGCGTGAGATCGCGGGCGGAAAAGACCCAGATCGTGCCCTTGTTGCCCAGCGCCACGACATGGTCGTCGTCGCTGATGATCTTCATGACGAGCTGCGAGACCGTTTCGCGTCGGATTTCGGTCCGGTTCACGGGGTCAAACATGATGACGAGACCGGCGTTGTTGTTTTCATCCTCCCGGCCGCCGCCGAACACGTTGCGGGAATTGGCGGCCAGTGACCACAATGATGCGCCTGGGACCTTGATCGACGTCGCGTCCAGCGAGCCCTGGTCGGCCACTGTCAGGGCCGGGCCACGCGCATGCGCGATCCAGATCTGATTGCCCTGCGCCGTCATGGCCTGACCCCACTGGCCCAACTCGTCGGTCCGGGTCTGCCGGCCGCTGGTCCTGTCGACCCGTATCAGGCGGCTCTTGTCGGAGGTGCAGTCGGGCAAGGTCAGTACCCAGAGCGCTTGCGCGCCGTCGATCATGGCTTGCGGGCATTCGGCGAGTTTCGTCAGGGTGGCGCTGCCGCCGTTCGCGGACCGCTTCCAGATCAGCTTGTCGGTAGCGACGAGCGCGCCGACGTCCCCGGTTGCCGTCGCTACCATATCGGTCGGCAGACGGCCGACGTTGGCGCGCTCGGTGACGCGGCGGGCGGCGAGGTCGATCCTGGCCACGGTGCGCTGGCCTCTCTCCGCGACCCACAACGACCTGCCGTCCCAGGCCAGGCCTTCGGCCCATTTGCCGACGTCGATGATTTCGGGCGCGATCACCACCTGATCGGGGCTTGCCGAGCCGCTGCTGACATTCTTCTTGCCGGCGTCAGCGACGCTGCCGCAGTCCGCATCGCGGCTGGCGTCGCCGGGCCGAAAGCCGCACTGCTGGATCGACTGCCGGATGTCGTCGGCCGTCGGCTCGCCTGGCGTGTTGGGCAGGCGTTTGGACCAGCGCTGGCAGCTCTTTTCCGCGCCGGCAAGGGCATCTGCAATGGCCACATTGCGCGGCATGGATCCGACCGCGTCTTCGAGGCAGATGATGTATTGAACGACGGCCGCATTTCGCGACGACGACACATATTGTGCATCGCTGGCCTCATAGAATGCCCGGGCCGTCGATGGCGCCAAAAGGAAGGCAGCGAGCACGCTGGCAAGCCACACGGACCAGGGGTTTGCAGCGCGCATCTACTGGATCCTTCCTAGGTCCCGCCTGTCACTTTCCGAGACAGGCGTCTTTTGCGGGAACGCACCTCTTGTCGTGCGCGTCTTGGAGCGAATTGGGCGACTGCGTTCCCGCGGATTCAGGCAATGTGGCGTGAGATGTCGCGATCGAAACAGGGGGCTTGCTTAATGACAAACCTGCTTTCCATTGACACAGGGACAGCCGGGCTCCGACCTGCAGGCAGGGCGCGGGCGCGTGGCCGCATCGTCCTGCGCCGAGGTGCACGAGCAATAGGTGGCCGGCCAGCCTATCGCCTGCATTTCACGGGTCGTCTTGTTGCACTGCCAGACCTCGTTTCGCCGGCATTTTTGCGCCACCAGAACGGCTGCGCCAGCGGCGTTATCGAGCGGGGCAGCCGCCGCGGCAGACAAATTCTGCTGGTTCGCGACTCTGTCATGTCCGAGGGGCAGCGCGGTGGCACCGGCTGACAGCAACAGGACTGTCGGGATGACGGCCAGGACGAGGCGTAGCGCACGGATGATCATGATCGCCTTCTGTCGTCGCTCAATCCGACATGTGTCAACAGTGACAGGCAAATTGTGGCATGCCGGTAATCATGTCGCAATGGTGCTTGTACCTTGCCTGTCCGAAGCGACGATCGTCGGTGCATCCGACGGGCAGGACGCTGCCAGGCGCGCAACCTCACCGGGCGCCGGCGCGCTTTTGGCGGTGTCCCCCGAGCGCGGGTTCAGTCAAGGAACGGCAAGCCGGCGCACTGCAGTTTCCCGGTGCGCGCGTCGAGCACAAGATAGCCGTCGATCGCATCGCCGGTGGAATTGGGATTCCTGCTTGCCGGCACCACCACATGAAATTGCCAGACCGGAGACTTTGAACGGCTGCCGGCGCATTTCGTCTTGCCGCGCATGATCAGTTCGCTCGAGCTGAGGTTCAGCGCGACTTCTTCCGGGTTTTTTCCGTAGGGATCGCCCACCAGGATCTTGATCGCAGCCGTTCGCGCAGCGGCTTCGGAGAGCAGGCCGGCCGCTTGCGCCGTGCAGGGCGCGGCGGCGACGATGGCCAGCAGAATGCCGCCGGCCAGCATGCGGTCGAGAAGACGCGGGTTGCTCATTGGTGTCCTTCATTGCGGTGCGGACATCATGCGGACGTCGAGCGTATCATGCGCTTTGCCTTTCGTCTCGCGCAGTCGTCTCCGACGCGCTGCCGCCGACCGCGCCGGCGATGACGCTGTTCGAGGCGTCGCGGGGGTGGGGCGGGACGGGGTAGGACAAGCGGGATTGAATTTCGGGATCTCGCCTGGCTGGAACCTACGTGCCTTGTAAGGATTTGCTCTTTTTACGGTGAAGGAGAGCATTGATGTCCAGCACGTTCGATCGCGTCCCGGCTCACACGAGCGAAGAAGTAAATCAACAAATCCAGAACGATATTCGCAAGCGCGTGCGCCATTTCGCAGCGCATCCTGAAGCTATTCCGCGCCGGCTCCGGGAACTCCGTGAGGAATGGGATATCGAGCGGGCCATCGAGGCGAATGCATCCGCCCTGGCCTTCACCGGGGTGGTGCTCGGTGTCGTCAGGGACAGCCGATGGCTTGCGCTTCCAGCACTCGTAACCGCGTTTCTGTTTCAACACGCGATCCAGGGCTGGTGTCCTCCGGTTCCGGTGCTGCGCCGCATGGGATTCCGAACGGCACACGAGATCGAGCAGGAACGCACGGCGCTGAAAGCGCTGCGCGGAGATTTCAACGCGGTATCGAGTCAGCAGGATAGGTCGGGCGCAGCGTTGGCGGCCGTGGGCCTGTGACTATCCCGCGCGCGGTTGGAGCGCGCTCTGTGGCGGCATGCTCATCATCGCCTCGCGCGCGGTCGGCGGATGTCTGGCAGACAACAGAAAGCGCGCGAGGAGATATCTCACTCCGTCGCGCGCTCGGTCTGCAGGGCCGTGCGCGGCGT
>JBDRNF010000324.1:0-26917 GCA_043811435.1 Pseudomonadota bacterium
CGTTGAGCCGCGCGCAAACATCCTCAATAACCGCCTCACTATCCGCGTGGCACCATAACGCCCACCAAATCTGCTGCTGGGCGTCGCGGGGCAGCGCCTCTGGCGCATCCGTCCAGAACGTCTCCAGCCGCGCCGTACGAATAGCCTCGATCGACTCGACCTTGGATCTGTTTGGTGGATTTTTGCCCTTCCTGCTGAGCGGCCCGTTCAGATAATCGTCCAGAATCTGTTCTAGGACCGGCCGCGCATGATCGGGAACATAGAGCGCAATCGTGCGGTCGTTCGCTTCGGTGGTTTTTGTGGCGCCCGCGCGAATATCTTCGCCTTTAAGATCAAGGGCATCGGCGCGCGTTCCGCGACGCAGTTCAACCTCGACATAAGCGCCGGTCGGCGGTTCGAGGCGTTCGTCGGTCGGCCTTATCTGGTCGGCCGCAGTCAGCGCGACGCGCAGTTCGTTTTGGATGCGCCGCCCGTGTTCATCGCGAATACGGACCGCAGAGCTTCCGAACGCGCCTGATCCTGCATAATCCTGTGTTGACGCAAACGCGGCGATATCAATATGAGGAAGATTGAAACGAGACGCCATACATCATCAGCTTTCCGTATCAAGAAAGGCCGTCCGCATCGCGTGACGCTCTTGCAGGCGGTCAATAAGATTCTCGGTCGTCAATTGTCTGCGTTCATCTAAAATTGATGTCTTAACCGCATCGTCTACCGCGCGCACGATTTCCGACTGGCTGAGGCCTTCTGCCGCATGGACTATCTTCTTCCACGACGGACGGAGGATCTTCATGGGTCCGATATTGGTTTCGATCAGTTTTCGGACTTGCGTCGAACTCGGTGCATCGAATTCCAATACTTGATCGTAGCGTCGCAGCAACGCGCGGTCCAAAAGGGAAGGGTGATTCGTCGAGCAGATGATCACGCTATCAGTCGAATTGCTCTCTTCCATGAACTGAAGGAAGGAATTGAGAACGCGGCGCATTTCAGCAACGTCATTCGTCGCAGTGCGCTGACCGCCAACTGCATCAAACTCGTCAAACAGATAAACGCCACGATGCTTATTGCTCTCGTCGAAGATCAGACGCAGCTTCCCGGCCGTGTCCCCCATGTACCGGGTTATCAAACCCTCCAACCGAATAATGAACAGCGGAAGATGCAACTCGCCTGCGAGTGCTTCCGCAGACATGGTTTTGCCCGAACCGGGAGGGCCGACAAATAGGATGCGGCGGTTAGGGGTCTTACCATACTCACGCAGCCAATCGCGCTTGCGTTGCTGGCGCAGTACATCGGAGAAATGCCCAAGTAACCGCTCGTTCAAAACCACATCTTTGAACTTGTATCGTGCCTCGCGCATTTCGAGCAGTCCCTCAAGGCTGCCACGCGGATGCGCAAACGGAATCATAACGGACGCGCCGCGCGAATTCTTGGCGCGCGCCTTGTCGATCTCCGTGCGCATTTCCTGCGCGGTCTCGCGGCGCCCTTGCCGGGCTTCCGACGCGGCTACCTGCAACGCAATTGAGAAGAACGCGTCATCGTCACCTTCGGCGCGGCTTCTGAGCATTGCGATGATTTGCTTGGCATTCGACACGGCAGGCCCTTTTCCTGGCCGAATCCTACTACAGCGTTGTCTGGAGGCGAACGTATTTTTTGCTGAGGCAGCGTAGATGAAGGTGATTGCTTCGTCGCTTGCGCTCCGCGCAATGACGTCCAAGCTAGTTCGGCTTCGCGTCCCCGACCGCAGCCGGCACACCCGCCGCCGGCACATCCGCCCCCGGCGCCGCGGCCGGCCGCCCTCCCGTGATCCGCTCCAGCACCGAGCGCACGGCATCCCTCGTCTTGCGGTCCTTGACCGCGTTCAGCAAAGGCGCTGCGCCCGGCGAGCGGCGGAGCAGGCTTTCCGGGTCGGGGAAGATCAGCGGGTCTTCCCATGGGCCCTGCACCACGAACGGCAGTTCGAAGGTGGCGGTGGCGTTCGGTGCCGAGACCAGGCTGGCGATGCCCTTCATGTCGTATTCGCGCAACGGCACCGAGGCGGTGCCGGTCAGGGTCAGGCGCGCCGCCGGGCCCTCGACGCGGATGTCCTCGGCGGTGGCGATGCCGTCGCTGAATTTCACCGCGATGGTCAGCGTGTCGTAGGGCGTCGAGCCCGAGCGGAAACTGCCGGCGCCGGACAGCGGCCGGCGCTCCAGCCGCTTCAGCAATTGCTCGGCGTTGAAACCCGATATCGCGCCCTTCTGGCCGGTGAGGGTGGCGCTGCCGTCGAGCGACTGGGCGAGGCCGAAGGGGCTGGCGCCGGAGGCAACCAGCGAGACGCTGAGATTGCCGCGCCCGGACAGTTTGTTGACGCCGAACAGGTCGGAAGCGCAGGCCTGCAGGTCGACGTCGGTGAACTGGAACTGGGCCTTGATGTCGGCGACGGTGTCGGTGCGGGCGATGCCGAACGAGCCCCTGGCGATGCCGCCATACATCTGCGCCTCGCCGACGCTCAGCGCCAGCGCGCCGTTGCGCAAATTGGCGCCGAACGCGGTGCGGCCGAGTTTCGAGGAACCGACCGTCACCTTCGCCGCCGACAGCCGCATGTCGAGGTCGGTGGTGGACAGCGCGTTGAGATCGAACAGCTGCCGGTTCCAGTCGCGCGCGCCGGAGGCGAGCAGGCGGAAGGTGGAGATGTAGGGGGTGAAATCGAGGTTGCCCGCCGCCAGCGTCGCCTGCAGCGTCTGGCGGTCGTTGTTGGCGTAGGTCATGACGCCCTCGGCGACATTGCCGTCGAGCTCGACATTGACATTGGTCAGCGCGATCGAGGGCCCGACCACATTGGCGCGGGCCTTCAGCGCGAAGCGGCCGAACCCGCCGGTGCCCGGCGGCGGCTGGCCGGCCCAGCGCATGGCGTTGCGCAACGACGGGCTGTCGACCGTCAACGTGCCTTCCATCATCAGGCTGGTGCGGTTGGCGACGGTGCCGTCGAACGCCAGCTTCAGCGGCGGGCTGGCCAGCCGCGCCTTCAGGCCGGAGCGGTCGCCGGACAGGGCCGCGACGAAGTCGCTGGTGCTGATCGAGGCGTCGATCCGTTCGCCGCGCCAGTCGAATTGCCCGGTCGCCGCGAACGAACGCGATATCGAGGGCCAGGCCAGCGAAAGATCGATATCGCCGAGGGTCTCGGCAACGCGGTCGCCATCCTGATAGGTGAGCAGCCCGTCCTGGATGCGGATTTCAGAGAACGACAGCTGGTTTTCGGCGCCGGGCTGCATGGCGCGGGCGATGGTCTCGATGAACGGCGTCCAGTTGCTCCCGCCATCGCCGTCGCGGACGACTCGGATATGCGGGCGCAGCATCATGACGTCGGCTATCTCGAAGCGCCGCAGCAACAGCGGCAGCAGCCGCAAATTCGCGGTCAGCACGTCGACGGCGAGCGCGGGGTCGGCGGTCCCTCCGCCCTTCAGGCCGACGTCGTGAAACGCGACGTAGCTGCCGGGAAACACCGAGACGTCGATCTTGCCGTTGACGACGAAATCGAGCCCGGTCACGGCGCGGATCTGGGCCTCCACCGCCTGCCGCAGCGCATCCCGGTTGAGAAACCAGGTGGTCCCGACCAGGCCGATCAGCGCCACGCCGAAAAAGGCGGCAACCGGCATGCCGAGGCGCTTCATCCGTTGGGCCACCGTCAATGCCATATCCAAGTTTTAGAACCCGTTCCTGTTAAAGCCCGGGTCCTGTTAAAAGCCAAGTCGGGTAAAACCCAAGTTTGGTTGAACTCACGGCCGGTCGGACGGATGTCGGGCTGATATCGTCGGGCCGCTGTCGAAGCAAGCCAGGCGGCAGGCCAACCGGCAATTTGATCGGTTTTCTTGACCCTTTCAAGGCCGCCTTCGGCCTGGTTCCCTTCACCCTCCCCTGGAGGGGGAGGGTCGACGCGCGTGCAACGCGCGGCGGGGTGGGGTGACGGTCTCTCACCTCGAACAGTGCTCGGGTTGATAGACCGTCACCCCACCCCGTCTCGCATCTTGCGATGCGAGCCGACCCTCCCCCTCCAGGGGAGGGTAAGAAAGGACCCGCATCGCAGGCAGGTTTAGCCGCCTGATGACCTTTCCACCCACAAATTCCCCCGTCATTGACGCATTGCGAAGAATTTGCCTAATAATCCCGGCCCATGTGGCCGCCAGCGCCTCCCTCCCATCAGGTCGTATTCCATGAACAAGGTCTACCCCGACGCCAAATCGGCCCTCGAAGGCATTTTGAAGGACGGCATGATGATCATGTCGGGCGGCTTCGGCCTGTGCGGCATCGCCGAGACCCTGTCGGACGCGATCCGCGATTCCGGCGTCAAGAACCTGACCGTGGTCTCCAACAATGCCGGCGTCGACGGCATCGGGTTGAGCCGGCTGCTCGAGACCCGGCAGATCAAGAAGATGATCTCGTCCTATGTCGGCGAAAACAAGCTGTTCGCCCAGCAGTACCTCGCCGGCGAACTGGAACTCGAATTCGCGCCGCAGGGCACGCTGGCCGAGCGCATCCGCGCCGGCGGCGCCGGCATCCCGGCGTTCTACACCAAGACCGGCGTCGGCACCCTGATCGCCGAAGGCAAGGAAGTGAAGGAATTCGACGGCGAGAAATATCTGATGGAGCGCGGGCTATTCGCCGACGTCGCCATCGTTCACGCCTGGAAAGGCGATACCGCCGGCAACCTCGTGTACCGCAAGACCGCGCGCAACTTCAATCCGATGATGGCGACCGCGGCGAAGATCACCGTGGCCGAGGTCGAGCATCTGCTGCCCGCCGGCCAGATCGACCCCGACCATATCCATACGCCCGGCATCTTCGTGCAGCGTATCATTCAGGTGGGAACCGGCCTGAAACGCATCGAGCAGCGCACCACGCGCAAGCGTGAAGCCGCCGCCGCAACCGGAGAGGAAGTCTGATGGCCTGGACCCGCGAACAGATGGCAGCCCGCGCCGCCAAGGAATTGCGCGACGGATATTACGTCAACCTCGGCATCGGCATTCCGACGCTGGTTTCGAACTACATCCCGGCCGGCGTCGACGTCAGCCTGCAGAGCGAGAACGGCATGCTCGGCATGGGGCCGTTTCCCTATGAGGGCGAGGAAGATCCCGATCTGATCAACGCCGGCAAGCAGACCGTCACCGAACTGCCTGACACCAGCTATTTCTCCTCGGCCGATTCCTTCGGCATGGTGCGCGGCGGCCATATCGATCTGTCGATCCTCGGCGCGATGCAGGTGGCGCAGAACGGCGATCTCGCCAACTGGATGATCCCGGGCAAGATGGTCAAGGGCATGGGCGGCGCGATGGATCTGGTCGCCGGCGTCAAGCGCGTCGTGGTCGTGATGGAGCATTCCGCCAAGGACGGCCCGAAACTGCTGAAGACCTGCAACCTGCCGCTGACCGGCGAGAAGGTCGTCGACATGGTGGTGACGGATCTGGCGGTGTTCACCATCGACAAGCACGGCAAGGACGGCATGGCCCTGATCGAACTCGCCGACGGCGTCACGCTCGACGAAGTGAAGGCCAAGACCGAAGCCGAATTCCGCGTCGCGCTGAAGAACGCGTGAGCGATACGAAGGTAATCGTCGTCCCGGACAAGTGAGCGCAGCGAACGCCGATCCGGGACCCATACTCCGCGGCCTCTCGTTGGAGCGCGGGAGTAGAGACCTTTTTCAACAACAGGCGACCGGGATTATGGGTCCCGGATCGGCGCTCGCGTTGCTCGCTTGTCCGGGACGACGAAAAATCAAACTCGTGTGCTTGAGCCCGCGATCCCGCTCAATGCTCCAGCGGCATTCCCGGGCCCAAATGATAGCGGCTGGAAAAGAACACCAGCGGGAGATGGTCGCAGTAGTCGCAGGTCGAGACTTCGGCGATGAACAGGGTGTGGTCGCTGACGTCGACGGTGCGGATCAATTCGCAGGCGAAGAACGCGACGCAGCCGGACAGCCTCGGCAGGCCCTGCACGATGGTGCAATCGGGGACCGGATCGGCGGCCGGCCGTCCGGCGAAATGCCGCGACATTTCCTTGCCGCCTTCCGGCAGCACGTTGACGCCGTAGCGGCCGGTCGCCGAGATCGCGTCATGCATCCGGCCCGGCTTCACCGAGACCAGCACGGTGGGGGGCAAAAGGCTGATGCTGACGAAACTGTTGGCGGTCATGCCGCGGACCTCGCCGCGCTCATCCAGCGCGGTCAGCACCGCGACCCCGGTGGCGAAGCGCGAGGCGGCCTGGCGGAACGCGACGGGATCGACGCGCTGCATCTCATGCTCCGGAATGAAAATGGAACAGGGTCGCGCCGTCGGGCGAATAATTCGGCACGTCGGCGGCGACCTTTTTTCCGATGTCGGATTGCAGCGCCGCGAACATCGCGGCGTCATCCTCGAACCATGCCTGGAAGATGCAGAACGGCACGGGCGTCGGCCCAAGTCCCTGCGGATAGGCGAACGCGCACGACTTCAGCCCCGGCAGGGTTTTCGCCAGCGGCACATGGGTCGCCTCGTAATAGGCCTTGAAGCCGGACGGATCTTTCGGCGCGGGATAGGTGACGGTCAGGCAATGCATGTCGCCATCCTCACGCCGTCGCCCGCATCGGCGCCGCCGGCGTCGATTTGGACTCGATCCAGCCGTGGATGCGCTCCGCCGAGCAGACGCGATCCCACTGACGGTCCGGATAGTTGAAATTCTCGGTGAATTCGTCGGCCAGCGCGCGGTTCTGGCTCATCGCGCCGATCAGCATTCCCAAAGCCTCCGAGGGGGGCTGCAGCATGATGTTGGTCCAGCGCGCCGCCGCCAGCACGCGATCCTGCCGCTTCAGGTCGACCTTTTCGCAGAATCGCGCGTCGAGCGCGTCGGCGTTGACGATTTCCTCGCCGAGCACGAAAGCCGCGTAGGATGCCACGTTGGCGCCCTGTCCCATCATCGGATCGACCACCGAATGGACGTCGCCGAGCGCGATCGCGCACTTGCCGCCGTCGAACTGCACCACGGTGTTGCGGACGGTCGGCACCACCCCGCCCTGCAGCAGGTCGACGGGTTGCGCGAGGTCGAAGCGCGCGGTGTCGATGCGGTGATAGGTGGTCGGGTGATGCTTCTCGAGCTTGTCCAGCAGCACCTGCAGGAAATGCCTGCGATCGGCCTCATAGCTCAGCGTCGCCAGCTCCTCCATGTCGCCGCCGGGGACGTTCTCCATCAGCAGCGCGGTGGCGACGCCGTCGAAACTGATGGTGGGAATCACGATCATCTCGCCGTGTCCCGGCGACACCGACAGCGTGACGTTCATCGGGTCCGGCTGACCGACGCCGGTATAGAGGCCGACGCAGAGCCGCCGCTGCGGCTGCGAATAGGGCGTGTGTTCGGGCCGGTAGCTGAACAGCTGGCCGAGCGGGCCCTTGCCGGTGGCGACCACCAGCAGGTCGTAGCGGCTGACCAGCGGCGCGATGTCGCCCTGTTCGATCTGGCGGTAATCGATCATGCCGCCGCGATCGAGAAAGTCCTTCATCAGCGCCGGCAAATAGATCCGGTAATCGACCGCGCGGCTCGGCCGCGAGAAGTCGCCGCGGAAGGCGAGCGGCTGCGGGAAATTGAAGAAATGATCGTGGTAGTAATAATGCTGCTTCGGGTCGTTCCAGTGATTGACGCCGAGGTACTCCTCGCGCGCGACCGTTACGTGGTGGTGGGCGACCGTGTTGATGAGGCGGCTGTCGCGGTAGTCCTCCGGTCTGCGGTCGGTGATCAGGGTGGCGGCGACGCCGTGTTTTTGCAGATAAAGCGCCAGATGCAGGCCGGCGATCCCGGCCCCGACGATTCCGATGTGACGTCTCACGTTGGCCTCCCTTCGAGCGGTGCGGGAGTTGCTCTCCCTTGCGACGGCTACAGCCTATCCAGCAACTTGCCGGAAGAATATGGAATGGATAGGATATGATTTATTCCTGATTGGAATGGATTGCGATGGATCGGATCGACTGCCTGCGCGCCTTTGTCCGCTGCCTGGAGGGCGGCAGTTTCTCGGTCGCCGCCAGCGAACTCGGCATCGGCCAGCCCGCCGTGAGCAAGCGGATCGCGCTGCTCGAAAGCGAGTTCGGCACGCAGCTGTTCTTCCGCACCACCCGCAAGCTGCGGCCGACCCCCGAGGGACATCGCATCTACGACCTGGCGCGCCAGATCCTCGGAAGCTTCGATCTGGCGCGGGCCAATGTCGAGGAAAGCTCGCTGCGGCCGAGCGGCACGCTCCGGGTCAGCGTGCCCTCATCGTTCGGCCGGCGCTATCTGATGCCGGTGATCGCCGAGTACATCCGTGCCTATCAGGGGGTTCGGCTGGACGTCCGTTTCAGCGAGCGTTTCGTCAATCTCGTCGAGGAGGGAATTGAACTGGCGCTGCGGATCGGACATCTCGAGTCGAGCACGCTGGTGGCCCGGCGGCTCGGCACGGTGCAGCGCTATCTGGTCGCGACGCCGGCCTATCTGCAGGGCCGCGCGATGCCGCGCACGCCCGAGGATCTCGACGCGCACCAGTGCATCGTCTATTCGCGCGTGCCGTCGGCCAACGACTGGATCTTCGAATCCGAGCACGGCCGCCACGTCGCTTCGATCGGCGGGCCGCTATTGGTCGACGACGCCGATGCGATGCAGGAAGCCGTGATGCAGCATCTCGGCATCGCCATCCTGCCGCAATGGAGCGCGGTCGCCGGCATTCGCGGCGGCCAGCTGCAGAATCTGCTTCCCGACTTTTCGATTTCGGCGCTGCCGCTGCATGCGGTGTATCCCGAGACGCACTGGATGTCGCTGCGGGCACGAAGTTTTCTCGATCTGCTGATCAAGCGCTCGGGACAATTCTCGACGCCGTGAGACGGTGACCTCGGTCGACTCTTCACCCTCCCCTGGAGGGGGAGGGTCGACGCGACTGCAAGGAGCGGCGGGGTGGGGTGACGGTCTCTCATCTTGCGCAGTGCCCGAGTTGAGAGATCACCCCACCCCGTCTCACAGTTCGCTGCGCTCAATGTGAGCCGACCCTCCCCCTCCAGGGGAGGGTAAGGACCTCCTACGCCGGGCCGCTCGGCATGTCGGAAAACCGGGTCAGCCACGCCACCGGGCCGATGCTGGCGGCGACGATCAAGAGGGCCGCCAGCGCGCCGTCCTCGAAGCTGCCGCGGCTGGCGAACTGGTAGATCGAGGTCGCCAGCGTATCGACGTTGAGTGGCCGCAGCAGCAGCGTCGCCGGCAGTTCCTTCAGGCAGTCGACGAACACGATGATGACGGCGCCCAGCATCGCCGGCCGCAGCAGCGGCAGGTGGATCAGGCGCATCGTGGTCGCCTGTCCGGCGCCGGCGGCGCGGGCGCTGTCGTCGTAGTCGCGCGGAATCCGCTCGAAGCCGGCCTTGATCATCCCGGTCGGCACCGCGAGGAAGCGGATCACATAGGCGATGACGACGGCTGCACCCGAGCCGACCAGGATTAGGCCCGGCAATGAGTGTCCCAGCCATCCGGCCATCGCATTCAGTCCGTTGTCGATCGCCAGCACCGGCGTCAGCAGGCCCAGCGCCAGCACCAGGCCGGGCAGCGCGTAGCCGGTTTGCGAGATGTTCATGGCGATGAACCGCACCGCATTGGGCCGCCAGCGCCAGGCCAGGATGGTGGCGAAGCCGAGCCCGAGCGCGGTCAGCGTGGCCAGCGTCGCGAACGCAATCGAATTGAAGGCGTCGCGCCCCAGCGCGATGTCGAAATTCTCGAGCAGTCCGCGGCCGAAACTCTGCTGCAGCAGATACAGCAGCGGCACGATGAAGCCGAGCAGCACCGGCAGCAGGCACGCCGCGAAGGCCGCGGCACCCCGGACGCCGTTCAGCCGGGTGCGCGACGTCAGCCGCGGGCTCTCGGCGGAAAATTCCGCCGTGGTATTGCGGCGGCCATAGCGCTCGATCGCGATCAGGCCGGCGACGATCGCCAGCATGAAGCAGGAAAGCTGGGCGGCGCCCGCGAGGCTGCCGCGGTTGAGCCAGGTGGTGAAGATCGACACCGTCAGGGTACGGACGCCGAGATACTCGCTGGCGCCGATGTCGTTCAGGGTTTCCAGCGACACCAGGGCTACGCCCACCGCCAGCGCCGGCCGCGCCATCGGCAGCGAGACGCGCCAGAACACGGTCCAGCGCCTGGCGCCGAGGGTTCTGGCGGCCTCCGCGAATTCGGCGCTCTGGAACTGGAACATGGTCCGCGCCGAAAGATAGACATAGGGATAGAGCACGAGGCCCATGACGACGATCGCGCCCGGCATCGAGCGCAGATTGGGCAGGACGCCGACCACGTCGCGCAGCGGAAACCAGATCGCCAGCGTGCGATGCACCAGACCCAGCGGCTCGAACAAATCGGCATAGACATAGGCGGCGAGATACGTCGGTATCGCCAGCGGCAGCGGCATCAGCCACACCAGCGTCGCCCGGCCGCGAAAATCATGCAGCGAGATCAGCCACGCGGTACCGGCGCCGACCGACAGCGCCAGCGCGCCGACGCCGCCGAGCAGCAGGGCGGTATCGATCATCGCCCGCGGCAACACATAGGCCAGCAGATCCCGCCACACATCCGGCGCGGGACGCATCGCGAGCGCGACAATCGAGATCACGGGAGCGGCGACCAGGATCGCGGTCGCCACCGCGACAGCCGCCGCGACCCGTCCCGTGGGTGGGGCGCGGTTCACGCGGGATCGCGGGTCACGCAAAAATGCGACCGCTTCCCCCTGCGGTGAGCCGAGAGGGAAGCGGGCTGCAAGCGTAGGAGCTCAATTGTCAAAACCGACCTTGTCCACCAGCGTCGAGGCTGCCTTGCGGTTGGCGGCGATCTTGGCGATCGGCAGCGAATCGGCGTTGAGCTTGCCGTAACCCGCGATGGTCGGATTGATGGCGACGCCGGCTCGAACAGGATATTCGTAGTTCTGGTCGGCATACATCCGCTGCGCCTTCTCGCCGACGAGCCATTCGATCAGCTTGACGGCGTTGGCGCGGTTGGGGGCGTGTTTCGCCAGCAGCACGCCGGACAGATTGACGTGGGTGCCGCCGCCGACGAAGGTCGGCAGCACGACGCGGGTCGCTTCCGCCCACGGCTTCTTCTCGGGATCCTTGTTCATCATCAGCGCCCAGTAATAGGTGTTGCCGATGCCGATGTCGCATTTGCCGGCGGCGACGTCGCGGGCGGCCTCGCGATCTCCGCCGGAGGGCTTTTGCGCGAGATTGGCCTTCACGCCGCGCAGCCATTCCTCGGCCTTGGCCTCGCCATACCTGGCGACATAGGCCGCGAACAGCCCGTTGTTGTAGATGTGCTGGCCGGAGCGCATGCAGATCTTGCCCTTCCACTTGGGATCGGCGAGCTCTTCATAGGTGATGGCTTGCTGCTTGACGCGGTCCTTCGAGGCGTAGATCACCCGCGCGCGCATCGAAATGCCGGCCCAGTGGCCGTTGGGATCGCGATACTGCGGCGGCACGATCTCGTCGATCGCCGCCGAATTGATCGGCTGGGTCACGCCGGCCTGCACGGCCGCGTCGATGCGGCCGATATCGACCGTCAGCAGCACGTCGGCCGGGCTGTTGGCGCCCTCGGCCTTCATGCGCTGGTCGAGTCCCGAACTCGCCGAAACGACATTGACCTTGATGCCGGTGTCCGCCGTGAAGGCGTCGAACAGCGGCTGGATCAGCTTGGTTTCGCGGTAGGTATAGACGTTGACCTCACCGCTGGCGGATGCGGTGGTGACGCCGGACGAGGCAAAACAAAGCAGCGCGGCGGTTGCGGCAAGGGTGCGAAATTTCATCATGAAGCGGCTCCGGCGGCGATGATGGTGATGCCGGTTTCAGTAGCGCAGCGGGTGCCATGCTGTCCGCGACGGGATGTCGCGAAAGGGTTGATTTAGAGCGATTCCATGCTTCTAATTTAGAAAGATTCCAAAATGCGGTAGTGGCGGCGGCGCTCCTGTAGAATTACGACCGCGCGATCGACAGCGCCTTGCCGAGGCCGGACGAAAGCTGGCTGATCCAGGATTTGCGCTCGCGCACCAGCCGGAAACCGAGATTGGCAGGGGGAACCCCGGCCGCGCAACCGCCGGCACGCGCGTCGCGGATGAAATCCGTCACATAGCTGCGGTGCTGGCCTTCGGCGACGCGGACGCCGCAATTCGAGTTCTTCGAAATCGCCTGGCCCTTTTCGTCGAGCCTGGTACGGACGAAACAGGTGCTGGTCCATTCCCAGACGTTGCCTGATACATCGTGGAGGCCGTTCTCGTTGACGCCGAAATGGCCCGATGGCTGCGGCTCGATCCCGGTTCCGGACTCCCGGTTCGACTCGCGCTCGTAACGGGCCAGCCAGCGCCTGGAGGGATCGCTGTCGTCGACCGGCAGGCTGTCGTCCTTGTAGCGGCTGCCGGCGGCAAAGGCCCATTCCTCGTCGGTCGGCAGCCGATAATGCTCGCCGGTGCTGCGCGACAGCCAGGCCGCGTAGGCGTCGGCATCGTGCCAGCTGATCTGCACCGCAGGCCGGTCGGCGACGGGCTTGATGCCCGGGTTCAGCGCGCGGCAGCCCGCCGCATCGACGCAGCGCTGGTAGTCGGCGGCCGAGACCTGATGCTTCATGATCGACAGCGGCCGGGTGAAGCGCACCGACGTCAAGGGAGCTTCGATCTGTCTGTCGGCGCGGGTGAAGTCGCCGGCAACCCGATAGGACACGGTGCCGGGCTGCAATTCGACGAAGGCGGGCGGTTGATGCGGGGTCCTGCCGGACGAGGCGGTATCGTCGAGCAGGGGCGCCACCGCGAGCGGAGCGGCGAGGCCGGCCGCACAGGCCAGCGCCAGCTTGAGTTTGAATGCGATCAGCATGGCCGTCTCGCTTCGTTGGGGAGGAGGGTGCCGGCAAGCCGGCACCCCGTCGGTCGGTTCGTGTGTCTCAATTCGTCTTGGGTGCCGGAATTTCAGCCGGCGCCTTGACCTGGGTCATCAGGTCGTCGTTCCACTTGCCTTCGACCTTGAAGTGCGCGGTGGCGCCGAGTTCGACGGCCTCGATCAGGTTGTGCGTGACATAGGCGTAGATGCCGGGCTGCAGGAACTTGTACATCGCTGCCCCCGCGGAGCCGCCGCGGATGAACCAGGTCTCGAGGCCGGTCTCCGGCGCGTTGGAGAATTTTCCGGTCTCCCAGACATAGTCGCCATGGCCGCCGATCAGATGCGGACGGCTGTCGCGGTTGGCCTGCGAATGCACGATCAGCACGTTCTCGCCGACCTTGGCGGTCAGCGCGTTCTTGCCGGTCAGTGCACCGGCCTTGCCGTTGAACACCACATGGGTCGGCGTCAGCTTGCGCATCACCTCCAGGGTGTCGTTGTAGGACTCGCCGGCGGACTCGTAGGACTTGAAATTCCCCTTCTCGTCGCGCGGGATGTACATGTCCTGCTCGCCGATGTAGTAGACCTTGTCGTATTTGAGCGCCTTGCCCTTGCCGTCGTTCAGTCCGTCGCGCGGCAGCACCATGACGGCGCCGTTCATGCCGGAAACGACATGCCAGGGAATCATCGGCCCGCCCGGAGCGCAGTGATAGACGAAGGCGCCGGTACGCGTCGCCTTCCAGCGCAGCACCACCTGTTCGCCGGGATTGATCATGGTGAGCTCGCCGCCGCCGAGCGCGCCGGTCGCCGAGTGAAAATCGATGTTGTGCGCCATCGAATTGGTGTCGGGATTGACCAGCGTCAGCTCGACGTAGTCGCCCTCATGCACCACCATCAGCGGTCCCGGCATCGAGCCGTTGAAGGTCATGGCGTGGAACGTGGTGCCCTTGTCGTCGATCACCACTTTCTTCTCTTCTATCGTAAGCGTGAACTCCATGATTTTGGGGCCCTGCCTGGTGGCCTGCTCGTGCGCATGCACGAAGGGCGGCGCGACCAGCTCGACCTTCTGTCGGGGCAGCTTGAGGTCCTGGGAAAGCGCTGGTGTCGCCAGCATGAGGACTGCGGCGGCGGCACTGAACATGGCGGCTCTGCGGGTCAACATCGGATCGTTCCTTCATCTGAAGTTTTCTACCGACGTCAAATCTAGGCCTTGTCCGGCAAGGCTCTTTGCGCCGCAACAAACATCCGGTGAATGGCGCCACACCTACGGAATCATACGTAGGTCACCCGAGAAACGGGTGACCCGACATTAACCGTGCCGGGGGTGGAGGCTGCGACCATCATCCGCCCGGCGCGAATACGAGAAGGAGCTTTCATCGGCGTCGATGAACGCGCCGCGCCGAAGCCGGGGCGATGGCGGCCGGCTACACCAGCTTGATGGCGAGCCAGACGGCCAGCCACAACACCAGCGACAGAATCGCGACCATCACGATGAAGGTTGCCAAAGCGCGTATCAGCGCACCGGCGCTGGCGCCGACCGACGATCGGCCCGCGACGCGGCCGAATTCGCCGCTTTGCGGGATATGTCCGCGTATGCCGAGGATCCAGATGAAAGCGTCCAGCACGTACAGGCTCATGGCCTCGGCTCCGATTTGTCGTTCGATGCGCGATCATCGCCGTAACGACATGCCCGATTGTGCGCGTGGATCAGGATTCGCTCAATCCGGACTTGTACGGAATCGCCGCAATTCGCCGCCGGTTTGACCGAGCGCAAGGTCGCTTCCCGGCGGGCGGGGTACGAGGAGGAAAATCGGGGCCGGAAGCCTCGATCGACCATGCTTGAGCCATTCGAGGACGGGTACCAGATGAGGCCAGATCTTGCCGCGTGCTACGGTCAGGAGCGATTGCCCCGATACACCAGCTATCCGACGGCGCCGCATTTTTCGGCCGCGATCGGTCCCGGCCAATACGCCGAATGGCTGAAGGCCATTCCGCAGCACGCCGCCACGTCGCTCTATCTGCACGTACCGTTCTGCCGGGCGATGTGCTGGTATTGCGGCTGCAACACCTCGGTGGTCCGCCGTGAGGACCCGGTCGCGGTCTACGCCTCGGCGCTGCGCTGTGAAATCGAACTGGTCTCGCGCCAGATCGATCGCCGCATCAAGGTCGAACACATTCACTTCGGCGGCGGCACGCCGACCATCATGGCGCCCGAGACTTTCGTGGATCTGATGGGGGCGCTCCGGCAATCCTTCTTCGTGCCGCCTTCCGCCGAGATCGCCATCGAGATCGACCCGCGCACGCTGACCGGCCAGATGATCCACGCGCTCGCCTTTGGCGGCGTCAACCGCGCCAGCCTCGGCGTGCAGAGCTTCGATCCGCTGGTTCAGCGCGCCATCAACCGGGTGCAGAGTTTCGAGCAGACCGCGGCCGCGACGACGGGTCTGCGGCGGGCCGGCATATCCGGCATCAATTTCGACCTGATCTACGGACTGCCGCATCAGACCGTGGCGTCATGCCTCGACACCGTCAGCCGCAGCATCGAGCTTCGTCCCGACCGGTTTTCGGTGTTCGGCTACGCCCACGTCCCGAGCTTCAAGAAGCATCAGCGCAAGATCGACGAGGCGGCGCTGCCCGACAGCCTGGCGCGGCATCGGCAGTCCGAGGCGATCGCCGCCGCGCTGAAAGCGGCCGGCTATGTCCAGATCGGGCTCGATCACTTCGCATTGCCCGAGGACGGGATGGCGGTGGCGTTTCGGGAGGGCAGGCTGCGGCGGAATTTTCAGGGCTACACCACCGACGACTGCAATGTCCTGCTCGGCTTCGGCGCCAGCGCCATCGGCCGCCTGCCGCAGGGCTATGTGCAGAACGAAGTCGGCACCCGCGCCTATGAGCAGGCCATCGCCGCCGACCGGCTGGCAACGGTCAAGGGCTACGCCCTGACCGGCGACGATCGGCTCCGCGCCGAGATCATCGAACGCATCATGTGCGACTTCGGCGTCGATCTCGACCCGATCTGCGCGCGGCACGGGTTGCCGGCCGAAGCGATGCTGAAATCCGCGCCGCGCCTGCAGGATCTGATTTCCGATGGCATCGTCGAACTCGACGGAAGCTCGCTGGCGGTGACGGCCGATTCGCGCTTCCTGGTCCGCAGCGTGGCGGCTGCCTTCGATGCCCACCTCGATGCGTCGAAGCAGCTGCACAGCCGGGCAGTCTAGCGCGCGTACGCACGAACCCGGTACGGCTGCCGGCTCCGGATAGCCGTTTTGCTCCCCGACAACGGCAGTGGAGCGACTACGTTGTCGTGTTCGAAAGGTGCCAAAACCGGAAATTGCGGGAATTGCTAAAAGCTTTCACAATCTGTTCGGGTCACCTTTAAGCTGTCCGAGCTTTGTATTGGATGGCACGATTTCTGAATGCGATGTTACGCGCTCAATATATGCTCATGGATCGAAAGATGAAATGGCCTCAGTGGCGCGCGACGCGCGCTGACGCAATGGGCATTCTGTTCGTCCTCGTTGTGACTTGTCTTTTCGCTTTCGTGGTCGTGTGGTTTCCGAACTTTCATCAAGATACCGGTCTTGGCCCAGATTGGGATTGCAGAAGTGTGCCTCAGGGTGACCCCGTTTGCATCAAGAAGCCGGGTCGGTGAAAGGTCCTCGGCGTAGGCGCGAAGTCCGTTCCGGGTCAATCGCGTCGTTTCCGCGATACTAACGTGAAGTCCGGTTCACCTCCAGTAAAGGACAATCCGTCGAGGGAGAGTGGCCTGTCCCCTCTTATTGGTCTGCCATGCGATAGAACAGACACACTTCCCTGCCCATCGGCATGCTGCCCGTTTTTCCAACGCGTCGAGCCAGATAGTCGCATTCAACCGTTCTAGAAGGGTATGAAAGAGTATTGCCCACTGAAGCTCCCACCGTTTATTTGGCTATGGAATTTTAACGAGAGCATTTCATTCTCTAGCGAACCTTCGTAATCCACGACGCCATTGGCGCTTGTCGTTGAAAACGAAATTTTGTTGCCATCAATTTTATAGCGTCCGATTGGAAATCTTAAGGGAGACTCTTTCCTGAACCAATTCTCGCTCACCCCCGCGGAGGGCGTATTCGCAGCAATCACAGTGCCGTCTGCATAAAATCTCACAAACTCATAGTAGGTTCGTTGATTCTCCCGAACAGTGTCGCGATAAACGCCGTTGGTTCTAACGTTTCCCCCGTTGAGCACCTTCGAGGAAGGTGACGGCGGTACGGTGATAGCAACCTGCTGCTCTTTTTGAGCCTTCTCAATTAGTGCTGCAGAACTGCATCGCTCAAAACTGTGGAACCTACAAAGTACAATCCTGTAAACTGTTTCATCAAATTTCTCCCCTGTAGCAAGCCAATAAAAACCGATCCCAAAAAAAAACAACAGTGCAACAAACAGCCTAAATGCTACTTTCGCTTTTTCTGGCCATTTTGCGGGGAGGATGGCACTTACGAAGATCAAGCTTACGAAAGTTGCAGCTAGCCAGGGCAAGTATTCGGACAAGCGCATTGAAGTCAGTCCTTCACCAATTGTTCTCGCGCCTCGTCGCCAGCAACGGGAGACTCCGTCAAAAGCTATCAGTCATCTCGTTTTCTTGTCGAGTGGCTCGCTGGCTCCGTGTTACACGCGCTGTGTCAAAGTCAATCTTAGGTCAAGGCAGCAAGCTCCGCCCAATGCGCCTCAAACGAGTACTTTGCTAGGGGCCGGAAGCACGACAACATGAAATAACGGCCTTT
This sequence comes from Pseudomonadota bacterium, assembly GCA_043811435.1. Lineage (GTDB taxonomy): Bacteria > Pseudomonadota > Alphaproteobacteria > Rhizobiales > Xanthobacteraceae > Bradyrhizobium. The sequence continues at coordinate 17,612 of JBDRNF010000324.1, forward strand.
GTCGCTCCTGGGTCGATCGCGTCATTTTGGTCGTCGTCCGACTACTTCCGGCCTTCCCTGAAACGGACATCGTGAGGGCCGATCGCCATGTCTCAAAGGTGCCGGAAGCTGACCTGAAGCAGCGCCCCGAATGTTGCCGGCCGATGCAGGAGGACGGAGTTACCGGACCTCGGCGATCTTCGGTCCCGATGACTGCGCGTTGGTTGCCGAGCGCCGGTTCGACGGCAATGTCGGCTCCGGCGATCGCACGGCGGCGTCGCGTGGCGTTCCTTGGGATGGTCGGCTGGCAGCGGTTGCCGGAAGCACGATCACTTTCGCTCCGACTTTCACGCGCCCATAAAGGTCCACGACGTCCTCGTTGGTCAGCCGGATGCAGCCGGACGAAACCCGCTTCCCGATCGTATCGGGGTTGTTGGTGCCGTGAATTCTATATTCCGTCTCGCCCAGATACATAGCCCGGGCGCCGAGCGGGTTGCCGGGACCGCCTGCCATGAAACGCGGCAGATAGGGCTGACGCGAGACCATCTCCGCAGGTGGATGCCAATCCGGCCATTCTGCCTTGCGGGCCACCGTCTGTTCACCGGACCATGTGAAACCTTCGCGGCCAACGCCAATGCCGTAGCGCATGGCTTGCGTGTCGTTCAGAACGAAATAAAGGAACGTGTTCCCGGTATCGATGATCACGGTGCCCGGAGTCTGGCGGCTGGCGTAGTCAACCACCTGCCGCACAAGTGCTCCGGGACCCTCAGCAGCCTTTGGAGGTTCGACCAGAGGCGCCGGTGCAGGAATCGGAGCCGGAGCGGATGCACGAACCGGAGGCGCCACATAAACCGGGGTTGACGACGCCCGGGCCTGGGGCGCGGACGGCTTCCGTACCGGTTGCACGCTCTCCGGGCGAGACAGCAAACCGTATCCCAATGCGACGGCCACGACGCCAATTGCAACTCTCGCGGCCATCGGCAGTGCGAGCGCCTCCGCCTTTCGACGTTTGGCCCGCTTGCTCATAGCTTTCCCCAGGTCACCATGCCCTGAAGAAGTACCCAGCAAACTTTAAGAAACTTCGAAGCGATTTGGCTCAGGTCGGAACCGTGAGTTGTGGTTAACTCCATTATGAAAAGACAGTGCCCGGCCGGCCTGTGACCGTCGACGATCGGCTGCGCGCCGAGATCTTGGAGCGCATCATCCAAGGTTAATGCTCAGGGCCGGTCCGGCGGTGCGTCTTCGCCCTGGATCGCTTCGGCCAGCACCGACAGCTTGTTCGGCTCGCGCAACACGATGCGTTGCCGGCCGCCCTCGATCAGCCCGCGGCTCTCCCAGCCCGAAAGGATCCGGCTCACCGTGTGCAGCGTGGTGCCGGTCATCTGGGCGATATCCTGGCGGCTGATCGGAAAATCGATCTCGACGCCGTGCTCGACCTTGCGGCCGGATTGCTTGGCGAGCCGCAGCAAAGCGTGGGCGACGCGCTGCTCGACCTGCTGGGTCGACATCTCGACGACGCGGGTATGGGTTTCCTGCAACCGGCTGCCGATGGTCTGCAGCGTGTTGGTGGCCAATGCGGGAAATTTCGCCACCAGGCGTGGCCACGTCGACGCCGGCCAGGCCAGCACGATGCTGTCGTCGACGGCGGTCGCGGTGGCGGGATAATTCGGCAGGCCGATCGCCATCGCGACGCCGAAGGTTTCGCCGGGCGCGACATAGCGTACCACGACCTGTTCTCCCGATGGCGTGGTCTTGCTGGCGCGCACATGGCCGTGCAGCAGCACGAAGAAGGTATGCGCGTCCTCGCCCTCTTCGAATACCGCGCTGTTCTTCGCAAACCGCACCGAGCGGGCTTCGCGGAGCAAGTCGCCGAGTTCCTCGGTGCTGAATCCCGCAAACAGCGGCAGATGGGCGACCAGCGAGGGGTCGACTTTGGCCATGGTTCCTCCGGCGCATCAGCGACTTGAGCTAGCGACTTGGATTGAACCTAGACTGCGATTGCCGCTCCCGATCAAGCGGAAGTTTGCGCTGGCGCAACACCGGCGGGCGGCGTTCCCCTTAAATGGTCTCCAATACCGTCCCTCGAGGGACGAATGATCGATGGAGCGTGACATGCGCAAGGCACCGGGACGAGCCGGGACAGGCGGCTGCCGCGGGGCGAGGTGCACCCGCCGTCCGGAACGGTCATGACGGCGGCTTCGCGCCCGCGCAGATATCAGGGCTGGCCGCTGCTCGCGGCCGGCTTCCGGCCGTTCTTCCTGCTCGGCTCGGTCTATGCCGGGCTCGCCATTCTGGTCTGGCTGCCGGTGTTCCATGGCGAGATCACGCTGGTCTCCGCATTCGCGCCGCGCGACTGGCACGTCCACGAGATGCTCTACGGCTATTTGCCGGCCGTGATCACCGGCTTTCTGTTCACGGCGATCCCGAACTGGACCGGGCGGCTGCCGATCCAGGGGACGCCGCTGCTGGCGCTGGTCGTCGTGTGGATCGCAGGGCGGCTTGCCGTGACGTTGTCGGCGGAGACCGGCTGGCTGACGGCGATGCTGGTCGATGCGAGCTTTCTCGCGCTGGTCGCGGCCGCCGCGGCCCGCGAGATCCTGGCCGGCCGCAACTGGAAAAATCTCAACGTCGTGATGCTGGTGCTGCTGTTGCTGGCGGGCAATGTCGCTTTTCACCTCGAGGCGCATTTCCATGGCGTCGCCGAGACCGGCATCCGGATCGGTATCGCCGTGGTGGTGCTGCTGATCTCGCTGATCGGCGGCCGCATCATTCCGAGCTTTACCCGCAACTGGCTGGTGCGGGAAAATCCGGGCCGGCTGCCGGTGCCGTTCGGACGTTTCGACATGATCGTCATCGCCATCACCGCGCTGACGCTGCTGTTCTGGGTCGTCAGTTCCGAAAGCCGGCTCGCCGGCATGGCGCTGGCATTCGTGGGATTGCTGCATCTGGTTCGCCTGGCGCGCTGGGCGGGCGATCGCACCGGTCGCGAGCGGCTGTTGCTGATCCTGCATGTCGGCTACGTCTTCGTGCCGTTGGGCTTCCTGCTCAATGCCGCCTCCGCATTCGGCCTGGTGCCGCCGGGCGCCGGCATTCACGCCTGGATGGCGGGGGCCGCGGGCACCATGACGCTGGCGGTGATGAGCCGCGCCACGCTCGGCCACACCGGCCAGCCGCTGACCGCCTCGTTTGCGACGCAGGCGATCTATCTCGCCATCATCGTGGCGGCGCTGGCGCGGGTCTGCGCGGTGATCGAACCTGCTCACGGCGAGCCGCTGCTTTATATCGCGGCGTTCGCCTGGACCGCCGCCTTCTTCGGATTCGCGATCGTGTTCGGACCGCTGCTGGCGGGCGTCGATCGCCGGCGGAAAGCGGTCGCCTGAACCGCCTGCGATTTGATGCTGACATCCAGGGCAAATCGGCTGCATTATCCGCTCATTGGCGGGGGTGGCCCTGCCTGGTCTTGCCCTCGGGATCCGGAGTGTCGAATGCGCGAAATTCTGGAATATTGCATCGGCGGCAGCAGGCAAAACGTGTCGGCGGGCAGCGCCATCGTGCAGGAGGGCGGCAGGACCGGCCATCTCTATGTCCTGATCGAGGGACGGCTCGAAGTCATCAAGGGCGACACCGTGGTCGCCGCCATCACCGAACCGGGCGCGGTGCTCGGCGAAATGTCGGTGCTGCTCGATCAGCCCCACACCGCGACGGTGCGCGCGGCGGCGGACTCCGTGATTTACGAGATTGAAGATGCCGCCTCGTTTCTGCGGCAGCAGCCAGGCGTGGCGCTGCTGATCGCCCGCATGCTGGCGCAGCGGCTCAATGTCGCCAACACCTATCTCGCCGATCTCAAGCGGCAATATGCCGGCCACGGCAACCATCTGGCGATGGTCGGCGACCTCTTGCAGAGCATGATCAACCAGCCGCCGTCGCAGGTCTCGCCAGGCTCGGATCGGAAATCCGACCCAAGGCTATGAGCCATGCCGGCGGATCCTCGATCCGCGTTCCCGGCCGCCGCAGCGGCGCGTTGAGATCGATGCATTGCTCGTAGCCGGCCGCCAGCCAGAATGCCGTCCCGTCATCGATGTCGAGCACGATATGCGTGGGCGGACGGCCCGGCTGCAGACCGGTGTTGAAGACCCAGGTGTCGCCGAGCCGGTCGAACCACGAGCCGTCGGGGATGAAGGGCGATTGATGGACATGGCCCGAGATCACCATCGAGGGCTGCCAGGTCGTGATCCATTGCACCAGTTCGACGTCGCCGAAGAAGCGCTTGCCGCCCCAGCTGATCGGTGAATCCGCCGGCGGCGCGTGATGCACCCAGATCCATCGCTGCGGCCGGTTCGCAGCCGCCTCGCGCAGCTGGCGGTCGAGCTGCTGCTTGACCAGCGGGCCGTCCCACCACGGACACACCGTGAAGAGCGTGTCCCCGATCACCAGGCTGTCGCCATCGCAGGCGACGCCGAGTTCGCGGACCTCGCCGATCCATCGCGAGATCTTTTCGCCCTCGGGGCTGCGTTCGTCGAGGTCGTGATTGCCGGAGCACAGGATCACCCTGGTGATGCCGGACAACAGCTCCAGATACTTCTTCACGACGACGATCTGGGCGCGGAAATCCACCATCGACCCGACGTCGAGGGCATCGCCGGCGAAGATCACAAGGTCGAAATTCGGCGCGGCGCTGAGCAGCCAGTCGAATTGCGGCAGCGAGTAATGCAGATCGGCTACGACAAGGCAGCGCATATCGGTTTGTCCAAATGCTTAAAGGTTAGGCGAAATCAAAGTGTATGTATTCAAACTGCAAGGATAGAGCAAAAAATTGTGCCGCGCAGGTCAGAACGTAACGGCTTCTCGGCGAACGCGCGTCTCGAACCATCTGGCATACTGCCCGCCGCCACCCTTCGAGACGCCGCGCGAAGCGCGCGCGGCTCCTCAGGATGAGGGGCGAGAACCCTGATGGTGAGGCGCGCGGCGACGCCGCGTGTCTCGAACCATGTGTCGCGTCTGTTCAACGCAACCGGGTCGGACTCTAGGCCTTCGCCACCGCGTGCGAAAACACCACTTCGATCAGCGTGCCCGAATGCGGGCCGGTCCGGATGTGGAATTGCGCGCGGTTGGCTTCGACCAGCGCCTTGGTCAGCGAGAGGCTGACGCCGGAACCGTCGGAGGACTGATCCGACGGCGCGTGGTTGCGGAACGGCTCCATCGCGGCCGCGACCTCGTTGTCGTTGAGTCCGTGTCCGGTATCGCGGACCCGCAACACCACCTCGCCGAAATCCGACAGCGCGGTGGAGACGATGACCTGGCCGCCGGCATTGGCGAGATGGATCGAGTTGCCGATCAGGTTCAGCGTGACCTGGCGCAGCGCGCGGGCGTCGGCGATGACAGGCGGCAGCGCATGCGCCAGCGAGGTCCGGATGATGATGCGTTCGCGGTTGGCCTGCGGCTGCATCACCGCGACGCAGCTTTCCACCAGCTCGTTGAGGTTCTGGTTGGCGAAAGCGAGGTCGAGCTTGCCGGTCTCGATCCGCGAGAGATCGAGCAGGTCGTTGATGATGGCGATGACGCGCTCGCCGGAGGCGCGGATGTCCTTCATGTATTCGACGTAGCGCTCGTTGCCGAGCGAGCCGAAGCGTTCGCCGATCATGACTTCGGCAAAGCCGATGATGGCGTTGAGCGGGGTGCGGACTTCATGGCTGATCCGCGCCAGCATGTCGGCCTTGGCGTTGGCGGCGCGCTCGGCCAGCCGCCGCGCCTGCTGCAATTCGCTTTCGTTCTTGCGGACTTGTGAAAGATCGCGAAATACCGCGAAGAAATTCGGACCGTCGGGCCGGGTCCGTCCCATGGTCATCGACAGCGGGATGATGCCGCCGCCGCGCACGCGCGCCAGGGCGTCGCGGCCGTGGTCGAGCAGGCTGGCGATATCGGCGCCCTTGATGCTCTCCAGGTAATCCTGCACCAGGCGCTGGCTTTCCGGCGCGAACAGCTCGGACAGGTTGCGCTGCACGAGATCGGCGCCGTCGTAGCCGAACAGCGCTTCGGCGCTGCGATTGCACGAATTGATGTTGCCTTCGCCGTCGAACATCACGATGCCCTCGGCGGTGGTGTCGAGAATGGCCCCGAGTTCCTCGGCGTTGGCGTGCCCGACGGCTGAAGGTTCGCTGGCCGGAACCGCTTGCGTGATGGCGGCGGCGATCGCAGCACCTTCGCCGGCGGCGCCCGAGCAGATCAGCGCCAGCGCCGAATCGTCGTCCCACGCAATCGTGTAGAGCCGCGCATCGGTCGCCGGCGAGGGCGCGTGTTCCGATGGATCCTGCGCATCCTGCGCATCCCGGCTCGCGGAGATCGTCACCGGCGTACCGGTATCGGATGTGCTGCTGACGCTGGAGACGCCGGGTTCGACATAGAGCGCGTCGAGGCCGCCGGCCTCTTCGAGGGCGTGGAGGCTGTCATAACCGATCCGCGCCAGAAACGCCGAATTGGCGTAGAGCAGCCGGTCGAGCCGGTAGATCAGGACGCCGACCGGCACGAGGTCGAGCAGCATCCTGTCGCGCCGGGTCTCGCCGCGCGGCGGCGGTTCGGGCTGTGCCAGCCACTCCGGCGCTTCGACCCGTGGTTCGGGCGCCGGCTCGAAAATAGCGTCGCCGGCGTCGGATACGTCAGGCGTTGCCGCCGCGCTGCTCTCGCCCTCGAGCCGCGCCGACAATTGCCGCGCGAGTTCGTCGAAGGCGCTGTTTTCCACCGGGGTCAGGGCAGGCGACTTCGTTTCGCTGATCGGGCGAAATGGCAGGACGTTCTTGAGCGTTTCGGAGCTTTCCACGGGCGTTTCCAAATCGGTCTGGTGTGAAGTCTCAATGGCAATCGCGGCTGGCAATTCTAGCGTGGTGGCGGATGCAATGGCGGGCAAGTCGGGCGGCTCTGCAGGCGAGTCGCTGGCGGGACCGGCCTGGACGATGTCGGCCGAAAGCGCCTGTGGCGGCGGCGGGTTGAAGAATTCGCTGCGGCGCTGCGCGTCGAGCCGGGTCAGTGCGTCGAGATCGCGGCAAACCCCAAAACCCCGATAGCCCGCAAGCTTTCCGGTGTGATCGTAGATCGGCAGTCCCGTCAACTCCACCGGCAAGCGTCCGCCGCCATCGACCGGCCAGTCCAGGGTGATGCCGCTCCAGGTGCTGCCGGTGGCGACCGCCCTGGCGACGCGGCCGTCGGGATCCAGCCCGAACGTCTCGGCGATGTCGCTCCACCGCCGTCCGAAGCCGGCGGCGGTGCGGGCGCCGATCAGGCGGGTGAATTCATCCGAACCGAGCAAGAAGCAGCCCTCGGCATCCATCTGCCACATGAAGCGAAGCGGGTGCTCCCGTGCGACGGATGGCTCGCCGAGCCATGACGGAACGTCGGGGGGCGCGGCCGCGGTTGTCGGTGGCGCGTACGTTTCCATCGCCGCTGCAGCTTCCTCCGCAGGCAGAGGCGCCGGCTCGCCGGCAACGGCTTCGACAGGGTGAGAAGCCTGGTCCCGATCGTCGGCATCGGGCTTCGCGGCTTCGACCGGCGCTTCGATCGGTGAAGCTTCCACATGGGGCATGTTGAATTGCGCCGCCGACTGCAGGTCGATGTCTTCTTCATCTTCTTCGGACGACTGCTCGACGACGGGCCCGTCGGCCGGTGCTTCGGCAGGCTCGGCAGTTTCTTCGGCTGGCTCGGTAAACGCGTCGATCAGCGCGAACTCGGCCGGGGCTTCGCCCGATATCGCCGGCTGTTCGTAGTCGGGTGCCGGCATGTCCGCCAGCGGCGCGACCTGTTGCACGGCCTCGGTTGCCGGGACTGCACTCGTTTCTGCTGGCGGTGACGTCGCGAACCCGTCGGTCAGCGTGAACCCGGCGGGGGCTTCGCCTGATATCGCCGGCTGTTCATATTCCGGCACCGCAACGGATTCGGAAGCGACCGGAGCCGGCGGCGGCGCGATCAGCGCCACCAGCCCGATATCCGCGCCGGTGCCGACGCGCTGCAGCACCATGTGGCCGATGCCGACCGGCGTCTCGACGCGGCCTTGGGCGAGCGCGTCGCTGCGCGCCCCGTCGAGGCCGGCCTCGGAGAGATTGCGAAAGCCGAGCAGCGGCCGCGCGGCGTCGCTGGCGCCGACGAACATGCCGTCGCGCGCGAAGGCCGCGATCGGCGTATCGATGCCTTCGACCAGGCACTGCAGCCGTTCGATCAGCGGCATCGCGCGGCCCGTCGCTTCGGCGGCCGCGATCAGGACGCCGTGGTGGCCGTCGGAGAATTCGAGCCGCGCGCAGCCGCAGGTCATCAGGCTGCCGAGCGGCGCGCCAAAACCGCGCAGCCGCTCCAGCCGGATCGCGCCGGTGGGCGACAGCCGCCCGGCGAGTTGCGCCACCTGGCGCCGGTGCTGGTCCGCGGGGCCGAAAATCCTGCCGGCAAGCACGGCGCCGTTGGCCGCGCCGAACAGCCTGGCCCCCACCGGATTGGCCCACAAAATCCGGGTACCGTCGATCGACCACAGCCAGACCGGCAGCGCGCTGGTCGCATGCAGCGCCAGCCTGGGATCGCCGACGCCTCGCAACTGAAATTCCGCATTGTTCATCGTGGTGACATGGCTGACTGGTTGGGCGTTGGCTAAGACGATGGCGCAGATATCGGCGGCCAAACGATGACAGCCTTAACGATCCCTTAGTATCGCCCGCCGGCAAGGTCAGGTCCACGGTTTGCGGCCGCGGGGCTGCTCAAAGCCACGATAACCTTAATCCGGTTGAACCTTGCGCCGGGCTTTGGCGTTGAACTGTCGGGAACGGGCGGTTGCCCGTCATATCGGCGAGGCTATTTGCCATTTATCCTGACGAGGGCGAGCGGGGAACCGGGGCTGTGGATGGCTTTCGGATACCGGAACAGGAGTGGGACCATGAGCGAACAAGCGCGAGATCATTTCGAGATTCCAAAGGAAATGCGGTCGATGGCCGAGGCCAGCTTCGATCAGGCCCGGCAGGCCTTCGAGAAGTTCCTGAACGGCGCGCAAGCGACCGCCGGAACGATCGAGGAGAAGCGCGAGGCGGTTCGCGCCGGCGCCAGGGACATCGGCGCCAAGGCGATGTCCTACGCGGAAAAGAACGTCCAGGCCTCGCTGGATTATGCGCAATCGCTGCTGCACGCCAAGGATCTGACCGAGATCATGCGGCTGCATACCGAATATGTGCAGGCGCAGATGCGGGCCCTGGCCGAACAGGCCAGCGAGATGGGCCAGATCGTCAGCAAGGCGGCGATGGATGCCGCCAAGCCGAAAACCTGAGATCACTTACTTACCCTCCCCTGGAGGGGGAGGGTCGG
>JBDRNF010000325.1:0-8012 GCA_043811435.1 Pseudomonadota bacterium
CGCGGAGGCTTCGGAGGGCCTGGCCTCGTTCGCGGAGAAACGCGCGGGCAATTGGAAACAGAAGTAAAGCCACTCTTCCTTCACCTCTCCCCGCCTGCGGGGAGAGGTCGGATCACATCGTAGATGTGATCCGGGTGAGGGGGTACTAGTCCATCAATCCACACCGGATTTGCCGAGAGTCCCCCTCACCCCGACCCTCTCCCCGCAAGCGGGGCGAGGGAGAAGATCAGCATCCGCGGCAGATGCCGCGCATGCTCCTGTAGAGCGCGTCGTCTTCCCGCCGCATCTGCTGCAGGGATTCCATCGCCCTGGTATCGGCGGCGGGTTCGGGCTTGCGTCTGGCGGCGAGCTCTTTCTCCTGGCGCTGGTAGCAGGCCTCGCGTGCGGGCTTGGCCTGGATGAACCGGCATTGCTCCACCGCCCAGGCAGGTGCCGCGCCGAGGATCAGGCCAAGCATGATCGAGATCGGTAAGTTCAACGCCGTTGGTCCTCCGTACATTATCAATTCGAGTGTATCGCCGGTTTGCGCTTCGCTCCATCCCGGCTACCATGGCCTATGGTAAAAATCCTGATCGTCAATCCGAATACCACGGCGTCGATGACCGCGACCATCGGCGCCGCAGCGCGCGACGTCGCCTCGCCCGGCACCGAGATCGTGGCTGTGACGTCGGCGATAGGGCCGGCCTCGATCGAAGGGTTTTATGATGAAGCCTTTGCCGTTCCCGGCTTGATTCAGGCGCTGATGAACGTCCCCGACGCCGATGCCGCCATCATCGCCTGTTTCGACGACACCGGGCTCGACGCCGCGCGGTCCGCCGTGCGTTTCCCGGTGGTCGGGATTTGCGAAGCCGCGCTGGTCACTGCGGGGCAGCTGGCCAAGCGCATCGCGATCGTCACCACGTTGCCGCGCTCGATCGTGCCGCTGGAGGAGCTGGTGCGGCGCTACGGCTTTGCCGAGAGGGCGCAGGTGAGCGCCTGCGACGTCGCGGTGCTCGATCTCGAAAAGCCCGGCTCGGGTGCCGCGGCCAGGCTCGACGCCGAGATCGCGCGGGCGCTGGACAGCGGCGCGGAGGCGATCGTGCTGGGGTGCGCGGGGATGGCCGATCTCGCGGCCACGCTTTCGCGGAAATTCGACGTTCCCGTGATCGATGGCGTCGCGGCGGCAGTCAAGCAGGCCGAAGCGTTGGCCGGCCTCAAACTCACGACCTCGCGGCGCGGCTGCTATGCTCTTCCGGCGGCGAAGCCATATTCCGGCATGCTCGAGCCATTCGCGCCGAAGTCGGAAACTTGAACCCGTCATTGCGAGCCACCGGGTCGCGCGAATGCGCGCCCGATGATAAACTCCGCGAAGCAATCCATCTCGCCGCACAAAGAAAGAATGATTGCTTCGCTGCACAGCAATGACGAAGGACAAGCGTCGGCCCTCAGTCCTGTCCGCCATAGATCCGGTCGCGCAGCCGCCGCATCCCGGTCAGCCAGCGCTCGGCGTTGGACGCCTTGCGCTGCATGTAGTCATGGACCTGCGGGTGCGACAAAATCAAGAAGCGCTCGGCCTCCATCGCCTCCAGCACCATGCGCGCCACCTCCGGCGCCTGCAGCACGCCGTCGACCCGCGCCGCACTGGGGCCGGGCGTCGTCATGCCCGTCTGCACCGACTGTGGACACAGCACCGACACCCGAATGCCGCGGTCGCCATATTGAATGGCGAGATGCTCGGCCAGCGCCACCGCAGCATGTTTGGTGACGCCATAGGGCATCGAGTTCAGCGACGCCAGCAGGCCCGCGGCGGAAGCGGTGTTGAGCAGGTAGCCGGAGCCCCGCGCCAGCATGCCCGGCACCAGCGCGCGCGCCGCGAACACGTGGCTCATGACATGCACCCGCCAGCTGACCTCCCAGTCGGCGTCGGAGGCTGATTCTTGTCCCTTGCGCGACAGCCCAGCATTGGAAAAGAACACGTCGACCGGCCCGTATTTGTCCTCGGCCGCCGCGATCAGCGCCTTGATGTCTTCCTCCTGGCCGACATCGCAGGTCACGGCGAGACCGTCGATCTCGCCGGCGACCTTTGCCAGACGGTCGCGCGAAGTCCTGAGATCGGCAACCACCACCCCGCGCGCGCCCGCCGCCGCGAAGGCGCGGGCAGTGGCCTCACCGATACCGCTGGCGGCGCCGGTGACGACGCAGACCTTGTCCTTGACGTGCATGATGCAGGTTCCGTGTTTCGATGACTCTAGCTCGTCATGCCCGGGCTTGACCCGGGCATCCACGCCATCATTGCGTAGCATAAGAAAGACGTGGATGGCCGGGCCAAGCCCGGCCATGACGAAGCGTGAAATGCTGTCGCCCTCCTGGAGCACTCACCCCCCATAAAGCCCCTTGCTCCGTGCCATCCGGATCGCCAGCGCCGCCATGAAGTCCAGCATCGGCGTCGACAATCCCGCGGCCCGGGCGAACGCGGCGGGCGCCCGCACCAGCGCATCGATTTCCATGCCGCGGCCGAGTTCGTAGTCCTGCAGGATCGACGGCTTGTGGTCGGGCGCTGGACCCGTGCGGGTGAGGCGCTTGACGCCGGGAAAGCAGCTTTGGGCGACCGCGTTGGCCTCGTCGAGCAGGCGCGGGATGATGTCCTGCAGGTCCGGCTCGTCGCGCACGCCGCGCGCGGTCTGTCCGGTCAAGAGGCACAGCACCGACATCGACATGTTGGTCAAAAGCTTGGTCCAGATCGTCTCCCTGATATTGGTCACCGGCGGCGACTGGATCGCGGCTTCGATGAGATCGGCGCGCAGCCGCTCGATCCGCGCGCTGCCGTGATCGTTGCATTCGCCGACCAGCAGCATGTTGCGGTCGGGCGAGAGGTTGGCGACCACACCGGGTGCGACGACCTCGTTGGACGAAAACACCACGCCGCCGATGATCCGCTCCGGGGAAATCATCGCTCGCAACCGGCCGCCGGGATCGAGGAAGCCGAGCTCGGGCGGCGGCACGTCGGAGACGAGCCCGATATCGTACCACCAAGGAATTCCGTTCTGGGCAAACACCACGGCGGTGTGGTCGCGCAGCAGCGGGGGCAGCCCCGTGACCAGGCTGCCGAGCGAGTTCGCCTTCAGCGTCGAGATCACGACATCCTGCGGCCCCAGTTCCGCCGGATCGTCGGACGCCTTGACGTGCGCCGTGAATCCGGCGCCGTCGACCCGAAGCGTCAGGTCCTTGGCCCTGACCGCTTCCAGGTGCGGCCCGCGCATCACGCAGGACACCTCGTGCCCGGCCAGCGCCAGCCGCACCGCAAAATGGCTGCCGACGGCGCCCGCGCCGAAGATACAGATACGCATGGGGGAGGGTGTCCTTGTCAGATGGGCGACGATGTTACGGCCAGTTTCCACAAGCCGGCGTCACAGTGCAACCCAAGAGAACACCCATGAGGACACCCGTGAGACGAGCCTTGACGAGATGGCTAAATTTCAGCACCCGGGGCATGATCATCAGCCATTCATTCGGGAACTCCGGAATTGTCGCTCAAATCCATCACCGAACCCGCCCGCCAGATTCCACTCTACGGCGAATATGAAGTCGTCGTACTCGGCGGTGGCCCCGCCGGCATCGCCGCGGCGGTCGCCGCCGCCCGCGCCGGGCGGCGAACGCTGCTGATCGAGCGCTACGGCTTTCTCGGCGGCATGGGCACGGCGGCGGGGGTGACGAATTTCTGCGGACTGCACGCCAATGTGTTTGGCGAGATGCATCGGGTGGTGCAGGGCGTCGCCTCCGATCTGCTGGCAAGGATCGACCGGCTCGGCGGGCTCAATGCGCCGCATCTGATTCTCGGAAAGATCTTCGCGCAGGCCTATGACACTGCGGCCTACAAGATCGCGGCGGATGATCTGCTGGCCACGCACAGGGTCGACATTCTGTTTCATGCGCTCGGCGCCGGCGTGGTGATGCATGACGAGACCCGCATCAATGCGCTGATGCTCGAGACCAAGGCCGGGCGGCAGGCGGTGCGGTCGGAGATTTTCATCGATTGCTCCGGCGACGGTGATCTCTCGGCCTGGGCCGGGGCGCGGTTCGAGGTCGGCGACAATTCCGGCAGCATGCTGTACCCTTCGATGATGTTCCGGCTCAATGGCATCGATCCGGAAAGGGCCGGCGACGCCTGGCGGACCATTCCGGGGTTGATGGAAGCCGCCGAGGCCGCCGGCACTCATCATTTTCCGCGCAAGGCGGCGATCGTGCGGCCGCAACGCTCCGGAATCGAATGGCGAGTCAATTTCACCCAGTTATCGCGCGAGGACGGCACCGCGATCAACGGGCTCTTGCCCGACGATCTCACCCGCGGCGAGATCGACGGCCGCCGCCAGGCGTTGGCCGCCTTCAACTTTCTGCGCACGGTGCCGGGGTTCGAAAAATCCTACATCGTGGACCTGCCGCCGCAGCTCGGCATTCGTGAAACCCGCCGCGTGGTCGGCGGCTATATGTTGAGCGGCGAGGACGTGCTCGGCTGCGCCTCGTTCGACGACAGCATCGGCGTCAACGGCTGGCCGATGGAATCCCATGTCGCCGGCGACGTCATCTTCAAGTTCCCGCCGATCCCGGAATCTCGCGGTTTCAACGAGCTGCCGTACCGGATGCTGACGCCCGAAGGGATCGATAACCTGCTGGTGGCCGGGCGCTGCGCCTCGATGACCCATGACGGCCAGTCGGCGGCGCGGGTCTCCGGCGCCTGTTTCGCCATGGGCGAGGCGGCGGGCACCGCCGCCGCTCTGGCGCTCGGCGGCAACACGATTCCGCGCGACATCGCGGTGGAAAAGCTGCAACAAACGCTGCAGCAGCAGGGCGCGTTCATCGGGCGGGATCAGAGTGTGCCTGACGGACTGTAGATTTTGGCGGCATGCTCGGTGCACCTCTCCCGCTTGCGGGGTCGAGACGAGCTAAGCTCGCTCTTAGGTCGCGCGCAAAGCGCGCGGGTGGGGGAATGTATCAGCGTCACAGCCCGCGGAGAGAGCCCCCACCCCAACCCTCCCCCGCAAGCGCGGGAGAGGGGGCGCGCTGCCGTTGCCGAAATATCTTGCCAATGCTTCAACTTGGGTTGATCAGACTCTGGAATGAAAAGTCGGAGGAAACGGAATGATCGGATTTGCGCGGCTCGCAGTGGCGGGCCTGATGGCTTTGACGGCGGCGGTGGCCGCGTCTTCCGGGGCCCGTTGCCAGGAACCATTGAAAGCCAAAATCGGCGTGCTCCGGCTGTCGTCATCGGCACCGGTGTTCATCGCGCAGGACAAGGGCTATTTCAAGGAGGCCGGGCTCGAGATCGAGCTGAAGTTTTTCGATGCGGCGCAGCCGATCGCGGTGGCGACGGCGTCGGGCGATGTCGATTTCGGCGTCACGGCGTTTACCGCCGGACTCTACAATCTCGCCGGCAAGGGCACCCTGAAGGTGATCGGCGGCATGAGCCGCGAGAGGGCCGGCTATCCGCTGATCGGCTATTTCGCCAGCAATAACGCCTATGCGGGCGGCCTGAAGACGCCGAAGGATCTCGCGGGCAAGCGCATCGCGGTGACGCAGACCGGTTCCAGCTTCCACTATTCGCTCGGCCTGCTCGCCGACAAATACAAATTCAAGCTCGCCGACATAAAGGTGCTGCCGATGCAGTCGCTATCGAATGCCGCCGCCGCCCTGAAGGGCGAGACCGTCGATGCCGCGCTGTTGCCGGTCTCGACCGCGCGCAAGCTGATCGACGATGGCGGCGCCAAGTTATTGGGTTGGGTCGGCGACGAGACGCCGTGGCAACTCGGCGCCGTGTTCGCTTCGCCGAAGGCGCTCGGCAATAAACTGGTGGTGACCAAACTGCTGGCGGCACTCGCCCGCGCCGACCGCGAATATCACGATGTGATCCTGGCCTCGATCAAGGACGGCAAGGCTGAGATCAACGACAAGACCAAACCGCTGCTCGAGATCATCGCCAAATATACCAATCTGCAGGTCGCGCAGGTGGTCGGCAACTGCGCCTATATCGACCCCGACGGCAAGCTCGACGTCAGCAACGTCGCCAACCAGGTCGCGTGGATGCAGGAGCAGGGTTTTGTCGACAAGGGATTCGGTGTCGATGCGATCATCGCGAAGGAATTCGTGAAGGCGGATTGATGCGGGCGCGACAACCTATTTCGTCATGGCCGGGCTTGACCCGGCCATCCACGTCTTTCTTGCTGTTGTGTCGTTAAAGACGTGGATGCCCGGGTCAAGCCCGGGCATGACGAGATCGTAAACCGGGATTCCAGATGGACCTGATCGCCGACCATATCAGCCACCGCTTCGGCGCGCTCGAGGTGCTCGACGACGTCTCGTTCACGGTGCGCGCGGGCGAGGTGGTGGCGATCGTCGGTCCGTCCGGCTGCGGCAAGAGCACGCTGCTGTCGATCCTGGGCGGGCTGTTGCAGCCGAGTTCGGGACGGGCGGAATGGCGCGGCGCGCCGCCGCCTGACAGCCGCAACCCGCTGACCTTCGTGTTCCAGGATTTTGCCCTGCTGCCGTGGTGCACGGTGGCGGAGAATGTCGAATTCCCGCTGTTGCATGCGGGGCTTTCCGGGAGCGAGCGGCGTGCCGTGGTCGACGATGCCTTGCGCCGCACCAGCCTGTCGGAGTTTCGCGGCGCCTACCCGAAGCAACTCTCGGGCGGCATGCGGCAGCGCGTCGGCATTGCGCGTGCGCTGGCGGTGCGGCCGGCGATCCTGCTGATGGACGAGCCGCTGTCGGCGCTGGATTCGCAGACCCGCGAATTGCTGATGGAGGATTTTGTTGGATTGCTCGCCGACGGGTCGATGGGCGCGGTCTATGTCACGCATAATCTCGAGGAGGCGGTGCGGATTGCCGACCGCATCGTGGTGCTGTCGCGGCGCCCCGGTCGCATTCGCGAAGTCGTCGCCATTCCCTTGACCCGGGGCGAGCGCGGCGACATCCATGCCCGCGAACGATTGCTGGCGCTGCAAAGCGGCCTGTGGTCGCTGATCCGCGAACAGGCGGTCGAAGCCGAGCGCGAGGTCCAGCATGCTTGACCGCGCCGAGGATCCAGCGGCGTCGCCGCCGCCAGGCGACATCGACACCGAAGCGCGGCCGGTCGCGTTTCGCGGCGCGGGGTTCGCGCCGAAATCCGGCCGCTATTCCGGCTGGATCGCATTGCTGCTGGTGATGGGCCTTTGGCAGCTGGCCGGCAGCGCCGGCTGGGTCAATCCGTTGTTCCTGCCGCCGCCGTCGGCGATTGCGCTTTCGATCTGGAAGCTCGCCCAATCGGGCGCGCTGTGGAATCACGTCTCGGCGTCGGTGGTGCGGATCGGGGCGGGGTGGATTCTCGGCACCATGGCCGGGGTCGCGGTCGGATTCGCGATCGGCTTGTCGAGTCTCGCGCGCGGCGTCGGTATCACCTTCATCTCGGCGCTGTTTCCGATTCCGAAAATCGCGCTGCTGCCGCTGTTGATCCTGTGGCTCGGGATCGGCGAGGAGCCGAAGATCGCCACCATCGCGCTCGGCGTGTTCTTCTCCACCGCGATCTCGGTCTATAGCGGCGTCGATGCGGTGCCGCGCAATTTGATCCGGATGGCGCAGAGCTTCGGCGTGCCGTTCGCCTCGATCGTGCGCCGCGTGATCTGGCCGGGCGCGCTGCCCTCGATTCTCGCCGGCTTCCGCATCACCGCCTCGGTGGCGCTGCTGCTGGTGGTGAGCGCCGAAATGATCGGCGCTGAATTCGGCATCGGCGCGTTCGTGCTGCAGGCGGGCAACCTGATGCAGACCGATCAGCTGCTGGCGGGCGTCGTTGTCCTGTCGCTGTTCGGGCTTGCGGTCGGCAAGCTGATCAACCTGCTGGAGACGCGGCTGTTGCACTGGCGGTGATCTTGCTTACCCTCCCCTGGAGGGGGAGGGTCGGCTCGCATCGAGCGAAGCGAGATGAGAGACGGGGTGGGGTGAGCTCTCAGCCCGGGCACCGCTTAAAATGAGAGACTGTCACCCCACCCCGCCGCGCCCGTCGGGGG
>JBDRNF010000326.1:0-6454 GCA_043811435.1 Pseudomonadota bacterium
GCCGGGCGCCCGATGCGCCCGATAGCCGCGTGTGCAATGGTAGAGTGGCGAAAGCACACACGCGTTAGTCAGGTCACACCGGAATCACCCGGCACTCCCCGCGCAATGGTTTACGGCTTATAACGCGCTCTCCTCGGTGAGCCCTGCACTTTTGCCACCGTCGCCCGCGCTGCCTTAAGCTGCGAACTTGACACCTGCCCTTGGGGTGTCGGGACCACACGTCTTTGCCATCCGCCTCAGGCGCCCTGGTCAGGAGCGCCATCCGCGTCCATCGCCTCCCCGTCCCGCACTGGTGACCTTGCGCAATGCCCCTCTGAGTGGGACGGGATGGCGAGACATATAGTCTCATTTTCACTTCCGATAAACCGAAATCTTTTTGCATCAGGGTCTTGACTCACTTTCTGCAAAACAGAAGTGATTTGCCCGACGGGTAGTCACGGCCCGTCACACAGACTGGCGCAACGTGGATGCCGCCGTTGCGGCAAAACTCACGCCGCCCTATTCCTCCACCGTACCCCGCAGCAGCCTGATGCCGTCGGCGAGCGCGCTCTGCATCAGCAGCGTGTCGACGCCGTAGGCGATCATGCGAAAGCCTTTGGCGCGGAAGTCGCGCGCCCACTTCGCGTCGCCGGCGAGAAACCCCGGTGTCTTGCCGTGTTTCGTGCAGGCTTTGACCAGGCGATCGACCGCCGCATGGAATATCGGATTGTCGAACTGCCCCGGGATGCCCAGAAAATTCGTCAGGTCGAAGTGGCCGAGCCAGACCACGTCGACGCCGTCGACGGCGGCGATTGACTCGACGTTCTCGATGCCTCTGGCGGTCTCGACCAGCGCGATCACCATCGTGCGCGCGTTGGCCCCGGCGATCTTGTCGGTCACCGCGCCGCCCGAATAATCATCGTGACCCGCGACATTGAACGCGGCGCCGCGACGCCCTGCCGGCGGATATCGCGTGCAGTCGACGATCGCCCTGGCCTGCTCCGGCGTTTCGACCATCGGCACCATGATGCCCATCGCACCGATGTCGAGCGCACGCGCGATGTGGTGATAGTCGCCGGAGGGAACGCGCACCAGAGGCACCAGATCGAGCCCGCGGCAGAATGCGAACTGGGCCTTCATGGTCTCGAAACCGACGCCCGAATGCTCCATGTCGTAGAGGATGAATTCGGCGCCGGCCTCGCGGCAGATCGCGGGATAGCCCGGCGTGAAAAACTCGAACGTCATGGTGCCGAACGCACAGCCGCCGGCCGCCAGCCGTGGCTTCAATGGATTTGGGCGCAACGGACTACCTCCGATTGCCGACAGCCGCCGGTCCCTGACGCTACCGCGGCCGATCCTTGTACAGGCCCCACACCGCCAGCAGCGCGCTGGTGCTTGCGATCAGGAAGAGGCCGGACAGCAGCGGTCCCTCGACGCCCCAATGCAGGTAGCGGGCGAGATCATAGAACACGTAAGCGCCGAAGGTGAATGCCAGACCGTACATGTACGGCCGGCCCTGGCGCGCCGCGAGAACCGCGACGATCATGACGGCGACTTCGAGAATGATCGAAATGATGAGCATCGAACGCAACGCTACGGCCTGGCCTTCCGCGCGTCAATGCTGGGCGGGAGAGACCAAAAGCGGACCGCGAGCTCCGCTCCCTCATGGTGAGGAGCGCGTCCGGCAGCGCCTTGCGCTGTCCGGCGCGCGTCTCGAACCATCGGGCACTTTGCCTGCTGCCATCCTTCGAGACGCTTGTCATCGGACCGCGCTTCGCGCGGATCCGCTGGCAAGCTCCTCAGGATGAGGTCCGCGTGGTGCGGTGACAAGGCGAGAACCCCGGCGGTTGCTCCCCTTGAAGGCCCCGCGCTTCGCGTGATTATCTTCATCGACACCGAGCCATCGGCAATCGCCCGGGGCAGCTGCGCGCAGCCAAGCGTTGTCTCGCTCCGTCAATGCCAGTTCGGCATGAAGTTTCTGGCCACCGCCAGCGCACGCCGTTCGTCGGTTTCCAGGGCGATCTTCTGCGCGAGCATGACGTCGCCGGCGACCAGCGTATCGACGGGCACGAAGCACCAGCCGACCTTGCGGCGGCCGTCACGGTCAAGCTCATAGATGTTGGTCCCGCTGCGATAGAATATGCGGTAGGTTCTTCCGCTGTCGCAGCCAACGACATCGAAATAGCCGTACAGATCGAACTGCGCCAGTTGCGCGGGCGACAGCCATTCCCTCAACAGCTTGATGCCGCGCAATTCCCGTTCGGTGCAGCGCCGCTCCCGATGCCAACTTCTGATGGCGTGGGCCCAGCGCGCCACCCTCGCGAGGGGCCATCGAACGCTTTGGCGGGCAACGCCCAGCAAGCGCGCGGGCGCGGGCATTGGACGTCAGCCGCCGACCAGCCTTGGGAAAAACAGGGTCTCCCCCGCCGCAGGATCGAAGCTGCGGGTTACCGCCGGTTCTCCTGACGCGGTGCGCACGGCGGCGGTAAAGCCTGCGCCGGTCAGCTTTACGAAGCGCTCCTCCGCCTCCAAAAGCGCCTTCGCATCATTCGCATCGAAATGGTGCCGCGTATCGCCGCTGTGGTCCATGACGATCTGAGTTGCCATTGCAAACGCTCCTTCGGTTCGCGCCCGATCCAGCAGAGCTGCAATGTGAAAGTTCAAGGAAAGTTCCGGCGGCTGGCGAAAATCGCCGGAGGCCTGAAGAGGGAGTTGGAGACCCGATCCGACCGCAGCCTGGCGCGGTTGCCCATGTCGCCGGTTTTTCGTAAACGGCCCGGATGCATCCACCGCTCGCCCCCGCCTCCGCCGACGCCCTGCTGTTCGATCTCGGCCGCGTCGTGCTGGATATCGATTTCAACAGGGCGCTCGCCTGCTGGGCGGATCACGCGGGCTGTGCGCCCGCCGACCTCGCCGCGCGCTTTATCCGCACGGAAGCCTACCGGCATCATGAGGTCGGCCAGATCGACGATGCCGCTTATTTCGAAAGCCTGCGCCGGTCGCTCGGCATCGAGCTGTCCGACGCGCAACTGCTGCAAGGCTGGAATGCGATCTTCGTCGGCGAGATGCCCGGGATTTCGGCGCTGTTGGCACGGGCCTCGCAATCCCTGCCGCTCTACGCCTTTTCCAACACCAACAACGCCCATGTCGAATATTTCCCGGTCGCTTATGCCGATGTGCTCGGCCATTTCCGCGAAATGTTCCTGTCGTCCGCGATCGGGCTTCGGAAACCGGACGCGGCGGCCTATGATCACGTGGTGAAAGCGATCGGCGTGCCGGCGCAGCGCATCGTGTTCTTCGACGACCTTGCCGAGAATATCGAAGGCGCAAGGGCGCGAGGGCTGACCGCGGTTCACGTGACGTCGACGGATGATGTGGCGATGGCGCTGGCCGAGCTTGGACTTTAGGACTATCAGCCGTCATTGCGAGGAGCGTAAGGCTTCGCTCTTCGAGCGAAGCCGGAGCGACGAAGCAATCCATTCTTTCTTGGCGTTGATGGATTGCTTCGCTACGCTCGCAATGACGGATGCGGCCTGTCGGCCGCATCTCCAACCGAACCTTTCAGGAGTTTCACCGTGGCGCTGATGCCCGTCGCTGACGCCCTTGCCGCCATTCTCGCCGGCGCCGAGCCGCTGGCCGAGGAAATGGTCGCGCTGGATGCCGCGCATCACCGGGTGCTGGCGCGCGACGTCGCCGCGTTGCGGACCCAGCCGCCGCAGGCGATGTCGGCGATGGACGGCTACGCGGTACGCGCGGCCGACGCCGACCATGTCGCGGCGCGGCTGAAGGTGATCGGCGAGGTCGCGGCCGGCCGGCCGTTCGACGTCAAAGTCGGCGCCGGCGAGGCGGTGCGGATCTTTACCGGCGGCGTGATCCCCGACGGCGCCGACGCCGTCATCATCCAGGAAGACACCGTCGCCGAGGACGGCGGCATCACCATCACCGAGGCCGCCCGCCCGGGCCGGCATATCCGCCCCGCCGGCATCGACTTTCGCGAGGGCGATGTGCTGCTGGCGCGCGGGACCCGCCTCTCCGACCGCGACCTGTCGCTCGCCGCCGGCATGAATTATCCCGAGCTTCCCGTGTGCCGCCGACCCAGGGTCGCGATGCTCGCCACCGGCGACGAACTCGTCATGCCGGGCGGCACCCCCGGCCCCGGGCAGATCGTCTATTCCAACGGCTATGCGCTGCGGGCGCTGGCCCGGCATGAAGGCGCCGAAACCATCGATCTCGGCATCGCCGCCGACACCATGGCGGCCACCACGGACGGCATCCGCCGCGCCCGCGATTCCGGCGCCGACATCCTGATCACCATGGGCGGCGCCTCGGTCGGCGACCACGATTTGGTCAAGCGGTCGCTGGAGGCCGAGGGCGTCGCCATGACGTTCTGGCGGATCGCGATGCGGCCGGGCAAGCCGATGATGCACGGCAGGCTGGGCACGATGCGGGTGATCGGCCTGCCCGGCAATCCCGTGTCGTCCTATGTCTGCGGCTTCCTGTTTCTGGCGCCGCTGATTCGCCGGCTTTCGGGCCGATCGGCCATCCACCACACCAGAGAGACCGCGCTGCTCGGACGCGATGTCGGTGCCAATGACATGCGCGAAGATTATCTTCGCGCCCGGCTGGAGCGGCGCGCCGACGGCGCCCTGATCGCCACGCCGGTCAACCACCAGGATTCATCGCTGCTCGGGAATCTCGCTGCGGCGCGGGCGTTAATCGTGCGCAGCCCGTTTGCGCCGGCGGCTCTCGCCGGCAGTTCCTGCGAGATCCTGCGGCTGCCCGACTGAGCGGTTTGGCCGTTAAGGACCGTCCCGACAAACCTTCGCTTGTTCACGGGAAATTAAGTGGTTGCGGAACACATATGGAACATATAGTGTTCGTTCATGATTTGTTTCGAGTATTGGTGCCATTCAAAGTGGAATTCCGGACTCTCCAGACTCTTGCGAGTCGGCTGAGGACTCCGCCTCTCGGAAACGAACGACGCTATCAAACTGGGGATTGGTCGAGATGCTCACGCGCAAACAATATGAACTCCTGCGTTTCATCAGCGAGCGGCTGAAGGAGTCAGGCGTTCCGCCCTCCTTCGACGAGATGAAGGACGCGCTGGATTTGCGGTCGAAGTCCGGCATCCATCGCCTCATCACCGCCCTGGAGGAACGCGGCTTCATCCGCCGCCTGCCCAATCGCGCCCGCGCCATCGAGGTGATCAAGTTGCCGGAGCTGTCGGGAAGCGGCGCCGGCAATGGCCGCCGCGGCTTCACGCCCAGCGTCATCGAAGGCACGCTCGGCAGGGTCCGCAGCGCCAGCTCCGAGAACGATGGCGAGCGCCCGGTCTCGGTGCCCGTGATGGGCCGCATCGCCGCCGGCACGCCGATCGAGGCGTTGCAGACCCGCAGCCACACCATCAGCGTGCCGCCCGACATGCTCGGAAGCGGCGAACATTACGCGCTCGAGGTGCGCGGCGATTCCATGGTGGACGCCGGCATCCTCGACGGCGACATGGCGCTGATCCAGCGCAACGAAAGTGCCGAGACCGGCGACATCGTGGTGGCGCTGATCGACGAGGAGGAAGCCACCCTGAAGCGCGTCCGCCGCCGCGGCGCCTCGATCGCGCTGGAGCCCGCCAACGCCTCCTACGAAGTCCGCATCCTGCCGCCGAACCGGGTCCGCATTCAGGGCAAGCTGATCGGGCTGTACCGGAAGTATTGAGAACAAGCACCACTGTCATCGCCCGGCTTGACCGGGCGACCCAGTATTCCAGAGACGCCAGCGATAGAGCCGAGAAGCCCCGGCGTACTGGATCGCCCGGTCTTCGCCGGGCGACGACAGTTTCGGTTGCGGCGATCGCCTTCCGAACCGCGTCTCTTTTCAGAACACGGCGACATCGCCAGCCGCAGAATCGCCCACAACCGGGCCAATGCTGGCGGCTCACCACCACGCTGAATGAAGCGTGCGGGCACGCGGGCGGGACGGCATTGTCGATCGGCAAGGTCACATGGCAAAAGGTCGGGCGGGTCACCGAGCCCGGCCGCTACATGTTCACCTTCGGCTGGGTCAACATATCAGCCGACGACCTCGCGATCTGGAAGCAGTTTCCGAACGCGTCATTCGCGCTGGTCAGGATGCTGACGGAGGACATCGAGGATGAATATCATCTCGGCGCCTTCGACGTCGGCGATCCTGACGATGATCACCCCCACGGCGGGTGATGCTCTTCGTCCCTATTCCTCCGCCTGCAGATCGGCTTCCGACGGCGTCGCATCCACCGCGCGCCGCTTTGCCGGGCGCCTCAGACCGGCATCGCTCTCCGTCCCGCCTCCTATCGCCGGCGACCATGGCCGGTCGACGCCGCGCGGCCTGACCGCGTCGACCGCAAAACCGTCACGGGCTCTGCGCAGCGCCAGCGCGCCTTGCCGGCGCAGCCGTTCCTGCTCGACCACCAGCGCGCCGCAGGCCGCCGGCACCGGCCGCGCGG
>JBDRNF010000327.1:0-27239 GCA_043811435.1 Pseudomonadota bacterium
GGCCAGCACCCCCTCACCCGATTTGCTGCGCAAATCGACCTCTCCCCGCTGGGGAGAGGTAAGCAGAATCCGCGGACGACCGATTCACCTAAAGGCCATCTCGTTCTAGTAACAATACGACACGCCATCGAGCACGGCGCAGCGCGCCTTGTTCGGCGCGCTCGGATTGTCCATCGGCACCACGCCCTTGCCCTTGCCGACGAACACACCCGGGCCGACGATGACCGACGACTTGTTGCCGATGATGACGCTCGGATGCGGCGAGGTCAGGCTCGAGCGCGTGCCGTCGGCCCAGATGATCGCGTCGCCGGACAGGATGCCGCGCCGGCCGTCATCGCAGGCGACATCGAGGCCCTGGCGGGTGCAGGCGCTGTGCCAGCGCCGGCCCGCTCTCGAGCGCCGCGCTCGCCGACACCAGAATCCCGAATATCAGCGCCCGATAGGTGGCCATGCCGCGCTCCGCTTTTGAATCGTTGCCATGATCCATTGTCGACTGGTACCGGTTTTCGGTTCGAGGCTCCACGCCCGCGCCAGCCGGTATCGCCGACCGCGCCAAATTACCCATATTATTCAATCGGTTGGGGAAATATTGCCGGCCGCCTCCGCAGTCCCTTGCAAAAGTCGCCGGGCCCCTTCAAGACAGGCCATCCGGAGAGATGGCCGAGTGGCTTAAGGCGCACGCTTGGAAAGCGTGTGTGCGGGAAACCGTACCGTGGGTTCGAATCCCACTCTCTCCGCCACCTTGGCCGCAGCCGGCTGTTCTCTGCGCCAGGTTACCGGCAGTAAGCCCAATGTTGGCCGTGGTTTCTGATCGGGGCTCCGGACTTCTGTTTGGCAGATTCGGCTTATTCTTCTCCGAATGGCTCAATTCTCTCCGGAGCTCTGGACTCCGCCAATTTGGTACGGTGCTCGAAATTCGAATGTTTTGAGGTGCTTATGAATCCCAATAAAACGGGGGTCTTTTTGCCCTTCTCGACAGGCAAGAGCGTCCGATTTCGAAATCGCCATATCGAGGTTCGAATCCTGGCGCCAGCCACCCCTCCGTGATTCTATGTGGCTCCCCCAGACGACGCGAGAGCGAAATCCCGATCTTTGCGTATTGGCTTGAATCTCCGGGATCCCCGGTTTGACGATCTTGAGGTGGAAATCGCCAAAGGTTTATTGGCTTGCCCGCGATTGCTCCCGTTTTATGGAGACTTTCGGTGGAGATTGGTCTGATCAAACTGCCGCCCGACGCTGAGTCGGTTGCTAATTGGGATTTCCGAGGGCTGCCAGTATTGTAGTTCCGGCGGCGATGTGTGAATGAGGGAATTATGCGGTCCCTTGTCTACAAGTAATTCCGAACGAAGCCCGCCACTGTATCAGGCCGGCGGGGATGGATGGTCAGCCCGAATGGTGTTTCGCTCGCTTCGAGCAAGGCGCCAACTAGTCGCCCGTCTTGACCAGCCATCAGTCCAGTCCTCCAGGCGGGCCATATGCACAAACATCGAGACGAGACAGGCTTTTTGCGGACCGGCCGGCTCCACTCGACCTGGGTACGCGCAACAGGCCTATAAACATTTCCTGAGATATTTGGAACGATACTCAACGACCTGCCGGCATTTAATCCGAATTTTTAGCAGCCGAAAATCCAACGACATTGGGAGGGAGACATCGCGTCGTATCGCTTCGTCCATGCGGCGGACGTCCATCTTGACTCTCCATTGCGTTCGCTTGCCCTGCGCAATCCCGAGCTTGCCGACCTGATTGGGAACGCGACGCGGCGGGCTTTTGTGCGGATCGTCGATCTGTGCCTGGAAGAACAGGTCGACGCGCTGCTTCTGGCAGGCGATCTTTACGATGGTGATCAGACGTCGATGAAAACGGCCCGTTTTCTGGCCGAGCAGGTCCGGCGGCTACATCAGGCCGGAATTCGCGTTTTCATCATTCGCGGCAATCATGACGCTCTTTCGAGAATAACTAAGGAGCTGACCTTTCCGGATTCGGTGAAGGTCTTCGGCGGTCGCGCTGAAGCCGTGGCCGTCGACCGGGATACGGCCCATTTCCCGGTCGTAATCCATGGCTTGAGTTTTGCGCAACCGCACGCTCCTGAAAGCCTGATCGCAAAGTACAAGCCTGCGATCGCGGGCGCAGTGAATATTGGCATCATGCACACGAGCCTTGCAGGTGCCCCCGGCCACGATCTTTATGCACCATGCAGTCACGCTGACCTCCACGCCACCGGCTTCCAGTATTGGGCCCTTGGTCATTTGCACAAGCGATCGATCGTGGAAGGCGCCTGCGCGATCGTAATGCCGGGCATGCCACAAGGGCGCGACATAAACGAATCCGGTGCAAAATCGGTAACGCTCGTCACCATTCTAGACGATCGTTCGATCCACATCGAGGAGCGTGTCATCAGTATCGCGCAATTCGAACGGGTCTCAGTCGACGCCACCGGCCTAGATGACTGGGGCGATCTTGTCGCTGCTGTGACGCGCGCGCTGGAGCAGACGCGTGACGCCGTCGCCTCCGAACATCTCGTCGCCCGGCTGCGCGTGACCGGCGCCACTCCATTGTCCTGGCGCATTCGGCGCGACCTCGATCTCCTTAAGACCGAGGCGGATGATCGTGGATCCCTCGTTGGTGCCTGCTGGATCGAAAAGCTCGAAGTGGCAACCCATTCCCCCACTGAGACGGCCGAGTCCGCTGCCGATCCGCTCGTGGAACTCCGACGTCTCATCGAGGAAGAAGTGCTTCAGTCCGAGAGCTTTCGGACAGAGCTAATAGCAGTCGCTGACGAACTGAGATCGCAGCTGCCGCAGGAATGCCGCGGCAGCCTTGGCACCGACGAGGCAACCTTCGAGGCCGGTCTCACGCTTCTGGCGCAAGAGGGCACTGATGATATTCTTGCGAGGCTCCATGCATCCGAAAAGGGTGCATAGCTCATGCGCCTCAAACGCCTCGATCTCACCCGCTTCGGAAACTTTACTGGCCAGAGCATCGACTTCGGTGAAAAGCCACAAGGTCTGCCCGACCTGCACATCGTCTATGGTCCGAACGAAGCGGGAAAATCGACTGCTCTTGCGGCTTTTCTCGATCTGTTGTTCGGGATGGGAACGCAGAATCCATTCGGCTTCCTTCATCCCTATCCAACCATGAGGGTGGGCGGCGTCCTCGAGTTCACTGCTGAAGTCCGGGAGATCGTCCGGATCAAGCGGCCGCAGAACAGCCTGCTTGATTCCGACGATAAACCGATTGCCGAAAGCGTCATCCGTAACGAACTGGGCGGCATCGATCGCGAGTCGTATCGCACGATGTTTTCGCTCGATGACGAGACCTTGGAGAAAGGGGGCGAGAGTATTCTCGCCAGCAAGGGTGATCTTGGAGAGTTGCTGTTTTCGGCCAGCGCTGGCCTTTCCGATCTCAGCCGCAAGTTGCTCGACCTGAGGGCGGAGGCCGATGGCTTCTACAAACATCGTTCGCGGAGCGGGATTCTTGCTGATCTCAAAACGCGTCTCGCGGAATTGAAGGCCGAGCGTGAGCGGTTCGATACGCTGGCGTCCGACTACGCGCGGCTCGTCGATATTCGCGACCGGGCTTCGTCACACTATGATGAAGCGATTGGTGAGCGAACGCGCATCCAGGCCCGGCTCGATGAAATTCAGCGCCATCTTGCTGCTCTGCCACGTCTCGCTGCGCTCCGAGCGTTCCGCGAGCGCCTCCAGCCGCTCGCCGAGTTGTCCGTTCCGCCTCCAACCTGGAGCGAGGACCTGCCGAAGCTCCAGAAGGAGGAGATAGAGCTCGGTGTGCAAACGCGGGCAGTTTCCGACGAGATAGAGCGACTTGGTATTGAAATCGAGTCGATCGCCGTTGACGAACCGGCATTACAGCTGCTCAGCAGAGTGGAGCGGCTCGCCGACCTGCGAGCCCGTCATGTGACAGCCGAGAAGGATATCCCGGAGCGGCGGTTGCAACTGCAAGCCGCGGAATTAGCTGCCTCCGGCATCTTGACCCGGATGGAGCGGGACGGGGAAACGGACCCCCGACGCCTCTTGCTGGGCGCTTCAACGGTCGGTCGTCTACGCGAATTGGTCGAATCTCGCTCCGGCGTTGACAATGCCATCCGGGCGGCCACGACGGAACTTGCTGACGCCCGTCGCCGTCTGGCGGAGGCCGATGAAGCGCTACGCGAAGCCGGAAAGGATCCGGAACCAGAGCAAGGCTGGGACAATGCGATCGCCCGATTGACGGCGGCCGTCGCCGCTTCGCGCAACGCCGACCATGATGCGCGGCGTCGATTGGGGGAGAGGGCCCGCGAAGCGGCGATTGCTACACTGACCGATCAGCTCCGTACGCTACGTCCTTGGCAGGGCGAGGTCGAGGATCTCCTCGGGATAAGGTGCCCGGCTGCGGACGCGATCCGACAATGGAAGATAGCGCTAGATGATGCACAGCGGGAGTTCCGACAGCATGTTGGCGATGTCGTGCGGCTGACAAGCGAAACACGCCGACTCGAGGCGGAACGCGACGCCATCGCCGGCATGACAGGCATCGTCTCCGACCAAGCGGCTGCCGCTATCCGCACACAGCGGGAGCAGGCATGGTCAGCGCATCGCCATGATCTCGCGCCCACATCAGCCGATGAGTTCGAGCGCGCTCTGCGGCTCGACGACATCGTCACGTCGAGCCGCCAGGCGCACATGTCAGATTTGGCGAAACTACATCAGGCCGGACAATCTCTTACTATTGCAGCAGCTGAGTTGACGCGCGCCCTCGAACTGAGGGATGCCGCCGCCGCGGCAGTGCAGTCAATCCGCGATGAAATCGCTGCTGCTGTTCGCGCGATCGCACCGTCATTTGCCGATGATGTCGCGCTGACGGACGTCGAAGGATGGCTCGCGCGGCGTGAGAAGGTGCTGGAAATACGAGAAGATGTCCTTACGGCCGAACGCGACCTGCGTGAAGCTAAGGCCGATGAGCAGAAGGCTTATGAGCGGTTGAAAACCGCGCTCGATGGCGCCGACCTCTCCTATAGCCCTGAGTCTGGATTCGAGGGTCTTCTTGGGGTAGCTCAAACGATCCTCGACCGCGAAGGCGAGACCCGCGCGTTGCGCGCTGCGGCCGTCGAGCGAAGACGCGAGCTGCTGCAACGCGAACGCGCCGCGGACCAGGCGAACGCAGATGAGCAGATATGGACCAAGTCTTGGGCTACGGCGTGCAAGGCGTGCTGGCTCGGCGATCAGGCCGAAATACCAACGCTTGCAACCGTGCGCGAGGTTCTGTCGGCAATCGCCGATCTTGGACCCACTCTCGAAAAGAAGGCAGGTTTGATCGATCGCATCGATAAGATGGAGAAGGACCAGACCGCGTTTCGGGATGAAGTTTCTGCCATCTGCAGCGAGATGGCGATTCCGGTCGACTCAAGCGCGGTCCTCGATCTAGCGCAGCGCGTCGGTGATCGTGTTCGGGACGCGGCCACAGACCGCGCGCGTCGCGCTGAGGCAACGGATAATCTCGAAGACGCGCGAAGGAGGGAACGGTCGCTTGCCGAGACGCTAGCGATTCACGAAGAGCAGAAAAGCAGGATGACATCGTTCTTTCGCGTTTCCTCTCTGACCGAGGTCGCCGGAAAACTCCTCGACGTTGCCAAACGAAACGAGCTGCAGAAAGATGTCGAAGCTGCGGAGATTGAAATCAGCGAAGCACTACGCCTCTCCGACGTCACCGAAGCCGAACGCATCCTCGACACTGCCGATCGCTCTGGGCTGGAGGCCGAGCTCATCG
Source organism: Pseudomonadota bacterium (assembly GCA_043811435.1). GTDB lineage: Bacteria > Pseudomonadota > Alphaproteobacteria > Rhizobiales > Xanthobacteraceae > Bradyrhizobium. Next base: position 5,767 of record JBDRNF010000327.1, read on the forward strand.
AGCTGAAAGCCCGTTTCGACGACCAAGACAAGCGCTGTCACGAGCTGTTCGCCACGCGAAGTCAGGCCATTGATCAAGTCGAGGCGATCGGAGGGGATTCGAAGGTCGCGGAAATCGAGGAACGTCGCCGCACGACGCTGCTCGAAATCCAGGACGGTGCTGGACGCTACCTGCAATTTCGTGCGGGGATGATCGCCATGGAGCAGGCGTTGCGCGCTTATCGTGAGCACCACCGTAGCTCGATGATGACGCGCGCCTCCGCGGCATTTCGAACGGTCAGCCGTGGCAATTATAGTGGGCTCGTGGCCCAGCCAGGCAAGGACGGCGAAACCTTGATCGCCTTGTTGGCCGCAGGCGGCTCCAAATCCGCCCACGAGCTATCGAAAGGCACACGCTTTCAGCTCTATCTGGCGCTGCGCGTGGCCGGCTACCACGAATTCGTTCGAGCGCGGAGCCCGGTGCCGTTCGTCGCCGACGACATTATGGAGACGTTTGACGATTTTCGAGCCGAAGAAGCATTCAGGCTGTTTGCCGACATGGCAGGCGCTGGACAGGTCATCTACCTGACACATCACAGGCACCTGTGCGAGATTGCGAAGAAAGTCTGCCCCGATGCGCGAATACACAAGATCGGAACGGATCGACAATTACAATGACGACAAAATTGGGGGATGGAAATGGCCGAAGTCGGACTCCTGGAATGGGCAGACAAGCAGCATGATTGGATCAGGGACGCTCTAAGAAGACATGCCGCGCAGCCGGGCTTCATCCTCGATGAGGAAGACAAGAGCGCTGTCGCCGCCCGGGTCCGCCATGTGGGCGGATTTGTCTCAGATGAGCCGCCGACGTGCTCGCCGCTCGCCGCAGAGCACTTGAAGGCGAGTAGCTCGAACGAACCGCGTGCGGTGCTCTGCTCGCTTGGCCCTGTCAAGCATCTGAACCGCTTGGCGGAAGAACAGCAATTGCGGTTCGCCACCGATGGCGTCACAGTCATCTACGGCGATAACGGAAGTGGAAAAAGTGGCTATTGCCGGATTGCCAAGAAACTCTGCCGCAGCCTGACGGCTGACGACCTGCTGGGCAACGTATTTGAGATCGGTGTCAAGCCGCCGGCCGAAGTACTTGTACGGTTTCTCGAAGAAGGCGCCACGGAGCCGACTCCCGTCACATGGAAGGATGGAACACATCCGCCGGCGCCAATTGCGCGGATTTCCGTTTTCGATTCTGCAAATGCCCGCCTCTATGTCGACAAGCAAAATCGGATCGGGTTTCTGCCGGCAGCCATCGCACTTCTCGAACGCCACGGCCTTATCCGCGGTGAGCTGGAGGCAGAATTTCGGGAAGAAATCAAAATTATCGAGAAGAAACTGAAAACCCCACTGCCTGGCGGATACAGTGGTGCCGGCGCGGTCGCGAAGCTGCTCGCTCGTCTCGAAATTAAGTCCAAGGAAGCATTGCCTTCCGCCGATGAGATCAGGAAGCTTGCGGCAGTGTCAGAGCTGGAGACGGCCGAGCTTGCCGGTCTTGAACAGGCTCTGGCAAACGACCCTTCAACGATGGCCGCAAAGCGTCGACGTGCCAAGGCAAGTTTACAGAAACTTCTGATAGCATCCGAACAGATCGACGAGGCGCTCTCAGTCTTCGCCGTCGAGACCTATCGCGATCTGTATGCGACTGCCGAATCGACGGCGCAGGCCGCCAAGCTCGCCGCGTCGGGCGCCTTCGCGGCGATGCCGCTATCCGGCGTCGGCCTTTCTCCCTGGCGGCTCATGTTCGACCATGCGCGCGCCTATGCGGCGAGCGTCACTGGCGTTGATCACCAGCATTTGCCGGACCAAGAGGGCGATCATTGTATGCTCTGCCAGGAGCCGATGACGGCGGACGCTGCGGCGCGCGTGCGAGCGTTCAACGATTTCGTTATGGGCGCCGCAAACAAGGCGGCGCTCGCCGCGTCCGTTGCTCATGGCGACGCGCTGCGTAAGATCAAAGACCTTGTCATCGCGACCAGCGATGCAGTCGAGGCCGCGCTGGGCGAATTTGGCGATCTAGCGGCCAAGCGCAAGGAGATGGTGCCGCTAATCGCGGCTTATTGCGCGGCTGCCGGTAAGAGGCGGGATGCAATTGTCGGCGTTACCGCGCTGACCGACTTCACCGCAATCCCTCTGCTTGCCGACTCTATCCCAATGAAAGTTCGGACGGAGGTGGAAGCACTGGAGGCGGAGGCGCTGGCGGATGATCAGGCGGCTGCCAACGATGGTAATCGGGCCGCCGATCGGATGCGACGGGACGCGCTCAAGGATCGAAGGAAGCTGTCCGATGATCTTGCTGTGGTTCTGGCGCGTCTGACGGATTTGGAAGAGCGCCGCAAACTTCTTGCATGCTGCGATGTCGTCGAGACTGGTTCAGTGTCCCGGCAGATGACATCGCTGCGGCGTAGCCTCGTCATGGAAAATCTCGAAAAGCGTATCGTGGCTGAGATTGAGGCTCTGGCACTGACGCATATTCCCTTTGCCGTAAATGATCGGAGCAAAGATGGGCAGAGCTACTTCGAGGTAGGGCTTAACGCAGCCAAAACAACTCCGAACAGCAAGGTGTTGAGCGAAGGAGAGCAACGCGCGCTTGCGCTAGCCTGTTTTCTGGCCGAAGTCGGCGGAGACACATCGCGCCAAGGCATGATCATCGACGACCCCGTATCGTCACTTGATCACGTCCGCATCAGGCGGGTCGCCGCGAGGCTCGTGAAAGAGGCCGCCACAGGGCGTCAGATTATCATTTTCACCCATAATCTCCTGTTCTTTAACGAGGTCGTCGATGCGGCAGCCCAGGCCAATCCGGCGGTTCCTCTCGTCCGAAATTATATCAACAAGTCGGAAGCCGCCGGATTTGGTCTAATCAGCGAAACTGATGAGCCCTGGATCGCACAGTCAGTCACAAAGCGTATCGATACTCTAAAGGCTCGACTGAAGGGTTTTGAAGGCGCCGAGGATTTCGCAACCGACGCTTGGCGACGATCGGCGAAGGATTTCTATACCGATCTTCGGGAAACATGGGAAAGGCTCGTTGAGGAAGTCCTGCTAGGCAAGGTCGTCGAACGATTTAACAGCGATGTCAAAACGCAGAGCCTGAAGGGTGTCGTGGTCGAAGATGAAGATCACAAGCGGGTCTATTGGGCCATGAAACGGGTCTCGGAGCGCTCTGGACATGACATGGCAGTTGGCAAGGCAATTCCAGTTCCAGCGCCGGTCGATATGAAGAGCGATCTTGATGTAATCGATCAATATCGTGTCGAAGTCAGCAAGCGAAAGAAGGATGCCGAAAAGCGACGGATCGAGTTCGAGCAACCTCCCAAAGCAACTGTTCTATAGATTGGGAATTTATCATGGGCGTGAGCTAGTTTATTGATTAAGGAATTGAACCGGAGTTACCAGTCGACTGCATGTTCCATAACGTTCGACGGGCGAATTGGCCGCTGGTCAAACCCAGCTGCGTGGATAGCTCGGTCCCCGGTTGCATTTTGCGCCGCACAACCGACGGTGCTTGCGCGACCTTTCATCCTGCGGTTGACTTTAGCGATGAAGGGCAGGGCGGTATCTATTCTCTTGGGCTTGGGCGCGATAGGCGCCTATACGCTTGGTTCCGGGGTTGCGCAACCCGTCGCCTTCAGCGGGCCATCAGCACAACTCCCCGAACCAGCCTCGGTCCCACGAGCTACCAGCGCACAGGCACCAACCAGCGCACTGGCCCCAGCCGGAAATGGATTGTCAGAGGAAAAGCCCTCGGCAGGCGATGCCAAGCGCAAGGTCACGGCAGCGCTCACGGCGGCCGCTATTGCAGCGATCATCGTCCAAGCCAGCCGCGCTCAGTACCACGCTGGCGGCAGGCCATGCGCCTGCCCAGACGATACCATGCGAAACGGCAGGGCCTGTGGCGTGCGGAGCGCTTACTCCCGGCCAGGAGGGGCTTCACCGCTTTGCTATCCGAGCGATGTGACAACAGCGATGATTGAATCCTATCGGCAAAGAACCGCGTCGCGCCAAGCGCTCGGACGTTGACGACAGAATGCGCTATTGGTGGGTGAACCAGAACCAGACCTACCGCCATGAAATCTCAGGCGGATACCTGTGGTCGCCTAAGCGCAACGCTAATGGCGCCCGCAATCCGTTCTATGAGTCGATGCGCGAGGCGGCCCCTGGCGACCTGATCTTCTCGTTCATGGACACGCGGATAATGGCTGTCGGCATTGTCCAATCGTACGCCTGGGAAAGCCCTAAACCGCTGGAGTTCGGAAGTGCTGGCGAGAATTGGGAAGGCATTGGCTGGAGGGTGAAGGTCCAATTCATAGAGCTTGCCAATAAGATCCGGCCGAAGGATCACATCGAGATCTTGAGGCCTCTGCTTCCGGCCAAGTACTCGCCACTCCAGCCAAATGGTAATGGTTTGCAGTCGGTCTATCTGACGGAGGCTCCAGCGCCGCTTGCTGAAGTTCTGATCGGGCTGATAGGCCAAGAAGTCGCACCGCTGGCACTGGCAGCAACAAAGGTCATTCCGACTTCGACGGATGACTTGGATGCCTGGGAGCGCAGGATTGAGCAAGTAGTGGCTGGCGACCAGTCAATTCCGGAAACGGATCGATTGGCCATCATCCGGGCGCGGAAGGGGCAGGGACTTTTCAAGGAACGGGTGCGCAAGATCGAGTACCGGTGCCGGATTACGGGGGTGGAAAATCCCGTTCATCTGGTCGCGAGCCATTGTAAGCCATGGCGCGACGCGACCAATGAGGAACGATTGGATGGCGAGAACGGATTGCTGTTAACGCCGAGCATCGACCACTTGTTCGATCGCGGCTTCATTGGATTTGAAGACAACGGGAGGCTGATTATTTCTCCCGTTGCGCACCACCCCTCGCTTCAGCGGATGGGGATCGATACGACCGAGGACATAAATGTCGGCGCGTTCACGAGCGGCCAAAAGCAGTTTCTCGATTTCCATCGAAACGACGTGCTGCTTAAATCTATTAGGTCTTAGAGAGCTCGTTCTTCGACGCCGCGGCCGATCCGCGAAAATTCCATAACAATGGATCGGCGAACGTTCCGGGCTGGCGGGTCTGCTTCGCGCAGGCCAGCTGCCGTACCGCCGTTCTCAACCGAACAGGGTTGATTTTTGCCGCTGCCACTGAGCGGGTAGCGGCTTCATGAGGTCGTCGACCTGTAGCGTGGGCGGTTGTTGGCCGGTGACGATTGCCTCGATGATTTCTGGCGCAAGCAGAGTAATCCGCAGGACACGACTCAGATAGGAGTCGTTGACCTTCTCGCCTTTTGCCAAATCCGCTGCGGATGGATACTCGCCGTTCTCCAGCATCTCTCGCCATCGATGAGCGCGAACGACGGCCTTGAGCAGGGCGGTGTCAATGCGCGGGGCTGGCGTCCAGGGCACAGAACCAGGCGGTCCAACGATCTGCTTCCGCCCGGCGCGCTGGCGGAAAGCGATCGGGACATGGACGGTGAGGATACGGCCGTCCGTTGAGGGGTGCAGTTTGGGCGCGAGGGTTTTGACCATCATGCGGCATCCCGCTGGTTCGTGGCGGTAGCCAGTTCGCCTACAAGTGAAGTGAGTCCGTCAACGCGTAACCGGATATCAACGCCCTCGATCCCGACGTCGATCCGCTCGACAAGGAGCTGAACGATGCGCACTTGTTCTGCAGGAAACAGCTCGTTCCATAACTGGTCGAACTCAAGCAGGGCGGTCCTCACGTTGGATTCTGTCAAGCCCTTGATCGATTTGCGTGCGCTGCGCCACGTCTGGACGATGATTTCGGGGGATCGAAGCAGCATGCGGACCTGATCGATGACGATCCTTTCGATCTCGGCGGCGGGAACGCGTCCGACAGGGCAGTCCGCTGCTCCCTGCTTCAGAGTCGTTTGACTGACGTAATACCGGTAGAGCCGGCCACGCTTGCGGGTGTGTGAAGGCGACATGGCGAAGCCGCTGGGACCAAAAATCAACCCCTTCAATAGGGATGGCGTCTGTGATCGTGCGGCGCCCGATCGCTTTCGCGGGTTGATCCGGAATTGGGCCTGCACCTTGTCCCAAACCTTGCGATCGATAAGGGGCGCATGTTCGCCTGGGTAGGAGACGCCTTTATGGACGGCTTCACCGATGTAGACGGGATTGTTGAGCAGTTTGTAGAGCATGCCCTTGTCGATCAGCTTACCGTACTTGTTGCGTACGCCCTCCTGGATCAACTGCCGAGCCAAAATAGTGGCTGAGCCCGACTTCAGAAAGCGCTGGAAGATCGACCGGACGAGCTTCGCATCCTCTTCGTTCACAACCAGCTTCCGATCCCTGACCTCATAGCCAAGCGGCGCCCATCCACCCATCCACATTCCCTTGCGACGGGAAGCCGCAAACTTGTCGCGGATACGTTCGCCGATTACCTCGCGTTCGAATTGGGCAAAGGACAACAGGACGTTGAGGGTCAATCTCCCCATCGACGTCGTGGTGTTGAAGGACTGGGTGACGGAGACAAAGGTCACGTTCTGGCGGTCGAAGACTTCGACAAGGCGAGAGAAGTCCATCAGCGACCGTGACAGCCGGTCGATCTTGTAGACCACCACGACATCAACGCGACCGGCTTCGATGTCCGCAAGCAACCGCTTCAACGCGGGCCGCTCCAGCGTCCCTCCCGAAAAGCCGCCATCGTCATACCGATCGGGGACCAGCAGCCATCCCTCGGCCCGTTGACTGGTAACGTAGGCCTCACAGGCCTCGCGCTGGGCGTCGAGGGAGTTGAACTCCATCTCCAGCCCTTCCTCGGTCGACTTGCGGGTATAGACCGCGCAACGGAGCTTTCGGATTACGGGCCGGTTCGACAGAGCCTGGTCGACCTTGGCCGCGGGGCCTTTCGGGCTATCGGTACGGTTTGATCGGGTCATACGGGTCATGTCGCGCCCCGCAGATTCTTCAATCCGAAGAACACCCAGCCATTCCACCGGACCCCGGTGATCTCGCGGGCGATGGCGGACAGCGACTTGTAGGGCTGCCCCAGGTACTCAAAATCGTCGCCGCGCACTGTGACGCAGTGCTCGACCCCCTGCCATTCCCGGATCAGTTGGGTTCCCGCGATCGGCAGGCGGCGGTTAGCGTCCTTGGGCTTGGCCCCGGGCTTGCCGCTGTACTGCTTGCCCAAGGCCCGCAACCGCTCGACGGTTTCCTTTTTCAGGCCGCCATAGGCCAGTTCCTGGATGCGGTAGGCCAGCCGGCTCTCCAGGAACCGGCGATTATAGGGTGGCGGCTCCGAGTCGAACAATGCGCGCCATTTGGCCTTCAGGGCCGGCGCAGGCGCATCCTTCAGGGCAGCCAATTGGGCAAGAACCGTATCCGTCATGGGGAAACCTCGGCAGAGCAGGGTGGCGGATCACCGCTCTGGTCGGGCGTGAAGTGAAGCAAACTTTCTCCGTTTCCAGGGGCTTTTGCGCTGGACTGTCGGGCCAGGACACGCTGGAGGCCGTCGGCCAAAATGGCGCCGACTTCCGCGATCCGTTCGTTCGCTTTTGGGTCCATGCCGGACAGCAAGACCGATGGAAAATTACGTGTCCATCCCCACCAGCCGAGCGCGCACTGCCGCGAACTCAGTCGTAGATACATGCTGTTTCTCGATCCCTGCCGCTATGCAAAACCTCACCTTTGCCGTGTAAATGGTCGAGCCGGGCTAGAGAATTGACGGATGATTCGCCGACGGAGTGTGTCGTGTCGTCTGACGGTTGGACACTGATCGAGGCGGCTAAGCAGGTCGCCGGAGCACGCTGGGATCAATGGATCGCCGCGAAACTCCAATTGGCTGCACTTCCAGCGGTGAAGTTCAGAGTAGTTAGTTCGGGCATCAGTCCCGAAGCCGAAGATCTTCGGCAGAGGCAAGCTGGGATACTCGCACAGCGCGCGCCGTTAGAGCGCCGCGTCCGGACGCTCTGGAATGAAATCTGGTCTGAGCTGCGGAACAAGATGCTGAGCGGTTCATGGACAAGCGCCGGCTCGCGGGGGAGCGCGACTAGTGCGCCTGCTCCGATCTATGGACCAGGTTGGAGTCAGCTTTCGGTCAAAAATCTCGATCAGTCCATCTTGATCGAGCGCGGCACCAAGATCCGCATCTTCAATGTGCGGATCTTCGCGAGTGAAGCTCGCGGAGGGGCACGAGGCGCGGCGGCCGGACGGGAGCTGGTCGATCGACCGCCGTTGCACGGGCCCTTCGCCGGCTGGTCTTTGGAAGAGGCGGTCGACCGCATTGTGGGCAAAGCGACCGATGAGGCGTCCAGCGCTGCTTTGACCAGTGCAATCGCCAGCGGACATCTTGTGCCTTATCTCTCGGATAAAGACGGGGGCTTGTCACAACTGCTGGACAAAGGTGCCTGCGCCGACATCATCGACAAATACTTCGAGAAGAACGTAAAGCGTGCGGCCAGGAATCGCGACCTCATCCTCTTCCCAACGGTTTGTGCTCCGAACGCGCCTGATTTACTGAGCGGCCTGTCGCTGGCCCATGTGATGTCGACTTATGTCTTAAATGACCCGGAATTGCTTCGATGGGCGCCATTGGCGATTGCGGCAGAAGAGCCGATGCGTCGGTTCGTCGAGCAGGGATGGTATTATCCGATTGGCTGGCATGAGTGGCGCGTGACAGTCGGAACGTTCGATCCCGAAGATGAGTTCGAATTTGGAGAGAGTCCGATTGGGCTTCTTATGGCGGAGCGCTCGGACGGCGACCTGAATGTTCGACGGACGAAATTGGTTGCACGCCGCCGCTTCGGCTGCCTGATGAAGCTGCTGTCGACGTCTAAGATCGAGGCTCTGGGTGATCCCGTACGGTCAAAAGATGACCGGCAGATATTAGCGAGTGTCTGGTCCGATGATGCTTACTACGTCAACGCGGAACGAGGGTACCTGTTGGTTGAGAATCCCAACAGCCAAGATAGGCACGACGTGCTCACTCTTCGTTATCGTGCCGTTATCTTGAAAAAGCCCGGGCCGATCATGTCCGGAACCGAGCCGCATGACCAAGGCAATCGGCCCGCCAAGTCCCGTGTTGCGAGTATGCGGGACGCCCGCGCAGCTTGTCGCGTATGGCTGATGGGTTTGATGCGACAAAGCCAGAAGGTCAGGCCAAAGCCGGCTTACGAAAAGGATGCTCACGAGAAGTGGCCGGACCTGACGCAAAAGGACTTCATGAAGTCCTGGGAAGAAGCGGTTGAGGAAACCGGCGCGACTGCTTGGGCCAAGGCAGGTCGTCCCCGAGGCACCACCAAGAAATCAAATTAACTATTTTAATTGGGAAGACTATTACTTCGATTATTGATTGCTCACCTTCGGCCCCATCGCACCACATGGAGGCCAACAGCAATGATTGCGAGAACCCAGGATCTAGGCGAGGACGCGCTCCTGACTGAGGACGAGGCTGCGGACTCGCTTCGAATTTCCTTCCGCACCCTACAAGCTTGGCGACTGAAGGCGGTTGGTCCTCCGTTTGTCCGAGTGGGGCGAACGATCCGCTATCGCCGCGGCTGTATCAAAGCCTGGATCAAGCTGAACACGTGTGGCGCGTCAAATGCATAATCTGCGTTCTTGTACCGCCGACTGCGAAATGCAGCAGTTGTACTTGCATGCGCGCAAGAGTGCCTCGCTCATGGATGCCAGGTTCGAATCAGCTCGCGGTGGACCATGAAAGTCAAGCGCACTCTGTCAGACCCCCTGATGGCTTTGAAGATGTTGTTGCTGTGTGAGGATTTGACGCTCGCCGAACGTCGTGTTGGGGCAGCGTTGCTCGATCACCGTAACCATCGAACAGGACGATGCGATCCTGGCTTGGAGACACTGTCACGGGAATTGTGCATTGGGCGCCGAACGGTGATCAGGGCAAACGCGGGGCTTGAAAAGAAGGGGCTCCTACGGAAGCGCCGGCATGGTGGTCACTTTCACCGCAATGGATACGAATTCAATTGGGAACGGTTTCGTGACCTGCACGCCGCTTGGGAGCGACATCGGGAGAGCGTCCGACGAAAGCATTCCCGGGAAAATCTGTCACCCTGTGGGCGCCAGACGAACCACCTTGATGGTGACAACGAGACCACCCAAACCTGTTTAAGTAACCAATCTCAGGAAACCTATGTTGCTGCGCAGCCGCAGCAACATACCCGCCGCGACCACTTGCCAGAGCCCAGCAAGAGGACTGGCGAGGTAACAAGAAGTGGCTATGCGAAGTCGGTCGTAGAAGAGCGATTTCACGTGAAATCAACGAATTCACGGGATGCTGCGTATGATGCAGCAGAAGCGCGCTGGAATAACTCGCTAATGATGCAGCTCCGCGCCGCGCCCGAGGTTTTTGCGCCTCTGATCGAACTGATCGATCTAAATCTGCAGCGCACGACGACGGAGACCGAGCTACGCAAGCCCGGCAGCGGCCTTCCCTCTCTGTTGAAAGAACTCGACCAGCGAGTGTTACTCAAGGGGCGTTCGAACGCGCCAGCTGCAACCAATTCCACGGTTCCTTCTGACGACCTGACGCTTGCGGGTAATTCGGACCGCGAGGGTTCGCCAGCGCCATCGGGCTTTGAGAGCCTAAACTCAACTAAACACCAGCCTAAACATGGAGCCTAAACAATGGGGAGGGGGGTACCAAAAGTCGGGGACGCTCCGCAACGAGGACCGGCGGCTCTCTCACTCAGGGATTTTTTTCTCGCGAGGCCGGATTTTCGGGCCCTGTCGGCGGCGCTGGTCGCGAATTCGCGAGTCAATTCAAAGAGGCTCACGCCAAGATCTCGAGAATCCGAGCATTTATTTACCTGGGGTCGGGGGGGCGGGGTCAAAAGTCTGGAGGGGTCGCGCGCGGACCGGTGGCCTCGCAACGCGCATCTTTTCACGAGTTTCCGGATTTATTTTTTTGGAGCCTGCCGCATCGAACGCCAGTGAGAACAGATCGGTTCCGAAAAGATGAGTCAAATCAACGGCGGTGCGTTCAGAAAAACGTCGCGAAATTCGGGGGGGGGGGAGGGGTAGCGCGATGGCGGAATTGAACTCGAAGGAAAGCCCAATAGTGGATCACGCCAGCACAACCGCGGAAACCACGCCGCATCGATTGCAGATCGAATACTGGCCGCTGGATCGCCTGATCCCGTACGCCCGGAATGCGCGGACACATAGCCCGGCCCAGGTCGCCGAGATCGCCGGCAGCATTCGTGCCTTTGGATTCTCCAATCCCATCCTGGTCGGTGAGGGCGCGGATATTGTTGCTGGTCACGGCCGCTTGGCTGCGGCTCGAAAACTTGGCCTGACCGAGGCACCGGTCGTTGTCCTCAGGGGGTTGTCGGATGCGCAGCGTCGCCAGTTGGTCCTTGCCGACAACAAGATTGCTTTGAACGCCGGTTGGGATGCCGAAATGCTGAGCCTGGAGTTGGCCGACCTTTCCTCGATCGGCGCCGATCTTTCGGCGCTGGGTTTTACATCCAAGGAACTGTCAGCGGCGCTTTCGCGGGTGGAGGCCGGACTTACGGACGAGAATGAAGTCCCTGACGTCGCTGAGGTCGCGATATCTGAACCCGGGGATATCTGGCAGCTCGGAGCCCACCGCATTGCCTGTGGCGATAGCCGGGACGCAGGCCTCGTGCAGCTTCTCCTTGCGGGCACCGTGCCGCAACTGATGGTCACGGACCCGCCCTACGGCGTCGAATACGATCCGGAGTGGCGTCATCGGCGAGGCGTCAACAAGTCAGCGCGAACGGGCAAGATCAAGAACGACGAGATCGCGGATTGGACTCCGGCCTGGGACCTTTACCCGGGCGAGATTGCCTATGTCTGGCACGGGGCGCTCCGCTCCAGCATCGTTGCCGAGAGCCTCGCTAGGAGCCGTTTTGTGATTCGGGCGCAGATCATCTGGGCCAAGGAACGCCTGGTAATGAGCCAGGGCGATTACCATTGGCAGCACGAGCCATGCTGGTACGCAGTTCGAAAGAAGGGCAATTGGACCGGTGACCGTAAGCAGACGACGCTCTGGACCATTCCGACCGGTGGGCAGGATGTCGCAACCAAGCATGCCACTCAGAAGCCGGTCGAATGCATGCGCAGGCCCATGCTGAACAATTCAAGCCCGGGGCAGGCGATCTACGAGCCGTTTCTGGGCAGCGGGACCACGCTGATCGCGGCGCAATCCTGCGGACGGGTTTGCTTCGGCATTGAAATCGACCCTCTCTTTGTCGACGTCGCAATCCGACGTTGGCAAGCTTTCACGGGGGAGAAAGCCACGCGCGCAAGCGATGGCCTACTTTTCGAAGCCATTCTGCCAACCGCCCCGCCGCTTGAGGGGGCTTCGTGATGCGCGGCCGCCGGCCAAAACCCTCAAGAATCAAGGCGTTGACCGGCAATCCCGGCAAGCGCCCACTCAACGCAAATGAGCCTCGACCGGCGCCTGCGATGCCGGAATGCCCTCCTGAGCTAAGTCCCGTAGCCAGAGAGGAATGGGTGCGTCTTGGTGCAGAACTCTCGAAGCTGAACCTGATGACACAGCTGGATCGTGGCGCTCTCGCCACCTATTGCGCGGCCTATGGATTTTGGGCGGAAGCTCTGCAGCAAATCCAGAAATACGGCACGATGGTGAAGTCGCCTACAGGCTATCCGATGCAATCACCTTACCTTGCCATTGCAAACAGGCAGGCGGAGATCATGATGCGCGTTGCATCCGAGTTCGGCTTCACACCCGCAAGCCGCAGCCGGATATCGGCGCCCCCGCCGGATCGGCTTCCGCTTCTCGAACTTCTTATGACTGATTACGTGCAAGAGGGTGCAGCGGATCCTGGGCAATAAGTGAGTGGGGCAGAATGCCATCGCTATCGGCCATTGGCCGATTTCTTCTATAACATTCGACGTGAGGGAACCAAGCTCGACGAGTTCTTCCAAGACGTTGTTAGGGAGATGCGACTTCAGACATTCTAGTGTTGATCATTGGTTTCCGGACCAATGGCTAGAGTCTCCTATGTAGAATCGCGTCGCCACTCAATCAGCCCCCGTCGGTGTTTGAGTTGTCCGAGCATGATTCCGAGAAACAACATACTCATGCTGGTGGCGAGCAGGTCCCTTGGCGCCGCTTCCAACAGACTTTCCGCCCGGCCGTTGTCGGGATATTTCTGGTGCGTCGTTGCCCATGCTTGCTGAGCACCTGTTCGGACGGATGTGTCGAGCTTCTCGTAGATTTTCTTAGCTTCATGTCCCGTTAATTCCATATCTACCGAGTGGGCGAATTTGTTCCTGAGCGCTCCGACCGCGGTAAGGCCAGCCGCGAGGGAAGGATCCAGTCCCAACGTCATTGCGAGACCAAGCGCGCCAGCATAGTCAAAATTGGAATTTCTTACAGCGCGGGGCTGAGGTGCCACAGCAAAGATGAATTCCCTCAATTCAACATCGAGATAGCTGTGCCCCCTTATTACTAGCTGAAGATCGTCAGCATCATCCAATAGCCGGATGAAAGAGACGCGCCTGCTTTCAAGCTCGCCAATATAGCCAGGGGGCAGCACACCAGCGTTTTCGTTCGGGATTGGTCCGTGCTTTCGCTCTGCGAGTATAGCCGACCAAATGCCAATCAAGAACCAAACCAATCGCCTCGCCGGAGGCTGTCGCTTGAATTCACCAAGGTTCTGTTCGACGCGAAACTCCTGATAGACCTCACGCAGGACCTGCTTCATTGCAGGGCTAAGCACGTTATAAAAGTTATCGGCCTCTTGCGATCCGAATTCTGCATCGATCGAACGAGCGAACGTTCCCTGCAGGACGCCTAACGCTTTCAGTGCGGGCTTGACCTCCGCGTTAAGGCCCAAAATCAGCGCGAGTCTTACCGTACCGTCAAAATCGAGCCTTTGGAGCCCGACATTCTGGGGAGACGGAGCCGCGGCCACTATGAAATGGCGAAGCGACTGTTCGATATGCGCTTGAGCTCGAACGAGCATCCTGAGCGGATCCATCTTGCCCAGGTCGAACACAAACCTTACGAGTTCGGCGTCGTATTGAGTATCTTCGTCGTCCACGGTGCCCTCGCTTAACCTTGGACTCTGTGAGGTACTCTAGCGCATCGCAACAATCGGAGATAGCCGGCTACGTAGCGTCGGCCAAGCGGCGAGCTCCTTGTGGTTGAGGCAAAGGGCAATGTGTCCGCTGGCTCGGCCACTGAAGGACTAATTCCATAACATCTATTTGCCGAATCCGGATGCTGCTCGCAGCCGGGGTCATACCAAGAAGAAATCGCTGCCGTGCACGGCAGCTGCGTTGCTCAACGTGACGATCTCGCTGTGCCCGTCGAGCCCGGAATGAATCTGCCACTGCGTGGTGTTGAGTTGCGTAAATGTCGCGCCCTGTGCGGCGCTGCCGAAGCCGACGAGGCTGATCGTGTCGCCTGCTGCTGCCCCATTGCCCGTGAAGTCGGTGATCACGTCGCCATCTGCCTGACCCGCCCTGAATACAAAAGTGTCGGAGCCGCCGCCTCCCGTGAGCGTGTCGGTGCCACCGAGTCCGTTGAGGACGTTGGCACCTCCGTTGCCGGTAATGTTGTCGGCATATTGGGAGCCGTTGGCGTTCTCGAAGTTGAGCAGTGTGTCGGTAACGCCACCCGAAACCCCAGTGCCAGCCGACAGGTCGATGGTCACTCCTTGACCCAAGGCGTAGTAGCTGATCGTATCGATGCCACCCAGGCCGTTGAGGATGTTGGCGGCGGCATTGCCGGAAACCGAGTCGTTCTGGCTGGTGGCGTTCACGTTCTCGAAATTGCGCACGATGTCGGTCACGCCGTTCTCCACCACCACCGTGAAGGCAAGGTCGATGACGAGCCCCCGGGATGAAGTGTAATAGCTGAGCGTATCGATGCCGCCGAGCCCGTCCAGAACGTTGGCGCCTGCGTTCCCGGAGATGGCGTCGTTGAACGCACTGCCGTACGCATTTTCGAAGTTGAGAATTGTGTCGGTGATGCCACCTTGAATCGCCACGTTGCCGGCGAGATCAATTAGCACGCCTTGGGTGGAGAGGTAGTAGCTGATCGTGTCGATGCCACCGAGGCCATTGAGCACGTTAGCGGCGGCGGTGCCGGAGATGGCGTCGTTGTATGCAGTGCCGTTGGCGTTCTCGAAGTTGAGCAGTGTGTCAGTGCTGGTGCCATCAACGCCAGTCTGGCCGGCGAGGTCGAGTACGACGCCGGACGACACGGCATAGTAGCTAACGGTGTCGATACCCGCGCCGCCATCGAGCACGTTAGTGGCTCCGTTGCCTGCCACCGCATCGTCGCCGCTGCCGGTCCGTACGTTTTCTATGCTGGAGAGCGTGTCGGTGCCGACTTGAGCGCCGAGTGCGATGTGACCCGGCAGGTCGACCACGATGGCCTGCGTCGCGCTGGAGTAGTCTGCCGTGTCGGTGCCGGCCCCGCCATCCAGAGTGTCGTTGAAAGCCGTACCTGCAAGAACGTCCGCTCCGGCGCTACCTGCCAGGATAACGCGGTCGTTTGCCGTCCAGTTGGTGAACGTCCAGTCAGACGCCGAGAACGTGCTCGCCACTCCCAGCTTCACCTGAACGAGATTATCGAAGGCGTCCCCGGTAATTGCGATGGAGCTGGAGATCAGTCCAGGGCCAAACTGACTTGCGCTGAACGTGACGGTGGCATTGCCCGCTGCGTTGAACAGGATACTGGTGATGTCAGGGGCCAGCTGGGTATTGCCATCGCTATAATCCACAGTTCCTGTGGTTGTCAGCTGTGAACTAGGCAGCAGTTGCTCAACGGAATAAATATCGTCAGCAAACTGGAGAAACTGAATGTTCGAGGCGGTATCCGAGCCGTCCGACGAATTGTTGCGCGTGTCCGTGATCCGGATCGAACCGGCCGAGAAGCGGCTGATCTGATAATCAGATCGAACGCCGGAATAGACTGCTGTGTTGGTATCCGAGCCTCCGTTGAGAACGTCGTTGCCCGGCCCTCCCTCAAGAGAGTCGTTGCCGGCGTCGCCGAACAATGTGTCCGTGCCCGCTCCGCCCTGGAGCCAGTCGTAGCCCGCGCCGCCATAAATGGTATCGTTGCCGGCCCCGCCGCCGATCTGGTCATCTACCGAAGTGCCGTTCAGTGTTCCGGAGCCATTCGAGATCTGGAGCCCCTGCATCGTGCCGGCAATCGTGAGGGTAACGGTTGCGGTAGCCACGTTGCCCTGTCCGTTGACGATCGTATAGGTAAAGCCGTCCGTGACATTCTGCCCGACAGCCAAGCTGTTGAACTTTCCATTTGGGTCATAGACGAAGCGTCCATCGGGATTGACAATAAGAAGGGCCCCGGAGGCGAGTGTCACGGTATGACCAGCACTAGGCGGCAAACCGTTGACAGCAAAAATAGAAATTGCGCCGCCACCCGTGTCACGGTCAATACCCAGGCCGTTGTCTGCGAGCACGTTGCCGCTGAGAACCGAGGATGCATCTATTGTCAGCGCATCCGATTGCGCAACCGGATTCGCATTTGATTGAAGATCGACGACGAAGTAATCGAGCGATGCATTGGTATCGCCTGGAACGAGGCTCGACGACCAACTGCCAAATGCAACAAAGCGACCATCTTCGCTAATAGCAACATGAGGCTCGAGACCCGGACCCACCGCTAGAGGGTTTCCCTTGGGGCCCGACCCGGCCGTCAATAATTCGGTCGCTCGAGTTAGCCGATCATAGACAAAAAAGTCCGACTCCTCCGATAGACCGAGGTGATTGCTTAGCTGATATCCGTTATACGTTACATAGCGCCCGTCCGCGCTAATCGCGACTGTGACCGGGTCGCCGATAGCGTCTGGATGATCGGAGGTTGTGGGGATCCTTTCTGTTGTATGCGTGAGACGATCGTAGACAAATACGTCATTCGCGCCATTGACGTCGCCTGGGACAATGTCGGCGGCGGAGCTGATGAATGCTACGTAGCGTCCATCTGCACTGATGGAAGGGCTGACATAAAAGCCATTCAGTGATGGACCTGTAACGCGCTCCAACGCGTGAGTGCTGCGTTCAATGATGTAGGTATTGACGCCGGTATCGTCTTGCAGAAGTGGCAGCCGGCTAGTGAATACAACATAATTGCCGTCTGCACTGATGGTCGGCTTCCCAAGCGGAAGATCGACCATAAGAGAGATCCCGCCCGTTACTAGCGTATCCGTTGCACGTGTAACAAGATCGTATATGTAGATATTGTTCGGCGAGAAGGTGCCTGGATTATAGTTGCCGCTAAGGTAAGCAAGATAACGACCATCTTCACTAATCGTCGCGGAAATTGGCGTACCAAATTCAACGGGGACCAACGTGGTTGCATGCGTAACTCGGTCGTGGACAAAGAGACCGGTTGAAATATTGTCATCGGCAATTAGATTGGTAGCCCTACTGAGAAACGTTACATACCTACCATCGGCGCTTATGGATGCTCCGAAGCTGCCGGCATCCGCTTCGGTTCCATCGCTGGCGACGGAAACGCGCTCGGTCGTGTTCGTTACCTGGTCTCTGACGAAAATGTCTTGACCCGCATAGATATTCAGGTTGCCATTCGTGTCGTGGGGAACGAGGTTTGATGCACTGCTCGAAAAAACCACATAACGCCCGTTTCCACTAATCGAGACGCCGTCATTGGCATTGTTACCTATAGCCTGCGCGCCGTTGCTTGCGACCGATACACGCTGGGTGCTCAACGTCCCGGAAACGAAAAAGCTGTCTTGATATGAGGAAAATGCCTGAGCATGCACGTCAGAGCTATAGAAGCCTCCATCAGTCCAGCTAACAATGAAGTTTCCACTTCGGGAAACGGCTATGTCCGCTTCGTTCACATTTCCAAATTCTGCCGCCAACGAGACAGTGACCGGGTGGCCGGATGGCGCGCCATCAGCTGAGAAAATTTGCACAGCTTGTTCAACAAACCCGTTTGCCCCCTCATACAGGGCAACAAAGCGCCCGTCCGGGAGCGGCGCAATCTTGGCGTAGAAATCCGGGGAATTCGTCGACGTCGAGCTTATCGTGAACTGATGACCAGACGGCGAACCATCCGCATCGAGCAACTGACCTTGGAGCGAATATGCATAACCGGGATTCTGAGTATCCATCCACGCGACAACGAGGCGTCCGTCGGCCAACTTGATCGCAGTTGGTTCCCACTGAATGCCGCCGATCGTTTCATTGACGATAAATTCGCTACCGACCGCCGTGCCGTTAGCGTCGAAGAGTCTGCCGTAGATTTCCCCATTGCCCCAAGTGACAAAAAATCCTCCCCCGAGCAACGCGACCACTTGCGGGCTGGCTACTCCACCAGTCGAAGTGGAATCCAGGAAGAATTCGCTTCCAAGTTTACTTCCATCAGCATTGAAAAGCTGCCCGTGCGAGCCCCAGACAATGACGAATTTCTCATCAGACAACGCGGCAATCTCAGCTAGGCCGCCCTGGGTCATGGTGCTGATCGAGAATTCCTGACCGATCTTGCCTCCGGCGTAGTTGAACAGTTGACCGCGCAGAACGTAGTAACCTTGATTGATCTGACTGCCGTCGAGCCATGTGACGATGTAGGCCTCATCCGAGAGCGTTGCCACAGTAGGGCTGAACTGCGATCCGTCAGTCGAGGTATTGATCAGAAACTCGGAGCCAACTTTCGCTCCTCCGGCATCGAAGGTTTGCCCTCTCACCTCGGTGCCTAAGGTATAGGGCGGAATGTTGCCGCTGTTATCGGTCCAGACGACTACGAAATGGCCGTTAGCGAGCGTCGTCAATGAAGAACTCTGTTGCGACGATTCTGAGCTCGTATTGACGACAATTTCACCGCCAATCTTTGTTGGCGTTGCCAAGAAATCCTGCAGTAACGCGGTTGCAGTCGTTGTCTCGCCGCCGGCGAACTGAAAATTCTCGACGTTGTAGTACCAATCGTCTCCTTCGGCGCCGACGATGTGCAAGCCCTTAGCGGACCCGGATACGGTATATCCTGTACCGAGGGTATATCCAAGAATGGCGGTGTCGTTGCCTCCCTGGTCGGAGTATTTCCAGTCTCCATAAATTACGTCGTTGCCGGTCCCGCCTCTGAGAAGGTCGTCGCCGGGTCCGCCGCGCAGATCGTTGGCGCCAGTGTCGCCGTAGACATAATCGTTACCGGCGCCCATCCAGACATTTTCGATGCTGTTGAGTTGCTCGGTGTAATAGCCGGGAAAGGTCGCTATGTCGGCTGCGAGGTCGACGGTGCCGCTGACGCTGGCCGGCTGGTAGGAATAGTCAACGGTGTCACTGCCGAAACCGCCGTCGAATGTGTCTTGGCCAGCGTAGCCCGTGAGCACGTCATCGCCGCCGTTGCCATGGATGACGTCGGGGCCGCTGGTGCCGATTAGGTATTCCGATGTATCGTTGCCCGTCACCGTCGTAGTGTTGATACCACTCGCAAGGCCGTCGTTACCACTTGCGCCACCGCCTATGCCAGTCACGTGACCGTCGCTTGCCGTGCCGCCTGGCTGCGTGCCGGCGCTCAGGTCAAGCAGGCTCGATACCTGGATCGTCCGCGTCCCCGTGGTGGGATCAAAAAACTCCAATTGCTCGATGTTTGTGAGGGTATCCGAACCGTGCAGATTAAAGTCGGGCTGAAATTTTCCCCTGACCGTTACCGTATTGCCATGCCGCTCCATGATGAAATGGTCGGCTGTCAGGCCATTGTAGACAGCGGTATCCGTTCCGTCGCCGCCGTCGATAATGTCGTTGCCAGCATCTCCCCTAATGATGTCGTTTTCACCCTCGCCGTAGATTATATCGTCGCCGTCGCTGCCTATTATGTGATCGTCACCGCCGGCACCGTCGAGGATGTCGTTGCCAGCGAGACCAACAATTGAGTCTGCTTCGGAGCTGCCGATGATGACGTTGGCACCGTGGGTGCCATACAGAAATCCGGAACCTATTACGTATGAGTAGGCCCGGACGTCAAATGGGTGATGATCGGTAAGATTCTTCGCTAGCTCCGCTGCTATTGCTGCGGCCGTAGCTTGATAGCGGTATGGCTCATGTTGTCCATAGTCGCCTGCATCAGCTAGAGCTAGCGCAGCCGTCTCTGCCAGCGTGTAATCAGCCTGACCGGGCAGGTCAACACGAATGTCACTTCCTTGGATATGGCTAGCTGACTTAATCCGAAAGACGGCATCTCCCTGATAAGGCGAAGGGAGGTTGGAGGTTAGATCAACATGACCAATGTTGATGATTCGAGAGTCGGCTTCAGGTCTATTGTCGATACTTGTGGCGCCAGGTGAACCAAATGTGACTGCGACGAGACGATCATCCTCCAGATGATGCCCCATCATCTCTTCCGCCATCGCGGCACCCAAACTGTGACCAGTAACGAGGATGCGTGTTGCACCCAGCGATGCCGCATTTGCGAGGACCACTTGTATCAGTTTTGTCTCAAAATCAGCGTACGCAGATCCATAATCTGACATCACGTCCGTAGCTAGATCCCGTCCGCCGCTAGTGCCTCGAAAGGAAATTGCCAAGGTCCGACTGTCGGCATTGTATGCTAGGAGCGCTTGATCATCGACAATGCCGGAGGTGTAGCTGAAGAAGCCGTGATCGACATACTGTGCGTCCACGCCGAGAAGTGTGGGATCGACCCACGCCCAATTCTCCGCCAGCGACGTGCGCTCAATATTCTCACTTGCGTGGTTTTGCGTCGAGTACGACGAGGCAGTATAGGCTATTGACGCCAATATACCGGCGTCACGAATGTCATCTATCATCAGGGTCACAAACGGCTCCTGTCTTCCTCGCCATAAGGGAGGCGGTCTAGGAACGGCGGACGTTCAGGAGCCAAGGCGCACCATTGATCTTGGCCGCCTATGCGCAAGAAAACTTGCGGCGGCCAAGTGCCCGCAAACTAAATCCGGCAGATGCTGCGCGATCCGACCCCGCCTAACGGCCTCCCCAGATCTTAAAAGTAATCAAGTACAGGCACAGGTTGCGAAGGTTCCGGCTCTTGGTCAATGGAAAAATGCGCAAATCGATGAGATTTTTCGGGAGCTGACCGGTGCTCCAGACTTGGCTAACCATTAATCTTCCACGGGGCAGAAGATTTTCTCACCGTGCAAACAGGCAATTCTAATTGGTCAAGATGAGCCATGGGCTTTTGGACCTGCAGCGTGCTCTTGCTTAGCGAACACAAGCACTGACCGTGCCCTAACTGGCTTTCATCTAGGTGGTCTGGCATCGGGAGCTCGGGAGTAACATCGGCCATCGGACGACTTATTCCGTAACATCTGTTTGACGAATCCGGATGCTGCTCGCAACCGGGTCATACCAAGAAGAAATCGCTGCCGTGCACGGCCGCTGCGTTGCTCAACGTGACGATCTCGTTGTGCCCGTCGAGCCCGGAATGGATCTGCCACTGCGTGGCGTTGACTTGCGTAAATGTCGCGCCCTGTGCGGCGGTGCCGAAACCG
>JBDRNF010000328.1:0-22082 GCA_043811435.1 Pseudomonadota bacterium
CGGCTTCTCAGTTAAACACGACTGTCTCTGGAATGCTGGGTCGCCCGGTCGAGCCGGGCGATGACCGCGGCGTTTGTGTCAATCATAAAGACCCGCAACAACTGGCAAGCAGGAACGGTAAGCGAGAAACAAGCGGCACATTATTCCGCGGCCTGGCGATGGCTGCCCGACATCATGCCCGCGAACCGGCCCTGAATGATGGCTTCGGCGTCGCGCATGATGCGCCCCACCAGTTCGGCGCAGGTCGGAATGTCGTGGATCAATCCCTGCACCTGGCCGGCCGACCAGATGCCTTCATCGGCATCGCCGGTGGCATAGACCATCTTGCCGCGCGCGCCGGCGACGAGCTCGCGGACATCCTCGAACTTGGCGCCTTCTTTCTCCATCGCGACGACCTTGGTGCTGATGGCGTTTTTGGCGACGCGCGAGGTGTTGCGCATGGTGCGGAAGATCAGCTCGGTCTCGCGCTCGTCATTGGCGACGATCCTTTCCTTCACCAGCTGATGGATCGGGCTCTCCTTGGTGCACATGAAGCGCGTGCCCATGTTGATGCCCTCGGCGCCGAGCGCCAGGGCGGCGACCAGGCCGCGGCCGTCGGCGAAGCCGCCCGAGGCGATCATCGGTATCTTCACCTTGTCGGCGGCGGCGGGAATCAGGATCAGGCCGGGGGTGTCGTCCTCGCCGGGATGACCGGCGCACTCAAACCCGTCGATCGAGATGGCGTCGACGCCCATCCGTTCCGCCGACAGCGCGTGGCGGACGCTGGTGCATTTGTGCAGCACGATGACGCCGTGCTTCTTGAACTCGGTGACGTGCTCCTGCGGCTTGTTGCCGGCGGTCTCGACGATCTTGATGCCGCTTTCGATGATGGCCTGGCGGTATTCGGCGTAAGGCGGCGGCTTGATCGAGGGCAGGATGGTGAGATTGACGCCGAACGGCTTGTCGGTGAGATCGCGGCAGCGCGCGATTTCCTTGACGAGATCGTCGGGCGTCGGCTGCGTCAGCGCGGTGATCAGGCCGAGCGCGCCGGCATTGGCCACGGCCGCCACCAGCTCCGCGCGCCCCACCCACTGCATGCCGCCTTGCACGATCGGGTGCTCGACGCCGACGAGTTCGGTAAATCGCGTCTTGATCATGATGTCCCTCTGTTTCCCCGGCGCGGAGTGTCGCGCGCGTTTTTTCTGGATTTCAGGGGGCAGGATGCCGTTGTGCCCGGCAAAAGTCTACGGGGCAGGAGAGCCGTTGAAACAACGCGATCATGCAAAAACGGGTTCTTGTTTCCGCCGGACGGACAATTCAGTCGTACCCTCCGGGGATTATGGCGCCGTGCGGGTGGGCGTGTGCTGTTGCACGCCGGGATATTCGCCGAAAACCGGCTGGCAATTGTCACGCAGCAAACACGGTTTGCGTGGCCATGGCCTCGTCATCGAACGCGGTGGAGATATCGCGGATGCTGATGACGCCGATCAGGCTGTAATTGTCGATCACGGGCAGGTGGCGGATGTGGTTCCTGTTCATGAGATGACGCGCGTGCTCGAGCGTATCGGTGGAGCTGCATGACACCAGTTGCTGCACCGAAATCAGCTGCGAAACTTTCAGATTGACGCCGGCCGCACCATGCTCGGCAATGGCGCGAACCACGTCGCGTTCGGTAAACATGCCGACCGCGGTATTGCCCTCGGTCCGCACCACGTCCTTGATCACGAGCGCGCTGATGTTGCTGGCGCGCATGAGCTGGGCGGCAATGCCGACGGTTTCGTTCATCCGGATCGTCGCAACACGCGCCGTCTTCTTGCGCAGGATGTCTCCGACTTGCATCGCAACCTCCTTCAGGTAGGCCCACATTCAAAATGCAATCGAATATTGGTATACATAATGCCAATTGTCAAATGTGAAATCGTTCGCGAACATCACTGCCAGCTTGCGGGAAGTGGCAGGTTTACTGACGTTTCCGTCGTCCCTTCGGCTCGCGCTGTTTCGCGGGTGCGTCACGGAATGTCGCTGGAAATCCCGCAGGTATACCAAAGACGGCACGCCATAACGTAAAGCGCGCGCTCATCGTGGGATGGGCGCGCGCTTCGTAGCCGAGCAATGGGACGAAGGTGTCAGGCGGCGGCGGTCCGGGTTCTCCGCAACCGGGTGAAGCCTTCCTGGATCGCCGACCAGAACAGCGCGATCAAGCCGAGCACCATGATGGTTGAGACCAGCGGGTTCGAGAAGAAGATGCCGAGCGAGCCCTGCGATCCCAGCAGCGATTGCCGGAACGCCTCTTCCGCCTTGTCGCCGAGCACGATGGCCAGCACCAGCGGGGCGAGGGGGTAGTTGCACTTCTTCAGGAGGTAGCCGACGACGCCGAATACCAGCATCAGCATCACGTCGAAGGTGCTGGAGTGAACCGAGTAGGCGCCGATCGCGCACAGCACCAGGATGAGCGGCGCGATGATGCTGAACGGCACCCGCAGGATTGCCGCGAAGATCGGCACGCAGGTCAGCACGACGATGAGGCCGAACAGGTTGCCGAGATACATCGAGGCGATCAGGCCCCAGACGAATTCCTTCTGTTCGACGAACAGCATGGGGCCGGGCTGCAGGCCCCAGATCAGGAGGCCGCCGAGCAGAACCGCAGCCGTCGGCGAGCCGGGCACGCCGAGCGACAGCATCGGCAGCAGGGCCGCGGTGCCGGCGGCATGGGCGGCGGTCTCCGGCGCGACGACGCCTTCGATCTCGCCCTTGCCGAAATTCTTGCCGTTCTTCGAAACCCGCTTGGCGATGCCGTAACTCATGAACGACGCGGGCGTGGCACCCGCCGGCGTGATGCCCATCCAGCAGCCGATGAAGCAGGAGCGCAGCGACGTCATCCAGTATTGGGGCAGGCTCTTCCAGGTCTGCAGCACGACCCGCAGATTGATCTTCGCCTTGCCGCCGCGGAAGCTCAGCCCTTCTTCCATCGTGAGGAGGATCTCGCCGATGCCGAACAGGCCGATGACGGCGATCAGGAAGTCGAAGCCGTTGAGCAATTCTGTGAAGCCGAAGGTCAGGCGCAATTGTCCGGTGATGGAGTCGAGGCCGACAGCGGCCAGTGCAAACCCCATCATCATCGCCGCGATGGTCTTGAATGGAGGCTCCTTGCTCAGGCCGACGAAACTGCAGAACGCCAGGAAATATACCGCGAACTTTTCCGCCGGCCCGAATTGCAGCGCGAAGCTCGCGACCAGCGGCGCCACCAGCGTGATCATGATGACGGCGAACAGCGCGCCGACGAACGAGGAGGTGAAGGCGGCGGTCAGGGCCTCGCCGGCCTTGCCTTGCTGCGCCATCGGATAGCCGTCGAATGTGGTCGCCACCGACCATGGTTCGCCGGGTATGTTGAACAATATCGAGGTGATCGCGCCGCCGAACAACGCGCCCCAGTAGATGCAGGACAGCATGATGATGGCCGACGTCGGCGGCATGCTGAAGGTCAGCGGCAGCAGGATCGCCACGCCGTTGGCGCCGCCCAGTCCCGGCAACACGCCGATGATGACGCCGAGCACGATGCCGAGCAGCATCACCATGATGTTGAAGGGCTGCAGCGCCACGGCAAAGCCGTGAAAAGGATTGACGAGTTCTTCCATGGTGTAAGTCCTGCGACCCTGAGCTGACGCTTATCGAGCTGACGCTTGTTACGCTGACGCGTGTGACGAATCTGACTTCAGATATTGAGCCATTCCTCGATGGGCCCTTTGGGAAGCGGGACCAGGAAATAACGTTCGAAAATGATGTAGGTGATGATCGGCATGCCGAACGCCACGCCGATCACCGTCAGCCAGCGGTATTTGCCGAGCCACCGCATGAAGTAGCCGATGAAGATGATCGAGGCGACGTACAGGCCGATGAACGGCATCGAGCCGACATAGATCGCGGTGGGGATGACGACGCTCATGACCTGGCGAAGCTGTCCCCACTCGGCGAACAGTTCGCCATCCCTGTCACGCAGCACGTGCCAGAAATTGATCGCGCTGGAGACGATGATCAGCAGCCCGATGTAGAACGGGAAGAATCCGGCGCGCGGACCCTCGGCGCCCCAGTTGATCCCGGCCTTCAGGCTGCCGATGATCACGACAACCCCGAAGAGCGCAATCAGCAGGGCGATGCCGGCTTCCACAACCTTGTGCTTTGGGCCGGCAGCGCCTGAACTATGTGTCGTCATGAAAACTCCATGCGGAATCGCAGCTTCGCATTCGCAGCCGTTTCTGCGTCACGCGTTGGTCCGTCGTCTCAGTTTAAGGGATCAGTTTCCGGCGCTGAGGAAACCGGCCTCTTTCATGAGAACCTGATGGCGCTTTTCCTCGGCCTCGACCCACTTGGCATAGTCCGCCCCGGTCATGAAGGTGGTATTGAAGGCGCCGCTTTTCATGAAATCCTGCCACTCCGGAGTGGCGCGCACCTTCTTGAACAGCTCGATGTAATACTCGACCTGGTCCTTGGTGGCCTTGGGTCCCATGAAGATGCCGCGCAGCATCAGATATTCCATGTCGAGACCCTGCGATTTGCAGGTCGGAATATCTTTCCAGCCCTTGCCGTCCGCGATGGGATCGCCATAGGCCATTTGCTTGCCGTCGAACACGCAAAGCGGACGAAGCTTGCCGCCGCGCCACTGCGCGACCGCCTCGATCGGATTGTTGACGGACGAATCGATGTGGTTGCCGACCAGCTGCACGGCGACTTCGCCGCCGCCCTTGTAGGGAATGTAGGTGAACTTGGTCGAGATGGCCTTTTCGACCGCGACCGTGATGATCTGGTCTTCCTGTTTCGACCCGGTGCCGCCCATCTTGATGCTTCCGGCGGGCGCCTTCTTCACGGCGTCGACGTAGTCCTTGACGGTCTTGTACGGCTTGTCGGCATTGACCCAGAGCACGAATTCGTCGAGCGCCAGCATCGCGACCGGCGTCAGATCCTTCCAGTTGAAGGGAATGCCGGTTGCCAGCGGTGTCGTGAAGAGGTTCGACAGGGTGATGATGATCTTGTGGGGGTTGTTCGCCGACGACTTGACGTCGAGGAAGCCTTCACCGCCGGCGCCGCCGGACTTGTTGATGACGACCATCGGCTGCTTCATCAGTTTATGCTTGGTGACGATGCCCTGGATCGTGCGCGCCATCTGGTCGGCGCCGCCACCGGTGCCGGCGGGTACGATGAATTCAACCGGGCGAACCGGTTCCCAGGCCGCAGACGCGATGCCGCTCGTGCAGAAGGCGGCAACGGTAGCCAGCGCAACACGCAAAACAGAACTTCTCATGTCTCTCTCCCAATGAATTCAAGCACGCCGGTCTTGGCCGGCTTTGCCATCAACTGATTCCGGGCGACCTTTGAGGTCTTGTCCCGGTCGTTCGTACCGCAGCGATTGTTGCTGCGAGACGGTTGCCAGTTAGATTGTATGAGGGACCTTCCAGCGTGGCATCCGCTTCTTTCGGATCATTCCGAACGGATAGCACGATCACTCCCCGGAAGGTTGATGGGCGGTCTTGTCGACCAGCCATCCCAAAAACCTTGTGTCCTGTTTGCTCCCCATGCTGCGCTGTTTTGACCGCGCTAACCCCGGCATATTGGTATGCGATATGCCAGAGTGCAAACGAATAGTCCGACCAGATTGATGGTAGGCCAATTTGTCGCAGGTGCAAGTCCGTGTTGCTCAAACCTTGGCCAAAGGCGAGTGAACTCAGTGGTGAGAACAAAATCGATCGAAACGATTTCGGGAGATTTGGTGCGCTGTTCCCGTGGCATAGCGCCACCCCGGCATCTGGCCGGGATGCACAGGTATACGAAATGCCAAGTGAAGTCGTGCGCCGCCGGGTCGCCCTCGTACCCAAGTTAAAAAGGCCGCCGGAACGCCCGGCGGCCTTTGAATTAGGTGTGGGGGGCGTCGCCGCTTATTCGGCGGCGACCTTGCGCGGCGGGTCGAGCGCGCCGGAATCGTGGATTTCGGCGACCTGGTGATCGCTGAAGCCGAGCACCTGGCGCAGGATTTCGTCGGTGTGTTCGCCGAGCAGGGGCGAGCGCGTCACCTCGGTCGGCGAGTCCGACATCTTGATGGGATTGCCGACCGACAGATACTTGCCGCGCTCGGGATGGTCGACCTCGACCACGGTGCCGGTGGCGCGCAGCGACTGGTCTTCCGCCAGTTCCTTCATCGACAGGATGGGGCCGCAGGGGATGTCGTCCTTGTTGAGGATGTCCATCGCCTCGAATTTCGTCTTGGTCATCGTCCACTGTTCGATGCGCGCGAAGATTTCATTGAGCCGCGACAGCCGGGCCGGGGGCTTGGCGTAATCCGGATGGGTCTTCCAGCCGGGCTCGCCGATCACGTCGCAGATCTTCTCCCACACCGGCGCCTGGGTGATGAAGTAGATGTAGGCATTGGGATCGGTCTCCCAGCCCTTGCACTTCAGGATGCGGCCGGGCTGGCCGCCGCCGGAATCATTGCCGGCGCGCGGCACCGCGTCGCCGAACGGAATGCCTTCGCCGAACTGGCTGTATTCCTTCAGCGGGCCGTGGGCCAGCCGCTGCTGATCGCGCAGTTTGACACGCGCCAGATTGAGCACGCCGTCCTGCATCGCGGCGGTAACCTTCTGTCCCTTGCCGGTAACCGTGCGCTGATAAAGCGCCGTGACGATGCCGAGCGCCAGATGCAGGCCGGTGCCGCTGTCGCCGATCTGCGCGCCCGTGACCAGCGGCAGCCCGTCGCGAAAGCCGGTGGTCGAGGCGGCACCACCGGTGCACTGCGCGACGTTCTCGTAGACCTTGCAATCCTCGTAAGGTCCGGGACCAAAACCCTTGATCGAGGCCACGATCATCTTCGGATTGATGCTCTGGATCTTCTCCCAGGGAAATCCCATGCGGTCGAGCACGCCGGGGCCGAAATTCTCCACCAGCACGTCGCAGCTCTTGATCAGCGCGGTCAGGACTTCCTTGCCCTTGGGGTTCTTGGTGTCGAGCGTGATCGAGCGCTTGTTGTGGTTCAACATGGTGAAGTACAGGCTGTCGACGTTGGGCACGTCCTGCAGCTGGCCGCGCGTGATGTCGCCGACGCCGGGGCGCTCGACCTTGATCACGTCGGCGCCGAACCAGGCCAGCAACTGCGTGCAGGTCGGCCCTGACTGGACGTGGGTGAAGTCGAGAATGCGAACGCCCTCGAGTGCTTTCATGATGTAGCTTCCTCTTGTCTATGTGTTACTTCGAATGTGCGTGCCACGCATTCCAGAGTCTGTTCCTTGAAGGTCATTACGAAGTGGCGCAGCCCCTCGAATAACTTCGTCGAATGTCGTGCATGGACTCTGTTGCGGCGTTCCAGTTCTGCGATCCAGTCTGAATGGATAACCTCCTGGAACGAGTAGAAGGACAAACCCCGACCCCAAAGACGATGGCCTTCCAGGCCTTCATCGTTAGGTGACCCAAGGTAGAAGGCGCGAACTGCCGTAAATTTTACTTCAGCTTCACCTCCGCCGGATTGGCGTGAAACGGTGTATCGAACAAGCGCGCTGCCATCCGATAACTGCGCAGCACACGGATCGACGGAGTCGGGCATCGGTACGTTCTGAAGGTTCTGCACAACGCAATCGTCCGGAACTGGCTGCCCGATCAGCATCGATTATTTCTTCTTCAGCTTGCTTTGCGGGTTGAGGTTGCCGATGCGGCCGCTCTCGCTGCCGGCGGCGGGGTCGAGCACCGCGTTGATCAGGGTCGGCTTGCCGGAATCCATCGCCGCGTTGACGGCGCGCTTCAGTTCATCCGGCGAGGTCGCGTTGACGCCGGTGCCGCCGAAGGCTTCCATCATCTTGTCGTAGCGCGCGCCCTTGACGAACACGGTGGGTGCCGGATCCGAACCCGCCGAATTGACGTCGGTGCCGCGGTAGATGCCGTCATTGTTGAAGACGACGATGCAGACCGGCAGATTATAGCGGCAGATGGTCTCGATCTCCATGCCGGAGAAGCCGAACGCCGAGTCGCCTTCCACCGCGAGCACCGGCTTGCCGGTCTCGATCGCAGCCGCAATGCAATAGCCCATGCCGATGCCCATGATGCCCCAGGTGCCGACATCGATGCGCTTGCGCGGCTGGTACATGTCGATGATGCCGCGCGCGAGATCGAGCGTATTGGCGCCTTCGTTGACCAGGATGGCGTCCGGCCGCTCCTTGATGACGGTGCGCAGCACGCCGAGCGCGCCGTGATAGTCCATCGGCGAGTTGTTGTTCATCAGCCGCGGCGCCATTTTTGCAACATTGTCGTCGCGCTTGGATTTGACCGCGCCGGTCCAGTCCGCTGGCGGGGCCGTCCAGTTGCCGCCCATGCCTGCGAGCAGGGCTGCGACGCAGGAGCCGATGTCGCCGACCACGGGGGCGACGATCTCGACGTTGGAATCCATTTCCTTCGGCTCGATGTCGATCTGGATGAATTTCTTCGGGGCGTCGCCCCAGCTCTTGCCCTTGCCGTGCGACAGCAGCCAGTTCAGCCGCGCGCCGATCAGCATCACGACGTCGCTGTCTTTCAGCACCGTCGAGCGCGCCGCACCTGCGCATTGCGGATGGGTATCGGGCAGCAGGCCCTTGGCCATGCTCATGGGCAGGAACGGAATGCCTGATTTCTCCACCAGGCTGCGGATTGCGTCGTCGGCCTGCGCGTAAGCCGCGCCCTTGCCGAGAATGATCAGCGGACGTTTTGCACTTTTCAGCACATCGAGCGCGCGCTTGATCGCATCGGGGGCGGGGATCTGCGCGGGGGCCGCATCGATCACCTTGACCAGCGACTTGCGTCCGGCCTCGGCATCCATCACCTGGCCGAACAGTTTTGCCGGCAGGTCGAGATAAACGCCGCCCGGGCGACCCGAGACGGCGGCGCGGATCGCGCGCGCAAGCCCGATGCCGATGTCGGCGGCGTGCAGCACGCGGAACGCGGCCTTGCACAGCGGTTTTGCGATCGCGAGCTGATCCATTTCCTCGTAGTCGCCCTGCTGCAGGTCGACGATCTCGCGCTCGGACGAGCCCGAGATCAGGATCATCGGGAAGCAGTTGGTGGTGGCATGCGCCAGCGCGGTGAGGCCGTTGAGAAAGCCGGGGGCCGAGACGGTGAGGCAGACGCCGGGCTTCTTGGTCAGGAAGCCCGCGATCGAGGCGGCGTAGCCGGCGGCCTGCTCGTGGCGGAACGAGAGCACGCGGATGCCCGCGGCCTGGGCCATGCGGCCGAAATCCGTGATCGGAATGCCCGGCACGCCGTAGATCGTGTTCAGGCCGTTGAGCTTGAGCGCATCGATGATGAGGTTGAAGCCGTCGGTCTGTTCGCGTTCCTCGGCGGCGCTGGTGTCGATGCTCTGTACTACTGCGGACATTCCGCTTCTCCCTGATCGTTTTTTGTTACGGACCGGTCCGTCGCTTTCGTTGTGAACAGCTGTCTTTGTTGGAAGAGCTCTTGATTAGAAAAGCTCTTGCCCGTGAGCTTCGACATGGGCGGCAAGGCCGAGGGTGTGATCGCGGGCGCGCTTCTCCGCAAGCTCGGTATCGCGCGCCTCGAGCGCCTCGATGATGGCCATGTGCTCCGGCAACGAGGTCGCGGTGCGGTCGACGCGGCCGATGGTCAATTGCCGGTAGCCGCGAACATGCAGCAGGATGTCGTTGGTCATGTCCACCAGGACAGGCGATTCCGAGAGCGAGATCAGCGCCTGGTGAAAGGCGATGTTGGCCTTGGAATATTCCTCGACATGATCCTGCGGCAGCCGGTCCTTGCTGAAATCCTTGAAGAAGTCGCGCAGCGCCGAGATGTCCTTCTTGCGCGCGGTGGTGGTGATCAGCCGGGCCGCCATGCTCTCCAGCGCGGCCCAGGCGCGGATCATGTCGACGATCTCGGTCTTGGTGCGACGCACGACCACGATTCCGCGGCGCGGCACGGTCTTGACGAAGCCATCCTGCTCCAGCATGGCGATGGCTTCGCGGATCGGGGTGCGGCTGACGCCGAGACGCTCCGACAGCGCGCGCTCGTCGAGCATCACCTGCTCGGGCGTCGCGTAGATGTCCATCTTGAGAATGGCCTCTTTCAAGGCTTCGTAGGCCTTGTTCTTGAAGCTGGTCTCCGGCGCAATGCGAACGATCGCGATTTCA
This sequence comes from Pseudomonadota bacterium, assembly GCA_043811435.1. Taxonomy (GTDB): domain Bacteria; phylum Pseudomonadota; class Alphaproteobacteria; order Rhizobiales; family Xanthobacteraceae; genus Bradyrhizobium. The sequence goes on from JBDRNF010000328.1 coordinate 10,125, forward strand.
GCCTCAGCCATGGTTGGCGGTGCCTTGGTTGGTTTCTGTGCGGGCATGACTGGTCTCCTCAGGTGCGGAGACGTCTTTTAACAGAAGAAATCCAAAACAATTTTTGGCATACCAAATACCACCATGTCAAGTTGCTAGTGTTTTCGGCATTTCCACCCCTGTGGCTGCCTTGACAATCTCGCTTCTGGCATACCAAATGCCATAACTGGCCGAATGGCCGCACCAAATGCTGCAGTGGACGCGGACCCGCGTTCGCGATCACCCGAACCTCGACCGAATCGGCGCCACGCTACAAGCGCGGTTCCGAGGTTTGTGTGCGCTGCTGATGGATCAAGAAACAGACGTCAAGGAGGAAGCCAATGTCGAATTCCAAAGATGCGGTCCGCAAAATTCTGGATGCGGTCAAGGCGGACAAGCGCACGAGTCTGACGGCGCCGGAAGGCAAGCTGGTCTGCGACGCCTACGGCATCCCGGTTCCGAAGGAGGGCGTCGCCAAGTCCGCCGCCGAGGCGGCCAGGCTCGCCGCCGACATGGGCTTCCCGGTGGTGATGAAGATCGTCTCGCCCGACATCCTGCACAAGACCGAAGCCGGCGGCGTGATGGTGGGCGTCAAGACCGCCGCCGACGCCGAGGCCAATTACGCCACCATTCTGGCCAACGCCAAAAAATACAAGGCCGACGCCAAAATCGAAGGCATCCAGGTGCAGCAGATGCTGCTGGGCGGCCAGGAAGTCATCATCGGCGCGGTCACCGACGGATCGTTCGGCAAACTCGTCGCCTTCGGCCTAGGCGGCGTGCTGGTCGAGGTGTTGAAGGACATCACCTTCCGGATGGCGCCCGCGACCAGGGACGACGCGCTGTCGATGCTCGACGGCATCCAGGCCCACGAAATGCTGAAGGGCGTGCGCGGCAGCGACCCCGCCAACCGCGACGCCATCGCCGACATCATCGTCAATGTTTCGAAGCTGATCACCGATTTCCCCGAGATCAGCGAAATGGATCTCAATCCGGTGTTCGCCACCAAGGACGATGCGATCGCCGCCGACGTCCGTATCGTCGTCGACTTCGCGCCGCCGGCGCCGCGCCCGCGTCCCAACCACGACGACATCGTGCGTCAGATGAACCGGATCATGAAGCCGAAGTCGGTGGCGGTGATCGGCGCGTCCGCCGAGAACGGCAAGATCGGCAACTCCGTGATGAAGAACCTGATCAACGGCGGCTACAAGGGCGAGATCTACCCGATCCATCCCAAGGCCGATGAGATCATGGGCAAGAAGGTCTACAAGTCGATCAAGGATGTCCCCGGCGAGGTCGATATTGCCGTGTTCGCGATTCCCGCCAATTTTGTCGCGGCGGCCCTGACTGAATGCGGCGAGAAGAAAGTGGTCGGCGCGATCCTGATTCCCTCCGGCTATGCCGAAACCGGCAACACGGCGGGCCAGGAGGAAATCCAGGCGATTGGCCAGAAATACGGCATTCGCCTTATGGGGCCGAACATCTACGGCTTCTATTACACCCACGCCAATCTGTGCGCGACCTTCTGCACCGCCTACGACGTCAAGGGCTCGGCGGCGCTGTCGTCGCAATCCGGCGGCATCGGCATGGCGATCATCGGTTTCTCGCGCTCGGCCAAGATGGGCGTCTCGGCGATCGTCGGCCTCGGCAACAAGTCCGATATCGACGAGGACGATCTGTTGACCTTCTTCGAGCAGGACGACAACACCCAGATCATCGCGCAGCATTGCGAGGACCTGAAGGACGGCCGCTCCTTCGCCGAAGTGGCAAAACGCGTCTCGAAGAAGAAGCCGATCGTGGTGCTGAAGGCGGGCCGCACCTCGGCCGGCGCCAAGGCGGCGAGTTCGCACACCGGTGCGCTCGCCGGCAACGACAAGATCTACGAGGACGTCTTCAATCAGTCCGGCGTGATCCGCGCGCGTTCGCTCAGGGACATGCTGGAATTCGCCCGCGGCATTCCGGTGCTGCCGACGCCGAAGGGCGAGAACGTCGTCATCATCACCGGAGCGGGCGGCTCCGGCGTCTTGCTGTCGGACGCCTGCATCGACAACAAATTGTCGCTGATGACGATCCCGCCGGATCTCGACGCCGCGTTCCGAAAATTCATCCCGCCGTTCGGCGCGGCCGGCAACCCGATCGACATCACCGGCGGCGAGCCGCCGATCACCTATGTCAACACGGTGAAGCTCGGCCTCGAGGACCCGCGCATCCACGCGCTGATCCTCGGCTACTGGCACACCATCGTGACGCCGCCGATGGTGTTCGCGCGCAACATGGTCGAGGTGAAGAACGAGATGAAGGCCAAGGGCATCGAGAAGCCGATCGTGGCCTCGCTGGCCGGCGACATCGAAGTCGAGGAAGCCGCCGACTATCTCTACCAGAACGGCATCGTCGCCTACGCCTACTCGACCGAAATCCCGGTCGCGGTGTTAGGGGCGAAGTACAAATGGGCGCGGGGGGCGGGGTTGCTCTGAGCCTGAACAATAAGCGCCGCTTCGGGCAACCGGAGCGGCGTTTTTCGTAACTGTGTTTGCTGTTTGAAAGTACTCTCTCGCGTCGTCCCTGCGAACGCAGGGACCCATAACCCCGGTCGTCTGATGCAATGGCGCCGTGGTTCAACAGTCCGTTAGCACCACCGACAATATCGACGGCACGGCGTCTGGGTCCCTGCGTTCGCAGGGACGACGTTGAGAGTTGAGATATTCTCGAAGGTCATCGGGCGCTCATTCGAGCGAACCGTTCGCTCGCAGTAACGGTATCGCGAGCAGCGAGCGGAAGCGCTCACGCCGCAACCTCGCATTTTCAACGAAACACCTCGTCGAACGACAGTCCTTTACTGGACACCGGCAGGTTTTGCTCAGCCTACAATCCGACAAATCCACGCAGCCTCGTCACCGTTTCGGCGGCGTCCCTGGCTTCCTCGGTGGTCAGGACGGTGACCTCGCCGCTGCGCCGGTGCACGACGCTGTGATGGATTGTCGCGCCGGAGGCGCCGTCCACTTCCGACTTCACCGCGATGTCGTCGATGTCGGTGAGCGCGAATTCGACAGGCTTCCTGTTCCACAGCAGCAATTTCTTCTGCAGCGTCGCCTTGCCGTAATCCTTGTCCAGCGTCAGTGTCGTCGAGCCCGCTTTCAAAACCAGCTTGCCCGGAATTTCCTCGATCTGTTTCATGGCAGTCCCTCCGCTTCCTGGAAGTGAACTCGACTTGATCCCGGCTCTCCGGTTACACGCCGCCCCATGCTTTTTGTTTTGCCGCAGGCTACATCCGCGCACCCGGCCTGTCATCGGGACAAATTGCCATCCCCGGTGGCGCGACGCTCGGGAACCGGGCCGCAGCATCGGCGTCAACACCGGGGAGGCGCCGCTCTGGATCCGGCCGATAATCCGGAAACCATGGCGCTCGTACAGGGAAATGTTGCGGGGGTTCGAGCTTTCGAGGTAGGCCGCGGCGCCCTGTTCGTCGCAGCGCCGCAGCGCGTGCTTCAGCAGCAGCGCGCCGAGCCCTTGCCCGATCCAGTTCGGATCCGCGGCGATCAAAGGGAGATACCAATGCGGCTCGTGCGGATGATGTTCGGCCATGGCTTTCATCACGGCGCCGACATCCTCGGCGATTTCGGGGCGGAACGCTCCCTCCATGACCGCGCCCATTTCCGCATCATCGGGCTCGACGCCCGGCGGCAGCCACAGGGCGGCGGCGCGAGCCCCGTCGGTGATATCAGCGGTGCCGTGCTCGAAGGCCCGGCCGCCGAAGGCCTTGGCGAAACGGGGCATCGTTTTGAGGTATTCGGACGCGTCGGGCCACACCCAGCGTGTCATCGGGTCGGTGGCGAACCCGAGCACAATGGTATTGATCGCGCTCGCCTGGAGGCTCGCGTCTGCGGGTCTGACTTCCGGCACTCCCGACATTGTGTGGTCTCCCTGACCTGAACTCAGCTGGGCGGCGGTTGTAATCCACCGTTCATCAAGATTAAATTTCACAACTACCGTTGTGCAACCTCCCTCCGGGGGAAACCTTCAGCTAACTTGCCGGTTGGAAGGCCCGGGAAAATTGGAAGGGTTTTGGACATGAAGAAAGCAATATTGGCGTTGGTGACCGCTGCTGTCGTCGGCTTCACCTCCCTGGCGGCCCCATCGCCGGCAGAAGCGCATTGGCGGGGACGGGGTTTTGGTCCCGGACTGGCGGGCGGATTGATTGCGGCCGCCGTGATTGGCGGCATCGCGTCCAGCGCCTACGCCTACGGGCCGCGTTACGGCTACTATGGCGGCTATGCACCCCGCTATTACGGTGGCTATGCTCCGGCATATTACGGCGGGTACGCCCCGGCTTACGGCTATGCCCCGGCCTATTATGGCGGCTACACCACCTACTATGCTCCGGCCTATTATCCCCGCGTCCGGCGCGTGATCCGTCGTCCCCATGTCTATTACGGCGGACCCCGGTACTACGCGCCGCGCTATATCGGAGCACGGTACTACCGCGGCGGACCTCGGGTTTATCGCGCGTATCGTCGCTGGTGATCGCCAGGCGCGGCACGCTTACCTGACAACGCGAAAGGTCGCGGGGATTCTGCGACCTTTCCTTTCTTTGCGTTCGGCCGCGATCGGCCGTCGAAACTAAACTATCCCAGTTCGAAGCTGGTGACGCCGAACACCCGATCCAGTCGCAACGGCGGGATCGCGCCGGTATACATGCGTGCGGTCTCGAACACAGGCGCCAGCCCGAGGTCCTGCGCCAGCGCAATCGCATCGCGGTTGACGCCGGGAACGTCGAGGAAGATCTCGCCGCCGCCGGCGCCGGCCAGCAAGGCCGACAAAACCAATTCGGCGGTGGCGCGGTCGTCGGCCACCAGCGGGCCGATCTTGCGGCCCTTCCGGCACGGACGGATGACGCCCCAGCCGGCCAGCCTGCCGTCGCGCACGACAGCGCGCCCGAGATGCCCGGGCGAGCCGATCCAGGCGCGCAGGAACGCACCGCGCGGCGCCGGAAACACGGTCGCGTCGTAGGCTTCCACGGCTGCCAACGGGACTTCGGTCAACGCGATGACGCCGGCTGGCCGCGCATCCGGTGGCGCGACGGTGCCGCCGTAACGAACGTTGGCAAAAGCGAGTTCGAATCCGGATTTCCGGTAGTTCTGCTGTTGCGCTGCCACGCCATCCAGCCCGATCACGCGTGGGCCGGCGTGCGCGATGGCCGCGTTCCATATCCGCAGTCCGAAGCCGCGGCCGCGCAAATCCTCCCGTACGATATAGAAGCCGAGGAAGGCGAAGCCCGCGCTGTAATTGACGCAGGAGACCGTCGCGGCCGGAGCGCCCTCGAACTCGCCAATGAAGAAGCCTTGCGGATCGGCCGCGGCGAAGCAGGCGGCGTCGGCGAGGCCCGGGTTCCAGCCTTCGGCCGCAGCCCAGTTCACGGCCATCGGGATTTCATCCGGCCGCATCGGGCGGATGCGCAAGCCGTCCATGGCGGGCGATGCGGCGGATGAGTTCATGACCGATTTGACCACGGACGTATCGTTGATGGCAACCGCGGGGAGATCGACAACATCGGCGAATTCGAGGAGGTCCCGGATCTGCTTCGACGATACGCCGACAGGTGCGGATGCAAAGTCGAACCCTTGCCGCAGTTACGACAAGGTTCGATCCACGGAACCCGGAAATGTTGGAACGTCCCTCCAATCCAGTTGTTGAACCGCATCATCAATTTCATGGAGGACATGATGACCAATCGCCTTACCGTCTCAATCGTTGCTGCGTCGCTGCTCGCATCGGGCGCCGCCTTCGCCCAATCCACCACCGCAAAGGGCGCCCGGGATGGCGCCGCGGCCGGTGGCGCCGTCGCCGGTCCGGTTGGCGAGGCCGTCGGCGGCACGGTCGGTGCTGCGGTTGGGCTCGGCCTCGAAATTCCGAACGCCGTGATCACCTCGATCCAGGGCGCGCACGCGCCGTCGGTTACGGTTCGCGAAAAAATCGTGGTCGGCGAGCGGTTGCCGTCAACCGTGGAACTGCGAACGGTTCCGAGCCACACCGAATATCGCTATGCCGTGGTCAATGACCGCCGGGTGATCGTCGAGCCGCGCACGCGCAAGATCATCAGGATCATCGACTAACCCAACGCGATAGAACGTCCATCGATCCTCGCGGGAAAATCCCGCGGGGATCTTTGCGTGTCAGGTCGGTTTTGCGCGGCGCGATCGCCCCATGATCCAGCCGATACCGGCTGCCAGCGCGAGGCCGGCGCAGGCCGCCAGCGCGTCGACGACGAAATCCGACCATCGCGCGTGCCGTCCCGGCGCCCAGAACTGCAGGATTTCAACCAGCCCGATGACTGCGACCGCGATCATTGCCGTGAGCCACCGGCGCTGCGGATAGGCCAGGCCGAAGGCGAGCCCGATCAGCACGAAGGCCAGCGCATGTTCGCCGTTCTGTCCCAGATCGGAATGCGGCCGCAATCCCGGGGGTCCCAATGTGGCGAAAGCCACGGCGGCGGCCAACAGCCAGGCGAGGCCCTTGAGGATAATGCTCATCGCCACCGGATAACATGTTTGCCGGCCGGATATGCCGCAGTTGCGAAGTCGCGACGACCTTTGGTTAATGCCCAATCCTATAGCGCTTCCCGCACGCCGAGGCCGAGCATTAAGCGCTCCCGGATCTGCACGGGATCCCGGCGGGTGGCGCCGATTCCGGGCTTGTCGTCGATGCGAACCCCGATCAGGGTCGGTCCGGAAGCCGACAGCGATTGGTCGACCAGACGCTCGAAATCTTCCTCGTCGGCCGCCCAGGCGCTGTTGGAAAGACCGGAGGCTATGGCTATGGCGACGATATCCGCCACCGCGGCGGCAGGGGTCGGTTGCGCGCCGGTGATCTGATAGATGCCGTTGTCCATCACGATCAGGGTGAGATTTTTCGGCTTCAGCGTCGCGATGGTCGAAAGGCAGCCCATCTGCATCAGCAACGAACCGTCGCCCTCGAGCCCGAACACGCGGCGCTGCGGCTGCGCCAGGGCGACGCCGAGCGCGATCGGGAAGCCGAGGCCCATGCTGCCCAGCATGTAAAAGTTCTGCGGCCGGTGGCCGGCGGCCCACAGGTCGAAATTGGTATTGCCGATGCCGCCGATCACGGCTTCCTCGTGCTTCAGCTTTGCGACCAGCCGCGAGGTGAGGTCGAACCGGTTCATCACCTTGGTGTTGCGGGCGGGGGTGCTGGCGGCCGTGTTCATGGCTTCACTCACTTGTCGAAGACTTTGCCGCCGGTCAGCAGCGGCGACAGGATCAGCGCCACCGGCGCCTGCGTGGTAATGGCCTGCTTGATCGATCGATCCGCGATGAACTCGAACTCGTCGAGCCGGGTGCAGGTGTGATGCTCCATCGCCAGCGAATCCAGCACCGGCCGCATGGTGCGGCAGACCAGCGACTGGCCGTAGTTGAATTCGCCGAGCGTGCCGCGTTCCGAGACGAGCATGATCAGCGGAATCTGGCTTGGCACCACCAGCGACGCCAGCACGTTGGCCAGCGTGGCGAAGCCGGAGGTCTGCATCAGCACGGCGCCGCGCATGCCGGCCATCCAGGCGCCGGAGACGATGCCGACCGCCTCTTCCTCCCGCGCGGTGGGGAATGTGGTGAAGAACGGATCGGCGTGGATGTTGCTGATCAGCGTTGTCAGGACGCGGTCGGGAACGTAGGGCACCAGCCGGATGTCGTTGCGCTTGAGCGCTTGCAGCGCCACCTCGTGCCAGCTCTTCTCCCGGGATGGTTGGGCCATTGTCTCCGTCTCGGCAGCCGCCATCGCATTGTCCCTTGTTTCGCGACGATTTTTCGTTCGCGACGTGATCGCGACCGTCCAGCGTTGCGCCGAAACTTGACGCGATCCCCGGGATTGTCAACATGCGCCGATCGTATCCGTGACCTGCACCTCCTGGCGATGATCCCCTGGATATGCTGGCGTGTGATAAGAGAAATAGAAATAACGAATATCGGGGAGGGATCTCATGCGCAGACGGTCATCCCCGTCACCAATCCCGCACCTTCCGATGGCTTCCCGAACTGAAAGATCGATCAGTAATGTCCGTGAATAGCAAGCGCGTGTTCTACGTCAAATACCTGGCGCATCCGATCTATGCCGAAATGCTGGCGGCGCGGCCTGACGTGCGGCTCGACCGGCTGGAGAACGAAACCGCCGAAGAAGCCTTCGCACCAATCCTGGCCGCCGCGCACGCCTATCAGGTCGGCGCGGCGCGCGACGAACTCGCGGGCCATTTTCACGTTCACGCCGAGCTGTTGAAACGCGCGCCGAACCTCCTGATCGTCTCCAGCAACGGCGCGGGCTTCGATCCCGTCGATGTCGAGGCCTGCACGGCAGCGGGGGTGCTGGTGGTCAACCAGTCCGGCGGCAACGCCCATTCCGTCGCCGAGCACGTGCTCGGCATGCTGCTCACTTTGTCGAAGCGCATCCTCGAGGCCGACCGCGCGCTGCGGCGCGACCCCGATGTGAACCGCAATTCCCTGATCGGCACCGAGGCGCAGGGCAAGACCATCGGCATCGTCGGGCTCGGCAATGTCGGCCGCCGGGTCGCCGAGCTCTGCAAGGGGTTGCTCGGGATGAAGGTGCTGGCCTACGACCCCTACCTTTCGGCGACCGAGATAGCCGCGCGCGGCGGCGAAAAGGCCGAACTCGACGACGTGATGCGCCGCTCGGACTACGTCTCGATCAATTGTCCGCTCGCCAGGGATACCCGGGGCATGATCGGCGCGCGCGAATTCGCGTTGATGCAGCCGCATGCCTATTTCATCACCACGGCGAGGGGCTTTATCCATGATGAAGCGGCGCTGTTCGAGGCGCTGCGCGACAAGCGCATCGCCGGCGCGGGCCTCGATGTCTGGGACAAGGAACCGCCGCCGCCGGACCATCCGCTGCTGCAGTTCGACAACGTGCTGGCGAGCCCGCATACCGCAGGCGTAACCAGGGAGGCGCGGGCCAATATGGGGCGGATCGCCGCCGAGCAGATGCTGGGCGCGCTCGACGGCAAGCGGCCGCCGCGCCTGATCAACCCCGAAGTCTGGCCCGCTTATGCCAAACGCTTTGAGAAGGCGTTCGGGTTTGCGCCGGGCTGACGGGCCCGGATCGGTTTTTCGCCGGAGAAGAATTCCATCGCCATCGCGCTGTCCGCGGCAATAAATCCATCGTGAACCGGGGCTCGGGCGATGGCGGCGTTGCTATTTTCGCCGCGCCCTCGACACGTCGCCGGGGCGCGGCCATTTTCCTTGCGAGCGCCTTTCGCGGAACGCTGGTTCCGGATGGCGCGGAAGGAACTGGCGATATGCGACAGGTAAACTCATTCTTGCGGTCGGCATCGTCCCGGCTCGGACGCCGGCTCAAGCTGATCGTCGCCATTGCGGCCGCCAGCCTGCCGTCGGCCGGCGCCTAGCATTTCCGGGCGCCCGATGCCGCCTTGTTGATGCCGGTCAAACAATCTCCCCATGATAGAGCTATATGGACTTGTCTTGGCGCTACGCGCGAGGGAAAGGTTCCATGTCGCGATTTATCGTTCGATTCATGAAGGACGTGCTCGGCGAGAACGGCCGGCAGGCCGAAATCTGCCAGTGCACCGTGGAAGTTGACGCTTCCAGTGAAGATCACGCCACGGAGCTGGCCAAGAAGAAATTCTGCGAGACCCAGTCGCTCTACGACTGGTCGCTGCATGCCGACCGGATCAAGGTCACGCCGGCCGATCTTCCGACCTGACCTTAGTCGTCCGCAACGCTCTGCGCTTGCCGCTTTTCGGCCGCCGCCCGCAGACCGGTGATCGTGGTGCGCGTCGAGATCTGCTCCGGATCGGTGCACAATTCGAGCAGCGCCGCACGGCCCGCGGCGATGGCGCGCTCCAGCGCTGGCGCAAAGTCCGCGGTGCGGGTGATGCGCTCGGCATGCGCGCCCATCGCCTGCGCCATCGCCACGAAATCGGGATTGACGAGGTCGGTTCCGACCACGCGTGAAGGATGCTCGCGCTCCTGATGCATGCGGATGGTGCCGTACATGTTGTTGTTGAACAGCAGGATGATCGGCTTGCCGCCGTGCTGCACGGCGGTCGAGATTTCCTGACCGCTCATCATGAAGCCGCCGTCGCCGACGCAGCCGACCACCACGCGGTCCGGATGGACCAGCGATGCGGCAACCGCCGCCGGCACCGAATAGCCCATCGCGCCGTTGGTGGGCCCGATCTGGCGGCCCGGGCGGGCGTAGGTCAGAAAGCGCTGCGGCCAGCCGGTGTGATTGCCGGCGTCGAGCGTGACGATGGCGTTGGCGTCGAGCCGCTTGCCGAGTTGAAGCATCGCAGCGGCGACATCCAGTGCCTGGGTGCATTCGGCCGGTGCGACGGCATTGAGATAATCGGCGCGGGCGGAATTGCGCCAGCCGCTCCAGCGGTCCGCGGCGAACCAGCTGGCATCGGCGAGTTCAGCCATGAAATGGTCGGAAGACGACAGCACCGCGATGTCGGGCGTGAATACCTTGCCGAGTTCGTTGGCGTCGGCGTGAACATGGATCAGTTTCGGCCGGGCCCGTGGCGCCGAAAGAATGCTGTAGCCCTGGGTAGTCATCTCGCCGAGGCGCGCGCCGATCACCAGCAGCAGGTCGGCTTCCTTGAAGCGCTGCACCAGCGCGGGCGGCCCTGAGGTCCCGAGATCGCCGGCGAAGCAGGACGAGCGGTTGTCCATGGTATCCTGGCGGCGGAACGAGGTCGCGACCGGAATGCCGTTGGCCTCGGCAAATCCCTGCAGCTGGGCGCAGGCGCGGTCGCTCCAGCCGGGACCTCCGGCCAGGATCATCGGCTTCTTCGCGCCCTCGAGCAGTTCGCGAATCTGGGGGAAGACCGCGGCGGCGGGGGCCGGCTGCGTCGCATGATAGCAAACCGCGTCGCCGGACTGCGTCACCTCGGTCAGCATGTCCTCCGGCAACGCCAGCACGACCGGACCCGGGCGGCCCGAGGTCGCGATGTGGAAGGCGCGCGCGATATATTCGGGAATCCGCGCGGTGACGTCGATCTGCGCCGCCCATTTGGCGACCGGGCCGAACATCTGACGGTAATCGATTTCCTGAAACGCCTCGCGGTCCATCATGTCGCGCCCGACCTGGCCGATCAGCATGATCATCGGCGTCGAATCCTGGAACGCGGTGTGGACGCCGACCGCGGCGTGGCACGCGCCGGGACCGCGCGTCACCATGCAGATGCCGGGCCTGCCGGTCAGCTTGCCATAGGCCTCGGCCATGTTGGCGGCGCCGGCCTCGTGGCGGGCGTTGACGAGCTTGAAGCGGTCGCGCACGTCGAACAGCGCATCCAGCACTTCCAGATAGCTCTCGCCCGGCACGCAGAACGCCATGTCGGCGCCGTGGATCAGGAGCTGGTCGACCAGGATCTTGCCGCCGGTGCGCGCATTGGAAAAGGGCAGGGTCATCGGATTGTTCTCCAGCAGAGCGATGTTTCGGCATCGCCGTTTTGTTATTGGTATATCCCTCGTTTGAGGTCTTCAGGTCAATCGGAACGAACCGCCGAATGTTGCTGCGTTCCGTACCGTTCCGCCGGAGGATAACGCGTCGTTCGCCGCTGCGGCCTCCGCCTCCGGAACCAGATCGCAACTGAAGAGCTGCCTGCGGAATTCGGCGTGTGCTCCGCCGTGAGCCTGACATTCCCAAAAGAAAATCCTCAGAAAGTCCTCAGCCGCAGCCCGCCTCAGCCGTCTAGTTGACGGGGGTATCCGCGTCGCCCCTGTCAGGCGTCGCGAGCAGATGGAGGCAGTCTATGGGCGGAATGGGAATACCGACGCCGTTGATACGGCTTGGCGTTGGCTTGCTGCAGGGCTTGGCGCTCACGATGCTCCATCAGGCGTCGGAGCAGAAAATATGGCCGGCGACCGACGGCCTTGTTTTCGCGCCGTTTCTCGTCATTTC
>JBDRNF010000329.1:0-2017 GCA_043811435.1 Pseudomonadota bacterium
AGGTGACTCCGAGGTGTCAACGGCTCAAACACAATCGTCACTATATATGACGATCGCCGAGCCTCCTCGGTTTCATAAAACCCTACAAAACCAGTATAATCATGCTCTAGGTCAGGATGTCTGGGGCCGGCATTGGCGACCTGCGCCGTGGTCCCGTCAGCGAACTGCTCGAAGTTCTTCCTGAACATACCGGCGAGTTTCTTCGCTTGCTCGTCATATGCTCTCGGATCGCGCCAAGTCTTGCGCGGATTGAGTATGTCAGTTGGCACGCCGGGCGCCTCACGCGGGACCTGGAAGCCGAAGTAGGGATCCTCGTCAACCGGGACGTCGGTCAATGATCCGGCCAGCGCGGCGCTTAGGACCGCCCGCGTGACCTCGATCTTCATGCGCGAGCCAACGCCATAAGGACCACCTGTCCATCCCGTGTTGACCAGCCAACAATCGGCCTTGTGCTTAACCAGCTTCGCGGCGAGCAGCGCGGCGTAAACTGAAGGATGTCTCGCCAAGAATGGGGCGCCGAAACAAGCGCTGAACACGGCACTGGGTTCTGTCACGCCTGCCTCGGTACCGGCCAGTTTTGCCGTGTAACCACTGATGAAATGATACATCGCCTGCTCCGGCGTCAGTCGGGCGATCGGCGGCAACACACCGAAGGCGTCGGCCGTTAGCATCACCACGTTGCGCGGGTGGCCTGCCCTTCCCGAAGGCACGATGTCACTCAGGTGCTTGAGCGGGTATGCCGCCCGCGTGTTCTCGGTAATGGCCACATCGTCCAGATCGATGTAACGCGTCGCGGGGTCCATGGCCACGTTCTCCAGGATCGTGCCAAACCGCCGTGTACACTCGTAGATCTCCGGCTCCGATTCCTTGGAAAGCCTGACCACTTTGGCATAGCAACCGCCCTCGAAATTGAAGACCCCATCGTCCGACCAGCCGTGCTCATCGTCGCCGATCAGAAGGCGATTGGGATCGGTTGATAAAGTCGTCTTGCCCGTTCCCGAAAGGCCAAAGAAAATGGCCACGTCATCCGGATCGCTCTTACTGACGTTTGCCGAGCAATGCATCGAGAGTATGCCTCGACCGGGCAGTAGGTAGTTCAAAACCGTAAAGATGGACTTCTTGATCTCGCCGGCGTAGGCCGTGCCGCCAATGAGAATGAGCCTCCGTGCGAAGTCCAGGGCGACGAAGGTACCGCTGCGCGTTCCGTCGTCGTCGGGATCAGCGTGGAAGTCCGGACAGTGCAGGATAGTGGACTCGGGCTTGAAGGACCGGATCGCCTCCCGCTCGCGCGGCTGCTGGATGAACATGTTCCGTGCGAACAAACTGTGCCAGGCGAACTCGGTGATGACGCGAACCGCGATCCTATAACGCTCGTCGGCGCCAGCGTAGCAATCCTGGACGAACACCTTCTTGCCGCGAAGGTAGGCGCATATGCGGCGGTGCAATCCCGCAAAACGCTCGTCTTGGTATCTGATGTTGATCTTGCCCCACCAGATGTTTTCAGAAGTGCCCGGCTCGTCCACCACGTACTTGTCCCGTGCCGCCCGTCCGGTATGCTGCCCCATGCGCACGAGCAAAGGTCCGAGGTGCGAGATCTGCGCCTCGCCCTGGCGGATCGCGTTTTCATAGAGTGCCGGTGTCGACCGGTTCCAGTAGACGTTTCCGAGCTTCGTCAGGCCGAGCTGTTCGAGACCGTAATCGCATACAAGGTCAGACATCTCCATGGCTTATCTCCGCTGCGCCTCCACGCACTCGCCTATGATGGACTTGTATCGGTTCCTCAAGAACAGACCATCGTTTGCGGCTCTGCGAGGTCGATTCTAGTCGCGGAGCAGTCACACTTCTAGCAGGCCTGCGAACCAGTGCCAAAAAACCGCAGGGCGATCGCATCTAAATCACCTCCCTGGCGGCGTTGGCTGATTACCCCTTGAAAGTTTGGGAGTTGTTAGGGTTGCGCTGGCTGCGCGCTGCGTTTATCGTGGATTCCCGTGAGTTAGTGAGGCCTCGCGTTCAATGT
>JBDRNF010000330.1:0-22875 GCA_043811435.1 Pseudomonadota bacterium
GCTGGCGGTGGTAGTAGGCGACGTCGCAGGTGGCGAACTCGCGCGCCCAGTCGAGCGACAGCCCCATCGACTTCAGCTGCCCGCGCATCGTCGCGATGTTGGCGTAGGTCCACTCCTTGGGGTGGATCTTGTTCTGCATCGCGGCGTTCTCGGCCGGCATGCCGAAGGCGTGGACCTACGAGAATATCGCGGCGATGAAGAAGCAGCTGCGGTCGATCGGGCTGTCGCTGGACTGGAGCAGAGAATTCGCGACCTGCGATCCCTCCTACTACAAGCACCAGCAGAAGATGTTCAACGACTTCCTGCGCGCGGGCCTGGCCGAGCGGGAGAAGCGCAAGATCAACTGGGACCCGGTCGACATGACCGTGCTCGCCAACGAGCAGGTGATCGACGGCCGCGGCTGGCGCTCCGGCGCCGTGGTCGAACAGCGCGAGATGAACCAGTGGGTCTTCAAGATCACGAAGTACTCGCAGGAACTGCTGGACGCGCTGGACGGGCTGGACCGCTGGCCCGACAAGGTGCGGCTGATGCAGCGCAACTGGATCGGCCGCAGCGAAGGCATGCTGGTGCGCTTCGCGCTCGATCCCGCGACCACGCCGGCTGATGAAACCGAGCTGAAGATCTTTACGACGCGGCACGACACGCTGTTCGGCGCCAAATTCATGGCGATCGCACCGGATCATCCGCTGGCGCAGGCCGCGGCGGCAAAAAATCCAAAGCTCGCGGAGTTCATCGCGGAGGCCAAGCGTCACGGCACCGCGCAGGAAATCATCGACACCCAGGAAAAGCAGGGTTTCGACACCGGCATAAGGGCGATCCACCCGTTCGATCCCGATTGGAAGCTGCCGGTCTATGTCGCCAATTTCGTGCTGATGGAATACGGCACCGGCGCGATCTTCGGCTGCCCGGCGCACGACCAGCGCGACCTCGATTTCGTCAACAAATACGGGCTCGGCAACACTCCCGTGGTGTGCCCCGAAGGCCAGGATCCCAAGACCTTCGTCATCACCGACACCGCCTATGACGGCGACGGCCGCATGATCAATTCGCGCTTTCTCGACGGCATGACCATTGAGCAGGCCAAGGCCGAAGTGGCCAAGCGATTGGAAACAGAAGTCCGGGGCAACCTGCCGGTCGGCGAGCGTCAGGTGAATTTCCGGCTGCGCGACTGGGGCATTTCGCGGCAGCGCTACTGGGGCTGCCCGATCCCGGTGATCCACTGCCCCACCTGCGACGTGGTGCCGGTGCCCGATGCGGACCTGCCGGTGGTGCTGCCGGAGGATGTCTCGTTCGACAAGCCCGGCAACGCACTCGACCATCATCCGACCTGGAAGCACGTCGCCTGCCCGAAATGCGGCGGCAAAGCGCAGCGCGAAACCGACACCATGGACACCTTCGTGGATTCGTCATGGTACTTCGCGCGCTTCACCGATCCGTGGAACGAGAACGCGCCGACCACTCCTGAGGTCGCCAACCGGATGATGCCGGTCGACCAGTATATCGGCGGCGTCGAGCATGCGATCCTGCACCTGCTCTACAGCCGCTTCTTCACCCGGGCGATGAAGGCCACCGGCCATATCGGCATGGACGAGCCGTTTGCCGGCATGTTCACGCAGGGCATGGTGGTGCACGAGACCTATCAGAAGGCCGATGGCAGTTACGTCACGCCGGCCGAGGTGAAGATCGAGACGATCGGCAGCGGCCGTCGCGCCACGATGATCTCCGGCGGCGAGGAAATCTCGATCGGCCCGATCGAGAAGATGTCGAAGTCGAAGCGCAACACCGTCGACCCCGACGACATCATCGCCACCTACAGCGCCGACGTCGCGCGCTGGTTCATGCTGTCGGATTCGCCGCCGGATCGCGACGTGATCTGGAGCGACGAACGGGTGCAGGGCGCCTCGCGCTTCGTGCAGCGGCTGTGGCGGCTGGTCAACGAGTCCGCCGCAACAGCCCAATCAGCCCCGGCGGCACGGCCGGCGGCGTTCGGCGCGGACGCGCTGGTGCTGCGCAAGGCCGCCCATGGCGCGCTGGACAAGGTCTCCACCGGCATCGAAAGACTGCATTTCAACGTCTGCCTCGCCCATATCCGCGAATTCACCAATGCGCTGGCCGAGGTGTTGGGCCGCGAGGGGGAGCCCTCGCCGGACCTGGCCTGGGCGGTCCGGGAGGCCGCGGTCATCCTTGTTCAACTGTTCGCGCCCATGATGCCGCATCTGGCCGAGGAGTGCTGGAGGGTGCTGGGCCAGAAGGGGCTGATTTCAGAGGCGAATTGGCCCCAAATCGAACGCGATTTGCTGATTGAAGATAGCGTGACGCTGGTGGTCCAGGTCAATGGCAAGAAGCGGGGTGATGTCACCGTGCCACGGGGCGCCCAAAATCCGGAAATTGAGGCTGCCGTTTTGGCTCTCGATGCGGTAAAACAGTCCCTCGGCGGCAAGGCCGTCCGCAAGGTCATTATTGTTCCCATGAGGATCGTCAATGTCGTTGGGTAGATCCCGCATCGCCGCTCGGCTTCTGGTCGTGGCCGCCCTGGCGGCACTGACGGCCGGCTGCTTTCAGCCGATGTATGCCGAACGTACCGACGGCACCCCCGGCCTGCGCGAAAAGCTGATGGGCGTGGACGTCCCGCCGGTCGACAAGCCCAACGCCTCGCGCGAGGCGCGGGTGCAGGTGGAAGTCCGCAACGCGCTGAAGTTCAAGCTGTACGGCAACGCCACCGGCATGCCCCCGACGCACAAACTGGTGCTGCGGTTCGGCACCAGCCGCTCGTCGCTGATCCTCGACCCCAAAACCGCGCTGCCTTCCAGCGAGAATTACGGCATCGACGCCCAGTACAACCTGATCGATCTGGCCACCAATAAATCGGTCATGACCGGAACCACCTTCGCGCGGGTGTCCTACGACATTCCCGGCCAGCTGCAGCGCTTCGCCCGCGCCCGCGCCTTCCGCGACGCCGAGGACCGCGCCGCCAACGAAATCGCGGAAAACATCCAGACCCGACTGGCCTCGTTCTTCGTCGCGGGGTCCTGATCCGTCTTTACCCTCCCCTGGAGGGGGAAGGGTCGACGCGAATGCAATGAGCGGCGGGGTGGGGTGACAGTCTCTCACCTCACACAGTGCCCGTGTTGAAAGACTTTCACCCCACCCCGTCTCACATGTCGCTGCGCTCCATGTGAGCCGACCCTCCCCCTCCAGGGGAGGGTGAAGACTGGCGAAATTCACTGGATCCCACTCGATGGTCGCGCTTCGCGGAAAAGAGATCGACGCTTTTCTCGCCCGGCCCGATCCGGCGCGTCCCATCATCCTGCTCTATGGTCCCGATGCCGGCCTCGTACGCGAACGGGCCGATGCGCTGCTGGCGTCCGCGGTCGATGATCCCAATGATCCGTTCTCGCTGGTGCGGCTCGATGGCGACGAACTCTCCGCCGAGCCGTCCCGACTGGTCGATGAAGCGATGACCATACCGATGTTCGGCGGCCGCCGCGCCATTCGCGTCCGCGCCGGCTCGCGCAGCTTTGCCAGCGGAATCGAAACCCTGGCGGATTCTCCGCTGAAGGATTGCCGCATCGTGATCGAGGCCGGCGAGCTGCGGGCCGAGTCGCCGCTTCGAAAAGCCTGCGAGCGTGCCAGGACCGCCGTCGCGATCGCCTGCTATGCCGACGACGCCGGCGCGCTGGCGCGACTGATCGACAGCGAGCTCAGGGTCTCGAATCTGAGCATCGCCGCCGACGCCCGCGCGGTCCTGATGTCGCTGCTCGGCGGCGACCGCCAGGCCTCGCGCAACGAACTGAAGAAGCTCGCGCTGTATTCGCATGGCGGGCGCGAGGTTACCCTCGACGACGTGATGGCGGTGGTCGCCGACGCCTCCGAGCTCAAGATCGATCCGATCGTCGACGGCGCCTTTGCCGGAAAACCGGATCTGGTCGAAACCGAATTCGCCAAGGCCATGGTGGCCGGCACCTATCCGGGCATGATCATTTCAGCCGCTCAGCGACATGCCGCCTGGCTGCACAAGACCAGCCTCGCGGTAGCCGAGGGCACGCCGGCATCGGCTTTGCTCGACAGCGGATTCCCGCGGCTGCATTTTTCCAGGAAGCCGAGTGCCGAGGTCGCGCTGCGGAATTTCAGCCCGGCGCGGCTGGCCGGAATCATCGAACAGCTCGCCACCGCGGCGCTGGAGACGCGCAAGCAGTCGACGCTGGCGGCGGTGATCGCGCAGCGCGCGCTGATGTCGATCGCGGTGAACGCGAAGCGGCGGGGGTGAAAGCCTCGTGTCCCGGACGCGGTGCAGCGCTCTTGGCGCTGCTCCGCAGAGCCGGGACCCAATCCAATGCCGCCGCAATGATGGACCCCGGCTCAGCAGCGCACCGCTGCGCGCTGCGCTGCGTCCGGGGACCGAACCAATTCGCTCGGGCATAGCGGACGAAGCGCCCGCCCCTACCCCGTTGCATCCAGCCGGCGCAAAATCTCGTCGAGCTGTTCGAGGTCGCGGTAGCGGATGTGCACGGTGCCGCCGGGTTCGCGATGGTCGACGCTGACGGCCAGGCCCAGCGCGTCGCTGACCCGCTTCTCCAGCGCGACCGTGTCGGGGTCCTTGACCTTGCCGCTACGCGCCTTTTGCGGTTTGCGCACCGGCACGCCCTCGTCATGCGCCAGCGCTTCGGCCTGGCGCACGTTGAGGCCCTCCTCGACGATGCGTTTGGCCGATGCCAGCGGATCGGGGACACCGATCAAGGCGCGGGCGTGGCCGGCCGACAACTCGCCCGACGCGATATAGGCCTGCACGTCTTCCGGTAGTTTGGTCAGCCGCATCATGTTGGCGACGTGACTGCGGCTCTTGCCGACGATCTTGGCGATCTCGTCCTGGCCGCGTTTGAATTCGTTGGCCAGCGCGTGATAGCCCAGCGCCTCTTCCAGCGCGTTGAGATCTTCGCGCTGGACGTTTTCGATGATCGCGATCTCGAGCGCGTCGGAGTCGCTGACATCGACCGGCACGATCGGCACTTCGTGCAGGCCGGCGATCTGCGAAGCACGCCAGCGCCGTTCGCCGGCGATGATTTCAAAACGATCCTGCGCGCCCTTGACCGGCCGCACCACAATCGGCTGGATCACGCCGTGCTGCTTGATCGAATCCGAGAGTTCGCCGAGTTCGGCATCGGAAAAGGCGCGGCGCGGATTGCGCGGATTGGGTTTGAGGAATTCGATCGGCACCTTGCGCTGCGCGCGCGGCCGCTCCAGATGCGCGGCCTCACCGCCGACATCACCGATCAGACTTGCAAGACCGCGGCCCAGTCGCGAACGCGCTTCGTCGGCCATCGCCAGCTCCCTTGGATTCACGCAAACGCTCCTGTTCACTTCGTCTTCGTAGGGTGGGCAAAGGCGCCGCTTGGCGCCGTGCCCACCATTTTTTGCAAGTCGCCTGATGGTGGGCACGGCGCGAAGGGCGCACCTTTGCCCACCCTACGGATATCGCTTCAATGCGTACGCAGCTCGCGCTCGCGCTGGATCACTTCGGTCGCGAGCTTGAGGTAGGCTTCGCTGCCGACGCATTTGAGATCGTACACCAGCACCGGCTTGCCGTAGGACGGCGCCTCGGAGATGCGCACGTTGCGCGGGATCATGGTGTTGTAGACCTTGGCGCCCATGAACTGGCGCACGTCGGCGACGACCTGGTTCGACAGATTGTTGCGTGAGTCGAACATGGTCAGCACGATGCCGTGGATCGACAGATTGGGATTGAGGGTCGAGCGCACCTGCTCCACCGTCTGCAGCAATTGCGAAAGACCTTCGAGCGCGAAGAACTCACATTGCAGCGGCACCAGAATCGCGTCGGAAGCGGCCATCGCATTGACGGTGAGAAGATTGAGCGACGGCGGACAATCGATCAGCACATAGGTGTAATCGGCATCGGGCGCGGCGTTGGTGTTCAGGGCGGCGATCGCATCGCGCAGGCGAAACGCGCGGTCGCGTGTCGAGCCGAGTTCGAGTTCGAGGCCGGAAAGGTCCATCGTCGACGCCGCGATATGCAGCCGCGGCACCGCCGTCGCCACCACGGCGTCACGCAGCGGCGCCTCACCAATCAACACGTCATAGGTCGAGCAGCTGCGGCTGCGGCGGTCGATGCCGAGCCCGGTGGAAGCGTTGCCCTGCGGATCGAGGTCGACGATCAGCACCCGCTCGCCAATCGCCGCGAGCGCGGTGCCGAGATTGATCGCTGTGGTGGTCTTGCCGACGCCGCCCTTCTGGTTGGCGAGCGCCAGGATGCGCGGATGGCCGGCCGGGTGTGGTGCCTTATCCTCTTGATATATTTGATCAATTACGGTCATGCGCTGACGCCATTTTCTGTCGCGGATGGATTGCGCCGCTCGATCTGGTCGAGCTCGACGATCCAGCCTTGTCCGCCGGTGCGGCTGGAGTGAAGATGCGGCTTGATATTCCAATATTTAGTGGCTTCGGTCAATTCAGCCTCTACATCTTGGCCTTTGAGAAGCAGCGCTTTCGCGCCGCGCCTCACCAGCGGCTCCGCGAAGCCGATGAGCTGGTGTAGCGGAGCCACTGCCCGCGCGGTGACGCAATCGACGGGCCCGGTGATTCTATCCACACTATCCCCGATATCCGCGAGGTGAACTTTGCCTGGCGCGTTGGTAACTCGCAGCGCCTCGCGCAGGAACGCGGCCTTCTTGGCGTTGCGCTCAACCAGGTGAATGATGGCGCCCGGCGTCTCCGCCAGCGCGCAGGCCAGCACCACCCCCGGAAAGCCCCCGCCACTGCCGAGATCGGCCCAGACCTTGGCCGAGGGAGCGATCGCCAGAAGCTGCAGCGAATCGGCGATGTGCCGGGTCCACAGATTGGCAAGCGTCGACGGCGCCACCAGATTGGTTTTCGCCTGCCACTCCAGCAGCAGATCGACATAGCGATCCAACCGCGCTTCGGTTTCACGTGAAACGGGCGTCAATGCCAACGCCGCGGCTTTGTCAGCCGGGAGAATGCGGGAACGGCTTTGAGTTGATGCTTGGGTCATTTTACTCGGGTGTTGAGGGCGCAGACGTCATCCTGAGGTGCGAGCCGTCTTCGGCTCGCCTCGAAGGATGAGATAGGGATTTGCTGCCCATCCTTCGAGGCGCGCAAGGGCGCGCACCTCAGGATGACGACGGAAAATTTTCACGGGCCGACGTTTCACGTGAAACGAGGTCTATGCGGACGCCGCCACCGATTTCTTCCGTGCTTCCCGCCGCAGGTAGGCCGCCAGGATTCCCAGCGCCGCGGGCGTCATGCTGTCAATCCGCCCGGCCTGCCCCACCGTTCGCGGGCGCGCGGCTTCGAGTTTTGAACGGGCCTCGTTGGAAAGCCCCGGTACCAGGCTGTAATCGATATCGGCCAGGATCAGCCCCTCATCGCGCCGGAAGGCATCGACGTCGGCGGTCTGGCGCTTGAGATAGACGTCGTATTTGGCGTCGATCTCGAGATGAACTGCGATCGCTAGGTCAATGGCCGACAGCTCCGGCCAGATGCTGCGGACTTCCGCCCAGCCGATCTCGGGATAGGCCAGCAATTCGAACGCCGAACGGCGCTGGCCGTCCCGATTGAGCGCCAGTCCATGCCTGCCGGCCTCATTGGGGGTAACGCTCAGGGCTTTTGCCCGCGTCTTCGCATCATTCAGCGCCGCCATCTTCGCGCCGTGGCGGATCGATCGGGCCGGCCCGACACAGCCCAATGCGATCCCCTTGTCGGTCAGGCGCTGGTCGGCATTGTCCGCCCGCAGCGTCAGCCGGTATTCGGCCCGTGAGGTGAACATCCGGTACGGCTCAGTGATCCCCCTCGTCACGAGATCATCGATCATCACGCCGAGATAGCCATCGGCGCGGTCGAATACGACCGGCGCGGTGCCGCTGGCGGCCAAGGCGGCGTTGAGACCCGCTACCAAGCCCTGCGCCGCCGCCTCCTCATAGCCCGTGGTCCCGTTGATCTGCCCGGCCAGGAACAGCCCCGGCAGCCGCTTGGTCTGCAGGGTGGGATCGAGTTCGCGGGGATCGACATGGTCGTACTCGATCGCATAGCCCGGCCGCACCATCCGGACCCGCTCGAGGCCCGGGATCGTGGCCAGGATCGCCAGCTGCACCTCTTCCGGCAGCGAGGTAGAGATGCCGTTCGGATAGACCGTGGTGTCGTCGAGCCCTTCGGGCTCCAGAAAGATCTGATGGCCATCGCGATCGCCGAAACGGACGATCTTGTCCTCGATCGAGGGGCAGTAGCGCGGCCCCGAGCTCTTGATCTGGCCGGAATACATCGGCGAGCGATGCACATTGGCCCGGATTACGTCATGGGTCGCCGGCGTGGTGCGGGTGATTCCGCACTGGATCTGCGGCGTGGTGATGCGGTCAGTCATCACCGAGAACGGTTCCGGCGGATCGTCGCCGGGCTGCATTTCCACTGCCGACCAGTCGATCGTGCTGCCATCGAGCCGAGGCGGCGTACCAGTCTTTAGCCGCCCGAGGACAAAACCGGCCTGTTCGAACGATTTCGAAAGTCCCAGTGCGGGCGCCTCGTCGACACGTCCTGCCGGCCAGTTCTTTTCGCCGAGATGGATCAGGCCACGCAGGAAGGTGCCGGTGGTGATGACAACCGCGCCGGCGGACAGTTCCTGGCCGCCGATCAGGCGAATGCCGGTGACGCGACTATTCGAGACGACGAGTTCATCCGCCTCACCCTCGATGACGCTGAGATTGGCAGTCTCACAGATAGCGGCCTGCATCGCGGCGGCATAAAGCTTGCGGTCGGCCTGGACGCGCGGCCCCCGGACCGCCGGACCCTTGCGGCGATTCAGCATGCGAAACTGGATACCGCCGGCATCGGCGACGCGGCCCATCAGGCCGTCCAGCGCGTCGACCTCACGGACCAGATGACCCTTGCCCAGCCCTCCGATGGCGGGATTGCAGGACATCGCGCCGATGGTCGAAAAGCGGTGGGTCACCAGCGCCGTCCGGGCGCCCAGGCGAGCAGCGGCACCAGCGGCTTCACAGCCGGCGTGACCGCCACCGACCACGATGACGTCGAACGATTGGGGCGTGGTGATCATGCAAGGCTTTTATCGCGGAGCGTCAAAAGCCGGAAGCGGTAAGTTCGGCGAAAGCGGGCTGTTTCACGTGAAACACCGTTCCGGTCGCCGAGTCTGTTGTTTCACGTGAAACAATCCGGGTTCCAATGAGTTCCATTGCGGAAACGGGAGATTCTACTTCCCTATACAAAACTCGCGAAAAATCACATCGAGGATATCCTCGACATCCACTCGACCCAGTAGCCGCCCCAGGGAATGCGCGGCAGCCCGCAGCTCCTCCGCGGCAAGTTCCTCCCCGATTCCAACAACGTCTATGCTGCGTTGCAACGAAGCGAGCGTTTCCTGCAGCAATTGACGGTGCCGCGCCCTGCCGATCAATCCGCCGTCATCCGACCCGAAATAATCATGCGCGAACCCGACCAGGGCCGAGACCAGTTCCGGCATCCCGTCGCCCCGGCTGGCCGAGATCCGGAATTCAACGGCGTCTCCGCCCTGCCCCAGGCCCGGGAGTTGCGCCCCATCGGCCGGGCCCAAGCCGGCGTCGAGGTCGATCTTGTTGCGCACCAGCCAAACCGGTGCTGTCCCGCGCTCGATCTTTTGGTACGTCGTATCGGCCAGCCACAACACCAGGTCGGCCTCCGCCGCCCGTGCCCGGGCGCGGCGCACGCCCTCCTGCTCCACGGGATCCTCGGTCTCGCGTATCCCGGCGGTGTCGATCACCGTCACCGGATAGCCGTCGAGATCGAGCTGCACCTCGATGATGTCGCGCGTGGTGCCGGCATGCGGCGACACGATCGCCACTTCGCGCCGAGCCAAATAATTCATCAGCGTCGATTTGCCAACGTTCGGCGGACCCGCGATCGCAACCACCATGCCTTCGCGCAGACGTTCACTTCGGCCCTGTGCCGCAAGCACTTCTTCGATTTCCGCAAGCAAGCCTTTGATTTTCAGCAACGCCGGCGCGATCAATTCGGCCGGCACGTCGGCCTCGTCGGAAAAATCGATTCCGGCTTCGATCAATGCTGAGGCTTCGATGATCCGGGCGCGCCAGTCACGCGCTTTGTCTCCGAGCAGGCCCTTCAACTGCCGCAGCGCCTGGCGGCGTTGCCGGTCGGTGTCGGCATGAATGAGATCGTCGAGACCTTCGGCCTCGGTGAGGTCGAGCTTGCCATTCTCGAACGCACGGCGGGTAAATTCACCGGGCTCGGCGGCCCGCACATTTTCGAAACCCGCAAGCGCCCCGAACAACGCCGCCAGCACCGCGCGTCCGCCATGGACGTGGAATTCCGCAACGTCCTCGCCGGTCGCACTGGCCGGTCCCGGAAACCACAACACCACCGCGTCGTCGATCGGCTGCTGGTCGGCATCCCGCAGCAAGGTCCGGGTGGCCATGCGCGGCGACGGAATCTTGCCAGCCAAAGCGGTCAGTGCCGACCCGGCCTGCGGCCCTGAAACCCGCACCAACGCGATCGCGCTCGGCGGCCGGCCCGACGAAACGGCAAAAATGGTCTGTTCCCGCGGATGCATCGTCTATTTGTGCCGGAGCCATTAAAAAGGCAACGCAATTGGCGCCAGTCGTGGCTTGTCACTTCGCAGCCGCCAAATGCTGGCGAGGTTGATGAATTGCTGCAGTGCAGCATTTCGGCATGAACACCCGCTTGAAATACATAGTAATTTCAATGTCTTATCACAAGATCGCTAAATGACTGTCACCCTCATGCTGCAGAGATGTTGCAACATTGGCCGCAGCAATAAGCCCGAGACCCCATGAAAAAGGGCGCCCTCGCCTGCGCAAGGACGCCCCTTCAAAACCCGCCAAATCGATCAGGTATTCATCGACTCGAAGAATTCCGCGTTGTTCTTGGTGTTGCGCAGCTTGTCGAGCAGGAAGTCGATCGCATCCATAGTGCCCATCGGATTGAGGATCCGGCGCAGCACGTACATTTTCTTCAGGAGCTGCGGATCGGTGATCAGCTCTTCCTTGCGGGTGCCGGAGCGCGAGATGTCTATCGCCGGGAAGGTCCGCTTGTCCGAGACCTTGCGATCCAGAATCAGTTCGGAATTGCCGGTGCCCTTGAACTCTTCGAAGATGACTTCGTCCATGCGGCTGCCGGTATCGACCAGCGCGGTCGCGATGATGGTGAGCGAGCCGCCCTCCTCGATGTTGCGCGCGGCGCCGAAGAAGCGTTTCGGCCGCTGCAGCGCGTTGGCGTCGACGCCGCCGGTCAGCACCTTGCCGGATGACGGCACCACGGTGTTGTAGGCGCGTCCCAGCCGCGTAATCGAGTCCAGCAGGATCACGACGTCGCGGCCGTGTTCGACCAGCCGCTTGGCCTTCTCGATGACCATCTCGGCGACCTGGACGTGACGCACCGCCGGCTCGTCGAAGGTCGAGGAAACCAACTCGCCCTTCACCGAGCGCTGCATGTCCGTGACTTCCTCGGGGCGTTCGTCGATCAGCAGAACGATCAGATAGCATTCCGGGTGATTGGCGGTGATGGAGTGCGCGATGTTCTGCATCAGCACGGTCTTGCCGGTGCGCGGCGGCGCCACGATCAGCGCGCGCTGGCCTTTGCCGATCGGGGCGACGATGTCGATAACCCGTGCGGAAAGGTCCTTTCTGGTGGGGTCTTCGAGCTCCAGCCGAAAGCGCTGATCGGGAAACAGCGGCGTCAGATTGTCGAAATTGACCTTGTGCTTGGACTTTTCCGGGTCCTCGAAATTCAGCGTGTTGACCTTCAGCAGCGCGAAATAGCGTTCGCCCTCCTTCGGGCTGCGGATATGACCTTCGATGGTGTCGCCGGTGCGAAGCCCGAAGCGGCGGATCTGCGAGGGCGAGACGTAGATATCGTCGGGACCCGGCAGATAATTCGCGTCCGGCGAGCGCAAGAAGCCAAAACCGTCGGAGAGAACCTCGACGACGCCCTCGCCGATGATGTCGGTTTCCTGGATCGCGAGCTGCTTGAGAATGGCGAACATCAGCTCCTGCTTGCGCATCGTGCTGGCGTTTTCGACCCCTTTTTCTTCGGCGAACGAGACGAGTTCGGCCGGCGTCTGGGCTTTGAGGTCTTGGAGTTTCATTTCCCGCATTGGGATGGTCCTGTGGAATAACGTGGAAGAGGATTGCGAGGAGGCTTTAAGAAAATGCGGACGCGAGCAAAAGGAAGGTCCGCAGGTCTGAGCAAGGAAAGCGCCGGAGAGGCTTCAAACCTGATGCGGCGGCCGGTTCAATGGAAAACCGGAACACGACCACATCCGCCTGCGTGGGGTGGGATTTCAACAATATAGAAAATCGGACGGACTTCCGCAAGCAGGCCCGCGGTTCGGGATGTTGACGGCGGTATCCCTCAAAACGGCTTCACGATCACGAGAATCACGATAACTATCATCAGAACTGTCGGTACCTCGTTGATAATACGGTAGAATTTCTGGCTTTTGACATTCCTGTCGGCGGCAAAGTCCTTCACCCAGCCAACAAAAAACCCGTGGACGCCGGACATTACCAGCACCAGCAGCAATTTTCCGTGGAACCAGCCAGACGAAAACCAGCCGCCGGACCAGGCGAGGTAGAGCCCGGCCAGCCAGGTCACGATCATCGCGGGGTTGATGATCGCCTTCAGCAACCGCCGTTCCATGATCTTGAACGTCTCGGATTGCTTCGATCCGGCCTCCGCCTCGCAATGGTAGACGAACAGCCGCGGCAAATAGAGCATGCCGGCCATCCAGGCGATGACCGCGATCACGTGCAGCGCCTTGATCCACTCGTACATCGCGATATCTCAACCTCGGTTCGCAAATTTCCGCCGCCCCCTGGAACGTCTCACCGGATCGCAGCGTTTCGGTGAAGCAGGGCTTAGCACGACGGCGCTCTTGCCCCGGAGGCAGACATATCCTCAACCCCAGCCTTTCTAAATAACTAAGTTTAGAATCTTAGGTTTGAGTCTAAGTAGCTGTGATTAGCGCCCGCGCAAAACTGATCCGACGTTGTCGGCACTTGTTCACATCCATCAACATATCCCGCCAATACCCCGATCAACCGGATATCGTGATCCCTTTCAATTGCTTGGCTGACATGATGGACGGTTTATCAAGAGACAAGTCCACATAACCCCACTATCATTGCGGCGACCGAACGGAGTTATCCCGAACGGGAGGCCTGTGCAGAAAAAGCCGGGTTATCCCTGACAGCTCGGTCTGTGTTCGATTCTCTCAGGTAAACTCCACAGCGATTCACAGGATACACAGGGGTCTCGGTGCCTACGACCGGCAATTATTTTCATCTTCATCTGGTGTCCGATTCGACCGGTGAGACCCTGATCACGGTGGCGCGCGCGGTGGCTGCGCAATACGCCAATGTGACTCCGGTCGAACATGTCTATCCGCTGGTGCGCAGCCAGAAGCAGCTCGACCGCGTGCTCGACGAGATCGAGGAAGCTCCGGGCATCGTGCTGTTCACCTTGCTGGAAAAGGATCTGGTCGCCCGGCTGGAAGCCAAGTGCAAGGAAATGAACATTCCGAGCCTGTCGATCATCGGGCCGGTGATGCAGTTGTTTCAGGCCTATCTCGGCGCCGCCACGACGGGGCGAGTCGGCGCGCAGCACGTCCTGAATGCGGAATATTTCAAGCGGATCGACGCGCTGAATTATACCATGATGCATGATGACGGCCAGCATGTCGAAGGACTGGAAGAGGCCGAGGTGATTTTGGTCGGGGTGTCCCGCACCTCGAAAACACCGACCTCGATCTATCTCGCCAATCGCGGTATCCGCACCGCGAATGTTCCGCTGGTGCCAGGCATTCCGATCCCGCATCAGCTGGAGACGTTGAAAAAGCCGTTGGTGGTCAGCCTTCACGCTACCCCCGAGCGTCTCATCCAGGTCCGGCAAAACCGGCTTCTGAGCATGGGCGACCGGGATAACGACACCTATATCGATCGGCAATCGGTCACCGACGAGGTCGCCTTCGCCCGGAAACTGAGCGCGCGATTCAATTGGGCCCAGCTCGACGTGACGCGGCGATCGATCGAAGAGACCGCGGCCGCGATATTGAAACTGTTCACCGACCGGCAACGGCAGCGGTTTTCCGAATGACGCTGTGGCGCGGCACCGATCCCTTGATCCTGGCCTCGCAAAGCCGCGCGCGGCAAATGCTGCTGGCGAATGCCGGCATTCGTTTCGAGGCCGTTCCGGCCGATATCGATGAGCGCGACGTGCAGCGAACCTCCGGCCTGCAGGCGCCTGGCGAAATTGCCGCGCTCCTCGCGCGCGAGAAAGCGCTGGCTGTATCGGTGCGCCAGCCAGGAAAATATGTTGTCGGCGCCGATCAGACCCTGGCGCTGGAGAACAGGCTGTTCAGCAAGCCGTCCGGCCGTGCTGCGGCCGCCGAGCAATTAAGCGACCTTGCCGGCCGCAACCATCAACTGCACTCCGCCGTTGCGGTGGCGCGGGATGGCAAGATATTGTTCGAAACCACCGATGTCGCACGCATGACCATGCGGCAGCTCAGCGTGGCGGAAATCCGAGCCTATCTGGATGAAGCTGGCGAGGCCGTGACCACCAGCGTCGGCGCCTACCAGCTTGAAGGGCTGGGGGTGCATCTGTTCGAACGCATCGAGGGCGACCACTTCACCATCCTTGGCTTGCCGCTGCTGCCGTTGCTTGCGTTTCTGCGCGGGGAACGGCTGCTCGGTATCTGACGGCTTGAGAACAGCGAATGGCGAACGTTGAATGATGATTCTGGGGCTGACCGGTTCGATCGGGATGGGCAAATCCACCACCGCGAAATTGTTCGCGGAAGCAGGGGTCCCGGTCTATGACGCCGATGCGACCGTGCACCAGTTATATGAAGGCGAGGCGGCGCCCGCGATCGAAGCGGCGTTTCCCGGCACCACCGCCGGCGGCAAGGTCGACCGTCAGAAACTTTCAGCGCGCGTGGTGCACGATCCCGCCGCGATGAAGCAGCTCGAGCAGATCGTCCATCCGATGCTGGGCGCCTCGCGACAAAAATTCTTCGAGGAAGTCGAGCGGGCCGGCGCACCGGTGGCGGTGGTCGACGTGCCCCTGCTGTACGAGACCGGGGGCGAGAAGCGCGTCGATGCGGTGGTGGTGGTGACGACCTCGCCGGAGAACCAGCGCGCCCGAATCATGGCGCGGGGCACCATGACCAGCGAAGCGCTCGATGCCATCCTGGCCCGGCAACTGCCCGATGCCGAAAAGCGCAAACGGGCGGATTTCGTGGTGGATACATCACATGGCCTGGACCCGGTGCGGGTCCAGATCCGCGACATTCTGCAGCAGGTTGTTAAAATGCCGCAGCGGCGCAGCTGATTCGCCGCCCCCTCGGACCAGACCCATGCGTGAAATCGTTCTCGATACCGAAACCACCGGCCTCGACCCGCTGCGCGGCGACCGGCTGGTCGAAATCGGCTGCGTCGAGATGATCAATTGCATGCCGACCGGGCAGACCTTTCACCGGCATATCAATCCGGAGCGGTCGATGCCGGCCGAGGCCTTCGCCGTGCACGGCCTTTCCAGCGAATTTCTCGCCGATAAGCCGCTGTTCGCCCATGTGGTCGACGATTTCCTCGAGTTCATCGCCGACGCGCCACTGGTGATCCACAACGCGTCGTTCGATATCGGCTTCATCAATGCGGAACTCGACCGCATCAAGCGGCCGGCCATCGCGCGCGACCGGCTGGTCGACACGCTGATGCTGGCGCGGCGCAAGCATCCGGGGGTGTCGAACCGGCTCGACGATCTCTGCTCGCGCTACGCGATCGACAATTCCCGCCGCACCAAGCACGGCGCCTTGCTCGACGCCGAGTTGCTGGCTGAGGTCTATATCGATCTGATCGGGGCCCGGCAGTCGCAATTGATCCTGGCAACGGAGACCCGCGAAGTACGTGCCGGCGGGTACGGCGAAATGCCGCGGCGGACGCGCGAGGCGCCGCTTGCGCCGCGCGTCACCGAGGAAGATCGCGCGGCCCATCGGGCCTTTGTCGCCACGCTCGGCGACAAGCCAATCTGGAACGATTTTCTGGGCGGTTGACCGGAACCAGATCCGGTCGCGTCAGCTCGGCTTTGACTGTCCGGCCTGTGCGGCAGCCTGCCGCTCCAGATTCTGGCGATACAGGCCGACGAAATCGACCGGATCCAGCATCAGCGGCGGGAACCCGCCGTCGCGCACCGAGGTCGCGATGATCTCGCGCGCGAACGGGAACAGCAGTCGCGGGCATTCGATCATGACCAGCGGGTGCAGGTTTTCCTGCGGCACGTTCATGATCCGGAACACGCCGGCATAGGCGAGATCGAAGCTGAACATCACTTTGCCGGCGTTTTCGGCCTTGCCCTCGACCGAAAGCGTCACTTCGAACTCGTTTTCGGCGATATTATTGGCGCTGACGTTGATCTGGATGTTGATCGCGGGCTGCTGCTGCTGCGGCGCCAGCGAGGCCGGCGCGTTCGGGTTCTCGAACGACAGGTCCTTGGTATACTGCGCCAGCACGTTCAGCTGGGGAGGAGGGGCCGCCTCGGGAGGTGCGCCATTGCCGTTGGTCATGAAATCTCTCCTGGAGCCGAGCGGTGCGGGTTTTAGGTCTGAATTCGCCCGTGAGGTGCGAAAAGGCGATGTCGGGGCGAGTGGCTATCATAGCCGCGGCTTGGTCCACAAGGACGACAATCGCCCGTAACCGTCCAGGGCGCGCCAGCAACCGCGGGCCCCCGCGGATCAGCCATCCAGCGGGCAGGCCGGGCCGGCTCGAAAGCCCCTAAATTGTTGAATATGCGCTATTTCCGGCCCCGATCGGGTTTCCACAAGGCGCAAAAACGCGCTACAATTCCATTCTGGCAACAGGCAAGAGGCTCAGCATGTAAGAACCTTGGCTTGGCCTATTTCCAGGGGCATGGTTTTCATGTCCGAACGGGCCATTGGCCAGGCCTCGTTTCGTGCCTACATGCTAAAGACCCACTCCATGATTTAATCTCTGCCGTTTCCTGATCGAAACGCTCTACCACCGGCCATCGTCGGTGCAGACCAGAAAGCGAATGCGACGTGGATATTTACACCATCATCTTCCTGGCGTTGGCGGTCTTCATCTTCCTGCGCCTGCGGAACGTTCTCGGGCAGCGCACCGGAAACGAGCGGCCACCCTTCGATCGCGCGGCGCGCAACGTGCTGCATGGGGCGCAGGACAACAATAACGTGGTGCCGATCCCCGGCACGGTGATCGATCAGGCGCCGCTGGCGCCGACCGCGGATGTTGTCCCCCCGACCGACCGCTGGAAGGGTTTGGCCGAACCGGGCACGCCGCTGGCGCTGGGCCTCGATGCCATTGCCGCCCAGGATTCATCGTTCGATCCCCGGCATTTCCTCAGCGGTGCGAAGAGCGCCTACGAGATGATCGTGCTGGCTTTCGCCAATGGCGACCGCCGCGCGCTGAAGGACCTGCTGTCATCCGAGGTCTATGAGAGCTTCGAGACCGTGATCAAGGATCGCGAGAAGCACGAGCAGAAGACCGAAACGCGCTTCGTTTCGATCGACAAGGCCGAGCTTGTCGGGGCGGAAGCCCGCGACCGCGCGGCGCAGCTGACCGTTCGCTTCGTCTCGCAGATGATCACGGCCACCCGCGACAAGGCCGGCACCGTCGTCGACGGCAGCCCCGATACGGTCGCCGATATCACCGATGTTTGGACCTTCGCCCGCGACATCTCCTCACGCGATCCGAACTGGAAGCTGGTTGGCACGGGAAGCGCTCAATAACGCGCGCGGCGCCGGCCGGTACGCCGTCGCGCTAGGCGCGATCGTCGCGATCGTCGCGGTATTGTCGCTGGCGCCATCGGGCGTGTCAGCCGCGCAACGTTCCCATGCCTCGCATCACGCGCGGGCGCATCCCCCAGCTGCCCGGCACCTGCCCTATCCGCGGCTTGCCTGGCCGCTTGAAATCAGCGGCGGCCAATATGCGCCGGTGGCGTGGGCCGATATCGCGGGCTGGCGTGAGGACGATCACCTGGCTGCCTACAAGGCGTTTCGCACCAGCTGCAAGCCGATAGCGGCGCAACGCAAACCTCCCGCCGAACCGAAGGCGCTGGGTACCTCGCTGCGGGATCCCTGCAGGGCTGCGAGTGGCCTCGATATCGAGGACGGGGCCAGGGCCAGGGCTTTCTTCGAGAAGCACTTCCTCCCCTTGCGAATCTCCCGGCTCGGCGAAGCCGAGGGCTTTGTGACCGGCTACTACGAACCCATCATCGACGGCTCCAGGACCCAGACCGACGTCTACACCGTGCCGGTCTATCGCCGCCCTTCCAATCTGTTCGTTCGCGGCACCAGGCAAAGCTCTGCCAGTCTGCCCAACAAGGGCGAAGTGTTCCGCAAGATCGGCCGCCGCAAGCTCGTGCCCTATTACGATCGTGCCGAGATCGAGGACGGCGCGATTGCCGGGCGCGGCCTCGAAATTGTCTGGCTCAAGAACCAGACCGATTTGCTGTTCACGCAGATCCAGGGCTCGGCGCGGGTACGCCTCGAGGACGGCTCCACCGTCCGTATCAATTACGACGCGCATAACGGCTTCTCCTACACGCCGGTTGGCCGCATCCTGATCGATCGCAACATCATCCCCAGGGATCAGATGTCGATGCAGAAAATCCGGGAATGGATGGAGCAAAACCCCGACGGCGCCAACGAATTGCGGCGGCAGAACCGCGCCTACGTGTTCTTTCGGGAAGTGAACCTGTCCGACAAGGATGAACCGGCCGGCGCGCAGGGCGTTCCGCTGACGCCGGGCCGCTCGATCGCCGTCGACAAGGCGCTGCACGTCTACGGCACGCCGTTTTTCATCGAGGGCGAGCTGCCGATCGAATCGGCACAATCGAAGACACCGTTCCGCCGGCTGATGATCGCGCAGGACACCGGATCGGCGATCGTCGGGCCCGCGCGCGCCGACCTCTATTTCGGCGCCGGTGCCGAGGCCGGAAAAATATCGGGCCGGTTCCGGCATAATGCACGCTTCGTCATGCTGGTCCCGAACAGCCTCGATCCCTCAGCGAGAGGCCGCAAGATGCCGGTGCCGGACGCGCGACCGTCGGCAAAAATCGCAAAACTATTCCCGCAGGTCGATCCCTTGAAGGATCAGCCCAGGGACGGGAAGGCCGGCGCCAAGCCGCCCGAGGCGGGTACTGCTGCCGGCGCAAAGGACGGGGCACCCGCAGCCGCCGCCCCCGCTGCGACGACATCGGCGGTGGTCGCCAAACCCGTTCCGTTGCCGGAAGCACGGCCGATTGTCGCCCCGAGCCGTGAGGCGCGCCGCCACCGCTATCGCCATCATCGTCATCATCGCCATTACCGCCGCGGCCGATGAAGCGTCCGCCCTCGATTCCGGAATTGTCCGCAGTGCCGCGGCGCAGGCGCAGCCTGAGCGAGGAAGAGCGCGCGCTGTGGGAGAGCGTCGCCAAGCAGACCAAACCGCTACGCAAGAGGGCGCATGTCGCGAAGGTGCATGCTGCGCCACCGGATGCCGTAACGCCGGTGGCCGCAAGATCTGCAGGTCTGCTGAAGCAGCTTCCGCCAGGCAAAATTCCACGGGTGGCAAAACCCGTGCTGCCGCCGCCCGCCCCGCCGCTGGCCCCGCTCGGGCGCCGCGAGCGTTCGCAGCTGTCCCGTGGCCGCAAGGAGATCGATGCAAGGCTTGATCTCCACGGCATGACGCAGACCCGCGCCCACCGCGTGCTGTTCGGCTTCCTGCAGCGCGCCCACAGCGAGGGCCTGACCTTCGTTCTCGTCATCACCGGCAAGGGCAAGATCGGCGCCGAATCCGAACGCGGCGTGTTGCGCCGCCAGGTGCCGCAATGGCTGAGCCTGCCGGAATTCCGATCCCTGGTGGTCGGCTTTGAGGAAGCGCATATCGGCCATGGCGGCGAGGGCGCGCTGTATGTGCGGGTCCGGCGCGTCAGGATGTGAGCGTCTCACATCCTGGAATGTGAATGCCTAAAACGGCCGCACGATCCCGACGCGTGGGATCAGCGTCACGACCGCGCCCTGAATAGTGGTCTTTCGATCGTCGCCCGGTATCGGCGGCACTTCGCGCGAGGCCGGCAGGGTCTTGACCGCATGCAGGATCAGAAACATGCAGACCGCCCAGTTCGAAATCCAGCGCGAATAATCGAACACGATCGCGAACATCACCAGATAGGCGGCGCTTACCGCAACGATGGCGGCGACGACCATACGGCGGTGCAATGGTTTCGAGAGCGACCGGATCAGCCCGGCGAAATATTTCCAGAGCGGCGTGTGCAGCCAGATCACGAGTGCGAACACCGGCACGCCCAGCAGATTCGACGGCATGCGCTGCCAGGTGTCGCGGATTTCTTGCGCGAGCGACTGATACCAGATGAAGCTGAAGCTCAGCAGCCTGGTCCTGGCGGGATCGGCCATCCTGCCCTGCAGATACTGGACGAACTCCGCCTCGGGGATCGCGAGCGATCCCCAGAATTGCGCAGCGAAGAACAGCACGCCGACGGCGAGCATGGCGACGATCCCGAGACCCGCATTCCGCCGCGTTACGCCCTGCATCAGGTAATAGCGCAGCACCACGATGACCGCGATGGTCGGCACATACATCAGGAGATGAATGTGATGGATCAGAATCAGGATCATCGACGCCGCGGCGGCGAGCAGGACGAACCAAACCGAACGCGCCGGGATGAGCAGCAAACCGATCGCAACGGCACAGCCGTAAATATCGAAATGCCCGAGCGTGTGCATGAAATTCTTCAGGAAGAACGGCGAGCCCGCCATGAACACGAACAGCGGCAGGCTCGGGTCGTCGAAGCCAAAGGTGCGCCGAAACAGTTTTATGAACAGCGCGAGCGTGATCAGCCATACCGTGCCGGACAACGCGAATACCAGCCACACCGGCACCTTGGTAAAAAACAGCGAGACCACGGCGCCGATCAGCGCGCGTTTGGTAAAACCGAAATGATAGTCGACCAACAGATGAATGTAGGGGACATAGGGCTCGCGCGGCAGCTTGTAGAGAAAGACGCCGATCAGCACGGCAACATTGACCGCGAGCATCAGCCGCCAGGGGTTTTCCCGCAAACGCAGATTCATTCGGCACCCGAAGCGAAATCAGGCGCGGACTATCACATGCCGGATATGTGGCACGCAACGCGCGATTCCCCTCGATGTCGTCCCGGCCAAGCGAGCCCTTGCGAGCGCGAGCCGGGATCCATACGCCGTGACTTTGCGGTTAGGCCGGGTGGTAGATATCTTGGCCACGACAGATGACCGGGATTATGGGTCCCTGCGCCCCGTGCGCAATTGCGCACTAGGCAGGGACGACGATGAGTTGCGTATCTACAGAATAAACCGGCTCAGATCCGTGTTCTTGGCGAGGTCGCCGACATGCTTCTGCACATAGGCGGCATCGATCTGGATGGTCTCGCCATGGCGGTCGGGGGCGGCGAAGGAAATCTCGTCGAGCACGCGCTCCATCACGGTCTGCAATCGCCGCGCGCCGATATTCTCGACCGTGGAGTTGACCGCCACCGCCACGTCGGCGAGCGCGTCGATGGCGTCGGCGGTGATGTCGAGCGTGACGCCTTCGGTCTGGAGCAGCGCGATATACTGCTTGATCAGCGAGGCTTCCGGCTCGGTCAGGATGCGGCGCATGTCGTCGCGGGTCAGCGCTTCCAGCTCGACGCGGATCGGCAGCCGGCCCTGCAGTTCAGGCAGCAGGTCCGATGGCTTCGCAATGTGGAACGCGCCCGAGGCGATGAACAGGATGTGGTCGGTCTTGACGGCGCCGTGCTTGGTCGAGACCGTGGTGCCCTCGATCAGCGGCAGCAGGTCGCGCTGCACGCCTTCGCGCGAAACGTCGCCCCCGGTGCGGCCGTCGCGCACGCAAATCTTGTCGATCTCGTCGAGAAACACGATGCCGTTGTTCTCGACCGCATGGATCGCTTCCTGCACCAGCTGGTCGTTGTCCAGGAGCTTGTCGGATTCCTCGTTGACCAGAAGCTCGTGGGAATCCGCCACCGTCAGCCGGCGGGTCTTGGTCCGTCCGCCCATCTTGCCGAAGATATCGCCGATCGAGATCGCGCCCAGCTGCGCGCCGGGCATGCCGGGAATCTCGAACATCGGGGTGCCGCCGGAAGATTGCGTCTCGATCTCGATTTCCTTGTCGTTGAGTTCGCCGGCACGCAATTTCCTGCGAAACGAATCCCGCGTCGAGGGGCCGGAGCCGGGGCCGACCAGGGCATCGAGTACGCGATCCTCGGCGGCCAGCTGCGCGCGGGCCTGCACGTCCTTGCGCTTGCGTTCGCGGGTCTGCGCGATCGCGACCTCGACCAGGTCGCGGATGATCTGCTCGACGTCGCGGCCGACATAGCCGACCTCGGTGAATTTGGTGGCTTCGACCTTGATGAACGGCGCGCCCGCCAGCTTCGCCAGCCGCCGCGCGATCTCGGTCTTGCCGACGCCGGTCGGCCCGATCATCAGGATGTTTTTCGGCAGGACTTCCTCGCGCAGCAGGCCGGTGAGCTGCAGCCGCCGCCAGCGGTTGCGCAGCGCGATGGAGACCGCGCGCTTGGCGTCGGCCTGGCCGACGATGAAGCGGTCGAGTTCGGAAACGATTTCACGGGGAGAGAAGTCGGTCATGGGTCCTAGCTAGGTTCAAAATGTGGCCGGCACAAGCGGCTTCGGATGATCGGGGGTCCGCGCGCGCCAGGGCGGCTGGCGCTCGAGCGTCATGGGTCGCGCACCATCAGCAGGACCTCGCCTTCGGATGTATCGACCAGGCGATCCCTGGCGAATCCCGCCTTCTC
>JBDRNF010000331.1:0-3003 GCA_043811435.1 Pseudomonadota bacterium
CAGCCCTGCCCGCAGTTTACCGGTTGCGCGCGGGAAATGTCGATTCTCGATTCGAAAATCCTTACGCGCGGGACCGGCGCCGACCAGCGCTCACCAACCCAATTTCCAGTCTGTATAATTGTTCGGAGAGGTTCTCCCTGATCACTCCATATGACACGCAGTCCGGTCAGTCTGCTCCGCGCAGGAACGTAGTCAAAGGCAGATTCATAAGTCGATGCCTGGGCGTGAATGATCCTCGGTGAATGGCTGGCGCTGGCGGCAATCGCCCTAGCGGTGGGATTTTTCATTGGCGCCGTGGGTGTGGGCGGCATCCTGCTGATTCCTGCGCTGGTCTGGTTGGGCGGCGTGGACATTCATCAGGCTACAGCCACGGCTTTGTTCTCCTTTCTGTTCACCGGCCTCGCAGGAACTTGGCTCTTCCAGCGTCGCGGCTCGATCGACTGGAAGATCGCCCGACCATTGCTGGCTGGGGCGCTGATTTTCAGTTACCTGGGGGCTAATGTGAACGCCATGGTCAATGCGCATGCGCTGACGCGGATCATTGCGTCCGTCATTATCTTTGCAGGGGCTTACGTTTTGCTGCCGGCGGGGCGCGAGCAGGTGAGCTACAGCGACAAGCGGTTTCGCGGGCGGCCGCTGCTGCTCTTGTTTGTGGGTGCCCTTGCCGGGTTTGGCTCAGGTCTGACCGGCGCGGGAGGACCGGTGTTTTCAGTGCCGATGATGCTGGTATTGGGTTTTCTCCCGCTCGCCGCCATCGGCGTGAGCCAGGTGCTGCAGATAGTGGCTGCGCTGTTCGGCACTTTGGGCAATCTACAGTTTGGCTCAATCGAGTATGCCCTCGCCGCCAAGGTTACGGTGTTCGAGCTGGCGGGCATGGTGGCTGGCGCCTGGGCCGCGCACGCTGCCAGCATCATCGTCTTGCGGCGCACGGCGGCAGGCTTATGCGTGGCTACTGGTATGCTTATGCTGGCGCGATCGCTATAGCAGGGCGGTAGCTTATCTTTCGACGGATTCGCGCCTGGAGATGGCGTGCTCTCGGCGAGGCTTGAGAAACGGAAGAAACGCAACTCCCCGACGCATCCGGCTGCATGGAGTCTTGGCATCAGCTCAAGTTCGGCTGTGCGGGCTCAGGTGTGCATGATGAAGATGAATAGCGCGCCAAGGCTAGCGAGACTGAGTGCCGCATGCAATCGTGCCAACCGTGTAAGCAGCGTGGCTGCGTGCTTTGGATCGGCCACCAGATCGATATTGCGTAGGCGGCGCGTCTGGGGCACGACTTCAAACAAATGCAATAGCGCCGCCATTGCCAAAACGATTCCGCCGATAACCCATGAAATGTTGCCACCAGCCACCCCGGTCAGTATGCCGGCCACGGCTGCGATTGCGGCAAAGAAGGCCTGAACGATGGCTGGCCTGGGGTGGGCCCACAGAAGATAGGCGGTTGCCAGCTCTGTGTCGCCTTCGGCAGCCGCAGGATCTTCGACGAGGCTGACGTAGATCGAGCTTCCCGCAAAAAGTGCGCAACAGAACAATGCGATGTTTTGCGATATGGCCTGGATCATCAACAGCATTGGAGTCGTCCGTAACAGCTAGAGCGTAGTGTTAAGTGTAACTCACCAGCCAGGTCCCTTGATAGGCGCCCATTATGTTCCCTTAACTCAAGGACGGCAGACCGGCAAATAAGTCCGGGTGATGATCTTGCCGAAAGTTTTGCAAGCTACGTGCATGTGGTGCTCATGCGTCGACCTTGGCAGATCGCGATCTCACGCGATGGCGAGGTTATAGGTGTTCTTAAGCCTTGCTGCGAGAAAAGCGCTGCGCGAAAAAGCGAAAACTTCTGCAGCAGCTCATTAAGCGTTCCTAATAGTGATGTGAGCTAGCAATGCAAACGTTGCACACGTAAGTATCCCCCGGCAAGCTGGGGGGTCTCCTATGGTAGGCTAGTCCGGAGGTCTCCATGCCTTAGCGCAAGCCAGGGCGTCTTTCGGACGGGCGCCGCCGCGGCGCGACTATCTTGGATTGGGCAATCCGTTGAAGGCCCCGCGCAGCTGAGCGGCCCGGCGGTTTCGAATCGAGGCTAGGCGACCGCACATCCGCTCCTGTGGCCAGGAACCGCCCAACGCTCATAGGTGCCAATACGACCCGAGAGACAGCGTGATTTCCGCGAAGCGGTCAGTGGCGCCCACTGCTCGATCAGCCGCCGCGCGGCCTCCCGAGCGCGAACTAGCACACGCTGCCGAAACTCAGGCGGGCTTGGCCGCAAGCGCCGCGCGCACGCCTTTGGTCCATTGCGTAGCCGCCGCCGACAGAAAGCCGATGTCGGTCTGAGTCGTCACGAACAGGCACCCCTTGCGTACGGCCTGAGCCTGGCGCTCGATGTCGCGATTGCCGCCTATCCCGGCAAACTTGCCATACGCCCTGGCCGCCGCGATCACTCGCTCCTGCGCGGCGATGATCTCAGGGTCGTCGTATTGACCCGGCTTGCCCATGTTGGTCAGCAAGTCGTTGCTGCCGACGTGAATCACGTCGACACCCTGCACGGCCGCGATCTTTTCGACGTTGTCTAGCCCTTCGCGCGTTTCGATCATGCACACCACCAGAGCCGCGTCGTTGATTGCCGGGATGGCCTGCGACAACGGCATGGCGCGGAAGTCGAAATGCGGATAGGTGCCGGCCACCGAGCGTTTTCCGAGCGGCGCGAATTTAGCTGCATCAACGCCCTTTTGCGCATCGGCCGCAGTATTCACGTCGGGAAATATGATCCCGGTCACGCCGTTGTCGAGATACAGCGCAACATCCGGATCGTTGACGCTGCGCACCCGCACCATGGGTGCGATGCCGCAACCGAGCGCGATATGAGCCATATTGCCAACGGTCTCCCGATTGAACAAAGAATGCTGCGAGTCGATGAAGATGAAATCGTGGCCGCTGGACTTGGCGACGCGAACCACTTCTCCGCCGCGTCCCATGCGTATGTTCATGCCGAGCGCGGGCTCGCCCGCG
>JBDRNF010000332.1:0-37002 GCA_043811435.1 Pseudomonadota bacterium
GCCGCCAACAACATCTCCAAGGGCATTCTGAAATACGCCAATTCCGGCGGCGTGCGGCTTGGCGGTCTGGTCTGCAACGAACGCCAGACCGACAAGGAACTGGAGCTGGCCGAGGCGATGGCCAAGAAGCTCGGCACCCACTTGATCTACTTCGTGCCGCGCGACAACATCGTCCAGCATGCGGAACTGCGCCGCATGACGGTGCTGGAATATGCGCCGGACTCGATCCAGGCCGGCCACTACCGCTCCCTCGCCACCAAGATCCACGCCAATGGCGGCAAGGGCATCATTCCGACGCCGATCACCATGGACGAACTCGAGGACATGCTGATGGAGCACGGCATCATGAAGCCGGTCGACGAATCCGTCGTCGGCAAGACTGCCGCCGAGCTCGCCGCCGAAGCCGCGATCGCGGCGGCTTGAGGCCAATCGATACGACCCGGTCCCTCGCAAGAGGGACCGGCACTACCCCAAGCATCCGTTCATTGAGATGCGATCTCGAGACCCCTGGACAGACGGCAACGCACGCGAGAACTGGGGCAGAACGAAACGGAACTGGAGCGGTCTGTGATAGTAGCAGCACCATTTGAGCAGTCGATTGACGCGGTCTCGCTGCCAGCGGCTCCTCTGATGCCGGGCGTGGCGCAGGACAGCGAGCGCACCGGGATCGCGGCCTATCGTTTGCTGACTGGTTGTTACCCGGCCGACGCCGCCATCGACGACGATTTCAGCTTCGACAGACATGTGCTGGCCTCGATCCTGGCCGTGGCGGCCATGGAGAACGGCGCGGTGGCTGAGCGGGCAGGGCTCGCGGCGGAGGATCTCGCCAATCTTATGGCGCATTGGTTTCCGGCGGCCTGCGCGATGGGCGTGACGTGGCACGCCGACGGCGCAAAGGCGGATGACGAGGAAGTCGCGATGGTACGTGACCTCCTGCTCGCGCAACGCTCCAGCGAAGGCGATGTCGGCCGCTTTCTTGCCGGGATGATCGCAAGGCGGGCGATGGAGCCGAACCATCTGTGGGAGGACCTCGGCTTGCGCGATCGCTCGGAGCTGACCCGGCTGCTGACGCGCCATTTCGGCCAGCTCGCCGCGCGTAACACGAAAAACATGCGCTGGAAACGTTTCTTTTACCGGGCGCTCTGCGAGTCCGACGGCTTCGTGATGTGCGCGACTCCGGTCTGCACCGATTGCCGGGATTTCGAGCTTTGCTTCGGCGACGAGAGCGGCGAGAGCCGGATGGCCGAGCGGCGGCGCGAGGCCGCACAGAACATGGCATTCACGATGCTGGCGGAGTAGCTGACATGGACTTGACGACGACAACGCCGTGGATCGAGATCGAAGCAGGGCCGCTCGCAGCCGGCGGGT
Source organism: Pseudomonadota bacterium (assembly GCA_043811435.1). Classification (GTDB taxonomy): domain Bacteria; phylum Pseudomonadota; class Alphaproteobacteria; order Rhizobiales; family Xanthobacteraceae; genus Bradyrhizobium. The sequence goes on from JBDRNF010000332.1 coordinate 1,369, forward strand.
CGGAAACGCTGACCGAGGCCGCCCTCGACGAGGACGAGCAGAAGCTCTCGCATTGCGATTGCAGCGAACTTCTGCAGCGGGCCGGTCTGCGGCCAACCCGCCAGCGGCGGATGCTGGCCGGCTTCCTGTTCTCGGGCGGCGGGCGGCACGTCACTGCTGACATGATTTACAACGAGGCGGCCGCGGCCAATATACCGATCTCAAGGGCCACCATCTACAACACGCTGCATCAGTTCACCGATGCCGGACTGCTGCGCCAGATCGGCGTCGACGGATCGAAATCGTTTTTCGATACCAACCCCGGCACGCATCATCATTTCTTCGTCGATCATGAAGACAGGTTGCTCGACGTGCCCGCACCGGGGATCGAGATCGAACAGCTGCCGCAGCCCTTGCCCGGCTACGAGGTGGTGAGGGTCGATGCCATCGTCCACCTGCGCCGGAAGCAGCGATGACGGCGCCCGGTGCGTCGCATTCGCGACGCTGTCGGAATCGCGACAATCGGCTTTAGATCGAAAAGACAAGTGACTACAGCATGTTACAGAGGCATCGGCCGGTGGCACAGGGGTTGCTGTGCATGGTCTCGCGGGGGTCGTCCTCGGCCCCGCTGAAGCTGCCACCCTGGTGAGGATCTCATGATCGAACAGCCGACCTCCGATAACCGCGGCCACCTCGCTCCGATCGTTCTCAACGACACCACATTGCGCGACGGTGAGCAGGCGCCCGGTGTGGCGTTCACGACCGCGGAAAAGGTTGCGATCGCCCGCGCGCTGGCCCGCGCCGGCGTTCCGGAGATCGAAGCCGGCACGCCCGCGATGGGTCGCGAGGAAATCACCGCGATCCGGGCGATCGTCGAAGCGCAGCTGCCGCTGACCACCATCGCCTGGTGCCGGATGCTGACCGGCGACGTCGATGCCGCCATCAGGACCGGGGTGACGATGGTCAATGTGTCGGTACCGGTCTCCGATCTGCAGATTGCGGCCAAGCTGGGCGGCAAGCGCGCCAATGCCATCGACATGGTCAGGCGCGTCGTCGAATACGCCCGCGGCAAAGGTCTTTCGGTTGCCGTCGGCGGTGAGGATTCATCGCGCGCCGATGTCGATTTCCTGATCGAGGTCATTGCCGCGGCCAAGGCCGCCGGCGCGCGGCGGTTCCGCGTCGCCGACACGCTCAGCGTGCTCGATCCGGATTCGAGCTACGCCTTGATGGCGGCGCTACGCGCGACCACCGACCTCGAACTCGAGTTCCACGGCCATGACGATCTCGGGCTCGCCACTGCCAATACACTGGCCGCCATCAAGGCCGGCGCAACCCATGCTTCCGTTACCGTGATCGGCCTTGGCGAGCGCGCCGGTAACGCGCCGCTGGAGGAAGTGGCGGTTGCGCTCGGGCAACTCTATGGACGAAAGACGGGCATCGTGCTGTCGGAGCTCGGCAACGTCGCTGCCGTGGTTGCCGCGGCGGCGGCGCTTACCATTCCGCTCAACAAGGCGATTGTGGGAGATCATGTCTTTACCCACGAATCCGGTATTCACGTCGACGGCCTGCTGAAGGATCAACGCACCTACCAGTCGCTCGACCCGATGCTGTTCGGCCGCGCCAACCGCATCGTGATAGGCAAGCACTCCGGCCTGTCGGCCATTACCTCGCTGCTGTCGGATCTGCAGCTGCCGGCGAGCGCCGAGGAACAGCGCGGCATCCTGGCCCGGGTTAGGGAGCACGCGATCTACAATAAGGGAACGGTCGCGCGCGAGACCGTCACGCGGATCTGGCGCGAAGTGTGCGATCCCCGTCTCCCGAACTGCGCCTGAGGTCGCCATGTCCGATATCGTAGGCGCACCGGCAAGCACCCCGATCGCGGCGGTCCAGCCGCGCGAAGCTTCACTGCTGCAGTTGATCAGGCAGGATGTCGGATGCGTCCGCCTGCGCGATCCAGCCGCCCGCAACGAGTTCGAAACCCTGCTCACCTATCCCGGCATCCATGCGCTGATCTGGCACCGTATTGCCCATCGCCTCTGGAAGGCCGACTGGCGGTTTCCGGCGCGGCTGTTGTCGTGGTTCGGTCGCTTCCTGACCAACGTTGACATTCATCCCGGCGCCACCATCGGGCAGCGGTTCTTCATCGATCATGGCGCCGGTGTCGTGATCGGCGAAACCGCCGAGGTGGGTGACGACGTCACGCTGTATCATGGGGTGACCCTGGGCGGCACCTCATGGTCGCCGGGCAAGCGCCATCCTACACTGGAGGATCGCGTCGTGGTCGGCGCCGGTGCGAAAATTCTCGGACCGATCACGGTGGGCAGGGGAACGCGGGTCGGCGCCAATTCCGTCGTGATCGAGAGCACGCCGCCGGAGGTGACGGTAGTGGGCATTCCGGCGCGGGTGGTGCGGCCTGAATTGACCCATCGCCGCGTCGTCGGTCGGATCGATCTCGATCACCACCTGATGCCCGATCCGGTCGGCGAAGCGATTTCCGTCATGCTCGACCGGATTGAGTTTCTCGAAGCGCGGCTGGCCCATCTGCAGAAGCGGCAGCGCGCCGCGGAGCAGGCTTGAAAGGAGTCGGAAGATGAGCGGTTCTGCGCAACCGGGCGTGCTCGATCAATTGAACAAGGCGGCTTCCGCCGAAGAGTTCTTTGCACTGCTCGACGTCGACTATGACCCCAAGCATGTCAACGTGGTGCGGCTGCACATCCTGCGCCGCATGGGGCAATATCTCGTCAGCGAGGATTTCAATGGGCTGTCGGAGGCCGAGGTGACGGAGCGCTGCAGGGCGGTGCTGGGACGCGCCTATGCGGATTTTATCGCTTCATCCCCGCTCGACCAGCGCGTGTTCAAGGTCCTGAAGGATGCGGTGGCACCGCCGCCCGCGCCGAAAAATTTCGTTCCGCTGGCGACGTTGAAATAACCTCGCGCGCCGTTTTGATCGGTTCCGTCCGCCAGGCGAGGCGGGCGATGAACGATGTTCGCTGTCCTGCGCAAGCATTCCAGTATGGTCGATCGGTTCTCGTCGTCACGCTGTCGCGTTTGCGACGCGTCGTAATTGTCCGATCGGCGTGCAGCATCGCCACAGCAAAACGATCCTGGCTCTCAAGTCGTTGACGATGCGTCGATTTTTGATTGCAGCCGCGATTGGTACGACACTTGCTATCTCTACATCGGTCCGCCAGGCGGGCTCGGAGTAATGGCATGCACATCGTTGTCTGCATCAAGCAAGTCCCGGATTCGGCACAGATCCGCGTTCATCCGGTCACCAATACCATCATGCGCCAGGGGGTTCCGACGATCATCAACCCCTACGATCTGTTCGCGCTCGAAGCCGCCCTCGAGCTGAGCGACAAGTTCGGTGGCGAGGTAACCGTGCTGACCATGGGACCGCCCTCGGCCGAGGACAGCCTCCGCAAGGCATTGACCTTCGGGGCCGATCGCGCCGTGCTGCTGACGGACCGGTTCTTTGCCGGTGCCGATACGCTGGCGACGAGCTATGCGCTCGCCACAGCGATCCGGAAGATCGGCGAGACCTATGGCGCGCCTGACATCATCCTCACCGGCAAGCAGACGATCGACGGCGACACCGCCCAGGTCGGCCCCGGCATCGCCAAGCGCCTCGGCCTGTTGCAGCTTACTTACGTCGCCAGGATCAGCACGCTGGATCTTGCCGGACGCACCATCGAGGCCGAGCGGCGCTCGGAAGGCGGGGTGCAGATGCTGCGCACCAAATTGCCCTGTCTGATCAGCATGCTGGAAGCGACCAATGAGATCAGGCGCGGCGCCATGGTCGACGCTTTGCGCGCCGCACGCGCCACCATCGTCAAATGGAGCGCGCAAGATGCCGGCGTCGAGGACATCTCGAAATGCGGCCTGCGTGGCTCGCCGACGATCGTCAAGAAGGTCTTCGCCCCGCCGCCGCGTGCGGAAAAGGCCGTGCTGATCGACTTCGGCAGCCGCCCGCCCGCCGAGGCGCTGATCGAGGACATTTTCAAGCGGCAGCCCAAGCTCGAAGCAGAGCTGGTAGCGCTGGCGCGCGGATTCTAGCGGATTGATACCGGAGCCGAGCCCATGAGCGAACCCGCGAAAACACCAACCCCGGCAGGCCGGTCAGCGACCAAGAAGGAGCTGCCCGATCACTTCAAGGGTTACAAGCACGTCTGGGTATTCATCGAACAGGAACGCGGTCAGGTCCACCCGGTGTCGTGGGAATTGCTGGGCGCCGGGCGGCAACTCGCCGACAAGCTGAAGGTCGATCTCGCCGCCGTGGTGATCGGGCCCGAGGGCGAGGCGACACGGCAGGCCGCCGCCGAGGCGTTCTGCTACGGCGCCGATCTGGCCTATGTCGTTGCCGACGATCTGCTCACCGATTACCGCAACGAATCCTACACCAAGGCCCTGACCGACGTCGTCAACACCTACAAGCCGGAGATCCTGCTGCTCGGCGCCACCACGCTCGGCCGCGACCTCGCCGGCTCGGTGGCGACCACGCTGCTTACCGGGCTGACCGCCGACTGCACCGCGCTCGACGTCGATGCCGATGGTTCGCTGGCGGCGACCCGCCCGACCTTCGGCGGATCGCTGATGTGCACGATCTACACCCTCAACTATCGGCCGCAGATGGCAACGGTGCGCCCGCGGGTGATGCAGATGCCGGAGCGCGTGCAACGCGATACCGGGCGGATCGTCACCCATCCGCTCGGTCTGGTCGAGGACGACATCGTCACCAAGGTGCTGTCGTTCCTGCCGGACCGCGAATCCGCCAAGTCGAACCTCGCCTTTGCCGACGTCGTGGTGGCGGGCGGACTGGGGCTCGGATCGCCGGAGAATTTCCAGCTGGTGCGCCAGCTCGCCGGCGTGCTCGGCGCGGAATATGGCTGTTCGCGTCCGCTGGTGCAGAAGGGCTGGGTCACCTCCGACCGGCAGATCGGCCAGACCGGCAAGACCATCCGGCCCAAACTGTACATTGCCGCCGGAATATCGGGAGCGATCCAGCATCGGGTCGGGGTCGAAGGCGCCGATCTGATCGTCGCCATCAACACCGACAAGAACGCACCGATCTTCGATTTCGCCCATGTCGGAATCATCACCGATGCAATCCGGCTGTTGCCGGCACTGACGGAAGCCTTCCGCGCACGTCTGTCGCCCCATTCGCGCGACCGGATCGCAAGCTAGAGGAGCGTGCCATGATCGAGGAAAGATTCGATGCTATCGTCGTCGGCGCCGGAATGGCCGGCAATGCGGCTGCCCTGACGCTGGCGCAACGCGGCCTGAAAGTGCTGCAGCTCGAACGCGGCGAATATTCGGGATCGAAGAATGTTCAGGGCGCGATCCTCTACGCCGACATGCTGGAGAAGCTGATCCCGGATTTCCGCGAGGACGCGCCGCTGGAACGTCATCTGGTCGAGCAGCGCTTCTGGATGATGGACGACCGCGCCCATGTCGGGCTGCATTACCGTTCCGAGGATTTCAACGAGGAGCGTCCCAACCGCTACACCATCATCCGCGCGCAGTTCGACAAGTGGTTCTCCTCCAAGGTGCGGGAGGCGGGCGCCACCGTCCTATGCGAAACCACCGTGACCGAGTTGGCGCAGGACGCCTATGGCCGGGTGATCGGCGTTCGTACCGACCGCCACGACGGCGAGGTGCATGCCGACGTGGTCGTGCTGGCCGAAGGCGTCAATGGGCTGCTCGGCACCCGGGCCGACCTGCGCGAGAGGCCGAAACCCGACAATGTCGCGCTGGCGGTCAAGGAAATGCACTTCCTGCCGCGCGAGACCATCGAAGCCCGTTTCAACCTCAGGGGCGATGAAGGCACCGTGATCGAGGCGGCCGGCACCATTTCGCGCGGCATGACCGGCATGGGTTTTATCTATGCCAACAAGGAGTGCGTGTCGCTCGGCATCGGATGCCTGGTCGCCGACTTCCAGAAGACTGGAGAAACGCCCTACGGGCTGCTCGAGCGCTTCAAGCACCACCCATCCGTGGCGCCGCTGATCGAGGGCTCCGAGGTGAAGGAATATTCCGCCCATCTCATCCCCGAGGGTGGCTACAACGCGATCCCGCAGCTCTACGGCGAAGGCTGGGTAGTGGTCGGCGACGCCGCCCAGCTCAACAACGCCATTCACCGCGAGGGTTCCAACCTCGCCATGACCTCCGGCCGCATCGCCGCCGAGGCGATCTTCCAGGTCAAGTCGCGCAAGGACCCGATGACCAAGGAGAACCTGTCGCTGTACAAGAAGATGCTGGATGACTCCTTCGTCATCAAGGATCTCAAGAAGTACAAGGACATGCCGCAACTGATGCACATCCAGTCGCAGAACTTCTTCCTGACCTATCCGCAGCTGGTCTCCAAGGCGATGCAGAATTTCGTTCGCGTCGACGGCACGCCAAAAATAGACAAGGAGAAGACCACGCTGCGATCATTTGTCAAAGCGCGGTCATGGACGGGCCTGTTCGGCGATGCGTACCGGTTCGCCCGGGCATGGCGCTAGACGGTAGCACGAAGTCTTGAATGCTGTCCTAACCATGGAGATCGAACATGACGACTGAGCTCGCTGTACGTGTCGAGGACAAGCTGTTCTACAACCGTTATCTGGTCGATGCCGGCCGCGCTCACATCAAGGTCCGGCCGCATACGGTGCCGACGCCCGCGCTTCTCACCTTGCTCAAGGTCTGTCCGGCGCGGTGCTACGAACTCAACGACAAGGGGCAGGTAGAGGTCACGGTCGACGGCTGCGTCGAGTGCGGCACCTGCCGGGTGATCGGCGAGCCCGGTGGCGACATCGAATGGAGCTATCCGCGCGGCGGCTACGGCGTGCTGTTCAAGTTCGGGTGATCGGGATGCGGGGCTGACAGCCCCGAAATGCTGGCCATGAAAAGCTGCCCGCCGGCATGATGGGGCCAGGGCATCCCGGTCGGGTCAGCTCCGCACCGGAGTGCTATCGCGTGGCGACGGTTTGATCCGGCTTGGGCGCCGCATGGGTCACGCCAGGCGGCAATCTCGAATCACAGCCCAGATCACAACTTTCCTGGCTAGTATCCATTATCTTCCGGATCGTCGCGACGCAGCGACCGCATTCGACCCTGCATCCCAGACAGCCGTAGACCTGATGGGTGGTGCGCGGCAGCTCATCCGTGCCGCTTATGGCCGAGCGAACGTCATGGTCAGTCAGGACATTGCAGGAGCAAACGATCATGGAGCACAGGTCCTGACTTCAGTGACAATGGCGTCACAGTATATTTGGTCTACTCGGCCGCCTCCGCCAGCGTCACGGCGCTTGCTTCGATCGCCACCGCGACCGACTGGATGATGGCGGCGAAGCGAACGGCGGTCTGGATCGTCGCCGCGGTAACGCCGGCGTCGTTCAGCGCCTTCTCGTGGGCATCGATGCAGGCACCGCAGCCGTTGATCGCCGAGACCGCCAGCGACCACAGCTCGAAGTCGGCTTTATCGACGCCGGGATTGGCGATGACGTTCATGCGCAGCCGCGCCGGCATCGTCGCGTACTCCTTGTTCGAGGCGAGGTGGACGAAACGATAATAGATGTTGTTCATCGCCATCACCGAGGCGGCCGATTTGGCTGCCGCGGTCGCCGCCGGCGTCAGCTTTTCGGCCGCCACAGCTTCCATCGCCGATATCGCGGCCGGATTGCGCGTCGCGATCGCGCAGGCGAGGAACAGCCCGTATTTGGCCTGGGCATCCAGCGTCTCATCCGAGGCCATCGACGTCAGGTTGAGCCTGACGTCCTTGGCGAAATCCGGAATCCTGTCTTTCAATGCCTCGATTGACATGTCGTCTCACGCCACCTTGAGGGTTGCGCCGCCGACTTCGCGGTTGCAAGGACACAATTCATCGGTCTGCAACGCATCGAGCACGCGCAATGTGTCCTTCGGACTGCGGCCGACGTTAAGATTGGTGGCATAGACGTGCTGGATTACATTATCGGCATCGACAATGAACGTGTAGCGATAGGCGACGCCATCGGGAGAGCGTACCCCGAGGCCGTCGACCAGCGTGCCGCTGGAATCGGCAAACTGCCAGATCGGCAGGTGATGCAGGTCCTTGTGTTCGCGGCGCCAGGCGAGTTTGCAGAACTCGTTATCGGTCGAGCCGCCGAGCACGACGGCGTCGCGGTCGGCAAAATCCTTCGACAATCGTGCGAATTCGGCGATCTCCGTCGGACATACAAAGGTAAAATCCTTCGGATAGAAGAAAATCACCTTCCACTTTCCCGGAAAACTATCTTCCGTCAGCGGCTCGAAGGCGCTCTGTCCGTTTTCTTCCTGCAGGTGAAAACCGGGCTTTACGCCGACGACGGTGAATGAGGGAAGCTTGTCTCCAATTCCGAGCATCTTCGAACTCCGGGGGATTTGATTTGGCGAGCGTGGGTTTCTGGCAAGGTCATGGTTTCCGATGAAGCAAACGATATGCCATCGAGAAATTGGTCCAGCGTGGCGATCGTGCCCGATCCGGTGGCTTCGCCGGCCGGGCCGTCTGGTCCGGATACCAGCGAAACACCCTTCACCTGAGCGAAGACGTTCATCGTCTCGATCAATCCAAGTTGATCCCACGATCGCAGCGTGATCCGCGCCAGCAGTGGCGCGCCGCGGCCGTCGGTTCCCAGCGAAAGCACGACGATGACTTCGCCAGGCCCGAGCGGGGATTTCGAAACGATGCGCGCGGGCAGGACGTTGAGGATCGAGCTGGCGTCCGGAGCCGCGCGGGCAATGGATACGTCGCTTGCGGCGATCCGCAGCCGCTGCCGTTTGCCGGCGGCGACCCGCGGCGCCGGCACCAGCAGGCGCCCGCCGGCGACGCGCAAGGTCAGCAATCCGTAGGCAGGGTCGTACTCTTCAGCCGTCGCGTCCAGGCTGACGGACGCCTCGCGCGCCAGGGCGAGCGGCAGGGATGGGTCGCTTTGCAGGACCTGCAGCGGTCCGGCGCGAACGACTTTGCCGTGTTGCATCAGGATCAGGTGATCGGCGAGCCGCTCGATTTCCGACATATCGTGACTGATATAGGATACCGGCAGCGAAAGCCGCGCGTGGAGCCGCTCGAGGAACGGCAGTATCTCCTCCTTGGTCGGGCGGTCGAGCGCCGATAGCGGCTCGTCCATCAGCAGCAGTTTTGGCTGCGACAGCAAGGCGCGGCCGATCGCAACGCGTTGGCGTTCGCCACCCGACAGGTTGTGAGGTGCGCGGTCGAGTAATCGAGCCAAGCCGAGCAGCTCGATCACTTCATCGAAACCGATGCCATCGCGATTCGACGTTTGTATGTCTTTGGGCGCGCCGTAGAGCAAGTTGCGTTTGACGTTTAGATGCGAAAACAGGCTGGCTTCCTGAAATACGTAGCCGATCGACCGCTGGTGCGTCTTGCGAAAGGTCGCTTCGTCTTGCCAGATCTCGCCATCGACCGCGCAAAAGCTTCCGGGCAGGTAATGCAGGCCGGCGAGACAGCGCGCCACCGTGGTCTTGCCGCTGCCGGAAGCGCCGAATATCGCTGTTACGCCTCGCGCCGGGACCACGAAACTGGCATCGAGCGAAAAGTGTCCGATGCTGCCGCGGAATGCCGCCTGAATTTTGCCGGGCTCGATTGCGGGTCGTTTCGCGGTCATGGGCGGACCGCCGCGCTGTGCTTCTCGATCAGGGTCATCGTCAGGATTACCGCGAAGGCGAAGATCACCATGCCACCCGCCAGGATGTTGGCCTCATGCCAGCGCGAAGCCTCGACATAGTCGTAGATTGCCACCGACAGCACCTTGGTTTGGCCCGGGATGTTGCCGCCGATCATCAACACCAGACCGAATTCCCCGACAGTATGGGCGAAGCCGAGCACCGCGCCGGTGAGGAAACCCGGCCGCGCCTGTGGCACCGCCACCGTCCAGAACGCCCGCCCGGGCGAGGCGCGCAGCGTCGCGGCGACCTCCAATGGCCGGTCGCCGATCGCCGCAAACGCGTTGCGGATCGGCTGCACCACGAACGGCATCGAGTAGAACACCGATCCGATCACCAGTCCTTCGAAGGTGAAAGCGAGGGTGCGTCCGCCCCACAGGCTCGCTATCCATCCACCCGGCCCGTTGGGGCCGAGCGTCACCAGCAGATAAAATCCGAGAACCGTCGGCGGCAGCACCAGCGGCAGTGCGATCACTGTTGCGATCGCTTCGGTCCACCAGGCCTTCGATCGCGCCAGCCACCAGGCAAGTGGGGTGGCGACCACGAGCAGGATGAGCGTCGTGATGGCCGCCAGTTCGACGGTGAGCCAGACGGATTGCCAGAGGTCGGGTGGCAGTTCGCTCATTCCCTTCAGCTCTGGCCGTCGAGGACGTAGCCGTATTTCTCGATAATGACGCGCGCTTCCGGACCCCGGAGGAAAGCGACGAACCCGGTCGCGGCCTCATTCGCAACTCCGGTCTTCAGCAGCACCGCATCCTGGCGGATCGGTGAATAGAGTTCCTGCGGAACCAGCCAGCGCGAGCCGGTCTCGGGTCCGGTGAGTTGCGACAGCGCGACGAAGCCGAGTTCGGCGTTACCGGTTTCGACGAACTGATACGCCTGGGTGACCGTGGCACCCTCGACGATTCTCGGCTTCAGCGTGTCGTAGATCTTGAGAGATTTCATTGTCTCCACGGCGGCCGCGCCGTATGGCGCCGCAACTGGATTGATGATCGCCAATTTTGCGATCGAAGCGAGTCTAAGGGTTTCTTCTCCCTTCACGAGGTGGGGCGTCTTGCTCCACAGCACGAGCTTGCCGATGGCATAGGTAAAACGGCTGTCGGGAACCGCGAGCCCGTCATCGATCAGCTTCCTCGGGCGGGCGTCGTCGGCCGAGAGAAAGACCTGGAACGGCGCACCTTGCGTAATCTGGGTGTAGAACTGACCGCTGGAGCCGAAACTCAGAACGGCCTCGTGACCGGTTTTCGCCCTGAAGGCGGCTGCGATCTGCTTGGCCACTTCCGTGAAGTTGGCGGCGACTGCCACGTTGGTCTGCGCCGCGGGTACGCTGGTGGACGTGAGAACCCAAGCCGCGATGCCGGCGGCGATTTGAACCAATCTGGCGAGTCTCATAGTGAACTCCTGTTCCGCTTCGGCGGACCGGTCGGTCCTTCCCGATATCGTCATCTCAGCAAGCCGCATGCCGCGATCTTACTGGTCCGGAGATTGCTTATCCGAGGAGGCAACGGGATGTTTTCGGTGATGGCCCGGTCAAATCCCGCTGTCATTGTCGCAGTTCCGACAATGATGTCTTTGACCGGACATGACGCAGGATATCTAAAATGTCTCGCCAAGCTCTGTTGTCGCCAGCGCGTTTGCATTCCATCAAGCCCCCGACGCCGGCCGATCGCGCACCGACGGTCGCATCCCGCGCAGAACTCGAGCAACTCCTCGTCGACGATGTTCCCTATGGCGACCTGACCACGGACGCGCTCGGCATCGGCGCCGCGGCCGGCTCGATGGCGTTCACGGCGCGCGACATGATGGTGCTTGCGCTGGCCGAAGATGCGGCTGCCATCATTGAACTCACCGGCTGCCGGGTCGAGCTGCATGCCGCTTCCGGCACGGCGCTGGAGCAGGGAATGCCGATCCTGACCGCGCACGGTCCGGCCTCGGCGTTGCTGCGCAGCTGGAAAGTGGCGCAGACACTGATCGAAATCTGGTCGGGCGTTGCGACCGACGCCCGCGCGATCGTCGATGCCGCAAAAGCCGTCGCGCCCGATATCGCCGTTGCCTGCACGCGCAAGAACGTTCCCGGCACCAAGCGCTTTGCGGTCGCGGCGGTGAAGGCGGGCGGCGCCGTGATGCATCGCCTCGGGCTGTCGGAGTCGGTGCTGGTTTTTCCGGAGCACCGCGCATTTTTGGGCAAGGAGCCCTTCGTGGGGTTGGTCGAACGGTTGAAGCGCGCTGCGCCGGAGAAGAAACTGGTGATCGAAGTGACCACGGTCGAGACAGCGGTCGTCGCGGCTGCAGTCGGCTTCGACGTGATCCAGGCGGAGAAATTCACGCCGGCTGAAATCGCCTCGCTTGTTGCTCGAATGGCGACGTCATCGGCGCGATCGCGGCCCCTGATCGCGGCCGCCGGCGGCATTCACGCCGGGAATGTTGCTGCCTACGCCCAGGCAGGCGCCGACGTTGTGGTGACGTCGTCGCCGTATCTGGCGTGTCCGCGTGATGTTAAGGTGCGGATCGGACCGTCATGCTGACGGCCACGATCTTGCGACCACGCGAGACGGCAGCCTTCAAGGGCTCGGTCATGGCCGCCTCGTTACGGTCGGGGCGGACGCAATGTCGCTGGGTATTCGGCGGCATTCAATTCGTGCGCCGGCGGCGCGGTGCGATCTGATTTTGCAGGACCTAACTCCGCCGTGCCAGCGATCGCAGAAACCCCTGATACTCTTCGGTCAATTCCATATCCACCGCAGGCGCCAGATTTAGCAGCACATTCGCAATGAAGGGTTGGTCGTTGCGGGGGTCGTCCAGAACTTCGCGCAAGACTGGAACATTGTCTTCGATGTGTTGGAGGAAGGCGACACCCTTCTCCAGGGTATCGATCCAGCGCGTCCTGGTCCAATTCGCCAAAGGATACATGATCTCGTGGACGAAATTTGATTTGCGCGCCTTTTCGAAGAATCGCAGACCCGCGTTCCAGTTTTCCTTTGCGCGTATCGGCGGCGGGGGAATATCGCCCAGCAGCATCTTCCTGCCGGCCTGACCCACGAAGTCTTCCAGCGTGACCGGCGCGTCGATCTCGGCGCGAAAATGCCACAAGCCGAACGAACCGGGGAATTCCTTCCCCATGCTCTCCACCAAAGCGGCTTCCACCTTGTCTACCGCCGCTTTGTCCGCCTTCATCGCCGCCGTCATGGAGAAGGCAAATATCGCGTCGTTGCCGACATCATGCACGCCGGCTTTTCGCAACTGCTGAGGCGACAGCTTTGGGGTCTCCCCGCCGGCAGGGATCACGGCTTCGCCGGCCTGCTGCGCCTTGATGAAGGCAGTGACTTCCAGCCAGCCCATGAAATTCGAGATAAAGGCATCGGGGTCCACATGCACAATCGCCAGATTGAGCGGCACTTTTCTCCTTCTTAATTCCGTCATATCCGTCATGACTCACTCTGCCGATCGGCCCTGATGTCCTTGTCGGGTTTCGTGCAAACCGCGACGCAAGTCCGACACGCAAAAATGCCGGGACGGACTTGCCATCACCCCAGCAAAACGAATGCCAAGACGATATGCGAGATGGCGTTCCATGTGTGGAGCGCCGAAGGTGGAAACTGTCAGACGTTGGTAGCTCTGGAGTTATCCAGTCGAACTCTCGGGTCTTTTGCCGCGCTCGGGATCTTCCGGCTGCATGATTCAATTTTTGTCTCTCACGTTCTCCCGAGAGGGTGCCGGACCAGACCGATTTGCTCGAGACGCGCCCAGAGACGGCGCTTCTCTATCGTTTGAACGGAGATCGCAAACCCGCTCCATGCTGGCCCGAAGGCGGCGGCACGGGTGGGGTTAGGCGCTCGATTCTTCACGGGCTTGCAAGTCGGTGACCCTGTCCTCCGGCGATTCCAGCGCCTTACGGATGTCGGCGGCGAGGACCTCGCTCTTCGGTGCTGCGTCGAGCAGCACGCGGCCCGCGTCATTGATCAATCCCCATGACCACCGGGCGATGACGAGTGCGTCGATCACGCCGATGATCGGGTCCGCCCACAGCCAACCCCCGATCCTGGCTTGCGGCTTCGATTCCCGATCGCCCAGGCTATCGCCTAGCTGTAGAATATCCCGCCATCCACGTTGAGTGCCTGGCCGGTTACAAATGCCGAGTCATCCGAGGCAAAGAATGCAACGGGACCGACAACGTCTTCCGGCTCGCCGAGTCGATGCAGGTCGGTGACCTTTTCGAAATACGTCACGCGTTCCGGATCGCGCAGATTGTTCCGGCCCATCTCCGTCAGGATGATGCCCGGACATACGGCGTTGACGGTAATTCCGTGGCCGCCATACTCCATGGACGTGACGCGCGTGAAGCCGACCACGGCGGATTTCGATGCGGCATAGTGTGACTGCCCTGGTCCGCCGGTGCGTGCGGCGAGGGATGCTATGTTGACGATGCGCCCATATCGGCGTTCCTTCATATGCGCCACGACAGCCTGGGTCATCTGGAATACGCCGCGAACGTTGACGGCAAAGGTCTGATCCCAGATCTCCGGCGTCAATTCGTCGATCATCGCCAATTTCAGGATCCCCGCATTGTTGACGAGAACGTCGATATGTCCAAGGCCCTGTACGGCCTCGGACACCGCGCGCTGACAGTCTGCGATATTGCTGACATCGGCCAGGACGGGGATGCATTGTCCGCCCAGTTTCTTCACCTCGGCGATGGTCTCGAGCAGAACCGCCTCCTGGGCCGCGATGTCGTTCAGCGCAAGGCTGTAGCCCCGTTTGGCCAATCCGATGGCAATCGCGCGCCCGATGCCGCGGCTGGCCCCTGTCACGATGGCATGTCTGGTCATGTTGCGTTCCTGTTTTCGATAAACGTGATGCGATGGACTAAGCGCGACCGGCGCCTCGAACGGGCAGGGTGTTCATCGCGTGGATGGTGTCCTCGAACGACACGAGATTGGCACCGGAGCCCAGGCCCGTTGCGACGATGGCGGCCGTTGCCGTCGCAAGCCTGGCGCAGTCGAGCAGATCCCAGTCGCGGACCAGCCCGGCGATGAAGCCGCCGGTATAGGAGTCGCCGCAGCCGGAGGTGTCGCGCACCGCCACTTCGAACGCCGGCAAGGTGAACTGCCGGCCTTCGCGGGTCATGACGAAGGAACCGTTCTCGCCCAGAGAGATGGCGCAGGCCCCTGCGCCCTTGTCGATGAAGAAACGCGCACAAGCCACGGGATCGTCGGTTCCGACCATGGCGTGGGTCTCGTCGATGCTCGGCATGAAGAAGTCCACATGGGGCAGCAGCGGTTCGACCAGTGCCAGCGTCTCGCTTCGTGCCTGGATCAGGTCGAGCGTCGTGATGCAGCCGGCCGCCTTGGCGTCCCGCAGCAGCGCCACGGACGGGGCGCCGTCCATCGCAAGCAGGGAGCCGACGCCGCCGAGATGCAGCACCTTGCTCTGGCAGGCGGCCTTCTGCGCTTCGGGCGAGATGCGCCAGCGTGCCGAAGCGCCCCTGGCATGCAGGACCGGCCGCGATCCGTCGGGACGAATGGGCAGGATCGTCGCTGACGTCGGGACGCCGGGCATCCGCTCCATGAGCGAGATATCGATGCCCTCGCGCTCCATGGCATTCAATACCCAATCGGCCTTCTCGTCGGCGCCGACCGCGCCGACCGCGCGGGCCTTCACGCCAAGTCGTGCGCATGGCACGACCGTCCCGCCGGCGGTTCCGGCGACGGTCAGCCGAATTTCATCGATCAGCGCCCGCCCGCCGCCGGCGGGGATCTCCGTGACCGGAACACCCAGAATATCGAGGATGTAGGTGCCGCAGACGCTGACGTCGTATGGGTGTGCCATGAGGCATGTCTCGCAGTTGCTGGTGTCGGATTGCTATTTTGAGTTCGCCGAGGTCATCTGCGTGCCGTCACTGTCACGCAAACCATATTGTCCCCATCGCTTGAGGATGCTGTCGATCTCGTCGTCCGGCAGCAGCGGCGGCTCGCCGAGCTGCAGGCAGCCGTGATATTGCTTGGCGAGCACTTCGACCTCTACCGCGAGCCACAGGGCCTTGCGCAGGTTCGGACCGATCGCGATCAGCCCGTGATGGGCCAGCAGGCAGGCGCGGCGATAACGAAGCGCGTCCAGGGCCGCGCGTGACAGCTCCTCGGTGCCGTATTGGGCATAGGGCGCGCACGCGACGTCGTTGCCGCCCGCCGCCGCGATCATGTAGTGGATGGCCGGAATCGAACGGTTCATGATCGCGATGATCGTGCAGAAGATCGGATGCGCATGAACGACGGCGTTCGCTTCGGGTTTCGACTTGAGAATGTCGAGGTGAAAGCGCCATTCCGTCGAGGGCACGTGGCCCGGCGATGCCATCCACGAGCCGTCCCATTTCATCGCGACGATGTCCTCTGGCCGCATGCGGTCATAGGGAACACCGGACGGCGTGAGCAGGATGCCGTCCTCAGTCCGGACGCTGATATTTCCGGATGTGCCCTGGTTGATGCCCTGGGCCGACATCTCGCGACACGCGTCGATGATGGATTGTCGAATCTCGACGTCCGAATCTTGGGACTTCACCATGCCTTGTTTCCTCGAAAATGCATCACCGTGGCTCTTTTGGGCCACCGGGAGTTATCGCTTCATCGTCATCGGAGCGCTCAGCGCCCCATGGCGAAGAATTCGTCATTCGGCCGCATGCTGGTAACGTTCGCCAGCCGGTTGGACATGCCGAAGAAAGCGGCGATGGCGGCGATGTCCCACGCATCTTCCTCGGAAAAGTCATGGCGCTTCAGGGTTTCGATGTCGGCATCGCCGACCTCGTAGGCATGCATCGAAACCTTCATGGCGAAGTCGAGCATCGCCTTCTGCCGCGGGGTGATGTCGGCCTTGCGGTAGTTGACCGCCACCTGGTCCGCGATCTGCGGGTTTTTCGCTCGGATACGCAGGATGGCGCCATGGGCCACCACGCAATACTGGCATTGGTTGGCGTTGCTGGTGGCGACCACGATCATCTCGCGTTCAGCCTTCGTGATCGGACCCGGCTTGTCCATCAGGGCGTCGTGATAGGCGAAGAAGGCCCGAAACTCCTCGGGCCGATGCGCCAGCGTCAGAAAGACGTTGGGCACGAAGCCCGATTTTTCCTGCACCGCCAGAATGCGGGCGCGGATATCATCCGGCAGGTCCGGGATGTTGGGGACGGGAAAGCGGCTGATGGCGGGTGTGGTCATGATCTGGATCTCCCTCAGGCGGTCGCGAGTGCGACCAGCTTTTCTTGATATTCGTCGAAGGCGTCGCGTTGATCCGCGAAATGTGGTTCGGCCCTCACCAGGCAGGTCTGCGCGGAGCAACCCTGGCCAAATTGCGAGGTGCCGACGTCGAGAGTCAGCACGTTCGGATTGCCGGCGGCCTCGAGATCTTCGTCATCCCGCGGCGTGAACCAAGCGCCCGTGGGTAGCACGATCACGCCCGAACGCACAGTATCGGTGACCTGGGCAGTGGCGAGACAGGCTCCCCGGGCATTCCAGATGCGGATGGTCTGGCCGTCGGTGATCGCAAGCGCCTTCGCGTCATCCGAATGAAGCCGCGCCTGCTCGCGGCCATTGCGCTTCAGGGCCACGCTCGAGACGCCCGTCTCGAGCTGACTGTGCAGGCGTCCGGCCGGCTGATGCGAGATCAGGTGAAGTTCCGCTGGATCGCTGCGCTTGCCCAGCCATTCCGCCGGCTCGATCCAGGCCGGATGCGGACGACAATCGTCGTAATCAAGCCTGGCGAGCGTCTCGCTGCCGAGGACGATTTTCCCGCTTTCGGTCTTGAGCGCGAATTTCTCGGGTGTCTTGCGGAAATCGGCCAGGAATGTGTGGCCGGCCTGCACCGGGCAGCGTGCGTAGCCGGTTTGCCAGAACGTGTCGAAGTCCGGCATTTCGAAACCGAGCCGCTGCGCGGCATCCTGCCGGCTCAGCTCGTACAGATGGCGCAGCCAGCCCATTTCGTCGCGGCCTTCATTGAAACGGTCGGCGACGCCGAGCTTTCCGGCGATCAGATTGAAGATGTCAAAGTCGGGCCGCGAGTCTCCCACGGGCCTGATGGCCTGCTTCATCGCCAGGATGAGGTCGGAACGCTTGTTGCCGGCCAGATCGTTGCGTTCGATCGATGTGGTCGCCGGCAGCACGATGTCAGCGCGCTGCGCCGTCGCCGTGAACATCGGGTCCTGAACGATGATGGTTTCGGGCCGCGTCCAGGCTTCAGACAGGCGATTGAGGTCCTGATGATGATGGTAGGGATTGCCGCCGGCCCAATAGACCAGCTTGATATCCGGGTAACTCCGGGTCTCGCCCTCGTAGGTGAATTCCATGCCGGGATTGAGCAGCATGTCGCTGATGCGCGCGACGGGGATGAAGCTGTCGATCGGTCGCGTGAGTTGCGAGATACCGGGCGGCTTGCCGAGATTGATGGGCGCGCCGACGCCGCCGAGGGACGCATAACCGTAGCCGACGCCGCCGCCCGGCAATCCGATCTGACCGATGACCGATGCGAGGCCGAGCGCCGCCCAGAACGGCTGTTCGCCATGATGCGCGCGCTGCAGGCTCCAGCTCACGGTCAGCATGCTGCGGGTATCGACCAGGCGCCTGGCGAGCCGGCTGATGGCATTGACGTCGAGCCCGCAGATACCGGCAGCCCAGGCCGCATCCTTGCGCGTGCCATCCGACGCGCCTTCGAGATAATGCAGCAGCCGGTCCGCGCCGCTGGTGCAGCGATCGAGGAAGCTCCCGTCGTGCCTGTCCGCCTTCACGATCTCGCCGGCCAGCCCCAGCATCAGCGCCGTGTCGGTATTCGGACGGATCGGCCACCATTCGGCGTCGACCCAATCCGGCAGATCGTCCTTCAGCGGCGAGACGTGAATGATCTTGATGCCGCGCGCGACGATCTTGCGAAGATATGTTTCCAGCCGATGGATGCCGATACCCCCGGCCTCGCTCTGTGCGGTCCGCGGTGACAGCGCCCCGAACACCACCAGCGTCTCGGTGTGCTCGGCGATGGTGTCGAGTGTGTTGGCGAGTCCGTCACACGCGTCCGTGCTTCCCAGCGTATGGCGCAGGATCACGGGACCGGCGGCGATGGAATAGGTGTCGACATGGCGGGTGAAGCCGCCGACAAGGTTGAGCATGCGCTTCAGCAGCGACGAGGCATGGTGCAGACGGCCCGAATTCGTCCAGCCATAGGAACCCGCGAAGATCGATGCGTTGCCATAGGTGCCGGAGACGCGACGGATCTCGTCGGCAACCAGCGTCGCCGCCTCGTCCCAGCTGACGGCCACGAATTTTTCCCGGCCTCGCTTGCGCCGGTCGCTGCGTTCGCGCTTGTCCAGCCAATCCGAACGAACCAGCGGTCGCAACACCCGGCGTTCGGGGTTGGCCCATTCCGAAATGGAATGGATGATCGGCGAGGGGGCCGGATCGTGTTCGAACGGCTCGACGCCGACGATCCGTTCATCCTGCACGAGGATGGTGTAGGCGCCCCAATGGCTGCAATGCGGTATCCGCCTGATCTCACTCACGCGCCGGCTCCATGGGCTCGCTCGCGCTGCTGCAAATCAGGACACATTTGACGGGGTCCGCTCGATCTCGCGCAACTCGCGCCTCATCTGCGCGGCGAAGTCGGGATAGGTCTCGGCCACTTCGTCGAAGACGCGACCGCGCAGCAGATCCAAGGTTTGTCGGTCGGGCAGCGCGGTTTGTTCCGGCTGGCGGTCATGGGTGAATTGAAAGCCGGTGGCGTCCCTGATCGCGGTGAGGTCGTATCCCGGGTGAATGCTCTGAAGCTCGAAGCCGGGTCGGGTCTTGTCGAAGCGGAACAGCGCCTTGCCGGTCAGCAGCGCAATCGGGCCGCCGCTCCGGAACACGCCGTCGTCGCTGACGCCCGGCGCGCTGATGAAGTCCACTTTCTCGACAAGGGCGCGCGGGGTGTGTTCCTCGCGGAACAGGATGACCCGAGGCACGACGTAATAAAGATAGGCCGATCCGAACGAGCCGGGCCATCTCACTGGCGACTGCGGATAGTCGCCAGTTCCCACCAGGTTGATGTTGCCGCGGCCGTCGATCTGTCCGCCGCCGAGGAAAAAGGCGTCGATGCGCCCTTGACCCGCGCAGTCGAACAGCTCCACCGAGCCGTTGGTGAAGAAGTTGTGCTCCACGGATCCCAGAATTGAAATGCGCGGGCCGGCAGCGCCCGCTGCCTGTTGCCGGGCCCGGAGCAGCATCGCGCCGGCGGCAGGTATCGGGGAGGAGGCGCCGACGGCAACGTGCCTCACGCCATCGAGCAGGCGCGCAATGGTGCAGATCAAGACCTCTCGCGGGTGGACCCCGGTCATCACGCGGGCTCCAGTTGGGCGTGAGCCATGTAGTCGGAGAAGCCCTCGGCCGTTCGCGCCGCCTTCGCGTAGCGCACGATCTCCGCGGTATCGGTCGGATACTCGCCCCACAGGCCGTAGGGCCAGGCACCTTTCGGGGCGAGGCCGACTTCGGTGACGTAGAGCGACGGCAGAACGCCGGCGGCGCTCATCTCGTTTGCGAGCAGGCTTTCGTCGACGATGCGTTCCACGGTGACGAGAACCGTGGCGGAGGCGTAAGCCATGGCGGCGAGTTCGCGGCGGCGTCCGATCCAGACATTGCCGAAGCGATCGGCCATCGGGGCGTGGAAAATCGCAACATCCGGCCTGATGGCCGGAATGAGGACGATCGGATCGCCGCCGTCAGCGAATGGATTGTCGATGACCCGCCAATCGTCGCGGTGACGGAGCAGGTCGCTGCCGATCAGTCCGCGGAGCGGCTGAAACGGACTGCCCTTTTGTCCCGCCATCAGGCCGGCATGGATCGCGGGGCAAGTCGCGTCCTTCAATCTGATCGCCCCGTTCTTGACGGCGGCGTTGAAGCGGGGAGCGCCGCCGGCCTCGCCAAGCGAGACGGCACTGGTCTCCACCGATCGGACCAGGCCAGCGCCAACGAGTTGATCGACCTGAAGTCCGCCGGTCGGGACACAGACGAGATCGAGATTGTTGGTGCCGCGCTCCATGATCGGGCGGGTCATGGCCATGGATACGCCGGCATAATCGACCGGCAGCGCCAGTCGCATACCCGGCTCGACATGCCTTGCCATTGCTCGAAGATCGCTCGCTACCATTCGGGTTTCCTCGATACTTTCTATATTATAGAACGCAGTTCTAAAACAAAACTAGTCGCACCGTCACGATTCTGTCAATGCGTTTGTTGTGAAAGAAGCTTTGTTTGCAGGGTGTCGCGTGGTTGAGCGAGCGTTGCGGTAGCGCGTCTCGGTTGGTCGATCGATGGGTCCTCTTGACAATATGGCCTGCGGCGCCAACAATAAATGGAATGCTGTTCCACAATATAGAACTTGTTAGGGAGGTTGATTATGGCTGAGCCCGTGGCTCTGCGCACCGGGCCGTCCGGCGCCGCCGCCGTTCGGACATCGCAAGCCGGCCGCTTCCGCGAGCGGGATGCCATCGGATCCAGCATTGCCGTCCGCGACGCCGTGAAGAGCTACGGCCTGTTCCATGCCGTCGACCGGATCAGCCTCGATGTCGAGCCCGGCGAATTCATTACGCTCCTCGGGCCCTCCGGAAGCGGCAAGACCACGTTGCTCAACCTGCTGGCGGGATTTCAGAGCCCCGATGCCGGCGAAATCCTCGTCGATGGAAAGCCGGTTCATAACGTGCCCACGCACAAGCGTGGCTTCGGCATGGTGTTCCAGAGCTACGCACTGTTCCCGAACATGACCGTGACGCAGAACGTCGCGTTTCCGCTGCGCATGGCCGGCGTCGATCGTGCGACCACCGAGCGGCGCGTCGCCGAAACGCTGGAGATCATGCGCCTGTCCGAACATGCGACGAAGGCGCCGTCGGAGATGTCCGGTGGACAGCAGCAGCGCGTGGCCATTGCGCGTGCCATTGTCATGAGACCCAAGGTCGTCCTGATGGACGAACCGCTCAGCGCGCTGGACAGGCGGCTACGCGAATCGATCCAGATCGAAATCCGCGATCTTCATCGGACCATAGGCAGCACGATCCTGTTCGTGACGCATGACCAGGGCGAAGCGCTCACCATGAGCGATCGCATCGCCGTGCTCGACGCAGGCAAGATCGTGCAGATCGGTCGCCCGGTGGATATCTATCGCCATCCCGCCAACCGGTTCGTGGCCTCGTTCGTCGGCGAGAGTAATCTGATCGAAGCGGATATCGTGCAGAAGCGTGGCTCGACCATGACGCTGAAGAGCCGCTCGGGCTATGTCTTCAACGCGGAAGGCCGGGACACGATCGACGTGGGACGCGCGACCGTGCTGGTGCGGCCGGAGCGCATCGCGGTCTCCAGCGACCCGACCGCGAACTCGACATCCGTTACGGTTACTTCCGCTATTTTCCTCGGCGAAATCCTGCGAATCGAGGCCCGGATGGACGGCGGCGACTCGCTGCTGATCCGATGCACCGACACGGCCGCTCGACCCCTGCCGAATGTCGGGGATCGTCTTCATGTGAGCTGGGGCACCGAAGACTGCTGGGTGCTGACATGACGGCGGCTTCCATCGGACTGGAACCGCCGCGTGCGGCAAGCCGAAGCCTGATCGAGCGACTCAAGAATCCGGCCCTGCTGCTGCTTCCGGCGGTGGCGTTCCTGTCCTTTATCTACCTGCTGCCGCTGATCGACCTCGTCCGTATCAGCCTGAGCGGGCCGACATGGCTGGTCTATTTCCAGCGGGTGTTCGCGGTGCCGCTTTATTGGGAATCGCTGGTGCGGACCATGCAGATCTCGGTCACGGTCGCCTGCCTGTGTCTGCTGTTTGGTTATCCGACCGCGCTTCTCATTCATCGCAGCCGCGGCATCGCCCGCGCCCTGATCGCGACGGCGATCGTGCTGCCCTATTTCATCGCGATCCTGATCCGTACCTATGCGTGGATGGTGCTTCTGGGCCGCAATGGGCCGCTGAACAAGATGCTGGTTTCCATCGGCATCCTGAGCGAGCCGGTGCAGCTTCTGTTCAATCGCGGCACCGTCCTGCTCGGCATGACGGCCGTGCTTCTGCCCCTGATGGTGCTTACCATTTACTCCAGCGTGGCGCGGCTCGATCAGGGCCTGATACGGGCCGCCCTCGCGAGCGGAGCGGGGCCTATCGCCGTATTCTGGCGGGTGCTGTTGCCGCTCACCCTGCCCGGCATCGGCGCCGGCTTCCTGCTGGTGTTCGTGGCCGCGATCGGATTCTTCATCACACCGACGCTGCTGGGTGGGCCGGGCGACCAGATGTTCGCCATGCACATCACGCAGCAGGCGGATTCCGTGACATCGGAAGGGTTTCTCCAGGCGCTCGGTGTCGTGTTGCTTGCCATCACCTTGCTGGTGGTTGCCGTCGCCGGTCATTTTCTGGGCCTGGAATTCATCTGGGGCGGGCGCAAGCTGACCGAGACGAAGCCGAAGACCGCTGCACCCGCCGCCACGATCGGCAGGAGCCGCCGCACTTTCGGCGACTCCGTCGCGGACCTGATCGGATGGCCATTGTTGCGGCTGTTCAGCCGTCTGCCTGCGGGTTGCGGCAAGTGGACGGTCAGGCTGATGGGCGGCCTGGTGGTGGCCGTTCTCATTCTGCCGATCATCGTGGTGATGATCATTTCCTTCAGCAGCGCAAGTTACCTGACGTTCCCGCCACCGGGCCTTTCGCTGCGCTGGTACGAGCAGTTCTTCTCGGATTCGAACTGGATGCGGGCGTTCTGGACATCGTCGATCATCGCGGCGGTTTCGGCCTTCATTGCGGTTGCGCTGGGCACGTCTGCGGCGCTTGGGATCGTCAGGAGCAATATTCGTGGAAAATCCACGATCATGCTGCTTCTCGTGAGCCCCATCATCGTTCCTCCCGTCGTGCTCGGTTTGTCGCTCTACACGCTTTTCCTGCGTTTCGATCTGGTCGGATCCGTCTTCGGTCTTGCCGCGGCCCATGCGATCGGCGGTCTGCCGATTGTCGTGGTGATCCTGTCGGCCGCTCTGCAAGGCGTCGATCCGCGGCTCGAGCAGGCGGCGTCCGTCCACGGCGCATCGTCGCTGACCGTGTTTCGGCTGGTGACCCTTCCGGCGATCGCGCCGGGTCTGGCGGCGGCAACATTCTTTGCCTTCCTGCATTCGTTCGATGAACTGGTGCTGACCTTGTTCCTGTCGAGTGCAGAACTGAAAACGCTTCCGCTGATGCTTTGGGGCGACATCAACTATCGGCTCAATCCGGTGTTGGCGGTGGTCTCGACGCTGGAGGTGCTGCTGGTCGTGGGAGGACTGTTCCTCGCGCGGCCAGTGCTCGCAACGTCGCAAAAGGCGACATGAAGAAGAACTCAAGAGGAGAAAACAAAAAATGCTGGGAATGAAGCGCTTCAGACTTTCGGCTTCCGCACTGGCCTCGGTCGCGTTCATCGCGATGGGGACAGGTCTCGCCGCCGCGCAGGGCGGCGTCGTTATCATGCAGGATCCGGGCGGTGGATACGGCGATGCCCTGCGCAAGGTGATGTATGATCCGTTCGAAAAGGAGACCGGCATCAAGGTCGTCACCGTTCAGGAAGCCCGCAGCGGTCCGCGGATCAAGGCGCAGGCCGAAGCCGGAAAGGCGCAATGGGATCTCACCTTCATCTTCGACCAGGAAACCAGGTTGCTCGGTGACTGCTGCCTGGCCGATATCGACTATTCGAAGCTGTCCGAACCGGCGAAAAAGACCCTCGCGGCCATGCCGGACAACCTGAAGCGGAAGAAGGGCGTCGCATTGCAGGTGATCGGCGTCGGCCTCGTCTACAACAAGGACAAGTACAAGGGCGACAAGGTGCCGTCGAGCTGGGCCGATTTCTGGGACGTGAAGAAATTTCCCGGCCGCCGCTGCATGCCTGCCTGGCCGCGTTTCGTGTTCGAGGCCGCGCTGATGGCCGATGGGGTCGACAAGAGCAAGCTGTATCCCATCGACATGGAACGGGCGCTGAAGAAGATCAAGGAGATCAAGCCCCACATCGTCAAATGGTGGACGACGTCGGCGCAGCCGCCGCAACTCCTCCTCGATGGCGAGGCAGACATGTGCCAGGCCTATACCGGTTCGATGAGCAAGCTCGCTCTGGAAGGCGCGCCGATCGATCTGACGTTCAACCAGGGCTTCATCTATTACGATTTCTTCTCGATCCCGAAGGGGGCGCCGAATTACGACAACGCCCTGAAACTGCTGTCCTGGCGTCTTGATCCCAAGCGGGCCGCGCAGCTGACGTCGACGTTCCCGGTCGCGCTTCCCTCGTCTGTCGTCTTCGAGGCGGCGACCGACAAGAAGATCGCCCGCTATTGGGCAAACAACCCGGACAACGTTGCGAAGGCGATCGAATGGAGCCCCGATTACTGGGGCGCCAAGTCGCCGGCGGGAAATTCGACCAACGAAGAGTATGGGCAAGAGAAACTGAATGCGCTGTTGGCCCAATAGTGCTGCCTATTGATCTGGTGGTCCCGGTCTGCAAGGATCGGGATCAAATCCTGTCATCATAGCCGGCAACTGGTCTGCAATCATGTTTGAAGACAGCTCAATCGCTTCTGGCCGGTGAATGGACAAGGCCTTTATCAAAGGACTCCGTCTTCTCGAGACCCTTGCGCTGAGCGATCAGCCTCGCGGCGTCACGGATCTGGCCAACGAGCTGAAGTTCACCAAAAGCAACGTGCATCGGCTGCTGGCGACTTTGCAGTCGCAGGGCTATGTGCGCCAGATTCTGCCGCACAGCACTTATGAACTCACCACCAAGATCTGGGTTCTCGGTACTCACGTCATCCACCGGATGGACCTCATCAAGATCGCGCGTCCTGCCATGGCGAAGCTCGCCAAGGTAACCGGCGAAACCGTCCATCTCTCCATTCTGGAGGGCACGGAAGTCGTTTACGTCGACAAGATCGAAAGTGCCCACCACATCCGTGCTCACACCAGCGTCGGCATGCGCGCGCCCGCCTTTACCATGGCGACCGGGAAGGCCATGCTCGCTCAGTTGCCGGATGACTATCTGGAGCGCTTCCGGCCGCATCTGCGGCGTTATACCGATACGACGCGCACCACGATCGAGGAGTTGCGTGAGGACATCGCACTGGCGCGTTCGCAGGGCTATTCATCGGTCCTGCATGGCGAGTGGCGGGAGGGTATCGCCGCCTGCGCCTGCGCGATCGTGGGCCGGTCCGGCGAACTTGTCGGAGCGATCGGCATGTCCGGCCCCGACACGCGCATCAAGCGAAAGCAGATCAAGGAATGCGCCGTTCACGTGATGGAGGCTGCGCGAACGATCGGAGCAGCGCTCGGCTATCCCCGATAGGTCCGGGCAAAGGCATCCCGCAATTCCGAGAGACGAGCTAACAGGCCAGCCCTGTGGGCCTACCCATGAGTCCGCTCTCGAGGCTTTGAATTTCAATGTCCATCGCTCAGCCGTTGCGGAACGCATAGGCGTAACCGTTGATCGCCGGTGCGCCGCCAAGATGGGCGTAGAGAACCTTCGATCCTTCCGGAAAATAGCCCTTCTTCACGAGATCGATCATGCCCTGCATGGATTTGCCTTCATAGACAGGATCGGTGATCATGCCTTCGAGGCGGGCGCACAGGCGGATAGCCTCCTTCGTTTCCTGCGACGGAACGCCATAGGCGGGGTGGGCGTAATCCTCGATCAGAACGACATCCTGTTCGACAATTTCCCGGCCGAGTTCGACGAGGTCGGCGGTGTTCCGTGCGATCTCGAGCACCTGCGCCCTGGTCTGCGCCGGAGTGAAAGACGCATCGATGCCGATCACCTTGCGCTCGCGGCCGTCCTTGGCGAAGCCGACCAGCATGCCGGCATGGGTCGAACCGGTGACCGTGCAGACGACGATGTAGTCGAAGGCAAAACCGAGTTCCTTCTCCTGCGCGCGGACTTCTTCGGCAAAGCCGACATAGCCAAGGCCGCCATATTTGTGCACCGAGGCGCCCGCCGGGATCGCATAGGGCTTGCCGCCTTTGGCCTTCACGTCCGCGATCGCCGCTTCCCAACTTTCCCGGATGCCGATGTCGAACCCTTCGTCGACCATTTCGACATCGGCGCCCATGATCCGGCTCAGGAGGATATTGCCGACCCGATCGTAGACGGCATCCTCGTGCGGCACCCAGCTTTCCTGGACGAGCCGGCATTTCATGCCGATCTTCGCTGCAACGGCGGCAACCATGCGCGTGTGGTTTGACTGCACTCCGCCGATCGAGACCAGGGTGTCGGCGTTGGAGGCAATCGCATCGGGAATAATGTATTCGAGCTTGCGCAGCTTGTTGCCGCCGAAAGCCAGTCCCGAATTGCAGTCGTCGCGTTTCGCGTAGAGCTCGACCTTGCCGCCCAGATGCGCGCCGAGGCGCTCCAGCTTCTCGATATGCGTAGGTCCGAAAGTGAGGGGATAGCGTTCGAATTTCGCCAGCATGCAAGGTGCCCTTCTGTCTCTAGCTCCGATGCGCCGGAAACTAACATTCTCAGCGAGAGAGGTGCTCTCGAAGTGAGCCAAAAAATTGCTCCACTTGAGCAAGTCGTATATAGGAATGGCCAAAGTCTTCGGATTTACAGCCAAATAATGGAAGAATCTTCCGTGCACAGGAAACTCGATCGGATCGACCTGAAGATGCTGCGCCTGCTTCAGGGCAATGGCCGGCTCTCCAACGCCGAACTGGCACAACTGGTCGATGTCAGTCCGGCAACATGTCACCGCCGGACCCAGTCGCTGTTCGAGCAAGGCTGCATCAAGCAGGTTCGCGCGATGATTGTGCCGCATAAGGTCGACAGAGGGGCGCTGGTAATGGTCGGCGTCGTTCTCGATCGCTCGACGCCGGAGAGTTTCGCGGCGTTCGAGAAGGCCGTCGCGAAACTGAAATTCATACTCGATTGTCACCTGGTTGCCGGGGACTTCGATTATTTCCTGAAGATCAGGGTCGCAGACATGGCGGACTTCAACCGGATTCATGGCGATCAGTTGATCGCGCTGCCGGGCGTTCGGCAGACCCGAACGTTCTTCGTCATGAAGGAGGTCGTCGACAACGCCCCCCTTGAGTTTTGATCCATGCCGTCACTCCGGGGGGCGAATTGGCTTTCGAACCCGCCGTAGCCGGTGCGCGCACGGACGGGCAGGAAATTGAACGGGCCGCCATCTGATGGGGCATTGGCTGTAGCCAAAGCCGTGGATTTCCACCCCAGTGAAATGAAAACACGTTGTACATAAATGGGGATTGAGGATTACTTCTCTCCGCAATGCCACCGCGCCCCGGGCATCAATTCGGCCGGGCCTTCCTGGACAAGCTGTCAGTGAACCAACATCCCAATCTCGCCGAACTCGACAAGCTCAAGACGCGCATCCAGGCGCTGCGTGCAAAAACCATCGACAATGGCTGCACCGAGGACGAGGCGCTGTCGGCCGCTGCCAAGGTCGCCGAGATGCTCGACCGCTACGACCTGTCGCTGACCGACATCGACATTCGCGAGGCGCCCTGCGAGCGGCGGGTGTATGAAACCTACCGCAGGAAGCGGATCCCGCTCGACGACTGCATCGGCGCCATCGCGAATTTCTGCGACTGCCGGGTCTGGCGCGAGAAGAACGAGGCGGGCGAGAGCCGCTATGTGTTCTTCGGCCTGCGCGCGGACATCGAAGTCGCGCACTATCTGGCCGAACTGATCGACGCCGCCGTCCGCTCCGAGCTCGGCCGCTACAAGACCACGTCAGGCTATGCCCGATTTCGGCACAATCAGCGGCATCTGGCCAACGCCTCGTTCGCGCTGGGAATGGTCGCCTCCATCGCGGAGAAGCTGACAGCCATGAAGGCCGCCCGCGATCAGGTCAATCAAAGCACCGGGCGCGGGCTCGTCGTGCTCAAGGCTTCGGTCGTCGATGACGAGTTCGGCAAGCTCGGCTTGAATTTACGGGCCGCGCGCAGCACTGCCCGCACGGTGTCCATGACGGCCTACGAAGCCGGCGGCGTCGCCGGAGCGTCTCTGGCCATCAACCCCGCGGTGGGAAAGCCGTAGAGCTAGTCTAGAGCGAGTTGGCTTTTAGTTGAATCGGTCGTCCGCGGATTCTGCTTACCTCTCCCCAGCGGGGAGAGGTCGATTTGCGCAGCAAATCGGGTGAGGGGGGCTGGCCTAACGAGAGACCGTAATCCCTCACCCGGCGCTACGCGCCGACCTCTCCCGAAGGGAGAGGTGAACTCCGGTGCCGCTCCAGCAACCTAATCTCATCGCGCTCTAGGGCCGACCCCTCACACCACGGGCACCCGCCGTGCCGCCACCGCCGCCGGCGAGATGACGTCGATGTCGATCGGCACCCGCCAGCGTTCGGTCAGGCGCACTTTCGGCTCGGCGTTGCTGGCCGCAGCGCCTTCGATGACAAAGCCTTCGAAGCCGCCGCTCATGACTTCGTTACACTTCTGCACATAGACTGGAAAGCCGCCGATATAGGGCATGAAGACCCTGGGACGGCCGGGGATGTTGGTGCCGACATACCAGGAACTGCAGGTCGAGCGCAGCGAGACCGTCGACACCTCGGTGACGTGCTCGACCCAGGCGTCCTCATCCTCAAGGGCCGGCTCGATGGTTGCCGCCCCGATGTCGCGCAGGTGGGCCATGCAGTCCGCCATCCAGTCGACATGCTGCTCGATCGCCTGGATCATGCTGGCCAGCACCGAAGGACTGCCGGGGCCGGTGATGGTGAACAGGTTCGGGAAACCAGCCGAGGCGACCCCGAGATAGGCGCGCGGGCCGGCCCGCCATTTCTCGGCCAGCGTCAGACCATTGCGGCCGGTAATCCTGATCTTGTCGAACGATCCGGTCATGGCGGCGAAACCGGTGGCGCAGACCACGGCGTCCAGCGGATATTCGACGCCATCGACCTCGATGCCATCGGCGGTGAAGCGCTCGATCGGAGTCTTCGAAACATCGACCAGTTTGACGTGCGGCAGATTGTAGGTCTCGAAATACGCGGTATCGACACAGAGCCGCTTGCAGCCGAACACGTTGTCCGGACACAGCAGGTCGGCCGTGGCGGGGTCCTTCACCAATTGGCGGATCTTGCGGCGGGCGAAATCGGCGATGGTGTCGTTGGCGGCCTTCTCGAACAACAGATCCCCGAAGGCGCCGAGGAACGGCAGGCCGCCGCGGACCCAGGCTTCCTCATATAATCGCTCGCGCTCTTCGGGGGCGGCTTGCAGCGCCGGCTTCATGTTGAACGGAAAATAAAACCCGGTCGGGCGTCCGCGCGCCTTGGCCCGCAGCGCCGGATATTCGGCCTTGGCCGCCCGCAGATATTCCGGCGTCAGGTGCTCGTTGCGGGCGGGCACCGACCAGGTCGCGGTGCGCTGGAACACGGTGAGGTGAGCCGCCTGCTGCGCGATGATCGGGATCGACTGGATCGCCGAGGAGCCGGTGCCGATCACGCCAACGCGCAGGCCGCTGAAGTCGACACCCTCGTGCGGCCATTCCCCGGTATGGTAGATCGGCCCGCGAAAATCCGCCATGCCGGGGAATGCCGGACGGTTCGGCGCCGACAGGCAGCCGACCGCCATGATGCAGAATTTCGCCAGGACCTGGTCGCCGCGATTGGTCTCGATGCGCCAGCATTTTGCGCTGTCGTCGAACGTCGCCGCGGTGACGCGCGTATCGAACACGATGTCGCGGCGAAGATCGAAACGGTCGGCGACATGGTCGGCGTAGGCGAGAATTTCAGGCTGCGGCGAATACTTCTCCGACCAGTTCCACTCCTGGTCCAGTTCCTCCGAGAACGAAAACGAGTACTGCATGCTCTCGACGTCGCAACGCGCGCCCGGATAGCGGTTCCAGTACCAGGTGCCGCCGACGCCGCTGCCGGCCTCGAACACCCGGGCCGAGAAGCCGAGCCCGCGCAGCCGGTGCAGCATGTACATCCCGGCAAAGCCCGCGCCGACGACGACGGCATCGAAAGTCGTTTCCGTTTCGGGCGGGCGCGCCCGCTGGATTGCGCTGTCGGCCGTCATGGCGCGTCGTCTCCCTGCCGGTCGCTTGCTGCGACCTTGCGAAGCGCCACCCCAGCATTCTCTGGCGGCTTTTTCAATTCGTCGTTTTCGGTGGCCTCCCATGCGGCGCGGCGGGACCGGAGCGTTGCCGGGGCAGTGAACGGAACCTATGCTGGCGCAAAATTCCTGCCAGGAGGACGCCATGATCACGCCGCTCGATCCCGTCATTGCCGAGATCATTCCAAAACTGCCGCTGCGTGATCCCGAGACGATGACGCCGCAGAGCGCCCGCGATGCGCTCCGCGCGCTCGCCGCCGCGCGCGCGGCGGTGCCGCCACCGCCGGTCGCCAGCGCGCTCGATACGAAAGTGAAGGGCTCGGCCGGACAACTCGCCGCACGGGTCTACCGTGTATCGGATGCGAAATCGCCGACCGTGGTGTTTTTTCACGGTGGCGGCTGGGTCGCCGGCGATCTCGAAACCCATGACCGGCAGGCCCGCCTGCTCGCGATTGAGACCGGCGCCGTGGTGGTCTCGGTGGATTACCGGCGCCCGCCGGAAACGCGCTTTCCCGGCGCGTTCGAGGACGCCTTTGCCGCCGTGCGCGACGTGTTCGCGCGAATCGCCGAATTCGGCGGTGACAGCGCGCGGGTTGGCGTGGCCGGAGACAGCGCCGGCGGCAATCTGGCGGCGACGGTCGCGATCGCCTGCCGCGATGCCGGGATCGGGCTCGCCGCGCAATTGCTGGTCTATCCCGTTACCGATGTCGTGGGAGGTTTCGCGGATGCAGCGGAGAACGCACGCTTTGCCTCACGCGCTGAAAACGCGGAAGGCTATTTCCTGTCGCGCGCGGTAATGCAATGGTTCTGCGGTCATTATCTGGACGACGCCGGGCATGGCATGGACTGGCGGGTTTCGCCGCTGCGCGCCAAAAGCCTCGCGGGGGTAGCGCCGGCCGTGGTCTGCACGGCGTGGTTCGATCCCCTGCGCGACGAGGGCAAGGCCTATGCCGATGCGCTGGCCGCCGCCGGCGTCCCCACCAGATATCATCACGGCGCCGGCCTGATCCACGGCTATTTCGGTCTCGGCGATGCGTCGGACACCGCGCGCGGCGAGGCGCAACGCGCCCGCGCCGATTTCAGGGCCATGCTGGAACGCAGGACGTAGGCGCAAGAACCAGCGTCAGCGCCACATGCCGCGCATGCGGGCGCCGACGTCGATGCGCGGGCCGCCAGCGGCGGAACGTGCCGCGGCTCCAGCCGCCGCCAGCGGCCAGGCCGTCCTTTCGAACAGATGGAGCAGCCGGTCCGGAATGAAGCGGGTCCGCGAGGCATAGACGTGACGGTCGCCTTGCGCGCTCTGGCCGTGGGTGAAGAAGCGTTGCGGCACCATCAAATGCAGGTCGTCCTTGGCCCGGGTCATCGCGACATAGAGCAGACGGCGTTCCTCTTCGAGCTCCGCGCTGGTTCCGGCGCCGAGGTCCGACGGCATGCAGCCGTCGACCACGTTGAGCACGTAGACCGATTTCCATTCCTGGCCCTTGGCGGAGTGGATGGTCGAGAGAACAAGGTAATCTTCGTCGAGCAGCGGCACGCCGGCCTGGTCGCTGGTCGCATCGGGCGGGTCGAGCGTCAGCTCGGTGAGGAAGCGCTCGCGCGACGGATATCCGCTGGCGATCTGTTCGAGCTGGATCAGGTCGGCGCGGCGGGTCTCGGCATCTTCATGGATGCGGTCGAGATGCGGCTCGTACCACAGCCGCGCGCGTTCGATGTCGGCCGGCCAATCGGAGCAGCCGATGTCGGCGATGGCGCCGATGAAATGGGTCCAGTCGTCGCCGGCGCGGGGAGGCGCGGGCGCCAGCCCGAGCGCCGCAATCGGATCGGCGCTGCCGGCCATGATATCGAGAACCTTCTGCGCCGAAGCGGGGCCGACCCCCGGGATCAGGTGCATCAACCGGAAACCAGCGACGCGGTCGCGCGGGTTCTCGACGAACCGCAACAGCGCCAGCATGTCCTTGATATGGGCGGCATCGAGAAATTTCAGGCCGCCGAACTTGACGAAGGGAATGTTGCGCCGGGTCAGTTCGATCTCCAGCGATCCGCTGTGGCTGGAGGTTCGAAACAGCACGGCCTGCTGCTTCAGGAGGATGCCGGATTCGCGGTTCTCCAGCACCTGTTCGACGATGCAGCGGGCCTGGTCGGTTTCGTCGCGGGTGGTGACCAGTTGTGGCTTGATGCCGGATGTGCGGTCGGTCCACAGGTTCTTGGTGAAGCGTTCGCGGGCGAGGTCGATGACGCCATTGGCGGCGGCAAGGATGGTCTGGGTCGAGCGGTAATTGCGGTCCAGCGTGACGATGTCGGCCGGTGGACTGAATTGGCCGGGAAAGTCGAGAATGTTGCGCACGGTCGCGGCGCGAAACGAATAGATCGACTGGGCGTCGTCGCCGACCACCGTCAGCCCGTGACCGTCAGGCTTCAGTGCCAGCAGGATCGAGGACTGCAGCCGATTGGTGTCCTGGTACTCGTCGACCAGCACGTGGTCGAACCGGCCTCCGATATCCCGGGCAAGGCCGGGATCGTTCATCGTTTGCGCCCAGTAGAGCAAGAGATCGTCATAATCGAGCACGTTCTGCCGCTGCTTGGCCTCGACGTAGCCTGCGAATAATTCCTTCAGTTCGGCCGCCCATCCGGCGCACCAGGGGAACGAGCCGCCCAGAACCTGCTCGATCGGCGCCTCGGCATTGACGCATCGCGAGTAGATCGAAAGGCAGGTGCCTTTGGTCGGAAACCGGCTCGCGGTTTTGGAGAAGCCGAGGTCATGCCGGATCAGGTTGATCAGGTCGGCGGAATCGTCGCGGTCATGGATGGTGAAGGCGGGATCGAGGCCGATCTGATCCGAATAGTCGCGCAGCAGCCGCGCGCCGATGCCGTGGAAGGTGCCGGCCCATTGCAGCGCGTCGGTCATGACCCCGGCCCTGTCGCCCAGCACCTTTCGGGCGATGCGTTCGACGCGCCTGCTCATTTCGGCGGCGGCCCGTCGCGAAAATGTCATCAGCAGAATGCGCCTGGGATCGGCGCCGTTGACGATCAGATGGGCGACCCGGTGCGCCAGGGTGTTGGTCTTGCCGGAACCGGCGCCTGCGATCACCAATAGCGGCGAAGCCGGCCTGCCGTCACGCCCGAGCCCAACGCCGTGCTCGACGGCCCGGCGCTGCTCTGGATTGAGGCTTTCGAGGTAGCTCGCCGCGGCTGGCACGTCCGGATCGTCCTTGTGATGATTCGACCGTCACTGATTCCCGCTTTGTTCGCAATGGCGCGATAAGGTCCTCGACTCTACGGCTGCCTGTCCGCCATCGGCTCTCGCCGAATCGTACACCGGCGTTTAGAGAACTAACGGATTCGATGCCGACGCCCTATTTTTGCCGCCGCCGATCTAGAGAACACCCGCGAGTCTGGTCGCCCGATCGAGTTCCGGGATCGTGATCCCGAAGTTTTGGCCATGGCGCTCCGGCGCTTCACGAAAGCACGCTTCATGACCGACACTTCCATGACGCCTGAGACGCCCAATGTCGCGGAGACGGCGCATTTTCTCCGGCGCTTCGCCGACATGATGCAAGTCGGGCACAATGCGAACTTCCTGCACCATGCGGCCGTGTGGCTCGAAACCCTGTCGGCCCGCCTGGTCGCGGCACAGGATGAAGAGCAGATCTGGCGCTACAAGTACGAAACCATCGCCGAGCATACCGACACGCTGGAAGCCGAGTGCGAAGCGCTCCGGCATGACGTCGACGGGCACCACAATATCCTGGCATCGATCATGAATGAACGCGATGCCTTGAAGGCCGCGCTGCAGGCGCGGGAAACCGAGGTATTGGAGCTTCAAGGTAATCTGGACCGCGAGCGCGACGCGCTCGCCACAGCATCGCAGTCGCAGCAACAGGCCCTGGCCGATCTTCGCGCTACGTTCGATCGCGAGCGCGAGACGCTGACCGCGGCCTTCGACGGCGAACGCGTGGGATTCGCGGCGGTGGTCGAGCGGCGCGGTGAGGAGCTCGACCAGCTTCGCCGGCAACTGGCGGAACAGTCGAAGGCGCACGAACTGGAGTTGTCCCAGCTGCGCCTTGGCTTTGCCGGCGAACGTCACGACCTCGCGGCCCGGCTCAAGGTAAGCAGCGACGAACTCGCCGCCCTTCGCGTCGTTTCCGAGCGGGAGCGCGACGCCCTGATAGCAAAGGTTGCCGGCCTCGAAGCCAAACGCGCCGAACTCCGTTCGGCATTCGACCGCATTGCCGATCTCAAGAACCAGGGCAATGAGTTCCAGGACGGCACCGGGAATTCGACTCCAGCAACACCCGAACCGGACGGGGAGGCAGGGGCGCGGTCGAACGCGACGCCGCCGGGGGAGCGAAATCGTGCCGTCGGAGAAGCCGACGTGGTGGTGCCGAAGGCCACGCTGCGTCAGGCTCGTTCGCAGTTCGAATACCTCGCGAACGAATTCACCGGCTCCGGCGACGTCGCATCGCAGGTGATGTGCGAGCTCGGCGCGTTCACCATGGAACTGGCGCTGGGCTCCGGCCGCAAGGCGGATCCACTTGCCGTCGGAGATGTCGCGCTGAGCATTCTCGCCTCGCCCGGCTCGGCGGCGGTTTCGCCCCGCGCCGAGAGCACCTGAGTAGCAAGCTGAAGACGCACGCATTGCTGATGCTTCGCTCCCCTCCCTCCACGCGCCCTTGCGCGTGGCGGGGAGGGGTCGGGGGTGGGGGGCGTCTCAGCAAACTCGCTATCAGTGGAATGCGCCTGTTCAACCGGAATGATTGTCGACATTTTAGACCGGCATGATCCCCGACAGTTTGGGTTTAGCGGGCTGTTCACCCGGGGCGCGGGAGCTCTCACGTAGCGGAGCGAACCGGGTGAACAGGCCGCGGTGGTCGATCAGACCGACGTCCAAGTCGCAGAAGCGCACCACGTGGT
>JBDRNF010000333.1:0-4587 GCA_043811435.1 Pseudomonadota bacterium
CCAGCGCGCCGGCGGATTTCAGCGGCAACCTCGACGTCGACGCGCGGGACAATCTGCTTGCGGAGCTCGCTTCGCTGGACGAGCAGAAGGCAAAGCTGTCGCAAAAGCGAGGCCGTGCCATCCTGATCGAGGCCAAGGCCAGGCTGCTTGCGGCCGGCATCCGTGACGTCTCCACCAAGCTTCGCCACGGCGATCTCGTCGAGACCGTGAATGAACTCGAAGTGGATGCCGACCTCGTCATCGTCGGCAAGCGCGGCGAAGCCGCCGACTTCGCCAGGCTCCATCTCGGCTCGAACCTCGAGCGTATCGTCCGCGCAAGCCAAAAACCCGTATTCGTGGCCTCCCGTTCCTTTCAGGACGTCAGGCGCTTCCTCGTCGCATTCGACGGCGGACCCAGCAGCCAGAAGGCGGTCGATCACATCGCGCGCGGCTCGCTTTTCCCCGGTCTGCAATGCCATTTGCTGACGGTTGGCGCTGAGACCGCCGCGGCGCAGGACGCCCTCGGAGACGCCAGCAAGCGCTTGCGCGATGCCGGATATTCCGTCGAGGCCAAATTGGTCAAAGGGCAGCCCGATGCAGCCATCGTCGAATATGTGGAGGCCCAGCAAATCGACCTTCTGGTCATGGGAGCCTACGGCCATACCCGGCTGCGCAATCTGATCATCGGCAGCACGACCACGGAAATGATCCGATCGTGCAGGGTTCCGGTGATGCTGTTTCGCTAGGGGATCGCTTCGGAAGCGCTGCGGTCCATTTGAACCGGCGCCCCCGGACTGGGCTTTACTGTCCCAGCGCGCCCTTCCTCGCCACGATCTGTTGCATCGCCCATCGCGAATTCTTGCGGACCTCGGGATCGGGGTCGTCGAGAACGGGCTCGAGGAATTTGCGGCCGCCGGGGTCGGCGATTTCGCCGAGCGCGGCTGCGGCTTCCTTGCGCAGGTTGGCCTGCGGATGCGAGATGCAGCTGCCGATCGCGGCAACGGCGCGCGCCACCTTCATCTTGCCGAGACTTCGGGCCGCCTTCAGCCGAACCTGCCAGAACTCGTCAGCCAATGCGTTGATCAGCGCGTCCGCGGCATGCATCCCGTTGGCGTTGGTGCCCAGGGTCTCGGCCGCGACCTCGCGCACCATCCAGTCGGTATCGGCGAGCGCCCGCGTGATCGATTCGGCCGCGGGCTTCATGTGGGAAAACGCCAGCGCGCTTACCGCCGCCCGGCGCACATGCGCATCGGCATCACCAGTCACCGCGGTCAGCGCCGGAATGGATTCTTCCATCTTGAGAAATCCGATCACGCCGATGGCCTGTACGCGCACCGCCGCATCGGCATCGCGCAGCGCATCCAGCGCCGGCTTCAGCGTATCCTTGCGCCGCAACTCCTTCAGCGCCCGCAAGCTTGCCATCCGCACGAAGGCGTGGGCATGGCCCACCAGCGGCAGGATGGCATCGGCGCAGCCCGGGTCTTTCAGTTCCGCCATGCTGTCGGCCGCGGCATTCGCCACCGCCTGTTCCGGGTCGATCAGGACCTTGACGAGCGCCGCTGCCGCTTCCGGGCCGTCGAATTCGCCGAGCGCCAGCGCCACCTGCTGGCGCACCCCCGGATCCGGATCCGAGGTCATGCGATCGAGATGCGCGACCGCGGCCGGATCGCCGCTGTGCCCCAGCGCGATGATCGCGACCCGGCGCTCGCCGGGATCGGCGGCATGCAGGCGATCATCGATGTCCTCGAGATCGTCGTAGGATTCGAACGGATCAGCCATGACTCACCTGAGCAGATAGGGGATGTTGACCGTGACGGCCCCGGTCGGGCAATCGGCCTCGCACGGCATGCAGTACCAGCATTCGTCATAGGCCATGAAGGCCTTGCCGGTCATGTCGCTGATGCGCAGGACGTCGAGCGGGCAGACGTCGACGCATACCGTGCAGCCCTTGTCGGCGATGCACTTGGCGTCGTCGACGGTGACGGGAACGGAGGTCTGGTAACTTGCGAGGGGCATCGATCGGCTCCAATCCGGGAATATTGCTGCTGATATCAGGCGCTGGCGCGGACGCGCTGCTTGTCGTAGAGGTCCTTTTCATCTTCTCCGATCGGAACGATGTAGGGCTCGACGGCGCGCTTCTCGCTGCTCATCCGGCCGTCCTTCTTGCTCAGCAGAGAATGGCAGAACCAGTTTTCGTTATCCTTTTCGGGATAGTCCGTGCGCAGGTGATAGAGGCCCCAGCGGCTTTCGGTGCGATACAACGACGCGTGCGCCGCCATGTCGGCGCAATCGACGATCGACTGCGTCTCCAGCGCGCGCAGCAATTCGTGGGCGTTGCGGGCGATCATCCGGGTTTCCATGTCCTCGCGCACCTCGCCGAGGCGACGCTGGCCAAGTTCGAACTTCCGGGTGACTTTCGGCGGCTGCAGATAATCGTTCACCAGCCGCCGCGCCTTGTATTCGATCTGGTTCGGCGGGATGCCATCCTCGCGCCTGGTCGGCGCCAGCACCCGCTCCCGCTCCTTCTCGATGTCGGCGGCATCGAATTTGGCGAAATCGGTGTTGTCGGCATATTCCATCGCGTCCTCGCCGGCGACCGATCCGTTGGTGAAGGCGCCGAGCATGTAGTTGTGCGGGACGCTGGCCATGTCGCCGGCGGCGTAGAGGCCGGGCACCGTGGTCCGCGCAAACTCGTCGACGAACACGCCGGACGCGCTGTGTCCCGAGCAGAATCCGATCTCCGAGATGTGCATCTCGATCGGCTCCTGCCGGTAGTCGGTGTTGCGTCCTTCATGAAACAGGCCGCGCGTCGGCCGCTCGACCTTGTGCAGGGTCGTCTCGATTTCGCTGATGGTGTCTTCATGCAGATGGTCGAGCTTGAGGAACACCGGTCCCTTGCCGGACTGCAACTCGTTGTAGAATTCGAGCATCATCTGGCCGGACCAGTAGTCGCATTCGATGAAGCGCGCCCCCTCGTTGTTGGCCGTGAACGCGCCGAACGGACCCGCGACATAGGCGCAGGCGGGGCCGTTGTAATCCTTGATCAGGGGATTGATCTGAAAGCATTCGAGGTTCGCCAGTGCCGCACCGGCGTGATAGGCCATCGCATAGCCGTCGCCGGAATTCGCCGCGTTCTCGTAGGTGCCGAACATGTAGCCGGACGTCGGCAATCCGAGCCGGCCGGCCGCCCCCATGCACAGGATCACCGCCTTGGCCTTGATCACCAGGATTTCCGCGGTGCGGGTATTGACGCTGATGGCGCCGGCAATGCGGCCGTCGTTGCCCGTCAACAGCCGGGTCGCCATATAGCGGTTGGAAATCAGGATGCGGGCGCGGCGCAGCTGCCGGTAGATCGCCTTCTTGACGGTTTCGCCGTTCGGCATCGGCAGCACGTAGGTGCCGATATGATGCACCTTCTTGACGGCGTAGTCGCCGTTCTCGTTATTCAGGAAGCGGATGCCGAAACTGTCGAGTTCCTCGATGATTCCGTAGCAGCGCTCCGCGTATTTGTAGACGGCCTTCTGGTCGACGATGCCGTCATTGGCGATGGTGATTTCCTTGGTGTACTGCTCCGGCGTGGCGTAGCCGGGAATCACCGCGTTGTTGAGCCCGTCCATTCCCATCGAAATGGCGCCGGAGCGCTTCACGTTGGCCTTTTCCAGCAGGACGACGTTGGCCTTCGGGTTCTTGAGCTTCGCCTTCAGCGCCGCCATCGGCCCAGCGGTGCCGCCGCCGATCACCAGGACGTCGCAGGATACCTCTGAAAGGCCGTCGACAATTTCATCCATCGCCATCGCTCAAATCCCTCGTCTTTCCTCGAAGCAATTTCCATTCCAGAAGATCCGGGGAATGGCCGTCAGGGTAGAATGAGGGTGGCCGGTCGCGGGCGATAGCAATTAGTTGTCAGCACGATGAAACATTTTGAACAAGAAGGATTATCTAACGCTCCACGAACGCCTTCTCGATGACGAAATGGCCGGGCTCGCTGTGGCTGCCTTCGAGAAAGCCACGGGTCTCGAACATCACCTTCAGTTCTTCCAGCATGCCGGGGCTGCCGCACATCATGATGCGGTCGGTTTCGATGTCGAGCGGGGGCTGGTGGATGTCGTTGAACAGCTGCTCCGAGGTGATGAGGTCGGTGATGCGGCCGCGGTTGCGGAACGGCTCGCGGGTCACGGTCGGATAATACGAGAGCTTCTCGCTCAACAGCGGCCCGAACAATTCATCATCGCGCAGCCTTGCCACCAGCTCTTCGCCA
Organism: Pseudomonadota bacterium; assembly: GCA_043811435.1. GTDB lineage: Bacteria > Pseudomonadota > Alphaproteobacteria > Rhizobiales > Xanthobacteraceae > Bradyrhizobium. The sequence continues at coordinate 4,238 of JBDRNF010000333.1, forward strand.
TAGGCGAGCTCGGACACCTGCCGGCAACCATGCACCAGCACGATGCTGTCGAACCGGTCATAGACGTCGGGGTCCTTGATCAGGCTCGCGAACGGCGCCAGCCCGGTTCCGGTCGACAGCAGCAGCAGGCGCTTGCCCGGGATCAGATTGTCCGAGACCAGCGTACCGGTCGCCTTGCGCCCCACCAGGATGGTGTCGCCTTCCCTGATCTTCTGCAGCTTCGAGGTCAGCGGCCCGTCGGCGACCTTGATCGAGAAGAATTCCAGCGCCTCCTCGTGATTGGCGCTCGCCATCGAATAGGCGCGCAGCAGCGGGCGGCCATCGACCTCCAGCCCGATCATGGCGAACTG